>CBDIHJ010000038.1:0-97359 GCA_965279045.1 Henriciella sp. | reverse complement strand
CGGATGAAAGCGTGCATACGCGCAACGATATTCAGATCCTCGCCAAGAAATATGACGCGATCAACATCAAGCTCGACAAGGCCGGCGGTCTGACGCACGCGCTCGCCATGATGAAAGAAGCGAAACTTGTTGGATTGGGCACAATGGTCGGCTGCATGGTCGCTGGGTCGCTTTCGATGGCGCCAGCGATTGTTTTGGGTCAAGTGGCGGATTTGATCGATCTGGATGGCCCGCTCTGGCTTGCCAATGACGTCCCGCACCGGTTGCGCTACTCAGATGGTTCCGTCGCTCCGCCCTCGCGAGAGCTATGGGGCTGATTTAGCGTCGCTCAATCCGGCTATACGCAACAAGTGGTTTTCCAGTTTCAGGCTTTGTTTTTGGAGATTGAAATCTTCTAAGGCAAGCGCGCGACCCGCGGCGCCCATACGCGCGGTCTGTTCGGGGTCTGACAGCATCTGCCGCAGGTTCTCCGCGAGCGCGTCTGCATCCCCTTCTTCGCACAGATAACCTGTTTCGCCATGACGAACGCATTCGACAATGCCAGAATGCTTGGTGGCCGCCAGAGCGCAGCCAGACAACATAGCTTCGATGCAAACGAGCGGAAGACCCTCTGCGTCCCCTGAAGGCGCGCGTTTCGAGGGCACGCAGGCAATTTTTGCGACCGCCCAGTGTTTCGGCATCTCATCGGCTTGGACCCAGCCAGCAAGCTCGACTTTGATGCCTGAGGCGCCAAGCTTGTCGTGTAAGCTTTGTTCAAAACCGCCTCGTTCGCCCTCCGGTTTGTTCCCGCACAGCCGAACGGTCCAACCGTCGAGCTCCGATCCCAACTGTGTGAGCGCATCGATCAGCGTATCAATCCCTTTTTTCGGCGACCAGCGACCCGCAAACACAAGCAAGTTCTGCTTCTCGCCAGGTTGAAACTTATCCGGATCAGCAGTGTTGTGATGGACGATCATCTTATCGTCCGGCGCGCCTTTAGAGAGCAGCTCGCGGCGAATAAAATCAGAGCAGGGCAGTATAAGCTCTGCGGTGTCCCAAAGGTCTTGCCGACGGCGATTATAAACCCGAATCCACGAGTTTTTGGTGTTCGATGTCTTGGTCGCGTCGCCACCATAATAAGTGACAGCCAAAGGTAAGTTGAGCGCGCGCGCGAGGGGCACCGCATAAGCGCCGGACTTGCCGAAGCTTGCATGTATGGCAACCGGGTTCAGCGCCGCGAGACGGTCTCGCAACGTTTTTGATACCCAACCGAATTGCTTAAACCCGTTCGTGCCGCCAGCGCCGTGCAGCGGTGACAAGTCAATCGCTTCAGCGCCCTCTGGAATGGGGCCATTTATCGTATGGCCAATATAGACAGGGCGCAGACGCTCAAAGGACGAGTAACCTCGCGGGATAAAGCTCTCCGAGGGCGTAAACATTTTATCGCAATAGGCGAGAATATTGCGCGACTCAGCCATGTGATGGCTCGTTTTGAAACCAGGCCCAGGCGGTTCTTAGAATGGTCTCAAGATCAGAATGTCGGGGATGCCAGCCGAGTATGTCTCTGGCTTTGTCAGCGCTCGCGACCAGGCGCGGTGGGTCACCCGGCCGTCGATCCGCGATGTTTTGTGGCACATCGACTCCGGTTACTTTTGAGACGGCATCAGCGAGTTCTTTGACGCTGTATCCTCGGCCCGTTCCAAGATTGAAGACATCGGTTTCACCACCATTGGCGAGATAATCGAGCGCCCGTGCATGCGCGTCCGCAAGATCGCTGACATGCACATAATCGCGCACGCACGTGCCATCGGGCGTATCGTAATCGCCGCCGAATATATTGAAGGTAAAGGTTCCATCCATCGCGCCGCGAATGGCGCGTGGGATCACGTGCGGTTCTGGATCGTGGCGCTCGCCCGTCTCACCGTCAGGATCACACCCCGCCGCATTAAAGTAACGCAGCATAACCGAGCGCAAATCATAGGCCGCGCCATAATCGCGGATCATTTTCTCGCAGATGAGTTTGGTTTCCCCATACGGATTGATGGGCCTTTGTGGCGTGGTCTCGGTAATCAAGTCATTGCTGATCCCGTACGTGGCGCAGGAAGACGAAAATACGAGCTGTCCGACATTTGCCGCGCGCATGGCATCGAGCAGCGTCATCGTCCCGAGCACATTGTTGCGGTAATAGATGTCGGGCGATGTCATGGATTCGCCGACATAGGCCAAGGCTGCGAAATGGGCCACGGCATCTGGTTGCGTTTTGGCCAGCGCATTGCCTAAGGCATCGCGGTCCAGAAGATCGCCTTCGATCAAGGGGCCCCATTTGACCAGCTCTTTATGGCCGCGCGAGAGATTGTCATAGGTGACGACCTGCCATCCTGACTGTGCGAAAGCCTTGGCGCAATGGCTGCCAACATAGCCAGCGCCGCCCGTGACCAGTACCGTTTTAGACATGTCTCGAGCTCCCGCTTCGCCAGCTGTTAAGCGGGTTAAATGGAGGATGGATCGACGTCAAATGCAGAGCTGTTCGTTACTTTGCGAAGGCAGCGACTAGCGCAGTCCTAAGTTAAAACCAACTGCGTCTGCGTGACCAAACAAACCTTCTTTCCGTTTGGGTCCGTGACTTCGGTTTGCCAAACAGACAAGCGACGTCCGATGCGCACCGGCGTCGAAATGCCGGTTACGAGCGTTCCAGCTGGAGGGCCACTCAGGAATGCCGTATTGCTATCGATCGTGGTGGTGCCTTTCGCGCCCTCAGGAATCGCGAGCCAGGCGCCGGTTGCGCCGAGAATATCGCAAAAACTCATCATGCAGCCGCCATGCATTGTCCCACCCGACGTGCACAGCTCTTCTCGTACGAGCAGTTCACCCACCACACGCTCTCTGCTGGCCTCAAGTAGTTTGACGCCGAGCAATCTAGAATAGGGTTGAGCTTCAGCGATTTGCGCGAGTGGATCCATGAACGTCCTCCATTTCGGCCAAGCTAGCGCGCCACGCATGTGCTGAGAACCCGCGACGCAAGGGGAGGCTCGACCCTGCTGACACATCTGTGAAAGAAAACCGTGACCTGCGTCGTCGATACCGCGCGACAGGTGAAATTTTCTGCGTTAAGAAGTCGTTAACCAAAGCAGAAGGGAGACGTGGGTGATGAAACCTATCACGAAATCGAAGTATTCTTTGGCGGGTGCAAGCCTCGCATTGGCACTGGTCTTAGGCGGCTGTGTGGCTCTTGAAGGAGCGGAAACGGCCGACGCTGAAACCGCTGAAGAGACCGTGACAGTGGCAGAAGAAACCGTGGACGAAACCGTCGAGGAAATCGTTGAGGAAGCGCAGGCCGTGGCCGATGATATGGTCCAAGAGGTCAAGGAAATGGACTCGCAGGCGAAGCTCGCGGCCGTGCTGGCAGCCCAGCCGGAGGAAGTCCAAGCTCGATATGGCGCGCGTAATCCAGCTGAGACGATGGCCTTTTTCGGCATCGAGCCGGGCATGACCGTTGCGGAGGCGCTGCCAGGTGGTGGCTGGTACTCTAAAATCTTGCTCGCCTATCTCGGTGAAGAAGGCACGCTGATCGGGGCACACTATCCAGATGACCTCTGGCCTCAATTTGGCTTCGGCGACGAGTGGGTTGCTGGACGGGTTGAAGCGACGGCGAATTGGCCGACTCAAGCAGCTGAGTGGAATGTTGAAGGTGCTGGCAATATCGGGTCAACGGTTCTGACCGCCATGCCCGAAGCGGCGACCGGCCAAGTGGATGCAGTTCTGTTCATCCGCGCACTTCACAATCTCAACCGGTTCACCTCCGAAGAGAATGATTATATGGGCGACACACTGGCCGAGACGTATCGTGTCCTCAAACCAGGCGGTGTCGTTGGCGTGGTTCAGCACTCGGGACCAGAAGGCAACGAAGATGACTGGGCCAATGGCAGCAATGGTTATCTCAAAGAATCGGCTGTGATCGCAGCATTTGAAGCTGCGGGCTTTGAGCTCGCAGGGTCTTCTGATGTGAATGCAAATCCTGCGGATGTTCCGGGCAATGAAGACTTTGTGTGGCGCCTGCCCCCGTCTCTGAGTGGGACCGAGGAAGGCACACCAGAGCGCGCTGCTATGGAAGCGATTGGCGAGTCCAACCGGATGACCCTCAAGTTCGTAAAGCCAACATAAGCGGGCTTCGAAATTTGGTGACGCGGTCTACGGGGTCGCGTCACCGCTTTATTCGACTTGGCAGCCGATCCAGCATGTCCTAAATCACGCGGCTTAGTCGCAAAGAGATAGACATGACCAATTACCGCTTGTTCGGGGCCGAAACTTCACCTTACTCTCTGAAAGTCCGGTCTTTTCTGCGTTATAAGGGCGTAGAATTCGATTGGATCGTGCGCAGCAAAGCGACCGATGAAGAGTTTTCGGCGCTTGCCCGAGTGCCCACTGTGCCGCTGCTTTTGTCGCCCAACCGCCCGGCCAATCAGGACTCAACGAGCATTCTCGCGACAGTCGAAGCCGATCACTCCGAGCCATCTGCGGTGCCAGATGATCCGGCCTGCGCCGCGCTTGCATTAATCCTCGAAGACTATGCGGATGAGTGGCTGAACAAATTGATGTTCTTCAACCGCTGGGGCCAAAAGCCAGACCGCGAAATTGCCGGAGAGCGAACCATGGAGCAATTGCTCGATGGCGAGCTTCCGCGGGCCAAGAAAAAAACACGTGACCAAATCATCAAGAGGATGCGCGATCGACTGCCTTTGGTCGGGATTGAGAAGAAGAACGAGAAAACTCTTAAGCCGAGCTTTGAGCGCTTTTTCACACTCCTCAACGCGCACTTGGAAAATAGCCTGTTCCTCTTCGGCGGGCGTCCATCGGCGGCAGATTTTGCGATTGCAGGCCAAGTCGCTCAACTGCTCATGGATCCAACGCCAGAAAGCTGGCTGCGCGCTCAGGCGCCCTTCGTGACCGCTTGGAGCGAGTTCATGGAAGAGCCAAAGGCCGGCGGCCCATTCAAGCCCTTGAAAGAACTTGAAGAGACTTTGATGCCTCTGTTCCGCGACGAAGTGGCGGCAACTTATTTGCCATGGGCAAAAGCCAATATGGATGCGGCCGAAGCCAAGGAAGACCGTGTCGCGCTCAAGATCGATGGCAAAGCCTATGACCAAATCACCCAGCACTATGCGGCGCGCGCCTTCAAAGCGGTTTTGACGGCGGTCGGTAGTGCAAAAGAGGCTGACGGTTTAGCGGAATTCCTTAAGCAGGCAGATGCCAGCTGGGTGCTGGAGTAGCCGCGAATGCTGCTGCGGCGCGTTTCGCAACACGTGAATGACCAAAACTGGTTTGCCGTCGCGCTGGATTTTATCATTGTTGTCGCTGGTGTCTTTATCGGTCTGCAAGTTTCGCAATGGAATGACGATGCGCAAACCCAAAGGGCGTTTGAACAGGCCAAAAGCCGTCTTGAAGCTGAGCGGCTTTCCAATCTCGAACTGACAGAGGTCTTTTTGACGGATGTGGCGGCTCGCCTCCAGCGGGCCGAGAATGCGATCGAAATTCTGCGAACGTGCGAAGCCGATGAAGCGTCCATGCAAGTCTTGAATGATGGCTTGAACCAAATCCGAGGCACCGCGACATTGAAGCTGCGTATGACCGCCTTATCCGCCATCACGCAGAACAGCGCGTTCCTCTCGCTCATGGATGAACCGGAGCGCGAACAAGTCAAAGAGTTAGAGCGGGCCCTCACCCAGGCGCAAAACACGCTCGATTTTCTCGAACAATATCCTTTCACCATCCATATCGAAGATTCACCAGCCATCGCGAGCGGACCGTTACAGACCTTTTCAGCGGCCTCGGAGCTTCGAATTCGTTCGATTTATCTCGATACGCCGATCGAAGAAGCTTGTGCGGACGATACCGTCTTGAAGCCTTTCTATCGATGGGAACGCACCGCAACTTTCCAGCTTTTACGAGGGCGCGGCGTTCAATCGAATTTGACGGCGATTGGAGCACTCGACTGATCAGTCTTTGGGTTTGCTCTCATCGGCCCAAGTCTCAAAATCTGCGACCACAACGCGTCTGAGCGGGAGATCGACCACTGGGACCTCCTCCAGCGTGAACGGGACCAGCACCGGCTTCGGGCGATTCTTGGCCTGAATCTCAAGCAAGTCGCCAGCGCCATGATTTAGCACGGCCTTTATGCGCCCAATTTTGAGGTCGCCCCCGCCAAACACGTCGAGCCCCACCAAATCTTCGACGTAAAACTCGTCCTCCTCAGGCTCTGGCAACGCATGGCGCGGGACATAGAGTTTCGTGCCTTTTAAGCCATCCCACTCTTCTTTTTGTTTGGGCGCGCTCGGCGATACAATGAAATGGTCTTTGGCTGCTCTCGCCTTGACTGGATCGATTAGGGGCACGCCGTGCTCGTCGAGAAAAGGGGCGTAGTCGAACAAGGCTTCGGGCTCCGCCGTGAAGCTCTTAAGCCGCACGTCGCCGCGCACGCCATGCGCGCCGAGGATCACGCCGATCACCACCAAATCTGTAGTCGCTTTGTTCATCGCGGCTCTCGTAAACCCGAGCTTTACAGATTGAAAGCTTCCATTTTCACAGATCGCGCACTAGGAGTGCGCGCTGACGAAACAAAGACGACGACTATGACCAAGAAATTGCCAATCTCGATCGATGATGTCCATGCTGCTGCAAAGGTCCTCGAGGGCCAGATTGAGCGCACGCCCATGCGCCATTCAAAGACACTGTCTGAGATTACCGGCGCCGAGGTCTGGGTAAAATTTGAGAACCTGCAATTCACGGCCGCCTTTAAGGAACGCGGAGCGCTGAATAAGCTGGCGCGTCTCACAGACGACCAAAAAGAAGCCGGTGTGGTGGCGGCGTCTGCCGGTAATCATGCTCAGGGTGTGGCGTATCATGGCCGCCGCCTCGGTATTCCAGTCACGATCGTGATGCCGGAAACAACCCCATTCAATAAAGTCGAGCATACGCGGGCCTTCGGGGCTCGGGTTGTGCTGGAAGGGCACACATTTGATGAGGCGAAAGCCTATGCGCTCAGTCTGCAGCAGCGCGAAGGGCTAACCTGGATCCATCCCTTCGATGACGCTGAGATTATGGCGGGGCAGGGAACGATCGCGCTCGAAATGCTCGAAGATAAGCCTGATCTGGATACGTTAATCATCCCAATCGGGGGCGGTGGACTGATTTCGGGTATGGCCACCGCGGCCAAGGATCATAATCGGTTTATGCGCGTGATCGGTGTTGAAGCGTCTATGTATGCCGGGATGCGCGCGCGGCTCGAAGGGCGCGAACCGCGAACGGGCGGTGCGTCCATCGCAGAGGGCATTGCGGTCAAAGATGTCGGCCTCCTGACCGAAAAGGTCGTTCGCGAACTCGTCGATGATGTTGTGTTGGTCGAAGAAGAACACATCGAGCGTGCCATTACTTTGTTTGCCGATATTGAGAAGACAGTGGCGGAGGGCGCCGGGGCCGCGGGGCTCGCGGCAATGCTCGCGCACCCGGCCAAGTTTGCCGGGCGACGCGTTGGGCTGGTGCTGTGCGGCGGCAACATTGATTCCCGGCTTCTCGCATCGGTTCTGACGCGCGCTTTGGTACGTGATAACCGCCTCGTTAATATCCGGATTATTGGCGATGACCGTCCGGGTTTGCTCGCCTTGGTCTCCAAAGTGATTGGCGATGCCGGGGCGAACATTGTTGAGGTGACGCACAATCGGATCGCGCTTGATGTGCCTGCGAAAGGCGCAGAATTCGACATCCTTATGGAAACGCGCGACTCTCAGCACACGCAAGAAGTGATTGATGCGCTTGGTCTTGCTGGATACCCGCCGCGGACAAATTAGTCGCCGGCGCTATTTGGTAAATATTTTTGCAGGTTTGGTTAATTTCTTAAATCTTAGTTAGAGATTCGCGGCTCTAGTTGGCCCACGATGTGGACTAACTTTCAGGGCTGAAAATGCGATATTTGCTAGCGGTGTTTGGAATTGTGCTGACAATTTCTGGAGCATGGGCGCAAGGGGTTCAACAAACCAAAGGGGATTTTGTCGACAAGTTTCGACAGCTGGACGAAATCCTGCCAAGTCCGAATGTGTACCGAAATGCGGCTGGTGAGCCAGGACATCAGTATTGGCAACAACAGGCCGATTATTCGATCAAAGTCAGTCTGGATGAACCCGCGCGGCGCCTAACAGCATCTTCGTCCATCACATACACGAATAACTCTCCAGACACGCTGCGTTATTTGTGGCTGCAACTCGACCAGAACCGGTACCGCGAAGACTCTATCGCAGAGATGACCCGGACTTTCTCGGCCAAGCCACAGGGTTCGGTCAATTTGCGTAATACGACCAAACCTCAGATCCGCATTCGATCGCTCCGGCGGATGCAGTCCCAAGCGGATATGGATTATGGCTATGACATTACGCGCGTTGAAGACACGCGGGGCAATGCCCTGGAATACACCATTGTGGGCACACTCATGCGGATCGACCTACCGCGCCCGCTGGCGCCGGGTCGTTCGACCGCGTTCGAAATTGACTGGGCCTATAATCTGCTCGACCAAGACGCCATGGGTGGGCGAGCAGGCTACGAGCACTTCCCGGACGATGCGCGCGAAGGCGGTAATGATATTTTCCTTGTCGCTCAATGGTTCCCGCGCATGGTGGTCTATTCTGATTATGAAGGCTGGCACAATAAAGAGTTCCTGGGCAGCGGCGAGTTTGCGCTGGAATTTGGTGATTATGATGTCGAGATCACCGTACCGAACGACCATATCGTCTCGTCCGCTGGGGTCCTACAAAATCCGCGCGAGGTCCTGACGTCCGCGCAAAGATCTCGACTGGCAGAAGCTGAGAATGCTGACCGCCCCGTCTTTGTGGTCACGCCAGAAGAGGCTGAAGCGAATGAAAGCTCAAATCCAACCGGGATGAAGACTTGGAAGTTCGAGGCCAAAAACGTGCGAGACTTTGCTTGGGCGACATCCCGCAAGTTTGCGTGGGATGCGCAAGGCTTCAAACAACCGGGCGCCGAGTTTGAGACCGTTATGGCTATGTCTTTCTACCCGAAAGAAGGCGGCGAACTTTGGCAGAAATACTCAACCACCGCGGTCGTTCATACAATGGATGTCTATAACCGCTTCGCGTTTGATTATCCGTATCCAACCTCTCAGTCGGTGAATGGTCCAGTTGGCGGGATGGAATATCCCATGATCACGTTTAACGGGCCGCGCACGACCCTGCAGGATGATGGCAGCCGCACATATACAATGGCAGAAAAGCGGTTCCTGATTGGCGTCGTGATCCATGAGATTGGCCACATCTACTTCCCAATGGTGGTAAACTCAGATGAGCGCCAATGGACGTGGATGGATGAGGGGCTCAATAGCTTCTTAGACAGTGTTGCCGGCTATGAGTGGGATCCAAACATCCCGTGGACCCGGTCGCTGCCACGCGATCTCGTGGACTATATGGTTTCCGATGAACAAGTGCCGATCATGACCCAATCGGATAGCGTTTTGCAACTTGGTCCGAACGCTTATGGCAAACCTTCCGCCGCCTTGCACATTTTGCGCGAGACCATTCTAGGGCGCGAGAAGTTTGACTTCGCGTTCCGCGAATATTCGCGCCGTTGGAAATTCAAGCGACCCACGCCGAGCGATTTTTTCCGCACGATGGAAGAAGCGTCCGGTGTCGACCTGGATTGGTTCTGGCGGGGGTGGTTTTACTCGACCGACCATGTCGATATTTCGCTCGACCGCGTTTTCCAAATGCGCATGGACACAGAAGACCCAGACATCGACCTTGCGCGCGCACGTGAGGACATGCTGGCGGAACCAGAGAAGATCGGTGTGATCGCGAACGAAGCCGAAGGATTGGAAACTTGGGTTCAGCGTTTCCCTGACATTCGCGACTTCTATGATGACAATGATATTTACACGGTCACCAATAAAGAACGCAATGAATACAAGATGTTCCTTGACGATCTAGACGAATGGGAGCGTCGTGTCTTTGATCGAGCGGTCGCCGAAGACGGTGAGTATTACGTGCTCGAGTTTTCCAATGTGGGCGGCTTGGTGATGCCGATCATTCTCGGCTTCGAATTCACGGACGGAACGACTGACAAAGTCTATATTCCGGCTGAGATTTGGCGCCGCAACCCGCATCGCGTGTCGAAGCTCTTTGTCTTCGAGAAGGGGCAGGAACTATCGCAAATCATTGTTGATCCAGATTGGGAAACGGCGGATGCAGATCTGGAGAATAATTTCTATCCGCGACGCATCACCCCTTCCCGCGTTGAAGCGTTCAAGTTCCGCAATCCTTATTCCTTTGATCGCAGAGATATCATGCAGGATATCAAAACAGAGCTTCTGACTGATGAGGAAGTCACCGAGGACGACGAAGACAAGGCTGGGGAATAGCGCGTGATCTCGTCTCTGTTCAAAGGTATCGTTTGTGTCGGCCTGCTGACGCTGAGCGCCTTACACGCAAAAGCACATGAGCAAGCGATCGGCTTCTCTGAAGTTAATCTCGTTCAGCCGGAGGGGTCCGATTGCGGCGCCGGTGAGTGCCGGGTCGAAGTCGCCCACCGTTTGGTCATTCACGATGCTGAGAGCACTTTAATGAGTGTCCTCGGCGCGCGCGCTGACCTCGTTGGAGATCCCGAAGCCAAAGCGAAGTTTGAAGCCTATGTCGCCAGCAAATTTGCGCTTCGCCGCGAGGCTGCAGACCAACCCTTAGAGCTTCAATTGCTCGGCGGTGAAGTCGAGCGTGGCTACTATTGGGTTTATCAAGAAGCGATCCTCGACACGCCCTTACAGGGCATGTCGATCGAACACGGTGTTTTGATGGATGCCATCCCGCGTCAAACCAATCGCGTGAACATTAAGTATGCGGGCGAGATCAGTACTTTGGTTTTTCGCGCTGATCCTGGGCCGCAATCCTTCCGCTTTGATTAGGTGACAGGTTTCAGAAACCATCATACAGAGCGTGCTAGATAGCCTCTGGAGTAATGACTTTGCGCAAACTTATCCTTGCCCTTGGCGGCTTAATTCTCGCAGCTTGTAGTGGTGGAGAGCAACCGATGGACCCGAATGATCCCCTGGCAACTTATATCCCTTGGGATGCAGAGCGAAGCGGTGTGCAAACCACTGAGAGCGGCCTTCAATATGTGATCGTGCGCGAAGGCGAAGAGGGCGGCGATACACCTGGACCGCGAGATCGGGTGAGCGTCATGTATGATGGTCGCCTGATCGACGGGACGGTCTTTGATAGCTCTTATGAGCGCGGCTCGACGGCCACGTTCGGGGTCAATCAAGTGATCTCCGGTTGGACCGAGGGACTTCAACTCATGTCCGTTGGCGATGAGTTCATCTTCTACATTCCGACTGAGCTAGGATATGGCGACAACCCTCGTCCGGGCGGCAAGATCAAACCCGGCGACGATCTAATCTTTCGCGTCGAATTGAAGCAAGTCGTTAAAGCGCCAGAGCCGCGCGCCACCGATACCGAGGCTTGGGCCAAATATACGCCGTGGAATTCCGACCTGCCGGAAGTGGTCAAAACAGGATCTGGCCTTGAATACGTGATCCTCGCCAGTGGCGATGAAACTGGAACCAGCCCGCAAGGGTCGGATCGCGTTGTGGTGTTCTATGAGGGCCGTTTCGATGAAGGCGGCGAAATGTTCGATAGCGCGTTCGAGCGCGGCGAAGCGGCCATGTTCCCAGCCAATCGCGTGATCCCGGGTTGGGTCGAAGCTCTGCAACTCATGAAGCCGGGCGACCGCTGGCTTGTCCATGTGCCCGGGAATCTCGCCTATGGGCCGAGCGGCAATGGCCCGATCCCACCGAACGCAGCCTTGAACTTCGAGGTTGAACTGATGGATATTGTGCCGGTGGAATAAGACCGGTTTTATGGTTGGAGAAGCTCGACGGGGGAGCCGACAATGATTGAAATCATCCGAGCCGCAGGCTTAGCAACCGTCTCATTCGGACTTGTGGGCTGTGCCTCTCTACCAGAGGTCTCAATGCCCAGCGTTCCGACGTCGATTTTTTCCGGCTCGGGCCTGCCGGTGTGCCCGACACTTGAGCCAGGCCCCGCGCCTTATGCCCCGCCCTTTCCTGCAGAATGCCGGACCATGAACAAAACCGCTTCGGGCGTGCGCTACATTCCAATCACCAATGGCGACATTGAAGGGGGATCCCCCAGCAGCGATGCCACCATTGTCGTCAATTATGAGGCGTATCTCGCCGAATCTGGCACGCTCATCGACAGCTCGTATGCACGAGGCGAATCCAGCGTCTATGATATGTCTGATTTGATTGATGGGTGGGCGGAAGCCCTTCAATTGATGAACCCCGGCGATGAGTGGTTGGTCTTCGTCCCCGCTGAGGAGGCGTTTGGCGCCGAGCCCTTGGGCGACTTGATCCCAGCCAATTCTGACCTTGTGTATCGGGTCGAGCTCGAAGGATTTCTCTCGCAGTCGGACCTGCAGCAAGCCGCTGCATCGCTGCCCGCGGCGCCAGCCGCGAATGTGACTGGACCAGACATGGCGGCTTGGCAGGCTTATTTGCCCTGGGACCCTGAGAAGCAAGGCATCGTTACGCTGCCGAGCGGGGTTTCCTTGGTAGCCTTAGAACGCGGCCCTCAAGACGTGCCAACACCCGGCGCTGACGATGTGGTGCGCATCCATTATGAAGGACGCCTGGCCGAGACCAGCGACTTTTTCGATAGCTCATGGTCTGGCGGCGGCCCGGTTGAGTTTCGCGTCGGATCGCTGATTGCCGGTCTCACCGAAGCGCTGACCTATATGCGCCCTGGCGATCGCGCTTTGGTCCATATTCCATCCGCGCTTGCTTATGGCGAGCAAGGGTTCGGAGACAGCATCCCTCCCAATGCGGATTTGATGTTCCAGATCATCATGCTGGACGTAATCGCGGCCGAGTAAACGCTAGAAACCCGCCCCAGGCTTCGAGAGGTGCAATTCTTCCGCTGGCGTATTATCCCGTCCGAGGATGGAATTGCGATGCGGAAATCGGCCAAACATTCTGATAATATCGCGATGTTGATGGGCATAATCGAGAGACCGGGCGCATAATGGACGAAACGAAGGGCGGGCGTTTTGAACGAGCTGTTCGAAATGTTCCACGCAGAGATCTTGATGTTCCGAGGACTCTGAATGTTCGAGCGGAAGAAAGAAGAACGACTTCTCGACTTCAGTCAGATCAATGTGATCGCCGGTCTTGAGACCTCGCAAAGCCAGATTCACAGCCAAACCGTCAAACGCAAACGCCTCAGCGCGGCCGCGATAGATGTTGCGACTAAACTGATCGAGCACAATGATGGCGGCAAGAGACTGCCGCGGACCGGCCGCTGCCCAGGCGTTTGCGAGGCCGTCGGCTAGGGCGGTTAGTGTTGCGCTGAAGGTTTTGGCAATGAACGCATCGGTTTCCGCCCGCTTGATAAACCATCTCTTGTGCAGTCTGTCTGCCGCGAGGTGGTCATGCGTGGCTGGTCCAATCCAATAATCCAACACGGCACCGGGGGTGGGAAGACCGGACATTGTCTAAGTTTTGGGGCGGTTTGAGACCATCATATAATTGACTTTCGTATCCCCTGAGAGCCGCCACTGATCGGCGATCGGATTGAAGCTAACCCCTTGCGGTGGATCAACGTCCAGTCCTGCGGCTTTCAGCGGCGCTTCAATCTCGCCTGGCCGCAAGAATTTCTCAAATTCATGCGTGCCTTTTGGCAGCCAGCCGAGGACATATTCCGCCCCGACAATCGCCAATGCAAAAGCCTTTGCCGTACGGTTTAAGGTCGCGACGATCATCAAACCGCCCGGTTTGACGAGGCTGGCGCAGTCTTTCAGGAATTGCGCTGGATCTGCGACATGCTCGACCACTTCCAGATTAAGCACGACATCAAACGGCGCCTCGCCTGCCTCAATTAACTCTTCGACTGTGCCGGCACGAAAATCGATCGAGAGACCGCTTTGTTCGGCATGGGTCATGGCGGTCTTGATGTTTGCTTCACTCGCATCGACCGCGGTCACGGATGCCCCCAGCCGCGTCATTGGCTCGCTGACGAGCCCGCCCCCGCAACCAATGTCCAGGAAACGAAGCCCTTCGAAGGGACGCTTCGCGGTTGGGTCGAGATCGAAATGCGCCTCCACCACGTCGCGGATAAACCCTAACCGGACGGGATTGAATTTGTGGAGCGGCTTGAACTTGCCCTTTGGGTCCCACCATTCCGCCGCCATTGCCGTGAATTTAGCGACCTCACTTGGGTCGATACTGGGGCGGTTGGGTGTCTTTTGTTCAGTCGTAGCAGCAGCTGTCATCTGTTTAGCAATCCTAATTGCGAAGTCGCGCGCGGCCCTATAAGGAAGCGCCTGCTTAGTTCATCGCAGATGGGTTGTTTTGACGAGGCGGCAATGGCGCGCACTGTATTGAAATTTGGCGGGACGTCCGTCGCAGATCTCGACCGCATTTCGCATGTCGCTGACATCGTCGCGCATCGCGCCGCGCAGGGTGAAAACCTCGCGGTCATTGTTTCGGCCATGTCTGGGGAAACCAATAAGTTGGTGTCTCTTGCAAAAGGCGCGGCAGGCGATGTCGTTGTGGGTGATGAATTCGATGATGAATATGATGTCGTGGTGGCCTCGGGCGAGCAGGTTACGAGTGGCCTCTTGGCGCTATCGCTGCGCAAGCGGGGGCTGAAAGCACGCAGCTGGCTTGGCTGGCAAATGCGGATGAAGACACGCGAAGGCCACGGGGCGGCGCGGATTGACGGATTTGACGAGGATAGCGGCCTCGGCGATGCGATCGATTCCGGCGAGGTCGCTGTTATCGCGGGGTTTCAAGGCGTGACAGAAGAGGGGCGCGTCTCGACCCTCGGTCGTGGAGGCTCTGATACGACCGCGGTGGCCGTCGCAGCGGCGCTTGGATCGGTGCCGTGTGATATCTACACGGACGTAGACGGGGTTTATACCACGGACCCACGGATCGTCCCGCAAGCGCGGCGATTGCCGCGTGTGTCGTATGAAGAAATGCTCGAAATGGCCTCGCTCGGCGCGAAAGTGTTGCAAACGCGCTCGGTTGAGCTCGCTATGAACCATCAAGTGCCGCTTCGGGTGCTATCAAGTTTTGCTGAGCCTGAGGATGACAATCCTGGGACTTGGATCTGTAATGAGGATGAGATCGTGGAAAAACAGGTTGTAAACGGGGTTACCTATTCGCGGGACGAAGCCAAGATCACGCTCTACGGTATGGAAGACAAGCCGGGCACCTCGGCCAGCTTGTTCGCTCTGATGGCGCGCGAGGGCGTCAATGTCGACATGATCGTCCAGGCCAATGCCCGTGGCGAAGGCCGCGCAAATATGGTCTTTACCTGTACCAGCGGGGACAGCGAGAAGGCCCAACGGGTGCTCGATGCCAATCGAGAAAGGGTCAAATTTGACGGTATGGATGTCAGCCGCGACGTGGCTAAAGTCTCGGTGGTTGGGGTCGGTATGAAGTCTCATACAGGCGTTGCGGAAACCATGTTCGAGGCGCTGGCATCAAAGAACATCAATATTGATGTGATCTCAACGTCAGAGATCAAGATTTCTGTATTGATCGATACAGATTACACGGAACTCGCGGTTCGCGCGCTTCATACCGCGTTTGACCTTGACGCGAGCTAGTTGAACCCCCCATCTGGGCCCAGGCATGCCTGATAGCTTTTCCATCCCCCGGCTTCTGATGAACCGCTTGCGGTCGGTGATGGCCGCCGAAGCTGACACTGAGGCGCGCCTGAGGAATGTCGTGCGCCTCATCGCCGGGACGATGGTCGCAGACGTTTGCTCGATTTATCGCCGCACTGATGATGATCGATTAGAGCTGATTGCCACTGAGGGGCTCCTTGAAGACGCGATCAATCGAACCTTTCTGGCGATTGATGAGGGGCTGGTTGGGCAAATCGCTCAGACGGCACAACCTCTTTCTATTCAAGACGCCCCGCGCCATCCGAGTTTCTCTTATCGTCCAGAGACGGGCGAAGATCCGTATCATGCGTTTCTTGGGGTGCCGATCTTAAAAGGGGGCCGCGTCCAAGGCGTGCTCACGGTTCAGAACCGCGCCGAGCGGATCTATCAGGATGATGAAATCGATAGCTTGCAGACGATTGCCATGGTCCTGGCGGAGATTGTCCCGGCCTCGGCAAGCGGGGGCGGGCAGACCGATGCGGCGCGCGACGGACGCCCCGTTAATCTGCAAGGACGCAGCTTATGTGGAGGGCTCGGCATGGGGCGGGTCCGGCTGCATGACCCGGTAATCCCGGCAGCCCGGTTCTTTGCAGAAGACCCCGAAATTGAAGAGCATCGGCTTGAGAATGCGCTTGAAGAGCTTCATCTGTCGATCGACCGGCTATTGGCGGCTGAGATTGGTGGTCTTTGGGGCGAACCCCGAGAAGTAATCGAAGCCTATAAACTGCTCGCCTCTGATCCGACCTGGGCGGAAAAACTACGAGAGGGTGTTCGCGGTGGCCTGTCGGCAGAGGCCTCAATTGATCGATTGCGACGCGAACACCGGGCGCGGTTTGAAAAAGTCAAAGACCCCTATCTGCGCGAACGCCTGCACGACCTTGAAGATCTCGATAACCGTCTGTTGCGGATGCTGTCGGGCAATGATGGCATAAACGGGGATGAAAGACCGACGGGCGAAGACCCAGAGATCCTAATCGCGCGTCGCTTAGGGCCGGCGGAACTGCTGGATTATGGCAAGTCTGGGTTTGCCGCCATTGTGCTAGAAGAGGTCGCGACATCGAGCCATGCGGCGATCGTGGCGCGCGGGCTCGGCATTCCCACCGTTGGTGGGATCGATGGCCTTTTGACCCATGTCTCGCGCGGTGATCCGATTATTGTCGACGGCGAAGATGGACGGATCCACCTCCGGCCAGATGATGATTTATTGAAAGCCTATCGAAACCGACAGGCCGTTTTGAGCGAACGCCAAGCCGTGTTCGCAGCTTTGCGCGATGAGCCGACCGAATCAAAAGACGGCGAACCGGTGCGCTTGATGATCAATGCAGGACTGGGCCTGGACACCGAACACTTGGACAGTACAGGGGCTGAAGGGATTGGGCTCTTCCGCACAGAATTCCAGTTCCTAATGTCAGAAAAACTGCCGAGCGTGACTGATCAAATCGAGCTGTATCGGCATGTGCTAGAAGCGGCAAACGGACGGCCTGTTTATTTCCGCACCCTGGATTTGGGCGGCGATAAGCTCCTACCAAATCTGAACGATGCGCGAGAAGAAAACCCAGCGCTCGGATGGCGCTCAATTCGCTTCGCGCTGGACCGTCCTGGCCTTTTCCGTCGTCAGATGCGTGCGCTCTTACGCGCTTCAGAAGGGACCCCATTGTCGGTCATGTTTCCGATGGTCACCAGCGCCCACGAGTTTCGACGCGCAAAGGCGATGTTGATTGAAGAAGTCGGTTGGGGGCAGCGTCGCGGGTTTGAGGGCCCATCGGAACTTAAAATTGGGGCCATGTTAGAAACCCCAGCCTTCGCCTATGCGCTTGAGGATATTGCTGGTGAAGTTGACTTTGTCTCGATTGGCACGAATGACATGCTGCAATTCTTCCATGCGGCGGACCGCATGACGCCGCTTGTGTCAGAACGGTACCCTTTCGTCAGCCGGCCGGTAATGCGATTTCTGGCGCAAGTTTTTGAGACCTGCCAGCGTCTCGACGTGCCGGTCTCTATTTGCGGGGAAGGGGCAGGGCGTCCGCTGGAGGCCTTATGCTTAATTGGGCTCGGCTATCGTAGCCTTTCTATGCCAGGGGGTGGTATTGGACCGGTAAAGCGTATGCTGCGCTCATTGGATTTATCGCAATTCGGCCCCGCTTTTGCAGACCTCCTCCAAAAACGAGACCCTGCTTTGCGAAACGGGGTCTTAGACCTTGCGCAATCGCAAGGTATTGTGCTGAACGATGTGTAAAGATTTGAGCGATAGAGCTAGTTACGTGACAGATTCTATAGCCACCGATGAGACAGCCGAAACGCCAGAAATGAGCGTTGGAATGCGTCTGCGCGAAGCGCGTGAGGCTAAATCGCTGGAGCTGCGTGATGTTGCCCGACAAACGCGTCAATCTCAGGACACATTGGCAGCGCTTGAGTCTGAAGAGACCGATCACATTCCGAACAGCATTCTGCGCCTACAAGCGCGCAATTATGCGCGGTTCTTAGGGTTGCCCGAGGAAGAAATCGCATCGGCTTATGCAGAGGCGCGCAGCACGATCAATCCGGAAGCAATGCCGGTCGAAACGACGCGTGCCACTTTGCCCTCGAAAGCAATTTTGATTGGAGCCGGTGCCGCTGCCGCAATGCTCGCCATTATTGGGGGGGCCTTGGTATGGTTCAGCGCGCCATCTGAGCAAAGCTCAGACCAGCTCGCGATTTCTGCGCGCCTAGCGCCAGCGTTCGATCGACAAACCGAAATTGTCTCCTTGGTCGCAGAAACCGACGAAGAATTCTTCATTCGCGCCTCCGCTCCGGGTTGGATCGAAGTGCGAGGCTCTGACGGGACCGTGTTCCGTAGCCGAGAAATGCAAGCAGGGGAAACCTATTACCCACGTATGGGCGCTGGTTGGACGATCACTGTCCGCGATGCGGGTGCCTTCGAGTGGTATTTGGGGGACAGCTCAGCCGGCCAGATCGGCGAGTCTGAGCAAGCGCTCTATTCTGTCAGCGTCGACGCTGCCATGCAAAGCGCCCAGTCGGCTCGTGCAGCAGCCCTAGCCGAAGCGAATAACGCGTCTCAACGCCCTCGCTAAGTCATTCTATTAAAAAAACCGGCCCCATTTGGACCGGTTCTTTTGGTTTCTTTCGCCGCAATTTTTAATCGTCGCTGTTCAGCTCTTTTTGCATAAGAAGCTGTTCGCCGACATTTTCATAATGCTCATTATTATCTCCGGCCGAAAGGGTCGGGCGACAAGAGGGAGCACAGTCATAGGTATAATTTGAACCAGCGCGTTTGATGCTAACCCAAGTCGCCGTGTTCGCGGTGACAACCACGTCTGAAGAGTGAATCGTGTTCCCATTCGAGTCAAAAATCATCAGATTTGTTGTGCCAAATGATTTTCCTGTGACGAAGAGCAATTTGTCATCATGGACCGCAACATCCGCTATATTCGGGTTGCCGATGATGACACTTTCAGCATTCGTGTTCAGTTTGATCGCTTTCGCTTTCCCGGCTTCTACGGTGATGTGACCGGCATGGGCCACGGCGCTGACGAGGATTGCGGCGCAGACCGAAATCGCGGTTTTCGTGACGGACTTCATTCGAACACTCCAGACTGTTACGCGTATACATGCCTGAAAGAGGTTATCCGAATCCTAAGGCGCCGCTTGGACCCCCCCGTTGAAAAAAGTCATGGTTGAGTGAAATTTGATTTATTCCATTTACCGTGTCTTCAGGTCGATCGTGTATCGGTCACATCATTCGAAATGGTTCGAAAAATGCTAGGGGATGACTAACCGACTTGGCGGGAGTCTTCTCATGCAAGCTTTTCTAAAAAGTCAATCTGGTGCGACAGCAATCGAGTATGGTCTGATTGCAGCTTTGATCGCGGTTGCGATCATTGGTGCGGTGACCACTCTGGGTAACGAGACGTCGGCCTCATTCAACAAAGTTTCTTCGGCGATGAAGGGCGACGCGACCTAAGGATTTCTTGGGGACGGCTGAGCTCGCTTTCTCGCGTCCTTGGCCGTCTTCCTCTCCGAAGGACGGGTCGCTAAGCGTCCGCGTTTCCTTGTAAAATTCCCAGTCGTTACGGCCCTTTATAAAGGGGCGTGAGCGACCCCCTATGCCGGGTTAACAAGTCCTTGTTCTTTCTTCAGGTTTTTTCTGTACCGATTTACGAGATTTTCAGAGCGGTACGATAGAAACAGCCTCGTTCCGGGGACAAACCCGAATAATCTCGGGACGTAGATAACCTGCATAGTGGGAGTTTCCAATGCGTAAGTTTTTTGAAAATGAGTCTGGTGCAACTGCAATCGAGTACGGTCTGATCGCTGCTCTTATCGCTGTTGCTATCATCGGTGCTGTTACCACTCTTGGTACCGAGACATCTTCTACCTTTAAGGCAGTTTCTGACGCTATGTAAGAAACTGTACCGTAAGGTACAATTGATGATTGAGAAGCCGTCGGGTTCGACCCGGCGGCTTCTTTGTTTCTTACACCCGCGTTTACCCAATTGGGTCATGCGTCAAGTACTCCTTAAAAGCTTTCCGCTAATTCGAAGGCCTGTTCGAGATCCCGGAGTTCCAATCATATGATCCTGTCCTTATTCGCCATCGCGTTTTTTGCGCTCTGTATCTTCGCGGCACTGATTGATCTTGAAACTCTGACCATTCCCAACTGGTTGAATGGCTGGCTCGCTTTTCTGTCACTGCCCGCGCTAATCCTGGCGGCGCCAGGTTGGGATGTTGCAGGCGCGCATTTGCTTTTAGGCGCGATCGTCTTTTTCGCCACAGTGGGTTTATTTTTCCTCGGCGCGTTCGGGGGAGGTGATGCAAAGTTTATCCCGGCTGTGGTGCTGTGGATCGGACCCGCCGGAGCCATTTCCTTCTTGTTTGCGACTGCAATCGCTGGTGGAATTCTGACGATCTTGGTCGTCTTCGCGCGTTCCGCGGTGCCGTATTATTTCTCGCCCGGGTTTGGCGTCGCGACACTCACCGAACAGCGCGGAATTCCTTATGGAGTCGCGATCGCGGCAGGCGCTTTATATGCCGCTCCAACCTCTCCATTACTTACTGATTTCTTAAGCCAAATCCAGCAAGTCAGTTAACTATGCTTTAGCTTCGTTATGGGATGACGAGTGAGGACGCTCCCTGCCCTTGGGAGTCGGGAAAGAGAAGAAAGCGCCCTCATGTCACCTATGAGACTTATAATTCTGGCTGTTGCGCTCATGGCCGCAGTGATCGCAGCCTTCCTCGTTCGCAACCTCGCTCAACCAACTGTTGTAAATGGACCGACGCAAACCGTTGAGCGCGTCGTTGAGGTCGAAGTTTCGCAGCGCAAAGTGTTGGTCGCAAAAACAGACCTTCGTGTCGGGACGCTTCTTACCCCGGACGAGTTCAAATGGGCGAACTGGCCTGAGAGCACTCTGAACCCCGCCTACTTCACCCAAGAAATTGCACCTGACGCGATGGAGATCCTAACCGGAAGCGTCGTGCGCACGGCAATTTATGCTGATGAGCCAATCATGCCGCAAAAGATCGTGCAAAAAGGCGAGACCGGTTTCATGGCGGCGCTGCTGAGCCCGGGCATGCGCGCGATGACCGTCGAGATCTCACCTGAATCGGCATCCGCCGGCTTTATTCTTCCGGATGACCGCGTCGACATTATTCTGACCCAGTTGATTGAGTTCTCGGGCGAAGAAGACTTGCCACCGGTTATGGTGACAAAGACCATTCTTGAAAATGCCCGTGTCTTGGCGATTGACCAGACTTTTGGCGATGTAGATGGCATCCCGACGCTGACGGGGTCTACCGCGACCATGGAACTGGTGCCGAGCCAAGCGGAATTGCTGGCACGCGCCGCGCGGGTTGGAACCATTTCTCTAACGCTACGAAGCGCTGCCGATGCGGGCTTCAATGAAGGCCAAGCGCTGGCCAATGAAACAGCGCTTGATGAAGTCGATTCAGGCGGCCGCAAAGTGATGATTTATCGCAGCAACAAAGTTGAGGCGGGAGGCAGTTAAATGATGCCGTTGAAGAGTATACTAAAAGGCTCAGCCGCCGCCGCGCTCGCCTTTGGACTGGCGCCCTTTGGTGCATTTGCTCAGCAAAATTACTCGGAGAATCCCTTAGGGGTCAGCTCTATGGAGCCGGGTGAAACCGGCGTCACGCGCTCTGTGAAGCTCGGCGTCAATAAGTCGATTATCATCGACTTGGATCGGGCCGCGTCTGACGTCATCATTACCAACCCGGAAATTGCAGACGCTACCGTTCAGACGGCGCGGCGCATTATTTTCCGCGGCGTCGCTGTCGGGCAGACCAACGCGTTTGTTTTCGATGTCAGTGGTCGGCCGCTCCTCAACCTAGAGATCGCGGTGGATATGGATACGGCGGTCATCAATGAAATGATCCAGCGCTACGTTCCCGATGCGCGGGTGACGGTTGAGAGCGCAAATAGTAATTTGATCGTCTCTGGCGTCGTCGATAACCTCGTTCAATCAGATCAGATTACCCGTTTGGTTTCTGCCTATCTGCCCGCGGATGGGATTTCGCAAGTCGTCAATATGATGAACGTCCGGGCGAAAGACCAGGTCATGCTGGAAGTGCGTATTGTTGAGATGCAGCGCACGCTGATCAAGCAGCTCGGAATCAATCTCAGCGGTACGACCAGTTTTGGTGACTTCGCTAACTTGGTTGAGAAGCAGCTTTTCCTCGATGATGGATCGGGCGTTCCTGTGGATGCAGGCACGACAGCATTGGTCCCAGGTTTGCCATTCACCAACCGCTTCGAACTGACGTCGTCCAACACCTTCCCGGTCCAGGGTAGCTCGCTGGGCGGACTGAGTTCTGAGTTCGGATATGTCAATTATGTTGGTGATGACCTTCAAGCGACCGCGGGCTCAGCAATTGATGCCCTCGAGCGCGTTGGGATCGTTCGGACGCTCGCGGAACCAAATATTATGGCGGTGTCCGGTGAGAGCGCTAAGTTTTTGGCAGGTGGCGAATTCCCCGTGCCCGTTGGCCAGGAAGACGAACAAATCTCGATCGAGTTTAAGCCATTCGGTGTCGGTCTTGCCTTCACTCCCACTGTATTGTCTGAGGGCCGCATCTCGTTGAAAGTCTCGACGGAGATCTCCGAGATCTCAAACCAAGGGGCCTTCCAAGGCAGCTCGAACGCAGGTGTGAATGCGGACGGGCAAGTTGTTCAGGTCACTGGGATCACGATCCCATCGCTGGTTGTGCGACGCGCCGAGAGTGTTGTGGAACTTCCTTCAGGGGGGTCGACCATGTTGGCGGGCTTGATCCAGTCGCGCACGCGTCAAACGCTAGACCAGTTGCCTGGCATCCGGAAAATCCCTGTTTTGGGTGCTCTGTTCCAGTCGCGTGACTTCGAAAACCAGGAAACAGAGATGGTCGTGATCATCACACCGTATCTGGTGGATCCTGCGAAGAAGGATGAGCTCAAAACCCCAGCCGATGGCTTCGTGAATGCTTCGGATCCGAAAACCATTTTCTTCGGAAAATTGAATGCTCAGTATGCGGAGCCTGGGAAAGGCTTGTCGAAAGAAAACTACTCGGCGCCAGTCGGGTTTATTGAGGAATAGGTGCTCGAATGACTAAGCAACGCACGCTTCTCGCCAGCGCCGTGTTTGGCACATTGATCTTCGCCTCCGGCTGTCAGTCCGACGGCGCGCCTGGTCATGTGCCGGTCGATTATTTCACGGGAACCGCCTTAGATCGTCACGAAATCGGCGTGACTCAGCATACAGAGTATCTTGAAGTTAAGCTTGACCCGCGAGACACCCAGATCCGTCTCGGTGAAGCTTCAAAAGTTCGCTCATTCTTAGATCAGTACGCGGATGTTGGCCACGGACCCCTTGTGGTGTCGATGCCAAAACATGCTGAAAACCCACAGCTCGCCGTCGGCGCGGTGTCAGAGATCCGTCAAATGGCATGGGAAGCTGGTATCAGTTATGAGAGCATGCTGGGCGCCGCGTATGACGCTTCAAGCCGCGCTCAGACGCCGATTGTTATGGCGTTCAAAACGTATAAAGCGGTCGCACCTGAGTGTCAGTCGCTCGCCGAGCTCGATATCGCAGACGCCACATCTAACAATGATTTGCCGACCCTTGGCTGCGCCATTCGCACGAACATGGCCGCCATGATTGCCGAGCCGGCAGACTTGCTTGGCGGTCGCGAGTTGAGTGAAGGGGACAAAGTACGCCGCGGTGCTCAGCTGACATTGTGGCAACAAGGTCAAACAACAGCAGCAACACGGACGGAAGGCGAATCCGCCGTCGTCTCAACAGCAGTTCAGTAGGTCTCTCAAGAACGGGAGTGAGGTAGAATGTCGAACGATAACGCACTTTTCGAAGACGATTTCGATATGGAGTTCGAAGATGACTTCGACGCGGCGCTGGCATCTGTCCTCGAAGAGCCGAGCGAGGCGGGTCTGGTCGACTTAGACGCGCCAATGAAAGAGATTGTCGACTTCGATCCATCAGAAGCTGAGGACGATAATCCCCCGATCACCGTCGGTGATTTGGACGACGGTGGCTATCGCGCCATCCCTGCAATCGCGGCAATGGCGTTTTGTGAATCTGGTCGCACAGCCGCCCTGATGGAAGCCGTTGCGAGTGATCGCCGCATGTCCCAAGCCACGTTGGAAACCCAAGGCGGCGGGCTGGAAGCGGCGATTACGTATTTACAGGAAAACCAGACGCCAAATCTTCTGATCCTGGAATCGTCAGCACCAAACGCGACAATGATCGCTCAAATCGACGAGCTCGCCTCTCATTGTGATGAAGGTGTTCAGGTCATGGTGATCGGCAACACCAACGATATCGGTCTCTATCGCCAGCTGATGGCGCGGGGCGTGAGTGAGTATTTGGTGCCCCCGGTCGCGCCGGTGCAAATCGTACGTTCGATTAGCCAGCTTTTTGCGGATCCAGACGCGCCGTTTGTGGGTAAGTCTATCTCCGTGCTCGGGGCGAAGGGCGGCGTCGGCGCATCGACCATTGCCCATAATTTGGCTTGGTCACTCTCCGAAAGTGCCCACGTCAATACGGCTCTGATCGATCTCGATCTTTCATTCGGAACGACAGCGCTCGATTTCAATCATGAGAACCAGCAGACGGTTGCCGACGCCTTGCTCGCACCTGAACGCGTCGACGATGCGGTCGTTTCCAAATTGTTGGCAAAAGTGACCGACCGTTTGTCGTTGTTCACGGCGCCCGCGACCGTGTCCCAGATCATGGACATTCCGACCCATTCTTATTCGTCTATCATCGATACGGTGCGCCGTGTCATGCCATATGTGGTTTTGGACATGCCGCACACATGGACGGAATGGACCTATCAGACGCTGCTCGCGTCGGATGAGGTGATCCTTGTTTGCCAACCCGATTTGGCATCGCTGAGAAACGGCAAAAACATCATTGATGAGCTCAAAGCGCAACGTCCAAATGACGCGCCGCCAAAGCTCGTTATCAACATGATGGGCGTCCCGAAACGTCCAGAGATTCCCGCGAAAGACTTCGCGGCCGCGATTGATGTCGAACCATCCATTGTACTGCCATTTGATCCGCAATTGTTCGGAACCGCCTCAAACAATGGCCAGATGATTTCTGAAACAGACGCGGCGGCTGAAGCCTCGGTTGCGATCGACCAGCTGGCCGGTCTGCTGACCGGGCGCGAAATCGTTGCAAAACAAAAGTCGCTGCTAAGCAAGCTGCTGGGTAAGTAAGCGGGAGCGGAGAGGGCTAAACATGGCATTTGGTAAACGTTCTGGAGGAGCTGCGCCCACCAAACCGGTTGCGAAAGCGCCTGTTCCAACGGCGCCGAAACCGCCTGCTGCTGCGGCAAAGCCCGCCGCAAAAGCCCCGCCACAGCCAAAAGAAAAAGCAAAACCGGCGGCATTGAAACCGCCGCCAGCGGCCGAGCATAAAGAGCAGATCACCAAAGTTGCGGATCGGTCTGAAGAATATTATGCGACGAAGACAACGATCTTCAACGCCCTCATCGACACGATCGATCTTGGACAATTGGCGCAGCTCGATCAGGAGAGCGCGCGCGAAGAGATCCGCGATATTGTGGTCGAGATTATCGCGATCAAAAATGTCGTGATGTCGATTTCAGAGCAGGAACACTTGCTCGACGATATCTGTAATGACGTGCTCGGCTATGGCCCACTTGAGCCACTGCTCGCTCGCGATGACATCGCCGATATCATGGTGAACGGCGCGGACACTTGCTATATCGAAGTCAACGGTAAGATTGAGCGCACCAATATTCGCTTCCGCGATAATGCGCAGTTGATGAATATCTGTCAGCGCATCGTGAGTCAGGTTGGCCGCCGCGTCGATGATGCGAGTCCGATCTGTGACGCGCGTTTGCTTGACGGTTCTCGTGTTAACGTGATTGCGCCGCCGCTCTCGATTGATGGGCCTGCGCTGACCATTCGTAAGTTTAAGAAGGACAAGCTGAAGCTTCAGGACTTGGTGAACTTCAAATCGATTTCTGAGTCTGGCGCTGAGATCCTTCGGATCATCGGTCATTCGCGTTGTAACGTTCTGATCTCCGGCGGTACGGGGTCGGGTAAGACGACACTGCTCAACTGTTTGACAGGCTTTATTGAGCCGAGCGAGCGCGTCATTACGTGCGAAGACTCCGCCGAACTCCAGCTTCAACAGCCGCATGTGGTTCGCCTCGAGACCCGCCCGCCAAATATTGAAGGTTCGGGCGAGATTACCATGCGCGACCTGGTCAAAAACTGTCTGCGGATGCGGCCAGAACGTATCATCGTGGGCGAGGTGCGTGGTCCTGAAGCATTTGACCTTCTTCAGGCAATGAATACGGGTCACGACGGTTCGATGGGCACCCTGCACGCCAACAGCCCGCGCGAAGCTTTGTCGCGGGTTGAATCCATGATCACCATGGGGGGCTTTAGCCTTCCGGCCAAAACCATTCGTGAGATGATTGTCGGATCCGTTGATGTCGTGGTTCAGGCCTCGCGTCTACGCGACGGCTCGCGCCGGATCATGTGTGTGACCGAAGTGATGGGCTTGGAAGGCGACACGATCGTTCTTCAGGACATTCTAAAATATGAAATTGAAGGCGAAGACGATGATGGAAAAATCGTCGGTCGCCACCGCGGCACCGGGATCGGTCGCCCGAAATTCTGGGAGCGTGCGCAATACTACAATCTCGAACGTGATCTCGCCACAGCTCTGGACCAATTGGACTAAGCTATGGATCTGAGCGGTGACATTGTCTTTTACCTGATTGGCGGTCTGGCTTTCTTATGTATTGCCGGTGTTGGGCTCGCTTTCACCGGCGATGCAGGCGCAGAGAAAGCGTCCAAGCGCGCCAAGCAAATTGCTTCTGACGATCCAGTTGGTCGCAGCGGAGGGCGCAATGACCCGAATGCCGCGCGGAAAAAGCAAACGCAGCAAATGTTGAAAAAGCTGCGCGAGCAAGATGAGACGCGCCGCAAGTCGCTCGTCGCCAATGATATTCAGTCCAAGATCAACCAAGCCGGCCTTGAGATGAACGCTCAAGTGTTTTGGATCATTTCCATCATTCTGGGCGCCATGGCTGGCTTTGGCACGTGGTATTCAGGCGCTGATGGCCCGCCGATGATTCTCGGTTACGAGTTTAAGTCGCGTCCGCTGACGATTATTGGTGCTGTTCTGGCCGCTGGCATTGGTTTGCCCCGCTGGGTTCTTGGGTTCCTGACAGCGAGCCGCAACAAAAAAATGATGAATCAGTTCGCCGACGGCATCGATATCATTGTTCGTGGTGTGAAATCTGGTTTGCCGCTGACCGAGTGTTTGCGGATCATTGCCAAAGAAAGCCCAGCGCCATTGGGGCCTGAGTTTAAGCTGCTCACCGACAACCTTCAAATGGGCATGACCACAGAGCGCGCGCTGCAACAATTCTATAAGCGCGTCCCGTTGCCGGAAGTGAACTTCTTCGTGATCGTGCTGTCGATCCAAGCCAAAGCGGGCGGTAACCTGTCTGAAGCCCTGGGCAACTTGTCCATCGTCATCCGGTCTCGGAAAATGATGCGTGAGAAGATCAAAGCACTATCTGCGGAAGCGAAAGCCTCGGCGGGTATTATTGGTGTTCTCCCCTTCGCGGTGGGCTTCATGGTCTATCTGACCACGCCCTCTTACATCATGGAGCTGTTCACCAGTTCAGGCGGGCATACCGTTCTGTTCTGTGGCTTCTGCCTGTACGCCATTGGCATCGCTGTGATGCGCAAAATGATCAACTTTGATTTCTAGGAGCGCGCGGTGGAAGAGTTTGCACGATCATTAAGTGACCCAGCCGCTCTATTGTCCATGGCTGTCGCTGTGGCGATGTTCATGACTGTGGTTGGCGTGATGTTGCCGTCTTTGAAGGGCGACAAGCTTGAGACCCGTTTGAAGCAAGTCTCCTCGCAGCGCGAAAAACTTCGCCGCGCGAACCGTACAAACCTGGAGCAGCGCGGGATTAAGCGCGAAGCCAAAGGCACTATCAGTGATATTACGAATAAGCTCGACCTGCAGAAAATGCTCGAAGATCCGGGCATTGCTGAAAAGCTGGAACAGGCCGGTTTGCGTGGGCCACGTCCGCTTACAATTTTCTATTTCTGCCGCTTCTTCCTGCCTTTCATCGGCGCTGTGACGGCGTTCCTGTATATTTTCTTCGTCAACGATCATGGTCTGTCGACCGCGATGAAGTATGGCTCAATTATCTTTGGTGCGGCGATCGGATTCTATGCTCCGAACCTCTATGTCGGCAACATTGCGCAAAAGCGCCAGCAATCGATTATGCGCGCGTTCCCAGATGCGCTCGATATGATGTTGATCTGTGTGGAATCGGGCATGTCGATTGAAATGGCGTTCGCAAAAGTGGGCGCTGAAGTGGGCACGGCCTCTGCCGAACTTGCTGAAGAATTACAGCTGACCACCGCCGAATTGTCTTATCTGCAAGAGCGTCGCATGGCGTATGAAAATCTCGCGCGCCGCACCGGTCATGAGGGCGTAAAAGCCGTGACCATGGCGCTCACGCAAGCCGAACGCTACGGTACGCCCCTCGGGGACGCGCTTCGAGTGATGTCCAAAGAAAACCGAGAGATGCGCATGCAGGCGGCTGAAAAGAAAGCCGCGGCGCTGCCGGCTCAGCTCACGGTTCCGATGATTTTGTTCTTCCTGCCGGTTCTGTTCCTCGTGGTGCTCGGACCAGCGGTGATCAAGGTGATGCGCCAGCAAGCCGAAGGCTAAGGCCCTCGCTCACACTCGAAGACTTCTGCCAAAAGGGATTGTCTAAGGCGTGATTTAACCCCCTTGAGAGCCGCGCAGCTTAGGTCGAAGCGTTGTCGGGCTCGTTTGGCCCCCTTCGCCCGCAAGGTCAGATTCCGCGCCGGGCTCTTCCATGGCTTCAGCGCTGACTTGGGCTTCACGAACACCGGGCATGGCCTGCGGCGCCGCGGGCGTCCGATTGACCTCATCAATGACCTGATCGAGACTTTTTAGATCTGAGAAGTCTGATGTAATGCCCATCATATTGCGGAGTGTGCGCTGATTGGCTTCGACGCTTTGAACAGGTGCGCTGGGGTCGACTGCGATCATGTCATCGAAACGGCCTTGAAGACCTAGGATCAAAGCCAAGTTCTGACGAATGCGCGAATCGGTACTCTTAATTTCAACCGCTTGCCGCAAAGCCGATTCAGCTTCTTGCAATCGGCCTGTAAGCGCCAATGAGAGTCCATAATTTGAGAGCGTTGAGGCCCGATTGGGCTCACGCTGTAAGGCGAGCTGATAAGCGTCTTGCGCTTGAGCGTGGTTCTCCAGGCGGTCAAAAGCCACGCCCAGTGCGGCGAGAGGGGTCGCATCTGTTTCTGGCGAGAAATCAGCGCTTCGGACAAAAGCTTGAGCGGCTTCTTGTGGGCGATTGAGTGAAAGATATGCCCGTCCGACCTCAAGGTAGAGCTCATAAGCCTGCGGGTGGATCGGAATCGCAGCAGAGGCAACTTCGATCGCTTTTTCATGACTACCAATACCGCGCAGGGACTGCATAAACTTCACTGTGACGTCGAGATTGCCGGCATCCTTTTGATGCTCTGTCGCCCAAAAGTTCGCCCGTGTGATCGGGTCGGACCGTTCTGCGCGCGCGATTTCCTCAGCGGTTGCGGGTTTCAAGGCATCTTGGATCGCCTGCTGATAGGCTTGTTCCTCAGGCGACAATTGTGGGGCTGCTTCTGTGGTCGCGCAGGCGGCGCTGGCCACCAAAGCAATCAAAGGCAGGGCAAATTTGACAGGTTTAGCTCTGGACATTTAGCAAGCTCCGAGGCTGTTAACGCCCAACCATGCCAGCAACCTTGTCAAGACAAGGTTAACAAAACTGGCTTTCACATTAACCCGCCGAGGCCCGCTATGCCCGAACACACCGCTCTCATTCCCAGCTCGGACTCTGCGGTCCCCCTTTATCTGCACTCGACGGAGAGTTGGCAGGAGGCGGACGGACTTCCCGATGACTTAACGGCCTTGGCGAAAGCGCAAGGGTTTAAAGCTGCATTGGGGCAAATGGTCGTCGCGGCGAGCGATGCAGGAGAGGTATCTGGCGTCCTGTTCGGGGTCGGAGACGCCAGCGATGCGCTGGCTGTGGCGGCGCTCTCAGCCAAAGCCCCTATGCAGGATTATGCACTGGCGTCTGATGCCGGATATCCCTTGGCGCAGGTCGCCGCGGGTTGGGCCGACGGCGCGTATCGGTTCGATCGCTATTTGAGTGAGAAATCGACCCCGCCGCGCCTGGTTGTAGGCGCAGACGAGGCTGGCGACGCGATGATCCGTGAGGCGATTGCCGTCGACCGTCTGAGAGACCTGGTGAACACCCCCGCTGAAGATATGGGCCCGCCAGAAATCCAAGGCACGATTTCCGATCTCGCGGAGCGCTACGGCGCAAGCCTGGAGACCGTGATCGGCGACGCCTTGCTCGACCAGAATTATCCAATGGTGCACGCAGTCGGCCGCGCGGGTCCCGAAGCGCCACGCATTATGGAGCTGACTTGGGGCGACCCGAACCACCCGCAATTGGCCGTTGTTGGCAAAGGCGTCGCGTTCGACACAGGCGGGCTCAATCTGAAGACTGGCAATTATATGCGGTTGATGAAGAAGGATATGGGCGGATCTGCGCATGCCATCGCGCTCGCTGAACTGGTCATGGGCGGCAATCTCCCGGTTTATCTGAAGCTCTATGTCCCGGCTGTTGAGAATGCGATTTCAGGGGACGCGTTCCGACCGGGCGACGTGCTTTCAAGCCGCAAAGGCCTGAGCGTTGAGATTGACAATACTGACGCTGAGGGACGGCTCATTCTCGGTGATGCGTTGACCCGCGCCAGCGAAGAAGACCCAGATCTGTTGATTGATTTCGCGACTTTGACCGGCGCAGCGCGTGTGGCGCTCGGACCGGATCTTGCGCCATTTTACACGGATGACGAAAAGCTAGCGGCGCAAATCGAGCGAGGATCAGAAGTAAGCGGGGATCCTGCGTGGCGCATGCCGCTTTGGGCACCTTATAAAGCAATGCTGAAAAGCCCGATCGCCGATCTCGTCAACAGTGCTTCGGGCGGCATGGCCGGGTCGATCACGGCGGCGATCTTCTTGAAGCACTTTGTCGACGCCAAATCTTGGGTCCATTTGGATGTTTGGGCTTGGCGAGAAGGCAAATATGGGCGGCCTGCCGGCGGCGCGGCGTGCGGACTCCGCGCGATTTGGGCCGCAGTACAGGCGCGTTACGCGTAATCGCCGCTAACGTTCATCGCTGATAAGATAGCGCGGGCCTACTCCGAGGCGGTAGGCGCGATCCTCTGGATTATAGAGCTTGCATGCTTTTAAAGAGAGGCACCCGCAACCAATGCACCCGTCCAGATTATCCCGCAAGCGCTCCATCATGGCGATGCGCTCGTCCAGAGTTTTCTGAAACGAACGGCTGATTTTACTCCAGTCAGATTTGGTCGGCGTGCGCCTGTCCGGGAGTGTCGCCATCAAGTCTTTGATTTGTTCAATGGTCAGACCCATTTGCTGCGCAATCAGGATGAAGGAGAGGCGCCGAATATCTGAGCCTTCATACCGCCTTTGATTGCCCGCATTTCGGTCCGGGCGGATCAGGCCTTTTTTTTCGTAGAACCGGATTGCCGAGACAGAGAGCCCGGTCCGTACTGCAAGATCACCGATTGAGAGGCCGCGTTTCATCATCGTGAGAATACCTTAAAATAAGACCTTGACCTGAACTTAGGTTGAGGAATTATACCTCAGTCTCCGAACGTTTCAATGAAGGAGACAAAGATGTCAAAAGCGATTTTAGAACACGTCAACATGACGGTAACGGACCCGGACAAAACCGCAGAGATGTTGCGGGATGTGTTCGGTTGGAAGATCCGTTGGAGCGGCGCTTCCCTCAACAATGGGCGAACGGTTCATGTTGGCAATGATGCGGATTATGTCGCGCTCTACTCTGTCGGACGCCCGCGTGAGATTGGCGCAAGCGAGAATTACAAACTCGCTGGTGCCGTGAACCATCTTGGCATCCTGGTTGAGGACTTGGCTGAAGCTGAAAAGCGCGTTTTGGACTACGGCATCAAAACCCATAGTCACCAAACCTATGAGCCCGGTAGTCGTTTCTATTTCCATGATCATGACGGGATTGAGTACGAGGTCGTGAGCTATGCTTGAAGGTCTCTTTCGAATCCATCTCGGCGCATTTCGCGACAGCGCGAATGAACGCGCCGCCGCCGAGACAAGCCATCGTGACTCGCCAAGTCCGCAAACTGCTCTAAGCTCATGCCCAAGCAATCAGGGCGAGAGAAAGAATGCGACATAAATGGATCGTGGGGAGTCTGCTAGTTTTAGGGCTTTCAGCGTGTATCAGCGTCGACCTTGAAACGGTCGAAGCGCCGTCAATTAAGCCGGATCTCGAAACCGAAACCGTTGAAGCCGAGGCGGTGGAGGCCCCAGAACCCATTATTGGTCCGGGCGACCGCATGCCGTCCGGCCGCGATCTAGGGACGCGCTCAGCGGTGGTCGCGCCCAATGCGGCAGCTGCCACTGCGCACCCCCTGGCCACGCAAACAGCGCTCGATATCATGAAAAAGGGCGGCACCGCCATGGATGCCGCGATCGCCGCGAATGCAATGCTCGGACTGGTCGAGCCAACCGGCAATGGGATTGGCGGCGACCTTTATGCCATCGTCTGGGATCCAAAAACGAAAGAGCTTTACGGCTATAATGGTTCTGGCAAGTCGCCGATGGGGGCGACCCTCGAGGACATGCAAGCCAAAGCCGATGCCTTTATGGACGGCGAAGAGATCCCGCCTTTCGGGGCAGCCCCTGTTTCGGTCCCCGGTACCATCGATGGATGGTTTGCTCTGCATGAGCGTTTTGGCACGCTTCCGATGGAAGATAATCTCAAGCCCACGATCGAATACGCCCGCAATGGCGCCCCGATCCCGGAAGTGATTGCTTTCTATTGGCAGTTTGGCCCGGAGCGGTTCGGCGAAGCTTATGAGAGCGGAATGCTCGAAGAGTATGACAACGCCAAGAAAACGTTTTTCTCTCCCACTCCTGTGGAAGGCTCTTTGTTCCGCAATCCCGATCTTGCGGACACTTTGACCACGGTCGCTCTGAATGGCCGTGACGCCTTTTACAAAGGCTCCATCGCCCGCACGATGGGCGATTATTTCGAGCGGATTGGCGGCTATCTTCGCTACGAAGATTTCGCCGCGCATGAGGGGAGTTGGGTGGAGCCGCTCTGCGTTGAGTATCGTGACTTGGTGAAGCTGTGTGAGCTTGGACCGAACACGCAAGGGGTTGCCGCCTTGCAAATGCTGGAAATGCTGGAACGCTTTGACCTGCGCGAAATGGGGTTTGGGACCCCGGACAGCTTGATGGCGCAAATTGAAGCCAAGCGCCTGGCTTTTGCCGACCGCGCCGCAGGGTATGCCGATCCGGCATTCAGTGGGATCGACCCCAAAACCTTTATCCGTCCGGGTTACAATGCTGCGCGTGGTGAAATGATCGACATCACGAAAGCGATGGCCCCACCCGCCCCGGCCTATGCGGAGGCAGATGCCAAACTCGAAGATGGCGACACGACTTATCTTACAGTGACCGACAAAGACGGGATGATGGTGTCTTTGATCCAATCAAATTATCGCGGCATGGGCTCCGGTCTGGTCGCGGATGGCCTCGGCTTTATGTTCCAGGACCGTGGCCAATTGTTCAGCTTGGATCCGGACCACCCAAATGTGTTTGAGCCCGGCAAACTGCCCTTCCACACCATTATTCCAGCCTTCGCATTCAAAAAGGATATGCCCGGCTGCCAGACCGCAGCCGTCGCGCCAGAAGTCGCATGTCCTTATGAGCCGTGGCTGAGCTTTGGTCTCATGGGCGGCGGGATGCAGCCGCAAGGACATGTCCAGATCATCCTCAATCTCATCGATTATGATATGGGGCTTCAGGAGGCGGGTGATGCCGCGCGCTGGGAACATCGCGGTGGCTGCGAACCAACCGATGGCTTGAATGGTGACGACTGCTCAGACGATATGGGCACGGTTCACTTGGAAAGCGGAATCCCGGTTGAGACCCGCGAAGAGCTCGAACGTCGAGGACATGAAGTGGTCTGCTGCCGGGCCAATGGCGGCGGGTATCAGGCGATTATGCGGGATTTCGAAAGCGGCGCTTGGATTGCAGCGACGGAAATGCGCAAGGATGGAAACGCTGATGGATACTAAAGCCGCTCGGAAACTGTGTTGGCGCAAAGACATCATTGACTAGGCGCGTTCATCCTGAGCGAAGTCGAAAGGCTGACCGGGTTTGAAGGAGGAAGCGCTGTGTTTCCTTGAGGTCCGCCTCGTCCTTCGACTTCGCTCAGGATGAGGCTTCTGCAAACTCAGATCGCCAAATACATGTAATGAATTGCCGAAAGCCCTGCGCGTAACCAGCATAAAATAAAGTCAATCAGCACAACCCCCAATTGCCCCAGCATCGTGATTGTGCTAGCTTACCAAGTGTTGGAAGCGGGAAATGCCAGTCCGCGCAGGCTTTCAAAGCCACGTATAGTTACCTTAGACGAGACCAAAGACTGTAGGTGGACTGGCCGCTTTCATTCCCAGGATCACAAGTTCAGAAATGGCTCGAAAACGATGCCATCCCGGAATTATGCGTACCGGATCGCGGGGTAGCCTCATCCTGAGCGAAGTCGAAGGACGAGGCGGGCTTCGCTCAGCCCGTCGACTTGGATCAGGATGAGCGCGTCATGCCGACTCGACCGAACCCTCCGGATGCCCCATATCGCCTAGCATGGAAGCCTTTGCGAATCTTCTTGAGCGCCTTCTTCTGACGCCCGCGCGCAACGGGAAACTGGCGCTGATGGCCAATTATTTCGCGACGGTGCCCGACCCAGAACGCGGCTGGGCGCTCGCCGCTTTGACCAATGAGATCGAATTACCGAGTGTGAAGGCCGGGCTGGTCCGGCGTTTGGTCGAAAGCAAAGTCGATCACGAGCTGTTTCGCTTATCCTACGACTATGTTGGCGACCTCGCGGATACAGTTAGCTTAATCTGGCCGGCGACGCATGGCGCCAATTATGTGCCGACTTTGAGCGAGGTGGTCGCGGAGCTCTCCGAAGCGACCAAGGCGCAAGGCGAACGGCTCATCGAAGGCTGGCTCAACGCCTTAGACGCCCGCGGACGTTGGGCCTTGCTGAAGCTGGTCACGGGCGGCTTGCGCATTGGCGTTTCCGCCAGGCTCGCGAAGGTCGCCGCAGCGCAATATGGGCAGGTGGAGCCGAGCGAAGTTGAAGAGATCTGGCACGGTCTCGAACCGCCTTATCTTAGCTTATTCGCTTGGCTCGATGGTAAAGCCGAGAAACCAAAACCTGATGTTGACGCGCCGTTTCGCCCAGTCATGCTGGCACACCCTTTGATTGCGAAAAAGGATCGCGACAATCCTGATGCGATTGATCCAGATCTGATTACGGCAGACGCGTTCGCCGCGGAGTGGAAGTATGATGGCATCCGCGTGCAGGCGGTCGCTGAGAATGGCGTGCGGCGGATCTATACCCGCACCGGTGATGATATCAGCCATACGTTTCCCGATGTCTTGGCCGCCATGGATTTTGAGGCGGCGCTCGATGGCGAGCTCTTGGTACGGGCCGCAGATGGCGGCGTCGCACCGTTCAATGAGCTGCAGCAGCGGCTCAATCGCAAAACTGTGTCAAAGAAGCAAATGGACGCGCGCCCAGCTTTTATTCGGGCCTATGACCTCTTGGTCGACGGTACGGAAGATCTGCGCAAAATGACCTTTAAAGATCGCCGTGTCCGCTTGGAGCGCTTCGTTGGCACTCTGGAGACCGAGCGGATCGACCTGTCGCCACTCGTCGCCGTCGAAAGCGTTGAGGCCTTGGAACACGCGCGCAACAATCCGCCAGCCCCAGAGATTGAAGGCCTGATGCTCAAGCGCTGGGACAGCGTCTATGAAGCGGGCCGTCCGAAGGGCCCTTGGTTTAAATGGAAGCGCGATCCGTTTCTGATCGATGCGGTCATGCTCTATGCGCAACGCGGGCACGGCAAACGGTCGAGCTTTTATTCAGACTTTACCTTCGGCGTGTGGCGCGAGATCGAGGGCGAGGATCAATTGACGCCTGTCGGGAAAGCCTATTTTGGCTTCACGGATGAGGAGCTCAAACAACTCGATAAGTTCGTGCGCGACAATACGATCGAGCGGTTTGGGCCAGTGCGGTCCGTGACGGCAACGAAGGATCATGGTCTGGTCCTTGAGGTGGCGTTTGAAGGCTTGCAGCGTAGCCCGCGGCATAAGTCGGGCCTTGCCATGCGTTTCCCGCGGATCAATCGGATCCGGTGGGACAAACCAAGCGCAGAAGCTGATCGGCTGGAAAACTTGGAAGCGCTCCTGCCCGAGAATGCGTGATGGACATGTCAACAAAGCCTGATAGGGCGGGGCGATGAATTTTCGCGATTTTGTCCTGCTCTGCGCGGTCTGTTTCGTGTGGGGGCTCAATTTGGTGGTCACACGCTGGGTCGTCGCGGATGCGGGCGTGCCGCCGATTTTCTTCGCGGCTATGCGGTTCGCTGGAATCGCTCTGGTCTTGTTTTGGTTCCTAAGGCCGATCCCGAAAAACCTGGGAACGCTATTCCTCATCGCGATGGGAATGGGGGCATTTCACTTCGCATTCTTGTTCACTGGTCTCGCCCATGCTGAAGCCAGCGCGGTCTCTGTCGTCGGTCAGTTAGGTGTTCCGTTTTCAACCCTCATGAGCATGGCGTTTCTGGGCGAAGTGGTGGGCTGGCGGCGCGGCTTGGGGATCATGCTTGCCTTTGCCGGAGCGATCCTAATTGCGGTCGACCCGAATACGTTCCAGCTGAGTTTCGGATTGATTTATGTCGTGGTCGCGGCCCTGGTAGCGTCAGGCGCTGGGATACTCATGAAACGTATGCCGTCCATCAGTGCGCTCCAAATGCAGGCTTGGATCGGCCTATTCAGCTTCGCGCCCCTCTTTGCGGTTTCTGGCTTGCTGGAAAGTGACCAAAACGGATGGGGCGCCTTTATTGACGGCGGCTGGTGGGTCTGGATCGCCACGATTTACGCCATTATCGGGGTCAGTGTTTTCGGCCATGGTGGCTTCTATAGCCTGATCAAAAAGTACGATATTTCCTTGCTGTCGCCGCTAACCTTGATGACGCCCGTCTGGGGCGTGGTTTTGAGCGTGGTCTTGCTTGGCGAAGTGTTGACCCTTCAACTGGTGGTCGGCGCGGCGATTTCGCTTGGAGGTGTCTTTGTTATTCTCGTACGGCCAAATAAGACTATGCCGGAGGCCGCACTTGGCGATAAAGTGAGAGGCAAGACTGAATGAAAGTCGAGGCGCATCCCAGCCCGAATTTCAATGACCGCAAACACCCGGTCGATATGCTGGTCTTCCACTATACGGGTATGGAGACCGGCCAAGCCGCGCTTGATCGAATGTGCGATCCAGAGGCAGAGGTCTCTGCTCACTATATGATCTGGGAAGATGGCCGCGTGGCGCAGCTGGTCGGCGAGGATAAGCGCGCTTGGCATGCCGGGGTCTCAAGCTGGAAAGGTCAGGAAGATCTCAATTCTCGCTCCATAGGCATTGAAATCGTCAATGGCGGGCATGATTGGCCTTTGCCCGGAGGCATGCTGCCACCGTATCCGCAAGCGCAGATCGATACGTTGATCCGTCTGACCCATGGCATTCTTGAACGTTGGGAGATCCCGCAAACGCGGATCGTCGGCCATTCTGACATCGCACCCGCCCGCAAAACCGATCCAGGCGAGCATTTCCCCTGGGCGCAGCTGGCACGCTATGGGATTGGGCTGTGGCCAGCTTCTTTAACAGATAAATCAGCGGATGAGACGGGGTCCGACCGGGCCCGCGCGACGGGCCCACATTTGATCGGGCGCGGCCTCGGACCTGGCGATGACAAAAAAGCCGTCGCACGGCTGCAGACCATGCTGGCAGGGATCGGATACACGATCGAGGCGACCGGAAAATATGACGAGGGCACGGAAACTGTGATCCGCGCGTTTCAACGCCGATGGCTCCAGGATCAAGTCACCGGGCAGGCGGATCTGCGCACGCTGCGCATGATTGGACTATTGCATCCGCTCTATTGTCGCTAGTTGCGGGCGAGGCAGTGCCGGTCACCCTCGCGCGCGATGTTGAACCCGCGGCTCTGGACCGTCTGCGATTGCGGGGAGTCCGGAAACCGGAGGGCGTTCGTGTGATTGTAATGGATGAACTGCACGCGCGCTCTGATGTCGTCTGACAAGTGGTCGAGCAGATCCATGCTTTGCGTCACGCGTGGGTGGGGGATCAGGGTCATGTCTCGACCGGGCAGTTCATTATCGTCGTAGAAGGTCGCATCAATGAAGGCGAAATCGACTTGCTTGACCATGTCTTCGAGGCGGACCTCGTGATCGCGCTCCCATTCCTCCCAGCTATCGATGTCTGGTAAAAAGAGGGCACTTTTGTCGCCGCTTTCAATAACGTATCCGACCGTCTCGGAATATTCATCACGGTGCGGCACGCGATAGGGTGTCACGCTGAGTGATAACGATACCTCGAACGTGGCGCGCTCTTCCAGAGCTTCGAGTGTGATGTTTCCTAAAGCGACCAACTGTTCCCATGGACCGTTCGAGGAGAGGTAGTTGCGCATGCGCGGCATCGCATAGACGGGAACGCCAGATGCGCCAGCGACCTCACGGCCAAAGAACATCAGCCCTGCATAGTGGCCGATATGCGCGTGCGTGAGGAACACGCCAGAGATGCCTTCGTTCGGTCCGACAGGCGGAACCATTTCATCCAGGCGCTGAAGCTGATCGGTAATCTGGGGCGCGGCGTCGAACAGATAGCGCTTGGAGGCGGCGTGGTCGACCAACGCAATCGAGCTCGCGCTGAGCCGCAGGGTTGGGTCTTTCCAGGCCGGGTCATCCGGATTGCCAAATTGCGGTGCTCCTGCATCTTGTCCCGCACCCAAGACGATCAGCTCGATGGTGCAGGTCGAAGCGAGTGTCGGCGCGTTTTGGGGCTGCACGACGCACCCGACGAGACCGCATATGAGCACGCCTGCGGACACTGTTCGATACAATGGTTGAAAGGGTCGATTTGGCATCCGCAGACTTCGACCGTGCATAGGCGCGCTGTCAACTCACTTACCTTCGTGCCGCCACATTTGTCCGATAGAGAAAACCCGATCCCGTATTGCCGCGGCTGCTGACCCCGCAATCAATACGAGGATAGACCAATGACCCACCGCACACGGGCCTGGCGGCGCGCGCAGCGTCGCAAGCATGGCGGTTATACTCAAAGACCTGAACCACGCGCCTGCTGGCAGGAAAAACAATGGCGGCTGCTTTACTTTCGCTCGGCGAAGCTGAAACGTGCGCAGACTCTGGGCCGCTTTTGGCCGTATCGAGAGTGGGAGCGCGAATTGACCGAAGCTGATGCGATCAAAGTGCTGTTCGTTTGCTCCAAGAACCAATGGCGCAGCCCCACGGCAGAGGCGGTGTTTCGCAAGGATGCAGGATTGGCTGTCCGGTCCGCCGGAACCTGCCGAAGCGCAAAGCGAACCATTTCCGTGGCAGATATCCGTTGGGCCGACGTGATCTTGGTCATGGAAGACAAGCATCTTGCGCGCCTGCGTGCTCAGTTTCGCGACGAGGTGCGCTATAAACAGCTGCACACGCTCGATATTCCTGACCTGTATCGATTTATGGATCCGGAACTCATCGAGATCCTGCGCGATAAAGCAGAGCCATTGATTTGGGGCGACTGAGGTCGCCCCACTTCTCTAAGCTTTGGTACTCGGACGTGTGCTGCAGCGATCAAACCAGGCGCTGAGGTTTTTGAGGTCTCGGTTCAGCGGTTGACCGACTTGTTCCCCGAAAGCGAGGAAGGAGAAGAGTAGGATATCTGCCAGCGTGAAGCGATCTCCGGCAAGGAAATCACGCCCCTCCAATTGGCCATCAAGCCATTGCAGCTTGTCCTGAGCGCTGGCCTTCAGACCATCGGCGGCTTCTGGCAAACAGCGCATCCGATCTTGGAACATCGGCAAGCCTTCAGCCCCGCGAAACGCCACGACCATAGGTTCGTTCACATTGAGATCGACCCAGCGCATCCAACGCCGCACTTGCGCCCGCTCTTCCGGGGTCGACCCCATTAGCGGGTCGCCGGGTTGGGATTCGTCGAGGTATTCGCAGATTACAGTGATCTCCGTTAGCAGACTGCCATCGTCCAATTCCAGCGCCGGCAATTGGCCCGCTGGATTGATCGCGAGATAGCCAGACTGACGGTTGACACCAGTCATGATGTCGACGTCTTCGGTTGGCAGCTCAATGCCGCGTTCAGCCATAAAGGTACGCACGACCTGCGGATTGGGGCCGATAGAGTTGTAGAGTTTCATAGTCTCGATCCTTTCTACGCAGATTTAAAAGTTCACACGATTAGAAATTGTCCCATCTACGATCAGGTTTGACCCTGTCGTGTAAGAGGAGCGCGGGCTTGCCAGGAACACGGCTGCATTGGCGATGTCCTGAGGCGTCGCGCAGCGGCCCGTAGGGTTGCGGGCAAGCGACTGCTCGAAGAATTCTGGCATGTTCTGCTCGACCATGTGCCAGATTCCGCCTTCAAAATAGACCATTCCCGGCGACACCACATTGGTGCGGATCCCGCGCTTGGCATGCTGTCGCGCAAGGCCTTTCGCCATGTGAATCAGCGCGGCTTTGATCGGCCCATAAGACCCGGCATTGTCGGCGACGGCAGCGGAAATCGAAGCGATAATGACAAAAGCCGCATCGCCATTGGCATCGGCAGCTTTGCCTAAAAACGGCTCTGCGGCCTGAAACGCATTCACCGCCCCCAAAACATCCAAATTGAAATTCTGCTTCCAGGACGTTTCGTCATTGCCTTGCGCCATGGCCCCTGCATTGGAGACCAGGATATCAATTCCGCCCAGTTCATCCCCAGCCGATTTTATCCAGGCTTTCAGGCTCTCACCATCGGTGACGTCAACAGAACCGCCGACTGCCTTAATGCCTTTCGCGGAGAGGTCCGCAACCGCCGCATCGATTTGCTCTTGATTTCGAGCACAGATAGCGACGTTTGCCCCTTCTTCTGCCAGCGTATCGGCAATAGCGCGTCCGATCCCGCGCGTACCGCCCAGAATGACCGCATTTTTGCCTTTGAGGTGTAGGTCCATGCGCGTTCTCCCGTTTTTTGTGTTTGCGCCATCCGAGCATAGTTATTCTCCGCCAACAATGTGGGTCGTCGCGAGAGGGGCATTGTTCATTGCCCTTTTTGTTTTCTAAGCTCACCGAGAGGGAGACGAAACATGCACAAAATTAAGCTTTGCGTGGCGGCAATAGCGGTCATTGGAACCAGCAACACTGTTGCGTCACATGAACATGGTGAGGTGGTGGATCTGCCAAACAAAATCGTTCCAGCCGGCACAGCGCCTGAAGTCGCAAACCCATTTCATCCGATCCGGCTGATGCTATCAAGCCAGGAAACGGCAGGAGAACTCTCGCTCTATGAGTTTGAAGTTCCACCCGAGAGTGCAGGATCACCGCCGCACACTCATACGCTGGAAGATGAGTATTTCTTCATTCTGTCCGGAACGCTGGATGTATTGGTCGATGGCGAGGTCAGCCAGCTCGGTGAAGGTGATTTTGCGGCTCTAACACGCGGCCATACTCACATGTTCTGGAATGGCTCTCAAGAACCCGTTCGTCTGCTTATGGCGACGACGGGCGCGTCATTTGAGTCTTTCATGGCGTCGGTCGCACCCCGTCTCGCAGAGGCGAAACCGGATGGTCCGCAAGCCGCCGGCGCCGTTGTGAGCGCGCTTGCGGCTGAGCATGGCATTACAATCTCCATGGAAGATATGCCGGCAGAAGCCGCGCCTTATTATCAATAGGCGCTGCGATCTGGCGAACCCAGCCTAAATCCTGTATAGCCCAGCGCTCCAGACGGCTGGGCAGTCGCTGGCAAGTTCGCTTGCTGGAGGAAAGTCCGGGCTCCACGGAGACATGGCGGTGGATAACGTCCACCCGGCGCAAGCCGAGGGAAAGTGCCACAGAAAGTATACCGCCCTGAACGCGTTTCAGGGTAAGGGTGAAAGGGTGGGGTAAGAGCCCACCGGGGCTTCGGCGACGCGGTCCGCATGGTAAACCCCGCCAGGAGCAAGACCGAATAGGGGGTGCGCTTAGGCCGTCTTCAGCCTGCGCCCCGGGTGTGTCGCACCAGGCGTGTCGTAAGGCGCGTCGCAGAGGAATGACTGCTGAACCCGAAAGGGGGAACAGAACCCGGCTTATAGGCCGTCTGGGCTTTTAGTGTGCTGTCGAACGAAGTCTGGAAGGTCGGATGACACTGCAACCAAAGTCGAATATGATACACAGATCGATACGGTTAGTCTGACCAAGCATGCCAAGGAGTCCGTCATGAAACATCACATTATGATCGCGCTTGGCATCTTAATGGCCGCGATCTTTTCATTCCGGATGGCGAACGCGATCGTTGCCCCAGGCCTCGGCGTCTCGGAGCTTTATCTACTCGGCGGCATTGTGCTGGCTGTGTGGTTGATTTTTGCGGGCCTGAAAGAGCGCCGCTATGCGCGCGAGCAGGGTCAAAATCAAGACCGTTAGACCAAAGTCGGTCTCCACAATTGATCCTTCGTGAGTCACCCTGATCCTGCGGTAAACCTACCGTCCAATACAATCAGGGAGGACCCAATCGTGTCCAACAATAACCAAACAGATGCGAAAGGCTATTGGGCGGCCACGATCCGCCTGACACTCAGTCTGCTCGCCATCTGGTTTGTCGTCTCTTACGGAGCCGGCATTCTATTTCGAGATTTCCTAGATCAGTTTTCGATCGGCGGAGCGCCCTTAGGCTTCTGGTTCGCGCAGCAAGGCGCGATCTATGTCTTTGTCGGCCTGATCTTCTATTATTGCTGGGCCATGGCTCGGCTTGAACGCAAGTTCGGCGTGGAGGGCTGAGACAATGGATTGGACCCTCTTCTTCGTTGCAACAACGTTTGCGCTCTATATTGGCATCGCGATATGGGCACGCGCTGGATCGACTGACGACTTCTACGTCGCCGGTCATGATGTTCACCCCACCGTTAACGGCATGGCGACTGCGGCAGACTGGATGTCGGCCGCCTCTTTCCTGTCTATGGCGGGTTTGATCGCCTTTTTGGGCTATGGCGGTTCCGTCTATCTGATGGGCTGGACGGGCGGTTATGTGCTGCTGGCGGTCCTGCTCGCGCCCTTCTTGCGTGAGTTTGGCAAGTTTACCGTCCCAGACTTTGTCGGCGACCGGTATTATTCTGATGTCGCTCGGATCATTGCCGTTCTGTGCGCCTTGTTTGTTTCCTTCACTTACATTGCGGGACAAATGAAGGGCGTCGGCGTGGCCTTCTCGGGCTTCCTTGGCGTCGACTTTAATGTCGGCATCGGCATCGGCATGGTCATCGTGTTCTTCTACGCTGTGCTCGGCGGGATGAAGGGCGTGACCTATACGCAGGTCGCACAATATTGCGTCCTGATCTTCGCCTATACGGTTCCAGCGATCTTCATGTCGCTGATCATCACCGGCAATCCGATCCCGCAGCTTGGCTTTATCGGCAATGCGGTCGGCGAGGATGTCGCCATGTTGGATAAGCTCAACAAGACCGTCACCGATCTTGGCTTCTTAGAGTATACGCAGACGAACAAATCCATGTTCGATGTGTTCGCGATTACCGGCGCACTCATGTTCGGCACTGCGGGTCTTCCGCACGTGATCATTCGCTTCTTCACAGTGAGCTCTGCCAAGAATGCACGGGTGTCCGCCGGTTGGGCGCTGGTCTTCATCGCAGCGCTTTACACCACCGCACCTGCAGTTGGTGCATTCGCTCGGATCAACTTCATCGATACGGTCAATGAAGCGACTTACATCACCGATGCGGAGAATTATGAAACCCGCGCCGCTGAAATCGAAGCCGCTGGCGGTAAGCCGGTTCCAGCTTGGTACAAGACTTGGGAAAAAACCGGTCTGCTCGCTTATGAAGACACCAATGGTGACGGCATCATGCAGTATCGCGGGCCAAATGCGCCAGACGGTGTTGCCAATGAGGTCAATCCGAACCGGGATATCTTCGTGCTCGCCAATCCACAGATCGCAAGTCTACCGGGCTGGGTGATCGGACTGGTGGTTGCCGGTGGTCTTGCTGCCGCGCTGTCCACCGCTGCGGGTCTCTTGATGGTGATCTCATCCGCGGTCAGTCACGATATTTGTCGCCGGACCTTGTTCAAAGATATGGACGACAAGACCGAGTTAAGAGTCGCACGCGGCGCCGCTGCGGTGGCGGTCCTTGCGGCCGGTCTGCTCGGAGTCTTCGCGTCACAGCTTGGCTTCGTGGCACAAGTGGTGGCCTTCGCCTTCGGTCTCGCCGCGGCATCGCTCTTCCCGATTATCTTCCTGGGGATTTTCTGGAAGCGTATGAACCGCGAAGGCGCGATCGTTTCGATGATCTTCGGAATGGTCTCGACCGCCGCCTATATCGTGTACTTCAAGTTCATGGGCGGTACGGCTGACCAATACTGGTTCGGCGTCTCTCCTGAAGGCATTGGCTTTGTCTTCATGTGGGTCTCTGGAGCCCTCGGCATCGTGACGGCGCTCGTCACGGCTGCCCCACCAAAAGATATCCAAGACTTGGTCGAAGATATCCGGGTTCCAGGCACACGCCAGCCACACGGAATTGCTGACGAGGGTATGACCCCGATGCCAGCTGAATAATCCCTCCCAGGGCTTACCTCATAGGGCGGTCATTATGGCCGCCCTTTTTCTTTTTCCGCGTGTGTTCAAACCCTGGTCTACGACCAATGGCGCGATTGGATTCGACATTGACGCTTGGCATGCTAGCGTCAGGAGATGTCTATGCCAGCCTGGCTGATTATTATTTGCGTGATGGCGTATATGGCGGTCCTGTTTTGGATAGCCTGGCAGCGCGATCGGGACGCAGCAAAACCCGGCTTTGTACAAAGCCCGATCATCTATGCGCTTGCAATCGCTGTCTATTGTACTTCCTGGACCTTCTTCGGCGCCGTTGGCACAGCCGCGTCGAGCGGATGGGAGTATCTGCCTATCTATCTCGGCCCAGCTTTGGTGTTCTTGTTCCTTCCAGGATTGCTGAAACGAATCGGCGACGTGGCTGAGCGAGAGGGCGTCACGACCTTGTCTGACTTCCTGGCTTCTCGATATGGCAAAAGCCGAGGCTTAGGCGCGCTGGTCGCCATCGCAGCCGTGATGGGAAGCCTGCCTTACATCGCACTGCAGCTAAAATCGGTCGGTATGAGCGTGCAGGCCATGCTCAACAGCCGCGGCGAAATTCCGACGGATCCTGGTGCAGAGCCCGTTTTGGTCACTGCGATTGCGCTGGCTTTATTCGCAATTCTCTTTGGCGCTCGGCACTCTGATTTAACCAAGCATAATGCCGGGTTGATGCGGGTTCTGGCGTTTGAAGCGATCATCAAGATCGCGGCTTTGATTGCTGTCGGCTTCATGTCGATCAGTTTGATCCGCGCTGCACCGACCGGGCAGATCCCGGCCATGGCCGAAGTGTTTTCACCCGGCGATTTCTCGACCCGCTTCATTACCATCACCTTGCTCGCAATGGCGGCGATTATCTGCCTGCCACGGCAATTCCATGTCACGATGATTGAGCGCCGCGATACCCGCGATCACGACACGGCACGATGGTTGTTTCCGATGTATCTCTTGGTCACGAGCATCGTGGTCATTCCCATCGCGCTCGCAGGGACAGGCACGTTACCATCGCATGTCCCTGCAGATTTGTATGTCCTCGAGCTGCCTCTAATGAATGACAATGCCTGGCTTGCGCTCTTCGTTTTCTTGGGCGGGTTCTCAGCTGCGACAGGCATGGTGATTGTCGCCACGATCGCTTTGTCAAACATGGTAACGAATGAGCTCATCGTTCCGGCCTTTATGCGGTCTGGGCGATTGTCGAACATTATCGGTGAGTCTGGCGCGGGGCTGCTCATGATCCGCCGCCTCGTCATCCTTGCGGTTATTCTTCTGGCCTATGGCTATTTCAGAGTGGCTGGAAACAGCGAAGCGCTCGCACAGATTGGGCTTCTCTCATTTGTTGCAGCAGCACAATTCGCGCCCGCTTTGATCGCTTCAGTCTATTGGCGGGGCGCACGACAGAACGGGGCGTTTAGCGGGCTTCTGATCGGCATGATGGTCTGGGTATATACGCTCTTCCTGCCCGCACTTTTGGGAATTGAGACAATGACCAGCGTGTTGCCGGCCTGGCTCAATCCGCACGGTCTATTGGGCTTGGATTTCGGGGACAGTTTGGTCCATGGGGTGTTCTGGAGCCTTGGCCTCAACCTTATTGTGTTCGTGTCTGCTTCCATCCGTGCGCCAGAACGTTTGCGCGATCGGATACAGGCAGCCGCCTTTGTCGGCGATACGGCGCGAACGAATGATCTTGCCGCTCCGTCGCGATCGATTTCTCATCAAGTGACACCAGATGGGTTGCAGGCGCTCGCCATGCGGTTCTTGAATGCCCAAGCCGTCGTCCATGCTTTCGATCAGTTCGAACAAGAGACGGGCGTTCAGACCATTGGCACCGGACCGGCGGATTGGCGCATGGTGCAACGCACAGAGCGCCTTCTCGCCAGCGCCTTAGGCGCGTCTTCGGCGCGCGTTGTGATGTCGTCTGCGATTGCGGGGGCGGACATCGCCCTCGGCGACGTACTGTCTATGCTGGATCAGCACACTCAAGCTGAGCGATTTGATCGGCACATGCTGCAATCCATGCTCGAAAACATTGAACAAGGCATCAGTGTCGTCGACCATGAGCAAAACCTCGTCGCCTGGAACAGTGCTTATGTTGAGATGTTCGCCTATCCCGAGGAGCTGGTGAAGCTCGGGGCGCCGATCTCGACTTTGATCCAGCACAATATCGAGACCGGATGGATTGAAGGCGATCCTGCCCAAGAAGCCGATCGGCGCATCGCACACATTAAGACTGGGCGCCATCACATGTATGAGCGGCGTAATCCGGATGGTCGCTATTTGCGCATTGTCGGCAATCCCATGCCGGGCGGCGGCTATGTGACAACCTTTACCGACATCACCCAAGATAAACGCCGCGAAGAAGCTTTGATCGAAGCCAATGAAACGCTTGAAATGCGGGTCGAGGCTCGCACCAAAGATCTCCAGCAAATGGCCGAAGACTTAGAAGCCGCGCGCGCCGAAGCGGAAGGTGCGAACGCGTCGAAAACACGGTTCCTGGCGGCGGCAAGCCATGACCTCCTCCAACCTTTAAACGCAGCGCGACTGTTCTTGGGAGCGGTTGATCCTGGCAGTCGACATGACAATCAGGAGCTGCTCGCCAAAGCCGATCGTGCGGTTCGATCCGCGGATGAGTTGCTCAAAGGTCTGCTTGATATTTCGCGGCTCGATCACTCTAATGTGGAGCCGGATCGGAAAGTCATACCACTAGGACCGCTTCTGGAAGATCTCGCGGACGAAGCCCGGCCGATGGCAGAATCTGTCGGCTTAGAGGTTCGTGTCGCACCGACAAGTTTAAAGGTGATGGCGGACCCAGACTTCTTACAAAGTATCTTGCGCAATTTCATCTCCAATGCGCGGCGATACTCGCAGAAGGGGGGCATCGTTGTGGGCGCAAGGCGCTCTGGCGCGGATATAGTAAGGATCGAGGTATGGGACAGCGGTCCGGGTATCCCGGAAGATCAGCGTGCCAAACTCTTCCAAGAATTTGAACGGCTCACAGAGCAAGACAATATGGGTATTCGCGGCGCCGGCTTAGGGCTGGCGGTGGCGAGCCGGATGGCGACCCTTATGGACACACGGATTGGCGTGCGGTCATGGGTCGGGCAGGGCAGCGTCTTCTCAGTTGAGCTGCCCCGCGTGGCCTCCCGCTTATCGATTACGCCGCGACCGACGCGCGCGATCGATCCCGAGGGCGCGACAAACCTGTCTGGGCTCACTGTGCTATGTGTGGATGACGAGCGCCTTATTATTGATGGTATGCGCGCGCTGCTCGAGCATTGGGGGTGCCGCGTCCATACGGCTCAAAGCCTGGACCTTGCGGCCGAAATCCTAGAAGCAGAGCAGATACAAGCTGTGTTCGCTGATTATCAATTGAAAGAAGATCAGACGGGGCTCGATTTTTTGATTGATGCACAAAAGACGTATCCAGATTTACACGTTGCACTGCTGACTGCGGAGGGTACGGGCGATGTGCTGACACGCGCGCAAGCAGCGGGCATCATGCTGCTGCGTAAGCCCGCTGATCCAGGTGAGATCCGGCAATTCTTAAACGACTTCGGAACGCAAAAAGCGCCTTACGCGGCCGAGTGACCTTCGAGACCCAGTGCTGATTTGTAGATCAGCAATGCTTGGGTGCGATTGTTTGCGCCAAGCTTGCGGAATATGGCGGTCATATGCGCTTTGACGGTGGCTTCTGAGATCCCCATTTCATAGGCGATTTGCTTATTCAGCAGGCCGTCAGATAAACCTGTGATGACCCGTCTCTGAGCCGGTGTAAGGCTCGCGACGCGATCAGCGCCATTGTCTGCGCCGGAGGTCGTTTCTTTCGGCTCGGGGAACCATGTGCCCCCATCCATGACCGTGCTCAACGCGTCTGCGAGATCTCGAAGGCTCAAGCTTTTGGGCAAGTATCCGGCCGCACCGAGTGACTGGGCCTGCTGGAACACCGCATCCGTTTCGGTGGCGGAGACCACAACAATTGGCGCGGTGACGCCAACAGATTGCAATCGCACTAAGCCGTCAAACCCGTTCGCGTCTGCGAGATTTAAGTCAAGTAGAACCAAGTTCGGCGCACCGTCTTTCAGGTGATCAAGCGCTTCTCTGATAGATCCGGCATGGATCGCAATCGCTGTTGAGCCGCTGGCCAATGAGAGTGCGGTTTCGAGGGCGTCCCGGAATAGCGGGTGATCGTCAATAATAAGTACTTTAGGCGCCATCGCCATTGTTTCCTCCGTAACCGCGTTTCGCCGTTTATCGGTCTGGCGGCCATTTCCTCACTATACCGTACACGTATCAAACAAATACGTAGAGTCCCTTAGGACTAAAGTCGTAACACCAATGGCTAATAGCGATCTAGCTGGTTTCCGAAATACTGACTCCCATACAAAAAGTATTGGAGGAAGGCATGTTCAGGGGAATCAAAGTCGGACTAATGGCTGGTACAGCACTAAGCTTAGCAGGCGGTGCGATGGCAGATGTAAGCGATATGGAAGATCGCCTCGCTGCTCTAGAGGCCATGGTCGCTGAACTGAAAGCGGAGCTCGCAGAAGAACGCGCAGACATGGATGAAGCGATTGTTCGCCTCGACAAGGTCGAACGCGCGACGCCAACAGACCGCGCATTTGCAACCAATACCGGCTTCATGGTCGGTGATACGACATTCAAGTTAGCTGGTTTCATCGACGTTGATGCCCACGCCACAACATTGAGCGACGGCACCATCGGCTCCAATTCGATCGCACGTGACTTTTATATTCCTGGCGTCACGCCGGTCGGAGGAGATGAAACCAGCTTCACGGATATCACCGCGCAAGCGTCTCGCTTCGCAGTGACCGCTCAAAAGCCGGCAGGTGAGAAAACCATTACCGGTTATCTCGAACTCGACTTCTTAGGATCAGCCCAAGGCAATGAGCTGGTGTCCAGTTCGTTTAGCCCCCGTTTGCGCCGTGCCTATATTGATTATGGCGGTTGGCGAGTTGGTCAGGAATGGTCGACCTTCCAGAACACGTCTGCCATCCCGGAAAGCGCAAGCTTCTTGGTGCTCTCAGACGGAATGGTCTTTGTTCGCCAAACACAGATTCGCTACACAAACGGCAACTGGCAATTCGCCATCGAAAACCCGAATACAACCAGCCTCAATATCGGCTCACGGGATGAGAACCTGCTGCCCGACGTGATCGCACGCTACAATATGAAGGGCGATTTCGGGAACGTTTCGATCTCCGGTATCGCGCGTCAATTGCGGGCTGATCTCGGGGCGACCGAAGAAGAGACGTTTGGATACGGCCTCAGCGTAGCGGGCCGGGTCAAAGTTGGCGAAAAGGACGATATTCGCTTCAATCTCACGGGCGGCGAGGGCATTGGCCGTTACATCGGATTGGCTGCGAGCCGTGCCACAGCGCTGGATCCAAATGGCGAGCTCGAAGCCATTCCAAGCTACGGTGGTTTGATTGCTTGGCGCCATCCATTCGGCGAGACCGCGCGCCTCAATATCGGGTATTCTGGCTTGTTCATCGACAATCCCGACTATCTCGGTGGTGGCGTCACCTCTTCTGTCCAGTCCGCTTATGGCGCGGTGCTGTGGGAGATCGCGCCGAAAGTCACGACGGGTGTCGAGCTGATGCACGGCGTTCGCGAGCTTGAAAGCGGCGCCGATGGGGACATCACCCGCTTTACCTTCTCCACGAAATACGCATTCTAGAAAAAGGAACTTACGCCATGGCCGATGGAGCATTCGAAATGACCGAGAACTCAGTATATCCCGTCCCTTCGGACTTCGCGGCCAAGGCAAATCTCACCCCAGAAAAGTACAAGGAAATGTACGCCGCGTCTGTGGCGGATCCGGAAGCTTTTTGGGGCGAGCATGGCAAGCGGATTGATTGGTCCAAGCCTTATACCAAGGTCAAGGATGTCTCTTGGGACAAATCCAATCTTTCGGTGAAATGGTATAGCGATGGGGAGCTGAACGTTTCCTACAATTGCATTGACCGGCACCTTGCTGCGCGCGGCGACAAAGTCGCGCTGATCTGGGAAGGGGACAACCCTGAAGACGATGCGACGGTGACCTATAAGCAGCTGCATGTCGCGGTCAGCCGTTTCGCCAATGTGCTCAAAGAGATGGGCGTCAAAAAAGGCGACCGGGTCACGATTTACATGCCGATGATCCTTGAGGCGGCCTATGCAATGCTGGCTTGTGCACGGATTGGGGCGGTTCATTCGATCGTATTTGGCGGCTTTTCGCCCGAAGCGCTCGCCGGCCGGATCACCGATTGCGACAGCCAGTTCATGATCACGGCTGATGAAGGGGTTCGCGGCGGGCGAATTGTCCCGCTCAAAGCGAATGCGGACAAAGCGTGCGACCTCGCCAATGGCATGGTCGAGAAAGTGCTCGTCGTGCGACGCACCGGCAATGGTGTAGACATGAAAGAGGGCCGGGACATCTGGTTGCATGAAGCTGCCGAGAGCGTCAGTGCGGACTGCCCGCCCGAGCCAATGAATGCCGAAGATCCGCTCTTCATTCTCTACACGTCTGGCTCCACTGGGAAACCAAAAGGCGTGCTGCATACGACGGGCGGATATCTGGTTTGGGCGTCAATGACGCATGAATATGTCTTCGATCTGAAAGAAGATGACGTGTACTGGTGTACCGCCGATGTCGGTTGGGTCACCGGGCATTCTTACATTGTTTACGGCCCGCTCGCGAATGGGGCGACCAGCATGATGTTCGAAGGCGTGCCGACATATCCCGATGCCCGGCGTTTCTGGCAGGTTTGCGATAAGCATAATGTCTCGCTGTTCTACACCGCGCCAACCGCCATCCGTGCCCTGATGCGGGAAGGAGAAGGCCCGGTCAAAGAGACCAGCCGCAAATCTCTGCGTGTGCTCGGGTCTGTGGGAGAGCCGATCAATCCTGAAGCGTGGGAATGGTATTACAACACGGTCGGCGAAGGGCGTTGCCCAATTGTCGATACCTATTGGCAGACCGAAACCGGCGGCTGCATGATCGTGCCGCTGCCAGGCGCGACAGACCAAAAACCCGGCGCCGCGAGCCACCCCTTCTTCGGCATCGTCCCAAAACTGGTGGATGCGGAAGGCGGCGAGCTTGCAGGCGCAACAGAAGGTAATCTGATCATCGCCGAGAGCTGGCCCGGGCAAATGCGCACCGTCTATGGCGACCATCAGCGCTTTATCGACACCTATTTCTCGACCTATGCCGGAAACTATTTCACCGGCGATGGCTGTCGCCGCGATGAAGATGGGTTCTACTGGATCACGGGCCGCGTCGACGACGTCATCAATGTGTCAGGTCACCGGATGGGCACCGCTGAGGTGGAAAGCTCGCTCGTGGCGCATGACGCCGTCGCTGAGGCGGCTGTGGTCGGTTATCCCCACGATATTAAGGGCCAAGGCATCTATGCCTATGTCACTCCTGTGGCAGGCGTTGAGCCGAGCGATGAGCTCAAAAAAGAGCTGGTCAAACACGTTCGCGCCGAAATCGGCCCGATCGCGAGCCCGGACCTCATCCAGTTCGCGCCAGGATTGCCAAAGACAAGATCGGGCAAAATCATGCGCCGCATCTTGCGCAAGATTGCCGAGAACAGCTTCGACAATCTTGGCGATACCTCAACGCTCGCAGAGCCGGAAGTGGTCGATGATTTGATCGAGAATCGACAGAATCGCTAGGCCGTTCAGGTCTCGCAATTCTGCGTTTCGGCCATGATGCCGATCCGTTCGACGAGACCGCTCGTGTTCTCGACGTGGAAATAGATATTGCCGTAAGCGTAAACCGTAGCGTCGGCTTTCGAAACAACGCAATCGGGGACGCCAAAGGCCGCGCGTGCGCTGATTTGCTCGGAGCCTTTGGTGATACCATTCGCGGTGCGGAAGCGCGTGTCTTGGACAATAATCCAATACACTTCGTCATGGGCACCGACGGTCAGTCCATCGAAGACGTAGGTTGTGGCGGCGGTGCCGCGCATCGGGATTGTTTGTTTGGGAACGCCTTTGAGGGCTAAAAGCTGATCGAGCGGCATGCCGATTTCAACATCCCCCACGCGTTCGCCGGGGACGATTTGATTGTCATTCAGAGTTAGAGGCGCGCTTGCGCAGGCGGAGGTAATTCCGAAACAGGCGACCACGCCCAATCGTTTTAAAAGCGACATAGATAACGTCTTTCACTGCTCGCCCCCCGCAGCATTGACCGCCCTAACCTGCCCAAATCATTGATTTTGTCGAGCGTTTTGAGTGTGAACTCTCTGTCAGATTCAGCTCTCCGAGACAGGAACCGTCACATCACCCCAAACGATAAAGTATGGATTATCGTACCCTCGCGCTCGTTTTCCATAGAGCAGAGGGGTGCCATCGGTTTCCGTGACGCGCGCGCCGGCGGCTTCGGCGACGGCCTGTCCGGCCGCCGTGTCCCACTCCATTGTTCGCCCGTGCCTCGGATAAAGATCAGCTTCGCCAGCGGCGATCAGACAGAACTTCAGCGAAGATCCTGCCGATATGATGTCGGCAACCGGTTGAGTGTCCAAAAAGGCATTTGTTTCGTCACTGCGATGCGATTTTGAAGCAATGGCGGTGAGGCCGGCCTCTGGAGCGCTGCGAATGCGCAAAGGTTTGCGATCCGACGGCTCTGGCAGGGCGCCGCCGGGTTCAGCTTCAGCTTGCCAGGCTGAAAAGCGGCTGTCGGCAACAAATAAACGGTTGAGGGCAGGGGCATAAACCACACCCATCACTGGAACACCGTTTTCGATGACTCCAATATTGACGGTGAATTCACCGCGCTTGTTGATAAACTCCTTTGTGCCATCAAGAGGATCAACCAGGGCAAAGCGATGACCGTGTTCAGGCAGGTTTCCAGCTGCAACGGATTCTTCGGCGATGACTGGAAGCTCTGGGTCCGCCGCTGCGAGTGCCGCGAGGATTAAAGCCTCGGCTTTCTCATCTGCTTCAGTGACTGGCGAGCTGTCATCTTTGCGATCCACGTTAAAGTCGGTCGCATAGACCTCCATGATGAGTTTCCCTGCATCAAGCGCGATGCGCGCCAGTATATCCCCCGTCAAACTCATGAAACATGCCTTTCTTGAATGGGCGCATAGACGGGATCTGCCGCGAGTATACGCTGGATGGTGTTGAGCGTATCGAACGCCTGTTGAGATGTCCCAATCGGTGGTCGATCTGGCGCACCAATCCGATCGAGAAAAGCTTGAAGACTGACCATTGTCCCGTTTGAATCTGGAAACTTCTCAACCGTCTCATGTTGCGCGCCATTGCCACCAGCGCGCGCATAAATGAGGACTTCTTGGCCAAAATAGTTCTGGTCCACGTTTAGGCCTTCCAACCATAAATATCCGCGATCAAATCCGAGTTCGAGCCTGAAGGTTGGACGCCATTGGGTCGCCGAAACATCGAGATTGGCGAGCACACCAGAATGCGTTCGCAACGTCGCGAAAACATTGGTTTCAGACCCTGCGAGTTCTGAGCGATCGAGATCGGCAAAACCGGTAACGTCTTGAAACGGGCCAGCGAACATCTGCATGACATCGAGGATCTGGGCACCGTACTCAAACATCACGGGACTGTCGGGATCGGCGACACCGCAAACGGCACGCATCGAAAGAAGCTGCCCATATTCCCCGGATTCAGCTTTGACTTGAGCGGCCGTTACAGCCTCGTGATGGCGCGCTGTGAACCCGAATTGCAGGCAAGCCTGAGCCGCCCCTTGCTCGGCGCGCCGAATGTCAATCATCTCTTCGACGCGATTGGGCACCGCGTGCGTGCTATAAACCGGCCATCCATTCTCAAGCGCGAAGGTGAGCCATTGCGGATGATCCGCTCTCGGGCCAGCAACAATCACCGCATCGAGGTGATCATGCTGCATCGCGTTCTGCAGCAAACCTAAGCCCTCCGACGTTGGTGCTGCATCGAATGCAAACGCCGAAACGCGTTCGCGCTCCGAGAGCCTATTTAAGGCTGAATGGTGATCTGGATCGAGTTGGTCAGCCCCAATCACAGCAATGCGGATTTGCGACATACTCTACCAGCTCCCAGCGTGCGCGACAGCGTTAGCGTCTTGTCTATAAGCCGACAAGAACCGGCTGCAGGCTGTGCACAAATTTACGATTAGGGTGCGAGTGATTTGAGCAGTGCGGAGGCTTGCTGGCTGGAAAAGTTCTCTGGCAAAGGCGCCCGCATGATCATAACGCGCGACCAAATCTGTCCGGTGAGAAAATCCACCGCTTGGTCGAGATCAAAATCACGGCGAATGACTTTCTTTGCGGCAATCTCGGCAAGGATTAGCCTGAGAGGCGCGCGAATGTGATCCTTCATCCAATTGCGCCACGTCTCGCCAGCATCCTTGTCGTCGCTGGCAGCGATCATGGCGGCGCGCAACACAGCGTGTCCAGATCCTTGCCGGGTCGCCTCTTCAAGCGGTTGGATCAGGGCGGAGATACGCTCCACAGGGTCGCGTCCGAGCTTTGACGCGGCAGGGACAAGCTCCAAAGCGGCCTCAATGCACATATTCCCAATCGCGGGCCACCAGCGGTAAATCGTCTGCTTCGATGCTTTCGCCTTGCGCGAGACTTTATCGACGCTGAATTTCCGCCAGCCATGTTCGGCCATCTCGTCGCGAGTCGCCTGAAGGATGGCCGCGCGCGACTGTTCGCTACTGCGCTGGCTTTTTTTCGATTTCGGTTTTGTATCCGGCATAGGTCTCGTGTCACTGAATTTGTTGGAGGATCCGTTAACACGGAACGATCCGTTTGTCCTATTTTCAGCTGCAGGCTTTGTGCCAATCTGCAATAATGGCAGCAGAAGCCGGTCATCAAAACCCGAAACGCGTAACGCGGTCCGAAAAAGAAGTAGGCACAGGATGTGTGCGCGTTATATGGAGGCCGACTCTAGATTCACCTTTATAGGGGGCCGTTTTGGACGTCGCTATTTCGACCCTTCTTTCGCCCATCATTTTGTTTTTCGCGCTTGGCATGGTGGCGGCGCTCTTGCGATCGCAAATGAGCGTTCCGGAAGCCATCGCCAAAGGACTCGCCATCTATTTGATGATGGCCATCGGCCTCAAAGGCGGGGTCGAAATGTCGAAAAACCCCCTGACCACTGAGGTCTTGCTGGTTTTACTCTCCGGAATCGTCTTGTCTTTCTTGATCCCTGCGATCTCGTTTGTCTTGCTCCGGCTGACGACCAAGCTGGACCGGATTGATGCCGCCGCGACTGCTGCGCATTATGGATCGATCTCGATTGTCACCTTTGTGGCAGCGACAGAGGCGGTGCGCCTGTCTGGCCTCGAAAGTGGCGGTCACTTGGTGGCGGTTGCCGCTTTAATGGAAACCCCGGCAATTATTACGGCATTGTTTTTGGCCTCGCGGGGCAACGCTCAGCGTGACAAACCTGTCGCCGGGTCGGAGCGCGGGGAACTTGTCCGCGAAGTGTTTCTGAACGCGTCAATCGTTGTCTTGGTTGGCGCCCTAGTGATCGGATGGATTGCGGGCGAAGAGGGGACTGCAACGGTTGAGCCCTTCTTTGTCGACCTGTTCCAAGGCGTTTTGTGTCTCTTTTTATTGGATATGGGCCTGTCAGCCGGACGGGGCTTACGCCAAGGATGGCGCCAGCTCAGCGTGCCGACCGTTGGATTTGGGATATACATGCCGCTCGTCTCAGCTGGGATTGCCTCGGCGATTGCATTCGCGCTGGGTATGCCGGCAGGAGACGCGGCCTTGTTGATCACCTTGTCAGCATCTGCGTCGTATATTGCCGTCCCCGCTGCGATGCGGTTGGCCCTACCGGAAGCGAAGCCGTCGATTTACTTGACGCTGTCGCTCGGGGTGACCTTCCCGTTCAACGTCACGCTTGGTATTCCGATCTACATCTATTTAGCTTTGCTCGTAACCGGACAGGGGTGACGCATGACCAAGTATCTTCGCATTGAGCTGATCATCGAACGTATGGCCCATAAGCGCGCCGGCCGCGTTTTAGAAGCGGCCGGGATGACTGGATACACGGTGCTCCCAGCCATGGCAGGGTTTGGCGGATCGAAACGTTGGAACCGCGATACCGATCTGTCGGCGAGCGGCGATATGGTGGTGATGATCTCGATTGGAGACGAGGCCAAAGTGCGCGCCGTAATGGCCGAACTCGGCGAATTGCTCGGCGCGCATATTGGGATTGTCACAGCGACCGAAACAGAAGTGCTTCGACCCGGTCGGTTCTAAATCGTTTAACTCTCAGATTTGCCGCGTTCGACCGCTTCGGCGATTAGCTCGCGGGCTTTCTCAACACTCGACCAGCTCTCCACGCGGCTCCATTTGCCGATCTCGAGATCCTTATAATGGGTGAAGAAGTGAGTGATCTTCTCGACGAGGATGTCGGGCAGGTCATGATATGTCGCGACCTTGTCATAATAGGCTGTCAATTTCGGATGCGGCACGGCGAGGATTTTCTCATCTGGGCCTTTATCATCGGTCATCATCAAAACGCCGACCGGACGGGCGCGTACGACACTACCGGGCACCAGCGGACGATTGCCCACGACCATAACATCAATTGGGTCGCCATCGAGGCTTAGTGTGTGGGGCACAAATCCATAATTACAGGGATACCGCATCTCGGTGTACAGATAGCGATCGACGAACATAGCGCCGGACGCTTTGTCGATCTCATATTTGATCGGATCGCCGCCCAAAGGCACTTCAACAATAACGTTGAGATCGTCTGGTGGGTTCTGGCCGGTGCTGATTTTGCTGATATCCATGGGAGGAAGCCTCTTTAACGCGAAGGTTTTGCGAGCCCGTGCAGGATCAAAGCCAACACGTCAAGCGGTCATAAAGTCTTGGCCTTACCCGCTCGCAGTGCTTTAGTCCCTTTAGACAAAAGTAGCGTGAGATCTAAAAATGAAGATGCGTGGATCATGGGTGGGACTTGTTGCGATCACCGGATTGGCTGCGACGCCTGCATTGGCGCAAGATATGCGGTCAGCTTCTGAGAAAGTGGTGGCCTGTCAGGACGTCGTTGACTCAGCTGAACGCCTTGCCTGCTTTGAAAGCGCTGCCGCCGAACTCTCAGCCTTGTTGGCCGCCCCGGTTTCTGTCGCACAGGCGCCTGCGCCCGCCACAGTGCCAGCTGCTGCGCCGACAACGGTCCCTAATGCCGGACCAAGCGCTTCAGAAGCACAACTGGTCCAGCAAGCGGCAGCTATTCCTGCACCGGTCCCCGCCGCGGCTGCGGATGCGCCAGTTCAGCAGGCTTCAGTTGACACACCGGCACAACCCGATGCCCCAAGGTCCAGTCTCCCGTCTTGGATTCCACGCGTTTCCTTTGGTGAACGCCGGGATGTTGAGCGTGAGCCTGATCAGTTCGAAACGACGCTCACGCGAATCCAGAGAAACAATCTCGGACGACACTTCTTCACCACCGCGGAAGGACATGTCTGGAAGCAAAAAGGATTGGATAAGATCCGGGCACCTTCAGCACTTCCAACAGACGTTATTCTCGACAAGAATATTATGGGTGGGATCACCATCAAAATCTTGGAGACTAAAGAGTCCTACCCGGTCACGCGTGTTGAGTAGGGTCTAAACTCCACTCAGCGAATAATTAAAGCTGATCGAAATTCTTGGTTCCTCGGTCTGACTTGCCATGACTTCATGGCGCAGCCAGCTCTCCCACATCAGGATTTGCCCCGCCTCGGGGGCGATATAGCTAAACCGTTTGGCGGTTTCGGGCGCATCGGCTTTGATGGGCGGGGCAGCCATCATCATGGCCAAACGGGGATCCTCGAATTTGATCCGTCCCGCGCCCTCCGGCATGGCCAAATAGCAGGTCCCTGAAATGACGCTATTGGGATGAATGTGCCCGGAATGGTGCCCACCCTCACCGAGAATGTTGATCCATAGACTGTCACATTTCAGCGTTGCCGTCCCCAAATCCCAATGCAGTGCGTTCGCATAGGCCATGGCGTGTTGATCGAGGACCCTCACTAGGTCTGAAAATGCGGGCGCACGGTCTGGCAAATCATCCAGCGACGCATAGGACGTGTAGCCTGGATAGCCCTCGCTTTCGCACCAGGCGTGCCCAGCTGTATCGCCGTCCTCGATCATCCAAACGGCTTCCAGCAAGTCCTCAAGCAAAGGGCCGCGGAGAAGGTCTGTACGTTGGATCAAAGTAGAGAAAAGAGAGGATTGGCTCATTCGCTTCTCATATCGCTGCCAAAGCCGAAGGCAATGGCTGCGCTCAGGCAAGTGAGCGCGGACCCCCCAGGCTCAAACCCGCGCAATGAGATTTCCCTTTGCGCAATTCGGGAAGTCATGTACTGAATATTTTATAATTTATTCAGCAGTAAGGGGACGACCATGGCTGAAATCAGGTTCACGGTGAATGGGAAGGACGCGGTCGTCGACACTGATCCAAGTACGCCTTTGCTTTGGGTCTTGCGCGAACAGCTTAAACTCACCGGCACCAAGTTTGGATGTGGGATCGCTCAGTGCGGCGCCTGCACCGTGCACCTTGATGGCACGCCGATCCGCTCATGCTCGACCGTGGTAGCGGTCGCAGAGGGCGCTGAGATCACCACGATTGAAGGTGTCGCTTCGGAAGATGGAACGCGCCACAAGGTCCAAGCGGCTTGGATCGAGCATCAAGTCCCGCAATGTGGTTATTGTCAGTCCGGACAGATCATGTCGGCGGTCGCGCTCTTGCGCGACAATCCAAACCCAACAGACGCGGACATTGATGCGGCAATGCGCGGGAATATCTGCCGCTGCGGCGCCTATGGCCGAATTCGTGCCGCCATCAAAACAGCTGCTAGCGCATAAGGGGCACGATCATGGGAAAATGGACCCGCAGAGGATTTATCGCAGCTGGCCTTCTCGGAGGCGGTGTGCTCGCCGTTGGCGTCGGCATTCGTGAGGGCCACCGGGCGCCGAAGCTCGCCGACATGATGACGGAAGAGGGCGAAACGCTGGTCAATGTCTGGGTTAAACTGGACCAAGACAACACCATCACGGCCATCGTCCCGCACAGCGAGATGGGTCAAGGCGTGTTTACGTCGATGGCGCAAATGTTGGCTGACGAAATGGATGCTGACTGGGAAAAGGTCACGTTCGAACAGGCGCCTGCTCACGAAGCTTACGCCAATTACCCGCTGGGACGAGAGTTTATTATGGGCGGTGCCAAAGTGCCGGGCTTCGTTCAGGATTCGCTGAATGGCGGATTTCTTCGCATCGCTCAGTCTATGGGGCTGCAGATTACCGGTGGGAGCACGGCGGTTCGGTTTACCGGCATGGGCGGCATGCGCATCGCTGGGGCTGCGGCGCGTGAAATGATCGTCAAAGCGGCGGCAAAGACCTGGAACGTCTCCGCAAGCGAACTGCGAACCGAGAACAGCTATGTCCATGCCGATTCGCTCGGCCTATCCGCGCCATATTCGGATTTTGCCCTTCAAGCGGCTAAATATGCTCCGCCAACGCAACCACAATTGAAAACGGTTGCTGAATACAAATTGATGGGCCAATCGCTCCCGAGGTTTGATATTCCATCAAAGACCGATGGTACGGCCGAATTTGGCATGGATGTGGACCTGTCCGGCATGAAATATGCGGCGGTCATGGGCCCACCGGTTTTGGGCGCTGAAACCCAAAGCATTGACGACACCTATGCTCGCGACATGCCGGGTGTCCTCCAAATCCTTGATAAAGGTACCTTTGTTGCTGTTGTAGCAGATGGATACTGGCAGGCTGAGAATGCCATCCGTCAATTGGATGTCACCTGGTCAGAAACGGGTGCTGAGGCGCTTAATCAGACCGACATCTTCACCAAGATGCGCTCAGCGATTGATGCTGCAGATGGCAAAGGCAAAGAGGATGTCGCGATCGGTAATGTGGCGCGCGCCGAAAAGGACGCTGCACGCATCTATGACGCCGAGTATACGGTACCTTTCCTGGCCCACGCTGCGATGGAGCCGCTCAATGCCACGGCATGGGTGCGCGAGGGCCGGGTTGATCTCTGGTCAGGCCTACAAAATCCGCTGGCTGTGCGCGACGAGATTGCAGGCACATTCGATTTCAAGAAGGACGATATCACGGTTCACAATGTCATGCTTGGTGGTGGCTTTGGTCGCCGCGCCATGCCCGACTATTCGCTCATGGCTGTTGAGATTGCGAAAGAGTTCGACCACCCGGTCAAAATGATCTGGTCGCGTGAGCAAGACACGCAGCAGGACTGGTATCGCCCCGCCTCGGTCAGCCGGTTCAAAGCAGCCCTCGATGAGGAAGGCATGCCTTTATCTTGGGATAATATTTTTACTGAAAAGCACGACCCGCCAGAGGCGTCGCACATTCCCTATAAAATCGACAATCAGCTAATCCATTATGCCAATGCGGAGCATCATGTTCGGTTTGGACCTTGGCGATCCGTAGATCACACGCAACACGGCTTTTTCATCGAAAGCTTTGTCGACGAACTCGCTGATCAGGCGGGCATGGATGGTTATCAATACCGCCGGAAGCTGCTTGAGCATTCACCGCGTTACACCGCTGTGCTTGATGCCGCTGCAAAAGCTGCGAACTGGGGCCGCGACGTCCCGGAGGGAAGAGGTTTAGGCATTGCGCTCGTCGACTCTTTCGGAACCGTCGTGGCGCAAGTCGTTGAAGTTGATGTGACTGGGCCAGAGCCGAACGTCGTGCACGTTTGGTGCGCCGCGGATCCGGGATACGCGATGAACCCGGATGGGTTCGTGGCTCAGATCGAATCTGGGATAATCTATGGGCTCACGGCCGCACTGTATGGTGATATCACGATTGAGAATGGCGCCGTGGTGCAATCGAACTTCCATGATTACCCAATGCTCCGCATTGATCAGGCGCCGGAAATCTCTGTCGAGATCATTAATAGCGGCGCCAAAATCGGCGGCGGCGGAGAACCCGGAACACCTCCAATCGCCCCCGCGCTCGCCAATGCCGTGTTCGCTGCGACCGGCGTGCGCATCCGCTCTCAGCCAATCGCAAACTTTAAAGAAGGTCTCAGTTAAGACGCGCAAAACCAGCCATTGGAACCTGCGGCATTGACGCTATGTTTCCTCACAAACAGGAGGAAACGATGACGGTGAATAAGTCTTGGTATTTGCGCAAAAGACCAGTTGGTGAGGTCAAAGAAGGCGATCTCGAGCTCGTCACAGAGGACTTGTCGACCCTACCTGCAGGTATGGTGCGGGTCCGGACAATCTACCTCTCGCTCGATCCGACCAATCGGATCTGGATGAGCGATATGGACGCTTATTTGCCACCCGTTGACCTCAACACGCCGATGCGCGGCGGTTCCATCGGGGTTGTAGAAGAAAGCCAATTCGAGGCAGTGCCGGTCGGCAGCATCGTCAATACCGGGCTTGCGACTTGGGCGCTTTACAATGATCTGCCCGGCGAAATGGTGAACGTTTTGCCGACCATCCCTGGTGTTCCGCTGACGGCCTTTATGGGACCTTTGGGTGCGACGGGCATGACCGCCTATTTCGGCCTGATGGATATTGGCGACCCAAAGCCGGGCGAGACTTTGGTGGTCTCAGCGGCGGCCGGTGCCGTTGGGTCTATGGTGGGGCAGATCGGCAAGATCAAAGGCTGCCGCGTGGTCGGCATAGCCGGTTCTGACGAAAAATGCCGCTGGCTGACGGAAACAGCCGGTTTTGATGCGGCGATCAATTACAAGACGGAAAATGTTGGCGACGCGCTGGATCAGCACTGTCCGGATGGAATCGACATCAATTTTGAGAATGTCGGCGGCGCGATCATGGAAGAGGTTATTGCGCGCCTCAACGACTTTTCGCGGATGCCGCTGTGCGGTTTGATCTCCACTTACAATGCCGACCCAAACGCCAGCACCGGTCCGAAAAACTTTGAGAACTTGCTTATGCGGCGGACCAAAGTCCAAGGCTTCATCGTCATCGATTTTCTCGACCGGTTTATGGAAGGGGCGGCGGCGATGGGGCAATGGCTCATGGAAGGCAAATTGCGTTACGAGACCGATGTCGTCGAAGGCTTGGAAAACGCCCCGACAGCGATGGCGCGCCTGTTCACGGGCGCCAATCTTGGAAAACTGGTGTTGAAGGTTAGCGAAGAGCCCGCATAGGTCCGGGGAATCAGCGTTCCCAAAGGCCGTGCTGTATGCCGCCAAGAAAATAGATCGCAAATGTGCCCTGGTCGGGGATTTCGGTCGCGTACATCGCGAATTGCGCCCCTTTCGCTTCTGCGGTTGCAATCGCGGCTTCGATATCATCGACCAGCAAATAGGGGCGTACCACAGGCGTCTCCTGATCTCCGATCGGGGCGCGTACCGAAATCCGCCCGCCTCCGGCGAGCGACGCCACCCGACCGAACCCAAGCTCTGCAATGGGATCGCTAAAGCTTACGCCATGATGTTCGGAAAGCGTCGCGATGGTTTTGTCGACCTCGGTCGTGACGATCTCGAGATATTCAACGTGAGGCGCTGGCTTTGGCGACATAGAGTGGTCTTGCGCCTGCATAGGAGCTCCCAGCATTGCGAACGCAACGCTTAAGCCGACGAGAGTGCGTTTCATAATAACTCCCCAAATCGATATGTGAGCTCACATAATCATGGGGCGGGCATTGAGGAAAGCCTCTCAGTCGGCTTAGCGCGCCGCGATTTCCCGAATTCGGTCGAGCGACATGGCGGTCGAGGACGCGCCCCGTGCGAGCTCTAGCGTCGTGCCATCGGCGATGCTCGGGTGACCGGTTCCAAAGGGCGGAGCTGGATTATATTCGAGGATAAGCTCGATCACGCGCGCCATGTCTTCCCCGGCCAGTATCCCAGCAATGGTCAACCCAATATCGACGCCCGCCGTCACCCCGCCGCCTGTGCAGCGATTGCGATCAATGACGACTCGCTCATGCACAGGCGTCGCGCCAAAGATGCCAAGCTCGTCAATCACCGCCCAGTGACTGGCGGCTTTATAGCCTTTCAAAAGCCCGGCCTTGCCCAGTAGCAATGACCCCGTGCAAACCGCGACGATCCATCCTGCCGTCTCACCTTGCTTGGCGAGAAAGTCCATGGTCGCGGTGTCTTCCATCGTATCGATCGTCGGCGAGCCGCCGCCCGGCACCAATAAAACGTCTGGGGACGCAGAGGCCGTTTCAAATGTCGCGTCAGCCATCAAGGTCGCGCCAGAATCGGTGGGATTCGCTCCCGGCGTGCGTGCCACGATTTCCGTTTTCGACCCTGGAATTTGCGACAGAGGCTGCAAGGCGCCGATCAAATCCAACGTGGTGAACCCGGGATAGATGAGGGATTGAATCAGCATGTGAGCCTCCAAACTTGTAATTTCGTACCGTTTCGTACATTTATATGGGGGCGTCAAGAATTAAATGCGAAACGGTACATAATGTCTGATCTGAAACCCAAGCGGGGACGACCGGCCTCGATCGATGCAGAGGCGGCCATGAATGTGATGATCGAGCTGTTTCGGAACAAAGGGTATGCGGCGGTCTCGCTGGATGACTTATCATCGGCGACTGGGCTGAGCCGCCCCAGCCTTTATCGCACCTTTGGAAGCAAGGTGGAGATGTATGTCGGCGCCATGGATGCGTTCGGCGTGCAGGTCGCGCATGAGGCCGCACCAAAACTCTTTGCGACCGATGACCTCGCCGCAGACCTCACGAGCTTTTTGGACGCCATGCTCACGATCTATTTTCGGGATGAAGACGTCACGCCGGGCTGCCTGGTCTTTGGTACAGCCCCGTCTGCCGCTGATGAAGCGGCGGTTCAAGCGCGCCTCAAACTCGGCCTCGACCATGTCGACGCGCTGATGCGTTCTAGATTTGAAAAAGCGGTCCCAAATGCGGACCCTACCGCTGTGCAAATGGCGGTTGAGATTGCTTCTAATACGCTGATCGCATTTTCAGCGCGAGCAAAATCCGGAACACCCAAGAGCGTGCTCTCTGAAATGGGGGCGCATAGCGCGCACGCCGTGGCTGTTTTGCTGGACGCAGCATAGCCGCCGCGCCCAGGCACAAACTACATTTGCATGGTCCAGCCTTCGACGCCCATGGCGGCCTGACGGACCGCTTCGGACATGGTCGGGTGTGCGTGGCAGGTGCGAGCGACATCTTCAGACGAAGCTCCGAACTCCATCGCAATCGCGATTTCGTGGATCATTTCGCCGACGCCGACGCCGATCATATGAGCGCCGAGAATTTTATCCGTGCCTTCTTCGGCGAGGATTTTCACAAAGCCTGTCGTCTCGTGATTGGTTCGCGCACGCGAGTTGGCCATGAAGGGGAACTTGCCCTTTTTGTATTTGATGCCAGCTTCTTTGAGCTGTTCTTCGGTTTGGCCAATGGTGGCGATCTCAGGGTTGGTGTAAACCACGCCTGGGACCAGATTATAGTCCACATGCCCAGCTTTCCCGGCGATGATCTCAGCGACAGCCGCACCATCGTCCTCGGCTTTATGGGCGAGCATTGGGCCGGCGATACAGTCGCCAATGGCCCAAACGCCCGGCGCGACCTTGAAATGGTCCGTGGTCTCAATCACACCACGCCGATCAGTCTTACCGCCAACGGTCTCAAGGCCGAGCCCTTCTGTGTACGGGCGGCGGCCAACGGCGACGATGACAATGTCCGCATCCATCGATTCTGGTTCCCCGCCTGCGGCCGGTTCCATGGTTAGCTTTAGCTTGGTCTTCAGTTTCTCAACGCTGGTGACTTTGGTGCCGAGTTTGAAGTCGAGCCCTTGCTTCTTGAAGGTCCGCTGTGCCTCTTTGGCGATCTCGTTATCCGTGCCCGGGAGAATGCGGTCGAGATACTCAATCACCGTAACGTCTGATCCGAGCCGTGCCCAAACACAGCCCATTTCGAGGCCAATCACCCCTGCACCGATCAGGACCAGTTTCTTGGGAATGGCTTTGAGGCTTAATGCGCCTGTGTTTGACACAATGCGTTCTTCATCGATTTCAATGCCGGGGAGTGTTGATGGTTCCGAACCCGTCGCGATGACAATGTTCTTGGCTGTCAGTGTTTGTTTAGAGCCATCTGGGGCGGTGACCTCAACCTGGCCGGGCCCTTTGATTTCACCCTTGCCCTGAATGTGGTCGACTTTGTTTTTCTTGAGCAAGAATGCGACACCTTTGGTGAGGCCATCCACCGCATCTGCTTTTTGCGCCATCATTTGAGGCAGGTCGACTTCGAGCTTGCCGGTTTTGATCCCCATCTCGGCAAAGTCATTCTTGGCTGCGGCATAAAACTCAGACGCATGGAGGAGTGCTTTTGAGGGAATACAGCCAACATTCAGGCAGGTCCCGCCGAGCGTGTCACGCATTTCGATACAGGCTGTTTTCAGCCCCAATTGTCCCGCCCGGATTGCGCAATTGTAGCCGCCGGGGCCTCCGCCGATGATAACGACGTCGTAAGTCTCTGCCATGGATTATTTTGCCTGTTTCAGCTCGCCATTAGAATGTGGCGGCAACCTAGTGGCGTCGTCGGCAAATGCAATGCGAGAAACGTCTTATGCGCGACGTAATGTCAGAATGAGAACCGAAAGCGCGATCGCCGCGAGACCGAAGATAACTTCGTCCATCCAGAGCCCTGAATCTGCGCCGGATGCCGCCATCAGACCACCGAGAATGGCAAAGAAAATTGAGCCGACTGTCGCCAATAGGCCGCCCATTCGAGTCGTCAGGAGGACCAAGAGCCCCCCAAGGATCATCAAACTGGTGCTGATCACACGAATGATTCCCGTCGGAGGCTCAAACAAGGCGCTGGCAACAGACCCGCCGCGTGACGTGTAGGCTATGATTGCTTCGAGCGCGCCCCAACCGAGCCAAAGCCCCAGTCCCAGCATCACTAAGCCAGCCACTCTTCTCAGCATGTGAGGTCCTCCGCAGATTTGTGTTGTGACGGATTTGTCAGTTATTTGCAAACGAAGCAAAAACCCCAGGCGACCATTTAGAGGCAGCTTTGTGGCGGTTTATTGACCGCGGCGTCTCGCCGCCATTTTTCGGCCTTCGGCAGCAAAATGCGCGCGCTGCCGCGCAATCGCAGCCGGAACCGGACGACGGTATTTCGGTTTAGTCACTGCCTTGCCGGCATCTGCAGGCGCCTGAATATAGATGACTTGTTGTTGCGGGTCCTCGCCCACGTCTAGCGGCGGTTTTTGTTTTGCTTTGCGACACAGCTCCCAAACGGCGATGCCAAGCAGCAGCGCGCCCGCCGCCGCACCCGCCACTGCGCCTTCGCCAGCGCTTGGATCTTGCCACCAACCTGGCTCAAAATCGACGAGGAAGACACATGGGAAGCCTGCGGCAACGCCCATAAAGTACCAGAGCAAGGCCGAGCGGCGTTTATTGCCCAGGCTCAAAGCGGCGGCATACAAACATAAGGCTGACAAGAAGTACGGCGCGCCATAGGCAATCCCCAGCTCGCGCCAGTCTATACCGGCAAGTCCCGCCATGGCGTCATCTTCGAGCATGAAGCCTGCGACCATCATCAAACTCGGCCAGCGGATGGCGGCCATCGCGCCAAAAGCGAAGGCGATTGCGTATAACGCGATCAAAAGAGCAATCAGTCGACGTGGCATAATTTCTTAATAGGCCGGTAAAATTGATATGCGATGAACATAGTCGAAGGGATTTGAGCTATGTTCCGACAAAGTCCACCACAGGTGCCAATGGCCCTGATGTTTGCGGGTATTATTCCATTTGCGTCGAGCGCCGGTCTGATGTTCGTCTGGCGCGATGATGTTGCCTTGCTGCACACGGCAGCGCTTTGGCTATTGGTCTATGCAGCCGTGATTTTGAGTTTCCTCGGCGGGGTCCGTTGGGGCGCAGAGATTGCCAAGCGCGAACGACCGCGATTTGCTGAGCTTGGACCGGCCACGATTGGCGCGCTGGCGGGCTGGGGCCTGGTCATGGCAGGATTTCGTTATGGGATGCAGCCTTGGATCTTCGCGGCCATGGGGCTCGGCCTGACGCTTCACTACGTGTATGACAGCATCTCTCCAGAGCTGCCTATTTGGTATCGTCGGATGCGGCTTTGGCCAACGCTGGGTGCTGTGCTGTCGCTCGGATTAGCGTTTTTCCTACTCAGCGGGGCTTAGCATCCGGGTTCGCGGGAGGCTGATACCTGCCGCACGGAAGCTAATCGCGGACAAAACTAGCGAAATCACACCATTCCAACCGGCCATAGAAAGCCCGTAGCGGCCGCCCCACGGGTCTTCTGTGCAGGACGGTACGCCTTGCGCTTGATTAAGCGTTGAGGGGTCGAACGCGTTCATATCAAAGGCACCCGTGGCCAGGCAGCCACTCGGCGCGGGCCAAAACTTGTATTCGACCCCGGCATGATAGGCGGCGACGACGACGCCGGTCAGGAAGACCAAACCGAGCATAATGTTAAAGGCGAGAATAAAGCGGGGGTTCTGGCGGATCTGCCAAAGCACCAAGGCCGTGATCGTCATCGCCACGACCGCCCAATACACCTCTCGCTGCCGCAAACAGAGCGGGCAGGGGAGCAGCAAAGCAAACGTCTCAAACGCATGCGCTGCGCCGAGCATGAGCAGCGACACCGTCATCGCGATGGCCGGCCAACGCCACGTTTTCAAAAATGGGTCAATCCGCTCGAACATTTCCCTTAAATCGGTCGAGGCGGCGCAAGAGTCCATGCGGCAACCAAGCACGGGGGGTTATGATTCTGTCACGTGCAGGATCATCCGCGACCGAGCAGCGTTCTGATCAAATCTGTTGCAGCATCAAATCCGAAGGCGGCCGCTGTGACCAAAAGCGTGACCCAAGCCATGCCGATCAGCATGCCGAGAATGACCAGACGCCCATCGCGCGACATCAAGCCGAAAGCCGTGATCGCAACGCCGATCCCCGGAATTGTGTTTGTGCTCGGCAGAGGCACCAGGATGGAGGCACAAAACACGGTAAGGAACAGCGCGATCACGCGCTCGCTCTTTTTGCCCGTCAGCCAAGTTAGGCTGGGTTTTGAAATACGTTCTAGCCAGCCGAACCATTTGCGTCCGAAACTCGCCATACGGGTCAATCCAGCTTTATCAATCTTCCGCGCGCCAAATTTCTCGGGCAACCAAGGCTCGTTGCGCCCGGCGAGCATTTGCAGCGTCAGCGCCATCATAGGCAGCGAAACAATTTGCGGCACCAGATATAAAAACGGGATCGCGCAGGGCAGGGCCAGCAAAAATAGAGCGGCCCCGAAGGCGCGTTCGTCGAGCCGGTCGAGGATATAGTGCAGACTATAGCCTTCATCGCCGGCCTCCTGCGCCATCGCTTCCAGCGATTGCAAAAAGGTGCGTTGGGAGAGGGTGGTCTCTGTCATAGCCGCTTCCCTAGCGAGCTTTAGGCCAACCGCAAAGTGTAGATTGACGTGATCCGCTGGCTGCGGCAGTTAAGCGGCCTGCCACTCAACGAGCCTCCCTGGCGGAATTGGTAGACGCGACGGATTCAAAATCCGTTTCTGGCAACAGAGTGCCGGTTCGAGTCCGGCGGGAGGTACCACATTACGATTTTAGATAACTGAAATTATTAAACTATTCTAGGTTTCGTGGTAAGTTATGTTACTTTTTATGTGTCAAAGGGTCATCGCCTGAATGACTTCCAGACCTCTCGTTCGATGTAAGACTCGACCTGAGAGATTTCCTGCTTGAGCCGTTCGAACGTCGCATGATGCATACCCTTAGGCCGCTTGGCGCAATACCACTCATCCATTCCTATGCCGCCCAACTTCTTGCTGAGCTTGTCCCATTTGCGGAATGCCCTGAGGGGATTGCGTTCTCGCCTAGACTTATAGGTGAGCCCCGCGCATTCGCGGCAGATGAAGAACGGGTCGTGGAGATACAGATGCGCACGCGCCTTGTAACAGCAGGGGCACTTAAACAGCCTAGTCTGTCCGCCGACCGCTGGGGTGCGGGTAATGACCTCTATCCGCTGCCTGTAATTATCAGAGTCAGGGCTGCCGCTCGCAGTTGCATCTCGGAGTTGCAAAACCCCCTTTTCGTATCGGACCTTGAGATCAAGCTGCACGATTCCATTCATCGACCAGGTTATCTGGGACTGAAAAGGCCACTCGAAGCACCCTTGTTTGCGTAACCGGTTTATATTCAAACGGCATATGTCAGCTGTCGTGTATTCGTATTTGAGATTCCAGCCGCCGCTTCCTTGTCCGCCCATCGCTCACCTCATTTGTCGAAAAAGCCTATCAAGTTCGCCGAAATCGCGGCGAAGTTGGATTTCAGCATCATAGCGGCGGTCAAAAATATATCAATTTGATATTGATTAGTTGCTCAACCTTAATGTCCGCTTTCGGCGTCAAAGCGGACATAAGCAAGCGACTTAAAACGCCCTAAGAAGGACGCTCATGATTTCTTTTTTTTGGGGCAAAAGCGGATACTCACGCCTGAAACTTACAGGGCGCGAAGTGTTTCTTTCATCGGATGAAATCTGTTAAACGCGTTTGTCTGGTCGTCGATATTTGCTTGCGCCACCCACAATTGTAAGCCGCACCTAGACGCTCTGCATATTCGTGATAGCTCATGGTATGCTTCCAAGTCTGATGGTTATCGACGATTTCTTAGACAATCCATTCGCTGCACGCGAACAAGCCCTAAAGCTTGGGTACCAAGCCAACCCTCAGCGAGGCAATTATGCTGGCACCACCTCCGCGCGTCCATTGAAAGTCAATCAAGTTAACGAAGCCGTATCAAAGCGCCTAAATATCTCCCTCAAGGGCGCGGACGGAACGCTGCATATGCATACGCGTTTAACGCTCCGCGGCGATAAGGGGCGCACAGGTGTCCATATTGATCCGTGTTTCTATTCGGGGATATTATTCTTATCGTTACCGCAGCATTGCAACGGTGGAACGGATTTCTACGAACATCGCAGAACGAAACTGGAGCGCGTGCCCAGCCGCCCATCCGATTTGATGGCGGCGGGATACTCGTCCGTAAATCAGTTCGTCGAAGACGTGGTGAATAAGGATACGTTTAAGGCGGAGCGTTGGAAACGAACTATACGAATACCTGCTCGATTCAATCGACTTCTCTTGTTCAGTCCATGGATGTTCCACAATGCCGGGCCAGGGTTTGGAACGACCCTCGAAGACGGCCGATTGGTATGCCTGTTGTTTCTTAATCCGGCAGATTGACGGTCCTTTTTAAAAGCCTCGCAAAACCAAAAAAAGCTCTCAGCGACTGGTCAACGGCGCTGAGTTGTAATTATTACTAATCATTTAGGTGAGCCGAAAGCCAACGCAAAGGGAGTGGAGTGTTCCATGGTGATAGTATCGAAAAGTTTGAAAAGAGCATTGATGGGTGGAGCTGCGGCATCGACGGTTGCGATTGCGCTAGCAATGATGCCGGCGTCTGCAGTTGTTCCCAATGACAATCAAACGCCGGAAGAGATCATTGATGATGAAGAAAATGTTACCGGTGTGGGCATGTTCTTCAGAAATGATGGGTTTGTCTGTACCGGGTCATTGATAAATCCGAGGACAGTTCTTTTTGCGGCACACTGCGTCAATGATCGTCCTGAAAGCGACTACGGTCCAGTCGTGCAATCCGCATGGTCGTTTCAGACAGATGCACTGCCTGGATTTGTTGATTGGTTCGGCAGTGGTTTTCAGAGCAACCCAGACCTGTACGTCTACAATTCCAATCAAATCATCTATCATCCGGATTCACTGACGAACCCGCAGGCGCTTGGGTTTATCGAAGCAGATATTGCGCTGTCGTCTCTCGATTTGCCAGCCGCGAACATTCCGACTTGGGCGCTTTTATTCTCACCATTGCCCACACCAGATACTATCGACCCTGTGACGGGGACAGGATATCATGTTGATATTGTAGGTTATGGCGGAACCGGTACCGGTTCGCTGGGAGCTAATTTAGGGATCGATTTCCGTCGTCGCGCTGCAGAGAATATGCTCGGGGCGCTCGCTTCACTGGACGACCGAAACAACTTCCTCTTCGGGCCAGGACCAGACTTTCTTCCCCAAAATCTCTATCAACTCGATTTTGACGATCCGAACGAAGCCAATCCGTTTGACTTCAATGTGTTTCGTGATGACGCCTTGCCGGGAGAAGGAACAACCGCAGGCGGAGACAGCGGCGGGCCGCTCGTGCTCGATGCTGAGAACAATGCTGGATATGACGAAGACCTCGTTCTGGGCGTACTATCGGGCGGATCTCGATTTTTTGGACCGCAACAGTTCAGCTCTTACGGAACAAATAGCTTTTATCAGCCTCTATTCCTCTATTGGGATTGGATAGCGGCGAATAACCCGTACCGTTATGTTGGCGCGAACGCTGGCGATGGAAATTGGGAAGATGCGACCCATTGGAACAGTCTCTTAGATCCGACCTATCGCGTACTTGACGAGACGGGTGCTGTCGTAGCCGGCATCCCAACAAGCCCAGGTGCTGGCTTGGGAGGTAATACTCCCGATTTTGGACAAGTCTGCTTTGATCCGCAACCGCGGAATGATGGCGCGCCCTGTCAGGACCTAGCCACCGGTGAAATCATTTTCACGGGGGTCGGTACTGGGACGAATGGTTCCGTTAATTCAGAATCTAGTATTGGCCAAGTCGATTTGACGTCCTTCGAATTGCTCACCAATGAGAACTCACCATCACCGACCGCGGTCAGCGTCACTGCAGACGGTTCGCAAATGCGCGGAACCGCGGCAAGCGACCCATCGAACGATCTAGCCCCTGATTTTGCTGAAGACCAAGCTTTCGCAAATGGCTTTTTGGACGTGCCCAATCCAGAACCGACATTTGCAAATGGCTTACCGGGAGCCACCGGTTTCGTCCCGGACAACATCAACCCGGATATCATTGGCGGCGTAAATGCGCGCTATTTCGACGTTACGCTTTCCGAGCAGGGCACGACAACCTTGTCTAGCCAAGTCGAGATCGACCGCCTCGCGGTACTTGGCGGAGCAGGATTGAACGTTGCTGAAGCAGGCGATCTGACCAGCTTGATAGATATCACCCAGATGTCGGGCATCGTGAATGTCGATGGCGCGCTCTCTACGCGCGGCGATTATTTGCTCATGAGTGGCTTATTGTCTGGCGCGGGAACAGTATCAACACCATTCTTGACAAGTGTTGCTGGATCAATCGCACCAGGTGGAATTGGTACTGTCGGTGAGTTGACAGTTGATGGCAGCCTTGTGCTCGCGTCAGGATCCATGTTCGTAGTGGATATCGCGAATGGCGATAGCGACGTATTGCGCGTCACGGGTGATGTCTCACTGGGAGGCGCTCTCGCGCTAAACAGCCTCGTTGCGTTCGGAGACAGCTTCGAAGTGCTGCAATATGATGGCGTCTCCTCTGGTGAGTTTGACACCGTACTCGGCCTACCCGATGGCGTGCTACGCACCGAATTGAGTAATGTTGACGGCGCGATCACACTTGATGTTACAGCCGCCTCATTCACTGAGGTTCTTCCCGAAACACTGACTGAAACTCAAGAACGCTACGCGCTTGCACTCGATGCGGCGCGGGAAACTAATTTTGCTGACATGCGAGATGTCTTCTCCGCCGTCGATTATCTCGGCGCGACCGATCTTGCGACGGCTTTTGATAGTATGGCGCCAAACGATGCGGTGATTTCTGGCCAAGCATTGCTTGCGGGCGGTGATTTGCTCGGTCAGCGCATGGACTCGCGGCTACGAGCTGTGCGCCGTGGCGAGCGAGGGTTTGAGATTGCAGCCTCGAGCCAAAGCGCAGAATTTGCGCTCACCGACAATCCAACATCAACAGTACAAGGCGTTCAAGAACTTGACGCTGAAGCAAATTCCACCATGCACCAAATGCGCGGTGGCTATGGCGGTTTTGTTAACATCGACTTCTACGAGGCTGACGCTGAAACCGGATTTGCGGAACAAGATGCAGATCTAGACGGTTTCGCAATTACCGGCGGTTTGGATAAGCAACTGCAAAATGGATCCGTGCTGGGTGTCACCCTAAGCTATCAGTCCTCGGAAGGTGCTTCAGCTGGTGGCGCTGCGGAGGCTGAAATTGATGGTGGGTCTGTTGGCTTTTATGGCTTCTTGCCTCTGGATAATGACATCTTCGTTGAAGGCCATATCAATTATAGCCAACTGGATATCGATGCTGAGCGCAGCGTTAATCTGGTTAATTCCGTTATCCCTGTTGAAAGTTCTACGGATGCAGACGCTTTGCAATTCAGTGCTCGCGTCGGTCGCACGCTTGCATTCGATAACGGAGTTACACTCACGCCTTCGATACTCGCTCGTCACAACGGATTCGAGATCGATGGATATCAGGAAACGGGCAGTTCCGCAGCGTTGAATGTGAATGGCCGTGATTTCAGCAGTCAGCAAGTGGGCGCATCAGCGCTTATTGAATGGGAGATGGGGCAATCAGGCGGGTTCAGACCTTCCATAGAGGCAACGGTTATCCATGAACTCTCTGATGGCGTTGACCGGGTCACCGGGACAATTGCGGCCGTCTCAGCTGGACCATCGATTTCATTCGCTGGCGCAGACCGTACAGGAACCTGGATCGATTTGGAGGTCGGCTTGGATATTGATCTCGCGGATCAAATTGTTGGTAGCATTGGTGCCCGTCAAACGATTAATCGAGACGAGCTTTCTCAAACCATCCTTGGGGGGACTCTCCAGGTCCGCTTCTAGATAAAGCAGCAACTGATCGAGTGCGCCGGGTATTATACTCGGCGCATTTATTTTTGCCGCGTTATGGCGATCAACTCGACCTCTGAGGAACGCGTTTGTTGAATCGTATTCTCATCTTTAACCTTGCCGCCCCAGACGATGACGCCATCCTCCGAAGTTAGAACGAGCTGACCCATTGCGAGGAAAATCCATCGCGTTGGCACCTTAGCTTCAGATGGCCACCCCTCGAGATTTGTAACAATGCCCGCAGCTGGTCCAGATGCAGGGTCCAACGAAAATGTGACGGCAACGCCGTCAAACTTTGCGATTGTTGACCATTGTCCCCCAACATTTACAATTGCTGTCTTTGCTAATGCTCCACGAGGAGGCGGTCCTTCACCCGGAGTGTTCAGGTCCGGCAGCAAATCATCTTGAGCCACGCTTGGTGATAAAATCTCGGTCACGACTTGCTCCTCAGGTGTTTCTGTCGGCTCATCGAGTCTTCGCAAGTTTGGGTCTTTCAAAGCGACTTTAGTTTGCTCCTCCACGGATGTCGTTCCTTTTGAAACCTCATGACTCGAGTTGTTTGAGCAGGCGGGTAGCGAGAGCAAAACGATGGCGGCAATCTGACGAGTCAGTCTGTTTATCGAGCACATAATGCAACCATAAAGGCGCAGAACGACCTGATAGTCGAGGGGATCTCTGAATTCTGCTAGCGGCATTGCGTACGCACTGCAGATGGGCGCGCAGCAACTCGTTACACAATCCAAGAGAATAATACGAATGGGGGCGTAGGTGATCGTAGCAAGAATATTAGGTTCTAAAACGGGTTATTCTATACCCGCATTCGCGACTGGATTGAAATTATCCATGGTGCGTCTGAGGTCGCGCATCAATATACGAAAATGCGGTTGCACCGGATAATACTGTGCCGACGATTATCGCAGGCGTGACTTTCGTGAGAGTCAAAGATGGGGGTGGTGCGCAGGTCGTAGTAATGATCCCGAATCTGCAAGGTTCCAATCACGGCAATAGCTAGGACTCCTCAAGAGACTAAGATTTGTGGATTAAGCAAATCAGGCGAATTAAGTCACTCCGCTAGCGACCGCTCAGACCCGCGTTGGGTCATGAGGAGACATTGGTATGAGCGACCGGTGGGGCGAGTTTAAGCCGCAGAGCTATCGTTCTACTTTGGCGTAGTCGCTTAAACACCTCGGTTGCTGGTAGCCCGCTGACTCGGGCATTGATATTATCGGCTCGGCCTCTCTCTTGATAGCTCACGAAACGCGCACCTTTCTGTGATCATGGGTGATTGGTGTGTGCTCGCGGCGTCTCCTAAGTATCGCCCAAGCCAAGACCGGCCCACAACACCAGGTCACTTAAGGAGTTTCCAATGATCAAGCTTTCCCATCTCGCCGCAGCCCTTGCAATCGGACTTTCTGGAGTTGCTGCGTGCGCTCCTGCAGCATTCGCTGAATCTGCGGCTGCATCTGTAACAATCTCAAGTGAGTTGCCTTCGGGCGATTTCATCAAAAAGAAGAAACGCCTCAAAGGCGCTTGGGAAGTCGTGCAGCGTGGAGAAAAAACATTCATCGTATTTGGGGATGATTTCCGCGCCGCAAACGGTCCTGATTTGAAGATTTTTCTGTCTCCTCAATCAGTCTCCGATGTCACGGGTAAAACAGCTGTAAACGGCTCAATAAATATCGGTGAACTCAAAGCCACTAAGGGCGCCCAAGAATATGAAATTCCAGCAGGTGTGAACCTCGACGACTACTCAAGCGTGCTCGTTCATTGTGAGGCTTATTCTGTTCTCTGGGGTGGCGGCGATCTGTAAATTCGCATCGACGTCGATACCCTCTCCTCACCTCAGACGCCCGCAGATTAAACTATCAAAAAGACTGCCCCTGTTAGGTGGTCTTTTTTGATTTGAGTTTCCATTGGCGTTGGATAGGTGCTGAGAGATCGAGTATGCAGGTTACTGAAGGACAAAGGGAGGTTTCGTTGACCGCTTTTCAAGAAGAAGAATTTGTTCGTGTTCGAGAAAACGCACCTTCTGAGTATTTTCCCGGAAAGACGGGTATGATCGTTTCGATTGCGACCTGCGCGTCACCGATCACGGAGCGCACAACCGGCACGAAAATCGGAGACTTAGTTATTTGGGTGGGTGTGGATTTGGGCGAGTCCTTTGAGGCGATTGTTATCCCTGAAAAGTGGTTAGAGTCGATTTAGCGCCAACTCCTTCGCACTCGCAGCGCATAAGTTCTATGGTTTCCACTTTGTTAAGTAATTTCCGCTGTTTTACCTGTTAACAAAAAGATGGCCCCCAGCATTTGCGGGCGGCCAATTAGAGTACTTTCACGCACGATTGCGGAGATTTTGAAGGGGGCTTGATGCTCGGACGCGTTATTTCTGTTGCCAATTCCAAGGGGGGCGTTGGCAAAACAACAACTACAGTATCTTTAGCGGAAGCGTTCGCCGCCGAAGGCTATAAGACCCTGGTGGTGGACCTTGATAGCCAGGCCAATGCATCGCTTTTGATCTTTGGCGAGAACGGCGATGAACGCCTCTACGACGCCATCCACAACTATACCAACGTGTCAGACTATTTGCGCGAGAATTTCCTCGGTGAGTGTTTCGCGCATATGACCAAGTTCATCGTGCCGCACGCAAGCGATGTGACCTTTATGGGCAAACCCCTGGACTTATCGCTCGTGCCCGCCACGCCAGGTCTACGCCGGGCAGAACGTGAGCTCATCTATATTCTGACCGAACAGGGCTACTCCATGACCGCGATTGAAGGCCGCGTAGGCCTCCGTTTGCGGCAAGACATGGCGGATTTGCGCAAGCAATATGATGTTGTGATCTGCGACTGCCCGCCCGGTATTTCAGCTATGACCGAAGCGACGCTGTCAGCATCAGACCTGATCATTGTCCCAACCATTCCTGACTTCATGTCGACCCTGGGCCTCGATCTGTTCACCGGCGACATTATCGACAGCCTCAAAAAACGGGGATTGAGCAATCGTCCGGTGGTATTGCCAACCAAATTTGACGGCTCCCCACATCAAAGCATTGTCCTCGAAGCCATGCGCGAAGGCGCTGTCGATCCGGATAGCGAGTATGACATTTTCCAAACCGTCATCCCGCAAAAATCAGAGTTTGCGGCCAATCCGGTGGAGCTCGGCCCCAACCCAACGCTTGCGCAAAAGTGGCCGAGGGATGCGTTGACGACGGTGAACATGCTATATCAAGAGGTTCAGGCGCGCCTCGCGGCGCAATCCAAACACGCAGCGGCTTAATCGATGGCAAATTTCGGTAATGGGCGCTCAGCGCTTTCAGCTATACTAGAGCGAGAAGACCTGTTTCCTCGGGTCAAAGAAGCTGACATGGTTTCTGTTGCGAGTAAGCTCGCTCGCAAACAGGTCACTGCGGCAGGAATGACGCGCGATGACCTACTTCAATTAAAAACGGCTCTTGGCGAGGATGTGTTTGAGAAAACTCTCGACGGTTTGAGCCCACATCATATCAAGTTGCTAGCACGGCGCCTGGATAAGACCGCGCCGGAAATTGAGGTGAATACAGGCAGCTCCGCCTTGTCCTATGTGCGGCAGATTCTGGTGGGAGACGCATCGCCCACTGTTGAAACGGAGCCAGCACCGGAGCCGCCTGAGCCTACTGCAAAAAAGAACAAGTATCTCGGTCGCAAGGCTTTTCGCACTGGACGCTAGAACGGACGCTGCCTGAGTTTCCTAGATGATTCCTCTTCCGGAAAAAAGGCGCCTCGCGATCCTCGGCAAACACAGACGGCGACGCAGCTGAAAACTAAGTGATTTCACTTGAAATAGATTTGTGAGGCCTGGGCAGCAGAGGTTGCTCAACGAGTTCTCTACGAAGTATTTCGCTGCGATCAAATTGAGGTGACGAAGGTACTCAAGTCTCCTTTCTTGAAGATTTTTTCACTCGCCTTGCATCGTATCAATTTTGTATAGGTTGACGCGTGGAAAGAGTTACCATCAAACCAAAATTGGCATTCCCGACTTTGAACGGCAATATCGGTTCCGCCTCGTAGATAGGGTAATGCCAATCAAGCGACGAGCATGATATGGGATCGGACCTATACGACCCTAATACAACCAACTTAGAAAGCGATAAACCGCTTCGGGCGGCGAGCTATGTCAGGATGTCGACGGAGCACCAACGGTATTCAATCGAAAACCAAGCAGACGCAATTTCTAAGTACGCAGAAACTCATAATATGGAAATCGTCCGCGAATACTCCGACGCGGGAAAATCCGGTTTGAGTATAGACGGGCGTCAAGGCTTAAAACGGTTACTCCTTGATGTCGATTTGGGAGACTGCGATTTCAACGTAATTTTGGTCTACGATGTAAGTAGATGGGGACGCTTTCAAGATGCAGACGAGTCTGCACACTATGAGTACATTTGTCGAAAAGCCGGCCTGCAAGTTCATTATTGCGCTGAACAGTTTGCAAATGATGGGAGTCCGGTTGCGACAATCGTAAAAGGCGTGAAGCGAGCAATGGCTGGAGAGTATAGTCGTGAACTATCCGCCAAAGTTTTCGCAGGGCAATCGCGACTTATCGAAAAGGGATTTCGTCAGGGTGGAACAGCCGGCTTCGGACTGCGACGAATGCTGATCGGTGAGGATGGAGAGCAAAAGGGAATTCTTGAGTTAGGGCAACACAAAAGTTTGCAAACAGATCGAGTCGTTCTGGTGTCAGGCCCCAAAGAAGAGGTTCTTATCGTACACCAAATCTACCATGGCTTCGTTGAACGCGGCTTGTCAGAGTCGCAAATCGCGCATGAACTAAACGAACAAAAGAAATTCAGGAGTTATCAGAGACCATGGACGCGAGGAACCGTTCGAGAAGTTCTCACCAATGAGAAGTATATTGGAAACAACGTATTCAACAGAACCTCGTTCAAACTGAAGCAGAAACGAGTACGAAATCCCGAAGAACTCTGGGTCCGTGCCGATAGTGTGTTCGAAGCGATCGTTCCGCACGACCTTTTCCATATGGCTAAAGGAATAATACGCGAGCGTTCCAGAAAGCTCTCCGATGAAGAGATGCTAGATAGACTAAAAAAACTGTTCCTGCGGTATGGATACTTATCAGGGTTAATTATTGACGAAACAGAGGGCACACCGTCAAGCGGAGCTTATTCACACCGCTTTGGGAGCCTTTTGCGCGCTTACTCTTTAGTTGGATTTACACCTGATCGAGACTATCGCTATATCGAAATTAATAGACATCTTCGCGCGATGTATCCGCAAGTGGTCTCGGAAACGATTGAGCGCATTGAGTCCGTTGGGGCATGGTGTGAGATAAATCCGGCGACACAATTGGTGAAGGTAAGCGATGAGTTTACCATCTCCATTAACATAGCGCGGCACCACAGAACTAAATCGGGTGGCTCCAGGTGGAAAATTCGCCTCGAGACTAGTCTCAGGCCCGATCTTACTGTCGCCATACGGATGGACCAAAAAAATAAATCGCCGTTCGATTACTATATTCTACCTTTGTTTGACGTTCGAGCACGCTCGCTGAGTCTGTCTTCATCGAACGGATTGGAATTAGACGCTTACCGGTTCGATGGACTGGACCGCCTTTTCGAGTTGGCGCGTCGTGAACCAATTCGGGCAGCCGCATGACAAGAGACGCTGGCAAGCTGATGATTTCAGAAGTCGAAATCGCTTCGATATATGTTCTAAATCCCAGGGATAGAGATCAAACAAAATTCAATGAAATCATCGAGAGCATTGAACGGGTTGGATTAAAAAGACCAATCAAAGTTTCCACTCGAGCTAGCGATGCAGACGACCGGGGTTTTTCTTACAATCTAGTGTGCGGTCAAGGTCGGATGGAGGCATTTAAAGCTCTAGGCAGAACGACCATTCCGGCGATAATTGTCAGTCTTTCAGAAGAAGAGTGCTTTCTTCAGAGTTTAATCGAGAACATAGCTCGAAGACGGCACAACCCTGTCGAGTTGATGAAAAGCATAGAGCTGCTTTTATCGAGTAACTATTCACATACTGAAATCGCACGGAAAACTGGTTTGAGTCGTGAGTATGTCAGAGACATAGTTCGACTCATCAAAGACGGCGAACAGAGACTCATAGCTGCGGTCGAGCAAAACCAAATACCGTTATCGATCGCCATTTGTATATCGGGTACGTCCGACGCTGACGCACAAAGAGCGTTACAGGAAGCCTACGACCGCAAAGAACTTAGAGGCCGGAAACTACAAACCGCGATGCGTGTTTTGAAAAGTCGTGAACGTTTTGGACCTAGCTACAAATACCAAACCGGTCGCAAGCAAGTATCCGGCCGATCAGCTAGGTCGATGGTGGAAGCTTACAAGAGAGAGACCGAGCGACAGCGTTTATTGATCAAACGAGCAGATTTAACAGAAACTCGACTCTTACTAATAAGCACAGCTCTAAAGCAATTGTTGGCGGATGAACACTTCCGGACGCTTTTGAGAGCAGAAAGCTTGTACACAATACCTAGCCAAGTTTCGGCGCTCCTCACTAAGGAGCGCCCGGTGAAATGAACACTAATCGTAATTACTCTTTTGAACCTGTGAGCAAACTTATACCAATTGAGTTTCTACTGCCCTCCAGACCAAACCCCTCAAGAATAAAGGAAACGAAAAAGTACAAACAGATCGTCAGCTCCATCGAATTGGTTGGTTTAGTGGAGCCAATTGTCGTATTTCCGCTGGCAGGAAAAATCGACCGCTATATGATTTTGGATGGCCATCTGCGAGTATCGGTGTTCAAGCAACTAGGAAAAACCGAAGTCCTGTGTCTTGTCGCGACAGACGACGAGCTCTTCACATACAATAAACGGGTAAATCGAATTACGAGTGTTCAGGAACACTATATGATATTGCGCGCTGCAAAGAATGGGGTCTCAGAAGAAAAAATCGCTAAGGCACTGGGTATCAAAGTCGATGCGGTTCGGCGCAAGAAGAGCTTGCTCGACGGGATATGCCCCGAGGTGGTCGAACTGTTGAAACATTCTGAATTGCCAATTGAAACAGCAAGAGTTCTTAAGAGGCTGGTGCCAGTTCGTCAGATAGAAGTCGCAAAACTGATGCTGGCATCAAACAACACCTCGACGTCTTATGCGAGAGCGCTCTTCATGGCATCCAACCCTTCCATGTTAAAAAACAAATGCAAGCAACGAATTGGTGGTGTCACAAACGAAGAACGAGAGAGAATGGAACGTGAGCTAGCTTCAATACAGCGTGACATTCGAGATGTCGAAGAAAACTATGGGGCGAATATGCTCCAGCTAGTCGTTGCTAACGGATACATTGGAAGACTCTTAAACAATACTGAAGTCGCCACATACTTGGAACGTCATCATAGCAGTCTCCTTGAACAACTCCGACAGCTTCAAGCGAGCATCGATGCCGATGTCGGTGCCAGAACCTGATAACCAGTGTAACCAAATCCCAAAGCTCAGCATGCCGTCCATATATATATCCCAAAATCGACGTAACGAACATCTCAAGCAGGGTGGTCCAAAACGCTCGCTTTCGTCCGCTACGACGCCGTGAGCGGACGACCTAACTGGCGAAATCAATATTGCGGCGAACAGCTGAAACTGCAAAACGACCAACATGATAAATTTCTCAAGATCGATCGTCTTGATTGTTGCCCTTTTTGTGAGCGCCTGTGGTCCGATGTCTGCCGAAGAATCAAAAGATTTATGGGGTCCAATTGGCCTGGAGAATTGGAGAACGACTTCGGTTACTAAAGGCAGAGTAGCGAATGAAGACGATGTAAATGCAGGCAGGGCAGTGTTCTACGTCAATGGAGCATCTGAAGCACACATTATGCCGCTTCCATCATTAGCGCGACGGACGGGATCAGGATCGCCCGAAGAGCTCGTGGTAATCATCCAGGCAGAGGTAGTTGATCAAGGGGTCATATTGGGAGTCAGACCGTTGTCCGGCGGCAATGCCGTAGTCACTCTGGAAGAAGTCGAAGTACTTAGCGAGCAAGATTAATTCCCCCAAGAATCGATCCTGATTTGCTTGCACCACGGTAAAAAAAGACCTTGGTTAAGCGTCTTAAATTCGCCCCATTAAAGAAGTGGGGCCGCTTCGATCGCGAAACGACCCCAAGTTTTCCCGTCAAGGAGACTAAGCTGGCGCCTAAGGGACGTAGAACGTGTATGCGAGTTCAGCTTCGATTTCGCCAGCTCCCACGGATAAATCATAGCCTGTGGAGGGGCCCAGTGAGTATTGAGCGTCGAAACGAACCGACTGCGAAACGAGTGTTCCAGCTGCGGCTGCCGTTCTCTGACTGGCTTCGAACACTTGGTTCGGACCGGATCCAAAGCCGGCGAGCGTAGGTGGCGCGGTGAAGGTTCCTGTTGAACCCACATCGTTCGCATTTGAACCGAATGTCACCGCCCCATCGGTTCCCGATTGGGTTGATGAAAAAGAATAACCGATGTCGGCGAGCGTAAAATCACCATTTGTCGTAGAAGACAGGATCTCGGCGTTGATTCCGAAGCTGGTGTTTGAAACGACGTAAAAGCTTGAGTCATAGGTTAGAGCATCTCCCGCCAGCGATTGGCCTGTAACGTCGAATGCTGAAAACGTATCGGCTGAATCCAAATCGCCATCACCATCGCCAACCTCGATACCGGTCAAAAGCATTCGGCCAGCCGGGGCTGACGCAATCCCCGCCGCATCTAAGGTTGGAACTAACGACCCTGTTAAAACCGTTCGGCCATCCTGCGCGATCAAATCTGTGTTGGAACCATCTCCGATAATAAACTCGGAAGCGATCGGTGTAGATCCGTCGGCATCGTTCGCCGCCCATACCACGACTACGCCAAGAACTTTAAAGTGCGGCCGGTCTATCACTGCGGCACCTGCCGGCGTAAATGATGTGAGACTGGATGTGGCTAGCGCTGCGCCAGCCAAAAGAAGTGTGCGATAACTCATTGGTTTCTCCATTATGTTCGCAACTCGTTGGTTGCGGCTCGCGCCCTTTCTAGGTGCGTTCAACGGTTATCTCAGACTCAAATTTCTACGACGCTAAAGAGACGATCTCAGTTTGGTAAATCAGATTTACCATAGTGCGAGTATACGCTTTTCACCGAGTCTCGCTGCAACATAGTAGAGAAATCGTGCAAACTGATTTCGTCCATCCAGGACAGCGCCGGCGAGCCGCATACCTCTAATCCGGGGTCAGTTTGGTCGCCGGAAAAGTCTTCGTGCCAGTTTCCTAAACTCGCCCCTAGTCGGACGCTCGCCTAATGTCCGCTTTTGACCCAAAGCGGACCTTTTTAGAAACGCCACGCCTAATTAACTCTTTTGCAAGCACATTCCTCTGCGTATCGAGCTGGGCAAAGCGCCAATTAGTTCAAGGCTTTGATGATCCAACGCTCGATATAGCTTTGATCCAGTCCCAAAATGTGCGCGGCCTCCCCCGAAGAAACGCCTTCGATCGCGATCAGCATGAATAGTTTCTCGTCACTCGACTTCGTCGCAGGACTTTTTTCTGAAATCTGTTCCTCGACGAGCGAAAAAAGAAATGTTCGATAGTCAAAGCAGGGCTCAACCCGAAAATCTGCTTGCGCCTCGAACAGTCGTTTGCAGACCGACATTAGAATTTGGTCCGCGGTTTGTTTGCACCCGCAGGCAATAGTCGCATAGGCTCTTAGTCGCTTGATATATTGATCAAGAGATGTTGCTAGCGATGTCGTATCCTGGTGTCGTTGACTTTTGCGAGGAGGCATTCTTTCGCAATATGCGTATGCGAAAATTACGTCTGTCATTAAGGCGACAGTTAGGTGTGCGTTTTTTAGCTCCCGCTCACTACCCAACCTGTGTTTTCAAAACGTCGCCATATTGAGGCTTAGTTCTCCGTTTCATACCTCATGTATCCGTGTATTCCGACTGTATGCGCTTCTAGCGATGATTTGAGGCCCACCAATACGTCGTTGAAGACAATACTGATGGGCCAGGGCTTTTCTTGGCTGGGTGGGGGACGCGCGCGAAAGCCCTTTGCGGAACTTGTAGCGGCGCTAACTCTCCACTGTCTGTCATTCAGACGACAATGTGATATATTTTGTAGGCTTTCAGGTTCTGGAGGGCATTGGGTGGCAAAAAATGGAAAAAGTGAGAGGAGAAGGAATTGGGCCCCACTGGCTCCATGACGCATCCGATCAAGCCCGTGCTAAGCTTCTCGCAAGAGGGAAAACGCGCACGTTCAAAGAACGGGAAATCGTATTTCGTCAGGGAGATACTAATTCATCGATTTTCCTGATCAAATCAGGCAAGCTCGAAGACTCACGAGTAAACACTGATGGTGAACAGGTTATCCTAAGGGTCCTGTATCCAGGACATAGTGTGGGAGAAGTTGGTTTTGGGCTAGAAGACCCTAGCCCCAATACGGTGACGTCCATCACCAAAACTGAGGTGACAGTCCTGAAGTATGCGGACGTCATTGAGGTTGGTCGGGAGCATCCGGAAATCCTGATCGGTATATCCAAAACGCTCAGTGTTTACGTCGCCATTGCAGTTGAATGGCTTGATACCGCATTATTGTCCTCGGTTCGGGATCGTATTCTTTGGCGGCTTCGGTTTATCACCAATTACAGCTCGAGGGGCGTTGATGGCTGGTTGCGCGTTGAGATTGCGCAAGCCGACCTAGCGGACATGGTCGGCATTACCCGACAAAGGGTGAACCAAGAATTGAAGGCATTAGAAGAAATTGGGTTGGTGAAAATCGAATATCGTACGATTGCGATTAACGCCAATATGCTGAAGAGCATGCGCTAGCGATTTTAGCCGCGTGCTTTGGATCCGAAGCGGGTCTCTCTCGCTTAGACATTTCGACCCGCTGAGGGTAAAGGCACCCAAGTTGTCCTGATTATTGTATTGCAATTTTCAACAACAATCATTGCAAATTGCGATTTAGTTCTCGCATTTTGCAATTCTCTGAAACATTGAGCACTAGAAATCCTGGTGCTCAAGGCTCTCTGCTCAGCGTCTCTTGCGGCATAGAAAGTGCAACTTCTCCTGACTAATCTGGAGACCCTCATATGAGCGAAGACCACGACGATACTGGAACAAACGCGATCGACATCAAACTTGTTGGAAAGCTCTTTGCAGCGCGTACAGGAGCAGGTTTGGAAATTTCTCATGTTTGTCGAGAACTTGGACTTACGTTGCAAGAGTATTGTTCAATCGAGCGCGGAACTACGAGAGTTTCAGCTGAAATTGTATCCCAAATGTCGAGGTTAACGGAAATGCCAATCCAGTGGTTTTTCCGTTTCGAAGAAGAATGCCATAGCGAAACGGAATCCGATCTTGAAAGCCGTTTTGAAGACCCCGGCGCGCTTTTGAAAAAACGGACACCTGAACCTCTTAAAATTTTGATGTCAGAACTGGAAAGCACCCGAATTTACGCAGACAGGACCCCAGAACGGGAAACCGAAGCTTAGCAATGAATATCCGCTTTTGACCCATAGCCGACGTTTGAAGCTAGCTTTTTGGCCGACTAGCACGAGACTGAGATCGGCGCCCGGCATCGCTGCTTCAAGCATTCTCATCAGGCAAACGTTTGCCAACCAACTTGGCGAATAAACCCCGAGGGGTGTGGAGAGTGAGATCAGGTTGCGCACGTTCATCTTTGAGCAAGCGCAAATTCACAAACATTTTTCGCAAACTACGCACAAAGGCTAGAAGCGGTTCTTCGCTGCGATGACTTTGGTCAGCAGCTGGGCCTCTTCCTCCGTGATATGGAGTCTAGATAACAGTTCCTGAAGAAATTCTGCCTCTGTTGGCAACAGCACAGAATCGGCCAGAGCGATATCGAGGCAAAGCGCAAATACCGATAAGTGCATATCGGACGGTAAAGCACTGCACGCCTCATCCAGCCAATTGGGACGATTGTCTCGGCGCTCAAGGATGGTTTTGTTTGCAGCGGCCAGCTCGTTTTGCGACATCCCTTTTAGCGTTCGGGACCTGTGCGCGATGGCTCTAATCTCTTCTTGTTCTTCCAAGCTGACGTTTCCGTCGGCAAATGCGACGGACAAGATAAGGCACAAAAACGCTTCAGGGATGGTCCAGTCTGTGTGCTGCCCGGGAAACTCAGCCGCGAGTTCGTTCAAACTGTAGGGCATTTTCTTTTCTGCAAGGTGCGAATGAAAAATACTTTTTGAGTCATCAAAGGGTTTGCTCGTGTCGGCCATGTATTCAGCTCCTAGTCAATCAGTCCGGGCGAGGGTTCAATGCAGGAGGCGGCCAAGCCTCAACTGCTTCATATTGAAGCTCCAACGCCTCCAACCGTTCACGCAGGGCGTTTACAACATCATCTCGCCATTCGATCTCTTCGGGTAGTTCTGTAAGACTGTCCGGCGCATTCGAGCGGCTAGCTTGTGCCAATAGCTCAGAAATTGACGCTTCGATCTCGCCTGCCTGATCTTGTAGAAGTTTAATGGTTTGAAAGTCTGCGAAGCCAGCGATTTCAGCCGACTTATCTGCGATGCTCGCCTCTAGCTCTACGATCTCGGCCTCAGCAAATTCGATCATCTGATCTTTTTCAACAATGATCGCATCTAGCTCCGCGACACTTTGGTTCATTCCGCCGTAGAGCACAAACATACCGACGATACCGGCTGCAATTACTCCGCATAAAAAGATAATCGCGACCACGAGCTGTCCACGGTTTCGCCTGACTTGTATCAAGCGATCTTTGATTTCCTGCATGTCTTCATTTGTCGGCATAGACGTGAAGACCTGTTGGCTTGAGACAGTCTGAAGTTCGTTAGATGGAACTGTCATTTTGTGTCTCCTCTTTGGTTGATCAGGATCGTTTCGATGAGCATGGCAGGCTTCCTTACGAACACTTAAGCACACCATAGTGTCCGAAGAACGCATCTAAGTTGATCCATTCCTCATCGCCAGGCTCCAGTGCGATGTCTCGGCGACAGCGACTGATTACCAACAATCCATTCGACAACTGGGCGTCTATGTTAACGTCACGTTGCAGGTCATCAAAACGCACGAGAATTGGCGTCTGTTCAGCACTCTCAGCTCTCGTAAGACCTTCTTTAAAAATGTCCTCCGCGAGCCGTAGCATTGCTCGCCAACGAGATTGTGACGTAACGTCGTAGGCACTAACCTCCATCGATTGGGCGCGTTTCAGCAGATACATTCCTGCCAGTAGGTTTTCCGCCGCACTCCCTCGCCGTTCGCACCAAGGCGCGTCAGAACCTTTTTTGAGGGGCTCGCCGGCCCGCAGAATATGCGTCAAGCAAGCTTGTCGGGAGTATCGAGCGTCACCATTGGCAAGTTGAATGGCACGCTCAGCCCGAGTCACTGACGTAGTCTTCCACCCTGTTGGGCGTAAGATCAGGTCTGTCACGCTCAGAATATAGTTTGCTTCTGCCCGATCGTTTGCGGGGAGGTTTTCGGATGCTCTTAAGAGTGCCTGTCGTGCAATCTGCAGTTCGCCGATTTCGTACAGGCGTTTTCCAACACTGAATTGCAGACCTGGTTGCGCTTGTGTCTGGCTGTAAACGCTGTCTAACAGCTGGCGCTCCTCTGTCATTTCATCAAGCGCAGCATGGACCGAAGCCAATTCCAGTTGCGCAGCCGCTCGGTCGGCACCCGACAGTGCAGAAATTCCAATTCGATAATTCTTCTTCGCAGCGATTAGCTCACCCACGGCTGACTGCGCGCGCGCAAGCTGTAGCCGTCTCATTGGGGTGGCATCAATCTCTACGGCGGCCTCAAACGCCTTGAGTGCTTCATGATACAAGTCACTTTTCGAAGACGGATCGGAGGTCATGGAGTGCGCTAGCGTAAAAACTGCATGACCTTGCAACGTTCGCATTTCCGCCTCAGCGATCGAATCTTGTTGTACGGCTGCCTGCTTCGCCGCTCGCTCAAAAGCTTCCGCAGCGCGTTTGATGTTCTCCGCCTCAAATTCACGGTCCCAACCAGACAACCATAGCGATACTTCGCCAATCCCTCTCTCGGCAGACAGTTTGTATCGAGGAGCGATAGCGGCTTTCTCATAATTGGTTATCGCACCAAGCGCTTCACGGCGATTTCGGTCGCGGTTCAAATGCGGCTCGGATAGCACAACGAGATCGACGCGAGACTGGTCGGCTTGTGAAAACGCGATTTCGGCTAACCTCTCTTTCGCGATCTCCGTATAATCAGGACATAAAAGCACCATTTGGTTTAGGTCATCTTGGCTGAGATAAAGGTAGCGATCACCAATTTTCTGGTAAACCGCGCTTCGGTCGTCCAGGATTTTACACAGCAGTGGCGCTGCTTGCTTTTTGCCGGTTTGCGCATCTAGCGCGGTCAGAAATGGAGCGCTCAGTTCGAGTGTTTCATATCGTGATATTGATGCCCGCAAGCATTGCTCTTTGGGACCACAATAAACAGCCTGACTTGGCGCAAGCTCAGAGGCTGTGAGTGCTATGCGCGCCGTCAACCACTCTCGGTTCAAATAGAACTCTTTAGTGGGTTCGTTCGTCACTTGATCCATTTCATGAAGGTATGAAGACTCTATCATGAGGTGGGCATCTTCAAGGCGTGATGCGCCGATCGAAAGGTTCCCTCCGGAAAGAGAATTTTGGGCCAGTTGGTAGTTTGCCATCGCGGCATTGTAAGTTGCGCTCGAGCGTTGTTTGCCCGTGAGGCTTGAGTTTCCAGCCACCTCCGGCCCACCGCATATCTTCGCGATGAATTCTGCATTGCTCGGCAACACGACGACGTCTCGCATGAAGCAGTCTTGGAGATTGGTCCATTGCGTGCCATCGTTATTGTCAATCGCAGGCATGCTGGCACAGGCTGTGACAATAAACACAATCGCTAAACCCGCCAATGATTGCCGGGCGTAAGAACAGGTTCCTCTACTTACTGTCTTCGAAATCATCCCCGATCCTGCATTTCAAGCTCACTTCGAATAGATCGCGTGTGTCGGACCCACTGCGCATCAGGGGGAATACTTAGAACCCTGAAGAACATTAAGTTCTGGTTGCCCCAACAAGGGCCCTTGTCAGCCAGAATTGGACGACGTAGCAGCGAATATCACGCTTGGTTTGAGTGGACTTGATCAGAGTCAAAGTCAGATGATTTGCGACCACTTACGAAAGTGGCGCTGCGGTCGCGCAGCTGTTTTTCAGGAGCTCGCCGACGCAATGCCGGAAACACTAAAGAAGGTACAAGTGTCAGGCGGGCGCCATTTCAAACTATTTGGGATTTGGTTATTTCCTTATGCGCTTGCGGCGTTCGCATTGGCGCTTAGTTATCTGACATCGTCAGCTGGTGCACTGAGATCGCCCGTCTTTGCTTGGCCGATCGAGCAAGAGGTTTTCGGCTGGTTGCTTTTCATGGTGATCGGTTCTGGTGCTTGGTTCATATTCGAGTTCTCGTCGGCGGCGAACCGGGAAACGGTCGTCGTAGAGCTTCAAATCGATTCAGCCGTAAGCACGTTAACAGCTTGTGTATTCACCGGATTGGCTTGCTTCCTCATCGGACATTCGAGATTGCCATGGTGGATTATGGTCCCGTGGCTCGCATCTCTGGTGGACGGGGTTACGTCAGCTTGGTTTGCCATAAACAACGCTGCTCAAAAGCCATTTCTCAGCGATTCAGGTGTTATGTAGGGCATCGTTGGCAACGCTTCGATTATCAGACCGAGTCAATTTTCAGAACCAAATTGGCTTTACGAGTAGCCTCTTATGCAGGCATTTGACCTAAAGCGGACGCATGGATGTTTGCCGAATTTGGACCCGAAATAAGACGTATTCCCTTGTTGAAGTATTCTCCGCCGTCTTGATTGGAGAGTTTCGATGCGTAGAATCAGGATAATTAGAGTAGCCGCGATGATGTGTGCAGTGAGTCCCCTTGCTGGTTGTTTCGTATCTGACGAACCACTTATCCCAGCGGGCGAGGCGGTTTTGCCTGTTGATCGTCAAATAACGCTTTGTCCTGATGAAGAAGACAAGTGCTTGGAAATGGAGGTTTCAGCTGACGGCTATGTGACGAAACCTGAGTTCGAAGAAGAAAGTGGCAGCACTGCTCGGTTCTCTCCGCTCATGCAGGTCAACGGCAGGCAGATTTACATTTTGGAAGCCCGAGATTTCGAAGACGATACATATACTTATCTCGTCGCACGCCGAAGCGACGCGAACACAAGTAGCGTTGCAGACCTGGAGCTGGCAATGTTGAGTTGCGGAGACCTCGATCAAACCCAAAGATCGAAGTTTGAAGCTAAGGGAGGCCGGATCGATAGTAATATGGTGACCAGTTGCAGGGCGCCCAATCTCGCGACCCTATCTGACACGCTGCGAGAAGCCTTTACGGAGCAGTTCTCTAATGAAGCATGGTGGACGGCGAAGGGCGATCTGTGAGGTTACGCTTCCAGCCGTTCAGATTGACAGCGCTCAGTTTGGGCAATCGGATACCTCTGCGGACAAAACATCGGTTCAAAAAATTTCATCGTGCATTGATCCTGGAGTACCCATACCTTCGCCATTCATCACTTTGGTGCCCATGGGTGATCCCAGCATCTCAAAGACGGCGTCGAACTCTTCTTTGGAGTTCACATGCGGAAAAGGCTCGCTTGGTTCATCGACACCGAGGAACGAACACAATGGGCTCCATCCTTGTTTAGCTTCAAAAACCAGCAACCGATCGTCGCCGAACGCCGAGCGCACGGCTTCATTGTGCGAGTTGAATGCCTCAATGAGAGAATCTCGATCATTCATTTTGCCGCCTAAATGATCATCGATCGTCGCCTTGATCATTCGGCCCCATTTGGTCCCTTCTTGAAACTTTTGAAGTGTCGGGCTGAAGATGGTTTCTTGTGTTGATGCGTACCACTTCTCAGGGTCGCGCACGGACAGTAACACTTTGGCGTCGGGGTACTGTTCCGCGAGTTCCCGCCAATAGTTAGATGCCGGAAAATCGACGGTAGCTGCGTATCCATCAAAGATTGCATCCCAATCGGCATTTCCGTTGGCGGCATCAAGCCAAAGGTCCACTTGCCCCGCTTTCCCAAGAACTTCACTCATGTGATAGCAAGGCGCTTTGAGCAAAGTTTCCAATGCGTACTTTAGCGAGGCCGTAGCCGTTCTTCCGTACCCTGCGCCGATAACTTTTAAAGCCATAGACTGATCCTCCCATAATCAGCCTAAATTCGGGCAGAGCTGCATGCAATGAAAACGTTCAATGGGATGTCCGCTTTTGACCCAAAGCAGACGTCAATTTTGGTCACAATAGGGGTGATCTAGTATACTTCGGTAAATGACCTGTCTTTGTTCAACCGGGTGAAGACCTAGTCGCGCAAAACCAACTCCATAAACACAGAATCTGGCGAGAGGGCATAGTTTCCAAACGGCCCTCGATAGGTGTATCCGCGTCTCTGATATAGAGCGCGAGCGGCCTCGTATTGCTTCGTCGGATGTGTCTCCAAATAAAGCTTCTTGTAATCGCGTTTTCGAGCCTCAGCTTCTAAATGGTCCATCAAGCGCTGCGAGACACCTTTACGAAGGTGATCCGGGTGGGTCCGAACGCTCTTAATTTCACCTTCTGATTTGGAGAGTTGCTTAAGAGCCGCAAACCCCATCAGGTTGCGATCTTCATTGCGAAGGGGAAAACATCGTGATGTCAGGGGCTTGTAAGGCACTCGTGTCGAGCGCGTGAGTGAAACCACCATTTCCGGCCTCCGAGAGATGTAGCCTCAACAAGGACTGTACGTCAGCCCTCTCAAAATCTATCAGCGAAATCGGCATCCAATCTCCGAAAATTTTGCTCACGAAACCGTCTTCCTCTCGCTAATATGTATCCAAAACCGGCCGGTCTTAGGCTCTGGTGATCTCTAATCAGGGGGCAAATGAATCCAAGCCAATGATCCGGTTTCAAGATGAAGCAAACGCCGGACGCTAGTCCGACTTCGACCCGTTTTCTTGCGCTTTCACGTCAACGCCCATTGCACGAAATTGATCAAACGTATCTTCATTGGCTCCTTTACCGGGAGCAAAATGGAGATCGCGCGCGGCCAGCGGTCTGCCTAATTGGTCCTCTACCCTAAGCCTTTTGATCGGTGATTTGGTGGCTTTGTCCTGCACATTGATTGGGTGTTTGTCTGCGCCGAAGACCCATTTGTCTCCCCATTGGACGATCGATAAGATGACAGGCAAGAGCTCTCGCCCGCGATCAGTGAGGCGATACTCAAATCGTTCCACATTTTCTCGCGGTTGTACGCGTTTCAATATTTGCGCTTCGACCAGCGCACTGAGCCTTGAAGATAGGACAGCCTGAGTGATGCCCAAACGGTCCTTGAACGCAGAGAACGTTGTCACGCCGTAGAACGCATCACGCAATATCATAAGGCTCCATTTGTCGCCGATGACATCAACGGTTCTGGCAAGGCTGCAATTGAAGTCGGCGAGCGAAGTTCGAGTCATATTCGGCCTTTTTGGTTCAGTTCGATAAGAGATAACCGAATTTAGTATCTTTACAATACCAAATATAATAGTATGTTAAAAATACCAAACAAGGAGACATACCACTATGCCAGTCATCACAATCGATTATCCCAAAGGTAAATTCACGCCCACCGAGCGCGATGAGCTCGCTGAATCTATGACGCAAGTCATTCTTCAAATTGAAGGCGGCGCCGACACCCCAGAAGGGCGCTCCATTGCTTGGGTAAAATTCAACGAAATCGACCAAAGTGACTGGTATATCGGCGGTGACAATGGCTCCGGGTTCGAAGGTGCCGCCGGCAAATTTTTTGTGGAGTTGAATGTGCCTGAAGGGTCAATGGATCAGTCTCGCAAATCGCAATGTCACAAGGCTATCTTCGACGTACTTTTAAACGCGACGAACACCAAGGATGTTGAGAACGCGGCACAATCCATATTTGTTCAGATTGTAGAATGGCCAGAAGGTCACCTCGCAGCGAATGGCCGAACCTCCAGCTTGCTAGGGATTGCAAAGGTGGCTGGCATTCCTGCGGACCACCCATTGCTTCGCTTCCCGCGAGCATACTTCGAAGCGAAAGATCGCCTCTACGATCTCGCGGAATTTCCAAAGAAGACAGCAGGTCGCGCACTCGTTCGCTACTAAACGTTTCGACCGCGTAGCTAACGATCAATCGCAAACAACAAGCAATCAAATGGAGCCCTCAATTGGGTGATTCAGTCAAATTTTACTACGACTTCGTCAGTCCGTATTCGTATCTCGCATTTACCCAATTGCCGGCGGTCAGTCATCGAACTGGCGCGACATTCGACCTAACCCCTATCCACATTTTGACGGTTATGGATCAGGTCGGTAATGCGCCGACGACAGCAACATGCAAGGCGAAAGCGGTCTATGCGCGTTCTGATCTCGCTCGGTGGGCCAGGCATTACCACATCCCAGTGCGCCCACATCCCAAGTTCGGCACGTTTAGCACCGAAGCGTTGTTGCTGGGAGCCCTCGCGGCAAAAGAGAGCGACCAGCTAAGCGCCTTCTCAAAGGCGGCATTCGAGGCCGTCTGGCTTAATCGCTCAGACCTGGAAACAGATATTGGAATCGTCCGGTGGCTCGAAGAAGCTGGCGTCAAAGATGCCTCAAAAATCTGGGCAGCGCGCGAAGGTTTCAGAGAGCAATTGTTAGAAAATCATGATGCGGCGGTCGCAGACGGAGTGTTTGGTGTACCCAGCTTTAAATCAACGCGATCTTTGTTCTTCGGAAATGACAGACTGGAGTTTCTTGAACAGGAGCTGGTGGCATGAGCGATAAGGAGAAAGGCGTCGTATTGATCACCGGGGTTGGGCCTGGCACGGGGTCATCCCTGGTTCGGAGGTTTTCGCAGGGTGGCTATAGTATAGCAATGCTTGCGCGAACCGAAGATCGATTACGCAAGCTTTCAGATGCCCATGAAGACCTTTATGCATATCCATGCGACGTTGCCGATCTCGACGCGTTGGAGCGTACAGTCCACTCGATACGAAACACCTTGGGTGCTCCAGAAATCGTTATTCACAACGCGGTTGGAGGTGCGTTCGGAAGTTTCTTGCAAATCGATCCAGCGGCTTTGGAACGGAACTTTCAAGTCAACACGATGGCATTGCTCCACCTCGCACGCCTCACAGTACCTCAGATGATCGAGGCGGGTCGTGGCGTTATCTTAGGAACGGGCAACACATCGGCGTATCGAGGCAAAGCGAACTTTGCGGGGTTTGCACCCAGCAAAGCTGCTCAACGCATTCTGCTGGAGAGCATTGCACGGCACGCTGGTCCGATGGGCATTCATGCCGCTTACATCGCGATCGATGCTGTCATTGACGTTCCTTGGGCTCGAAAGATGACGCCCGATAAACCTGACGATTTCTTCTGCCAACCGGACGACATCGCCGAGGAGTGTTATCACGTTGCGCATCAAGCCAAGTCTGCTTGGTCTTCGGAGGTCATCATACGTCCATTCGGCGAAAAGTGGTGAAAATTGCAGAGAGTCCGCTTTTGCCCTAAAGCAGTCATTGGTTATCGGTAAATTATCGCTGCTTGACGGCCCATGAGGCGCAAAAGATTGCAAAAGCACGACCGGCCAAGGTAGGATCGACTGCAATTACTGCTTGAGTCGAATAAAAATCGTTCCAAGTCTCTGAAATAATAATGACAGCGCTCGACAATGAGGCGTGACCGGGGGGGGAATTGTTAGAGATCGACCGACATTTGGCGAGCAGGATAATGCGAGCAATTGATGACGCCGGTTTGACTCCAGAACATGCGGCAGATCAGCTAGGCCTTCAGCTGAGTGACTATCTCGCGGTTGAGCAAGCCAGAGTTCGTATAAACGCATTCCTAATCGCCCGGGTTGCGTCGCTAACCGGCAAGCGAGTTCGATGGTTTTTTGAAGGATTACCCGGGCAAGATTTTTTCGACCGGGAATAACCAAGCGCGCTACGCTTCAACCGTTCTGGTTTGGATAACCTGAGTTGATTTCGGTTATTGCTCGACGAAGCGCAGCCTCTGCGACGTGAAGGCACGCATCCAATTCCTCCAACGTTTGCGCTGAAACCTTTTTGATGTCCTCTTTGAAGAAGGCGACAGCCCGCAGCATATCGGCCACGTACTCTAGATCATTCGCTGTTAGTTCGTTTTTGCTCATGCCGCTTCTCTAAGGAAATGAGTTAGATCAAGCGGATAACCAGTCAAACTAAGCGCATGCTTATATTACTGGATTGATGCAAATGTCGGCCTTAGCCCCAAAGCGAACAAACATCGGGAATGCAATCGCAACGTATCTCCAGGAGTTTCCAGGGTTTTCTTTAAAGGGCTATTCAATCAGCGTATCTAAAGCCGCTTTCATGACCGCCCGATCGGTTAGAATACGATTATGACCGAGCCCTTTGGTCGCGATAAATCGGCCCCTCGAAAGTTGACCAGCTAGTTCCTCAGCGAGCGCGTAGGGCAGTTCTTGGTCATGTTTATCATGAATAATCAGCGTTGGCGCCTCGATTGTGTCCGCAACTCGTGAAAGCTCAAACTCAATTGGTCGAACGCCAACTGACGCTTCGACTTTATCGAAGAAAAGGTCTGTTGTTTCTTCAGTCGCTCGTACAAGTTGGCACATCGTCTTGAGATAACGGTCGATCGACACTGCCGGTGCAATAAGAATAATCCGATTTGTAGCGACACCTTTCGACACCGCATGGAAAACTGCGTTGCCGCCTTGTGAATGCCCGACGATGACCTCGAATGGCCCGAAAGCGTCCCCGGCTGCCTGGACGGCATTTGAGAACTCTAGTGGGTTGGACTTGTGTCCTTTTGCCAAGCCATGCCCTGGCATATCGAGCGCCACAACTTTTTTGCCTTCCTTCAAAAACGCTTCGATCCAGGGTGCGAATTGTGAATGTCGGCCTTCCCATCCATGAACGAGAAGAACCGGTGGGCCTTCGCCCCAGATATGAGCCACTGCCGCTCCTCCGAGGAGCTCTATGGAAGTATCAGCTGGCGGCTGAGACTTTTCGTATGGTCTCGGCGGCGTATCACGCACCGAAAACGCATGAGCGAGCATACCGTTGCTCGCGATTTCTGATGGCACATTTGAAAGATCGGGAAGTTGGTTCATGCGTAAGGCTCCAAAGTCACTGGTTGCGGGAAAACGAGAAAATCATTTGCGTCATATATCGTGTATATGCACTATATGTGTTGTATATACACGCAGTCAAGCCTTTTACGCGCGGCCTCGGAAACCTACTCATTGACCGAGATGCAAAGACCGTGCATATGCACGCAATGACTGATTTGATGGAAATTGCCGACGATGTCGCCTCGCGTTGCGCCGCTGTGCGAACGCTCAGCACCGCGCGGGGCGGTGACACGCCATTACGATGAGGCTCTTAGACCAGTGAACTTGACGATCACTCAGTTTACGCTGCTGGTGACAATCGCAAAGACTTCTCCAGAATCGATCTCTCAGATTGCAGATCAGCTTTCTATGGACCGGACGAGTGTTTCACGAAATCTTGCGCTTCTTGAGAAAAACGGCCTGATTGAACGCGGCAGCGAAGCAGCAGCACGCAAACGCCCC
>CBDIHJ010000037.1:0-97933 GCA_965279045.1 Henriciella sp. | reverse complement strand
CATGCGAGCCAACGGCGCTGGTGGGAAGCCGAATTCCCGGAAGTCGACGGCAATGAAGGGCTGAACTTGGCCGGATGGTGTAAGAAGCTGACTGGTCTGACCTCGATTACGGTTGGATCCGTTGGCTTATCATCAGACTTTATCGGCGCCTTCGCCGGAGAAGATTCCAAAACACGTCCGATCGCCGATGTCATTGAGCGGCTTGGACAAAGGCGAGTTCGACCTCGTCGCGGTTGGTCGCGCCCTGCTCCAAGACCCGTTTTGGGCTCAGAAAATCAAAGATGGTCGCACGGACGAGCTTGCCGATTATGATGCCAAGGCCTTGGCCACGCTGTACTAGACAGCTCTATAAGTGAACCAATTTCGACATAGGCGCGTAGACAAAGCAAACAAGAAAGCTTTGATCTATGCGCCTGTCTCGTCTCTTTGCCCCCTCTTTCGCACTTGCCACCAGTGCAGCGGTTGCAACCGGATGTGTCTCCGGTCCAGAGCTAGAAGCTTTTGATGATGCGCCGCGCACGCTGGTCCTAGAAGAGTACTTTATCGGAGAGACGACCGCCTATGGCGTTTTCGAAGATCGCTTTGGCAAAGTCCGTCGGAGTTTCAAGGTTGATATAACAGGCACCGTGGAGAAACGGTGTACTGACGCTTGATGAGCGCTTCATCTATGATGACGGCGAACGCGACACACGGATCTGGCAGATCGAAATTCTCGGCAATGGTGAGTATCGCGGCACCGCGGGTGACGTCCCGGGATATGCACAAGGCAGCGTTGTCGGAAACGCATTCAACTGGAAATACAAAGTGGACCTAAAGGTTGGCGATAGCACCTGGAATGTCGGCTTTGACGATTGGATGTATCTTCTAGAAGACAATGTCCTTCTGAATCGCGCCTATGTGACACGCTTTGGAGTCCGCATCGGCGAGGTGACCATCGCGTTCCAGAAGTAGACGCAACCAACTCATACACAACAAAGTTGACGCTCGCGTCATTTTTTGAGAAACTTGGTGGATGATCCAAGTGCTCAAAAACCGTTTTCTACTTTGGCCCACTCTTGTTCGGACTTGGGTTCCTGACACCACTTGCGGCACAAATCATCAAAGCCTCAGCATGGACCCCACCGTTCGGATTAAACGCCGCTGATGACCGGCTTAATTATAGGTGGCGGCTTGGGCCTTTTGGCGCAGATTCGAGGACGCTGGATATGAGCCCGACCCAAGATCTCTCGCAAATGTCTCAGGCCGAGCTGATCCGAATGGAGCGGGAAATCGCGGCGCGGCACATTGATAAATTCCCATACTTCGCCGTGATTTGGGCATTCTCTAATTTCGCTGTTTGGCTCAGTCTGTGGCCGTTGGTTTTTATGGGCATTGTACCGCTTTGGCTCGGCTTCATCATTGCCACTGTCAATATCATCCTCAGTTACCTGCCGAGCCATGAGGCGCAGCACGATATCATCGCCAAACCCGGTGCTAAACTACGATGGCTGAACCAACTGGTTGGTCATATCTCCATCATACCGCTCGTCCTGCCCTATCGCGTCGCGAAATATACGCATATGGAGCATCACAAAACACACCAATGACCCTGACAAAGACCCCGACTATGCAACACACGCAAGCGGTCCTTTGGATGCGATTTGGAAAAGCCTCTATTACCGACAACCGCGCGCCAATGGCGGCTTGAACGCGTATGGGCGAAGCCTTGCATCGCATCGGGCGGTCCGATGTCGTGCTAGATGGCGTCATCTATCAGGTGCTGCATTTTGAATCTTGTTCGCCCTAGCGTGGTCTGGATATGCGATTGAAGCAGCGCTGCTTTGGTGGCTGCCCCGTCATATCGGGCTGACATATATACAGTATTATCTCAGCTGGGCGCCGCATCATCCCGGAGACAAAGTCGGACGCTATCGCGACACCCGCAGCTTCCGCTCGATCCTAGGCAATATCGGGTCGCTCGGAATGCAGTATCACATCATTCATCACCTGCACCCAAGGATCCCTCTTTACCGGACCCCGCGTGCCTATTGGGAGATGAAACCGATCCTAGAAGCCCGCGGCTGTGACGTAGACGCCCTTTAACTGAGGTCAGCTCGCGGCGAGCGTATCGGCAATTATTCGCCAGACTTTTGCATTTGTCCCCAGCGCCATGTGGGTGCTTCGCACCTCAACATGCCGCGCTTGTGGGTTATAGACGTCTTGCGCGGCCTGCCATCCAACGACGCCATCTGACTTGCTGTAAATCACCGTCAGCGGTTGCGAGAGCCCAACCGAGTTGCGTTCGTGAACATCGCGCTCAAAGACATCTAGATCGAGCCCTTCGCGCATCGCGTAGAGTTGGCCCACCGCCGTATATTTCGGGCCACCAATTAAGGGGGACCCCATCGTAATGATCTCCCGAACCGCATCGCCATACAGACGGGCGGTCTCGCGCGCGATCACACCGCCAAGGCTCCAGCCGATCAAAGTGACGGGCTGGCTGGAGACCTCAACCATTTCGAGCACGCGCGCTCCGAATTGTTTCGTGAGGCCGTCAACATCGCCGCCATTGATACCAAGCCCCCAAGTCGAGGCGTCATATCCAAGGAATTTCAAGTAGGTCGCGAGCGGCAGGAGCGCCATTTCAGGTGATGTGAAGCCGGGCAGCAAAACGATCTTGCGACCATCTCCACGCGGCGCGGTGACCAGTTCTGGCGTTTTGAAAGGAAATTTCAAATATTCGAGCGGCGTGCCGAGTTCACGCAGATTGGACAACAGACTTGGGCGTTCGCACCCTGTTGGCATTTCTCGCGACAATCCCCATCCTCCTTCATTATGAAAGAGAATACGCACGGCTAACGAGCTTGGATGAGATCTTTTACCAGCTTCCCGGTGTTTTCCATACTGACCCAAGGCTCAGCTGGGTCGAGCGGTTTGCCTTTCTGGAGCAGTTCGACGGAGATCCCGTCTGGCGACCGAACGAAGGCCATGCGACCGTCCCGAGGGGGCCGGTTGATCGTCACGCCAAGCTTTTGGAAACGCTCACACGCCTCATAAATGTTCCCGACGCGATAGGCCAAATGCCCAAAGTTTCGGGCGCCGCCCATAATCCTCTGGGTCCCAATTGAACGTCAGTTCGACCATTGGAATATCCATTTGCGTCGGTAGTTTCCCATCAGGGATGCCCCCGCAGCGCTCCACATCGTCTGGAGAGGCCAAAAAGACGAGGGTGAACCGACCTTCTTCGCTGTCATAACGCATGAGCTCTTCGAGCCCGAGGCCTTCGCCGGTAGAACTTCAGGGCTGCGTCGATATCGGTGACGCGGACCATGGCATGGAGAAACTCAACGCTCATTTATACTCTTCCTCAAGACGACGAATTTCCGAGCGCAAGCTCGGCGGACGATTGCGATAATAGAAAAAAGTGACCGCTGCCAACAAAGCAACGTTCACGCCCATGACGATCAGAATGGTGACAAAATCTCCGAGAATGTTTCCGAGGTTTTGTTGCTGGACTGTGATCTGGATATTGTCCTCGCCCCAATTGTTCATGGTTTGCGACATTCCATAAAAAGCTGAAACGATGACAGGAAGCAGCACCAAAGCGAACAGTGCAACGCTGCATTGATAGATGCCCAGACGTGGCCGTTCTGCGTTAGCAAAACTGCGAATAAATTCGTCCCGCGGGATCTTGTCACTGATCAGGCCTTTTTCGACGTTAGAGTCGTAGACCTGCTCCCCAAGTTCTGGTGTTTTGAGCCAGCGCCAGGCGAGCACGCCTGCCCAGATCAAAACAGGGGCGAACATCAGATAGTAAATCGGTGTGAAATTATCGACGAACATGTGTCCACTCCGTGCGGTGGACCGGATGACCCTTAGATCGCCGTATGCACCTTCTCATAGGTTAGCATGGCACGCTTTCGCGCCATCCCCCAATGGTAATTATGTAACCTACCATCAGATGCAAGCGCGCGATGACATGGAATGAGCCAGGCAATCGTATTCGCGCCGATGGCCGTGCCAGCCGCACGTGCCGCTTTTGAGTTCCCCGCCGCCTTGGCCACGTCGCCATAGGTCCAGGTTTGACCGGCTGGAATTTCCAGCAAAGCGCGCCAAACCTGCCGGCGAAACGCGGTACCATAGAGCGCCAACGGAATCTCACCGCCATCCCCGAAGACTTTCCTCGCCCACAGTTCAGCTTCTGTGTCATCGCGCTGAATATCAGCGTTTTTATAGCGAGCGGCCATGTCCACGAAAACTTGATCTTCACTGTAACCTGGATGCTCAAACCCCGTTTTTTTGGCCGCGCCATCATCTACAAAGCCCAAACCGCAAAGCCCGCGAGGTGAGATCAGAAACACGCCAGTTCCGAACGGTGTGGAGGCTTTACCAATGCTCAAACGCGCGCCCGCTCCGCCCGATTTGGCTTCGCCAGGCGAAAGAGCCTCATGCGCAATGAACAAGTCATGCAAGCGCGATGGTGACGACAATCCCGTTTCATAAGTGGTGTCGAGCACGCTTGCGCCTTGTCTTAGCAGGTCGCCCGCTTCTGCATGTGCGAGGGTTGCCTGGAATTGTTTCGGGCTTACCCCTGCCCAGCGCGTGAATTCACGTTGGAAATGGCTCGGGGATAATCCCATTGCGTGCGCGCAGCTTTTGAGGTCTGGCCAGTCGCGCCAGGTCTCACCTAAGTGTTCAAGAGCATCTGCCATCCGTTCATAAGCGGCGCAGCGTTCATTCAGAGGCATCAATACAGTCGTCATGGTGTCACTTTGCCAAGGGCCGGAAAGCTACGCCACCCGTTTCTTGCGACCCGTCAAATCATTCTAATTGAGAATCGTTCTTGACAATCATTCTCACATGCTGCAAATCATTCTCATGATCATTTGCATCTGCCGCCGTATTAACGAAACTGGAGTGCGCGAAGCCGTTGAAGCGGGCGCTCGGTCTCCAGAGGCCGTGCAAGCGCATCATGGCTGCGAATTCAATTGCGGTAAGTGCCGGTGCGCCATGGGCGAAGTGATCGCAGAGACCCTAGACGGGGCAACCAATGAAGTTCAGCTGATCGCTGCGGAATAACGCTTTTCAAGAAATTAGGGCAATCACGGTGGGCAGGTAAATCGCCGACCAATTCCGATTCGCACGTTACCCCCTGCCCTTAAAACCCACACAAACCGAGACCGTTTTCGCAGGTCTCGATGACGCGCTCGACCCAATCCGCATAGCCCTGAAGATTGGTGTACCGCGCGCCATACTCGCCTTCGCAAAATCTCTGGGTTTCCATATTTTCCTCGACCAGCGAGAGAACACCAACCATCACCGAGCGCCCATCAGAATCTGTTACGAAAAGCGGTCCGCCGCTATCGCCAATACAGGGCCCTGCCCCCTCCAGGCTGGTGACGGCGATTTCGGCTGGGCCAATCCCAATGATTCCCAAGTTCGCTGAGAGGAGTGTGTCGGAGAGACGCCCCTGGAAGGCGGTGAGCCCCCATCCGGCCATGCGAGCTTCAGCATAATTGAACGGCACGAAGGGGTCGGTCATCGCGCGCCAGTCAGCAATTTGAACGCGCGAAAGTTCGGCCACACTCTCATCGTCGATCCGAACGAGCGCGATATCATTGGCGAAGCTTCCTCGCGCACCGCCATAAGAGGCATGACACACTGATGCACTCGCATTCACGCGTTTTGCCAGCGGGCTGGATAGAGTCTCCGATTCCGCAATCAAAACGACTTCGTCGAAATCATCATCCAAACAATGCGCGGCAGTGACGAACCAATGTTTGGCGATGCGAGTCGCGCCGCAATGCCCTGAGACAATCGCTCCGCTCGGAAGCACGGCGCGTGGCTCCATTTTCACCAGTCCAGGAAAGTCAAATAGTGCAGCAGTGGTGCCATTAATTGTAGCCGTGCCAATGAGGTCAGGTTCCGCCTCGCGCGCGCCGGTTCGCTCTGCCAGGGTAAGGCTGTCTTCGAGCGGCTTCATGGGTAGGCCACACAATTGAGCGTTCACCGCTGCTAGATCGTCGATCGCAGAAGGTAATAGCTCGACGTCCGGCAATTCGTCATATAGCTCCGCCGTGTCGTCTGCGAGGGTTAGACCTGCGACTTGCGATTGCACCTCAATCGTCTCGCCGCCTGACGTCGACGGCGCCTCTTCAGTCGCTATCGTAGCCTCAATCGTCGCGGGTACGTCTTCGGAGCTTTGCGGCACAGTTTCAGGCGTCTCCGCACTTGGCAAGCGGACCTGATCACACCCCGTCAGGCAAATCGCAACCAAAAAACCAATGACGATAAGTTTCGACATGAGCAAACTCCTCTTTGCCAGACGCTAGAGTTAACGCCTGAAAGTGTCAGTTGCGTCAAGCAGCTGACTACTCCCCTTCCTCGTCATAGCCGACCAAGCGCAAGGGGCGCGCTTTTCGGCCTTCCAGTTCGGCCCACCGCACCAATGCATCCTCGCGCCCATGCGTGATCCACAATTCTTCAGGATCTACATCCCGAACGGTTTGCGTCAGTTCATCCCAATCGGCGTGATCGGAGAGGATTAAGGGCAATTCAACTCCGCGCTGCTTCGCGCGCTGGCGCACACTCATCCAGCCAGAGGCGAAGCAAGTGACGGGGTCGGGGAAGCGTCGCCCCCATTTGTCATTAAAGCTCGCTGGTGGTCCGAGCACGATCTCACCAAGAAAGTGCTCGCTTTCTCCACGCTGGCCTTTTTCGAGCGTGGCGGGCCGCAAGTCTCCGAGCGAAACCCCATTCTTCTCATAGAGCGTATTTAGCTTTTCCAGCGCACCGTGGGTGTAGATCGGACGTTCATATCCCGCCTCTCTCAAGAGCGAGATGACACGTTGTGCCTTGCCGAGGGAATAGACCCCAACCAGATGCGTCCGGTCCGGAAACACCTCTACGCTCGCCAAGAGTTTTGCCATCTCAGAGCGGTCATCTGGATGTCGAAACACGGGCAAACCAAAGGTCGCTTCACTAATGAAAACATGCGTGCCCGGTACGACTTCAAATTGCCTGCAAGTCGGGTCTTGGCGACGCTTATAGTCTCCTGTGCAGACCATTCGCAAACCGCGCCATTCAACGACCACCTGTGCAGAACCAAGAATATGACCAGCGGGCGATAACCATACGGTTACGCCATTAATCTCGACCGTCTCTCCATACTCGAGGGGTTGTCGACTCGCGGTGAAGGCTTCGCCATACCGCGCGGCCATGATGTCCAGGGTTTCGGGGGTGGCTAAAACGGCGCCATGCCCAGCTCGCGCATGATCAGCATGGCCATGCGTGATGACGGCGCGATCGACAGCACCGCGCACCGGGTCGATATAAAAATCCCCCGGCGGGCAGTAGAGCCCTTTCGGCGTCTCGTGCAAAAGCAAGTCTGGTCGGATCATGATTTCGATATACGCCGTTCTAAGTGTTCGCACACTGCCGCATTTCCGCCGCTTGCCGCCGCTACCTAATCCCGACTAAGAGTGTGCGAATGCGTGTTTCGAGGAGTATATGATGCGTCGACTTGCTGCCCTGGCCGCCAGTATTGGCCTGTGTTTGACCCCGGTTGCCCAAGCCCAGAACAACCCGCCCAGTGAGACGACTCAGCTTTCTCTGGCTGCCGGATACAAAGCACTCTTTACCTGTAGTGGATACTTCAGCGCGGGCCAGTCACTCGAAGAAATCGCAGCGAACGAGCTTTCCGGCATATATGTCGACTATCGCCCCTTTATGGAGCGGATCGATGACGCTGTAATCCTCGAAGCGCAAAAGACGATCCTGGTTGGGTTTGACGGTCAGCTGCCACCTCGTGCCGCAGTTTGGCGCCCAGGCATTGGCTGCTCTCTTCTACCAACAGGCGCCAGCGCCGACATGACGGCTTGGCTGCCAAGCTTTACTGAGGGGGCCAATGCAGGCGGTTCGGACAACTCCACCGCCCTCGGCGACAATGTGACTCTGACTGACAATACATTCGCCCTCGATTTGCTGGGAATCCCCGTCAGCTTCGCATTCGACGGTTCAACCTATGGCGAAGGCACCCGCACCAGCGCGGTTCTTGTCTTGCACAAAGGCCAATTGGTGGCCGAGCAATATGCACGCGGAATTGATCGAACAACCCCGCAACGAACCTGGTCGGTCGCCAAGTCGCTGACGTCCACAATCATCGGTGCGGCCGTATATCAGGGCATACTGGGGCTTGATAATGAAGCCGTGATTGCCGACTTCAATAAGGGCGGCGACCCGCGCCGTTCGATCACGCTCCGCGATGTCTTAAACATGGCAAGTGGCCTGCAAGCTAATACGCCTGGGTCGCGTACAGACCGGCTCTATTTTGGAGGCGCCAGCATCATTGACGCCTTGGCATCGCGCTCGCTCGAAGCCATGCCAGGCACCCGGTTCAACTATTCAAATATCGACACGCTCATCGCGATGCGGGCTTTGCGCGAGGCCTTGAATGATGATGCCGCCTATCGAGCTTTCCCTTATTCGAGCGTCCTCCATAAGATCGGTGCGCGCCATACGGTTTTGGAGACCGACTGGCACGGCGATTATATGTCCTCCTCCCAGGTCTGGATGACCGCACGCGACATGGCGCGCCTTGGACAACTGTACTTGCAAAATGGCATGTGGGGCGGCGAACGGATTTTACCGCCATGGTGGGTCGATTACGTGACCAATCCAAACTCACCACAACCGGATGGTGATTTCGGTTATTCAGGATCTTTCTGGCTGATTGGCGGAGTCGATGGCGCGCCGCGCGACGCATATGCTGGTCTCGGCAATCGCGGACAACACATGGTCATCGTTCCGTCCCGAGACCTCGTCATCGTCCGTCGTGGCTTCGACGTGGCCGGTGAGCCACGTTTCGAAATCGCTCGACTGACCGCTGACATTGTCAACGCTTTCGATGCGGCTGAGCGCGCGCGCGAAGCTGCGGAAGCGGCTGCGGCTTTGGAAGCAGAAGAGACGAACTAGTCGACGGGCGCGAGCAGTTTCGTGATCTGACGAGAGACGGACTCGTCAAAGCTCTGCATCATGGCTGAGCCAGAAATATCGAAGTTGAACTGCTCGATAAAAGTCCGCCCATCAGGAGACCGCGCGCAGGACACGTCCATCTCGAACGCGTTAATCTTCGCGACCATAGCCGGTTTATAAGGTTTCGGCAGACTCATTTTGAACGCCAGCACGGCGCCATCGGTTTTATCGAGCACCACGGTGCCGTCCAACTGCTTCATCATTTTTTGTTCGTTGCGATCCGCATCCGGTTCAGGCACCGGCGTGAATGAGAAAGTCTTGGTGGCCTCGTCCTGCGCGCTGAGACTGGCATCCTGTGGCACCATCTGACCAAACTCAGCGCACCAAATGTCCCCTTCCGTCTCTGCATCCATCTTTTCGATTTCTTTGCGGAATGCGTCGGACCAATCCGACTCCGCAGGCGTTAAAATCTTCAAACGCTGCCCAATGGGCGCACTCGGGTCTACGGAACCCGTGGCGGCGATTCCATCCCATGAAAAGCTGGTTTCATAAGCGTAATTGGGGCCTTCATTCGATGCTGCATGCATCATCTCCAAGACGGGATCTGCCGCCGCGAACGAAAACAAGCCAATGGCACCAACCGATAAGGTGAGATAGCGAAGCATAGGAGTCCCTTTTGATGATGGCTTACAAAACCCGATCATACGTGAATGTCAGATGAAATATCTGCAACCCCGTAACAGAATGCGCTAAATCTACTTCATGCCCGATACGTTGCCGCCAACTTTTACATTACCACCAAGCTTCGGCAATTGGTTTCGCGAACGCGGCTGGAGCCCGCGCGCCCATCAACTATCGCTCACTAAAACAGCGTTAGCAGGTGACAGTGCGCTCCTCATTGCCCCAACGGGCGGTGGCAAAACTCTCGCTGGGTTTCTCGGCAGTTTGATAGAATTATCTCAAAAATCGCAGCGCAACTCAGACCGACCTGCGTTACACACACTCTACATCTCGCCGCTGAAAGCATTGGCCGTCGACGTCGCCCGCAACCTCATGACCCCGGTGGAGGAAATGGGACTTGATATCAAAATCGAGACACGCACCGGCGACACGCCAGCGCACAAACGCCAAAGGCAGCGTAAAACGCCGCCGGATATTCTGCTGACGACACCTGAACAATTGGCGCTCTTCATTGCGTCCGACCACGCCGCAGAATTCTTCGCAGACCTGAAATGTGTGATCATCGACGAAATCCACGCGATCGCCCCCAGCAAGCGAGGAGACTTACTCAATCTCGGTCTGAGCACCCTCGCCAAGTGGGCGCCCGCCTGTCGTTTCCTGGGGCTATCTGCAACCGTCCACGACCCGTCCGTTCTACAAAAATGGCTGGGTGTGCGCGGCGATCACCCCCATCTGATTGTCGCTGAGGGCGGCGTTCATGCCGATGTCGATATTCTGATCTCCGACGAGCGCATCCCCTGGTCGGGGCATTCAGGACGGTTCGCAGTTGGAGAAGTCTATGAGCAAATCAAAGATGCGCGCATGTCGCTCATCTTCGTCAACACGCGATCACAGGCCGAAGTCTTGTTCCAAGAATTATGGACGGCAAATGAAGATGGGCTCGCGATCGCCCTCCATCACGGCTCTTTGGCCAAAGAACAGAGGCGCAAAGTCGAAGCGGCGATGGCGGCTGGCAGGCTCAAAGCCGTCGTTTGTACTTCGACCCTCGATCTCGGCATTGATTGGGGTGAAGTCGATTTAGTTATTCAAATGGGTGCTCCGAAAGGCGCAGCGCGGCTGGTCCAGCGCATTGGACGAGCTAATCATCGCATGGACGAGGCCAGCCGCGCCATGCTGGTCCCGACCAATCGGTTTGAGATCTTGGAATGCCGCGCCGCTGAAGCCGCCGTGGAGGCCGGCGAAATTGACGGAGAGCCGCTTCGCCAAGGCGCACTGGACGTATTGGCGCAACACGTTATGGGCCGCGCCTGCGGTGAAGGCTTTGATTTACAGACACTTTTCGAGGAGATTCGCACCTCAGCACCCTATCGAGACTTAGATTGGGAAACGTTTGAACGGGTGGTCGACTTAGTGGCGACAGGAGGCTACGCACTCAAAACATATGATCGCTTCAAACGCATCACGCGAACACGCTCGGGCGAATGGTACGCCCGCACGGCGCGTGATCGCCAGCAGCATCGAATGAATGTCGGCGCAATCGTTGAAGCTCGCCACCTCAACGTCCGCCTCGCGAGCCGCGTGGGCAAGGAAAACGCCGGACAAACGACCGGGCGTCCAGCTCTGCGCGCAGGCCGAAAACTCGGCGAAATTGAAGAGTATTTCATCTCTACCTTGACGCCGGGGGATACTTTTCTCTTCGCAGGCGAAATTCTTCGCTTTTTAGGTGTACAAGAAACCGACTGCCTCACCATGCGCGCGCCTGCCGACACCAATCCAGCCATTCCAAGCTATAATGGTGGCAAATTTCCACTCACACAGTTTCTCGCCGGGCGCGTGCGCAATATGATCCACGATCGGGAATCTTGGCGCGACCTTCCCGATCAAGTTAGAGAGTGGTTTGAGATCCAGGATCAACGCTCCACCATTCCCGGCGCGGACGAACTTCTGATCGAAACGTTTCCGCGCGGCGAGCGCCATTTCCTCACCTGCTATCCATTTGAAGGACGATTGGCGCACCAAACGCTCGGGATGCTGCTGACGCGACGATTGGAACGAATGGGCGCGAAGCCGCTGGGATTTGTCGCCTCCGAATATGCAATGGCGGTCTGGGCGATGGAACCTATGGGTCAGGTCGACATGACCTCTCTCTTTGCCCCAGACCTCTTGGGCGATGATTTGGAAGAGTGGCTCGAGGAAGCCGTTCTGATGAAACGCCATTTTGCTCATTGCGCGCAAATTTCGGGCCTTATCGCCAGGCGCATGCCGGGGTCCGAAAAAACCGGGAAACAAGTCACGTTCTCAACGGACTTAATTTATGACGTGCTCCGCAGCCACGAACCCGATCATATTCTGTTACAAGCCGCGCGGCATGACGCGGCCACGGGCTTCTTAGATATTCGTCGACTGTCAGACATGTTGATGCGCGTGCGCGGCAAGATTGTCTTGAAGGACCTCAAGAAAATCAGTCCTTTCGCTGTACCTGTAATGCTCGAAGTGGGCAAAGAACCTGTCCATGGCGCAAGCATTGAAGAAGCAATTCTGCGCGAAGCCGAAGCGGACTTAATCGCCGAGGCGATGGGACAGATCTGATCGGGGAAGGATAAGACACAAATGCATCTGCCTCGTCCTTCGACTTCGCTCAGGATGAGGCTTGAGCAAAGGTGAGGTGAGCGGGGGCAGTCTCGTGAAGCGTGAACGTTTGGAGAGATAACGGTTTTACGGCAACCCCTAACTCATCCTGAGCGAAGTCGAAGGATGCGCTCATCGAAACTCAGCTTAAGTTCAAACCGCCCTCACCCTTCGACTTCGCTCAGGGTGAGTGATTGTAACGATCTGACACTAGGCGCTCGCCTTGAGCAAACGACGGCGTTGAACGGAACTTGGAATGCCGAGACTTTCGCGATACTTCGCCACCGTCCGGCGGGCAATTTCGATCCCGAATTCAGTGAGGATTTCGACAATCTTATCATCCGACAAGACTTTATCGCCCTCTTCGTCAATCAATTGCTTGATACGGTAACGCACCGCTTCGGCAGAATGCGCTTCGCCACCCCCCGTAGATGGAATCGCTGCCGAGAAGAAGTATTTCAACTCAAATAGGCCGCGGGGCGTGGCCATGTACTTATTGCTCGTTACACGACTGACCGTAGACTCGTGCATCTCAATGGCGTCTGCGACTTGCTTCAAATTGAGTGGGCGCAAATGTGCCACACCGTGCGCAAAGAAAGCATCTTGTTGGCGAACGATCTCGCTCGCAACTTTCAAAATTGTCCGCGCGCGCTGGTCGAGTGATTTGATCAACCAAGTCGCATTCGCGGCACATTCAGAGATGAATTCTTTTTCCTGATCCCGCATCGGCAGCGCAGAAACCTCAGCATAGTAGGCCTTGTCCATCAGGACGCGCGGTAGCGTTTCGCTGTTCAGCTCAACTGCAAACATTCCGTTCGGCATTTCTCGAACAAATACATCAGGAGCGACCGCGATGGTGGCTTCTGTCGCAAACCCAGACGCTGGTCGCGGGCTGAGCGTGCGTAGCTCAGCGAGCATGTCCATCACATCTTCTTTGTCGACACCGCAAATCTCGGTAAGCGCCTTGATGTCATGTTTGGCAACCAGATGCAGATTGTCTAAGAAGGCTTGCATGGCTGGGTCTAAGCGATTGCGCTCTTTCAGCTGCAAGGCCAGACATTCGGTAAGATCACGAGCCATAACACCGGTCGGGTCGAACCCCTGACAAACGTCCAGCACAGCCGCTACGTTTGCGGGGTCTGCCCCGAGTGCTTTGGCGACATCATGAAGGTCGACTTTGCAGAAACCAGCATCGTCGGTTTCATCAATCAGACGCGCCCCGATCAAGCTGTCGGCTTGGCTCAAACCGGCCATAGCCAATTGATCGTGCAGGTGTTGGGCAGCGTCTTTTCGCTCGACAATGACCCTTCAAAGTCAAAATCTTCGCTGACACCGCGGCCAGACCCGGCGGTTGACCAGTCCGTACTCGCAGAGGGGCCAGACTGACTATTCGCTGTGCGGGCCTCGTCCGATCCGGTGCCAGCTTCATACATATCCGAGTCGGACGCATCGACAGCGTCGCGCGCATTACCCATGCCTTCTGAGCCATCCAAAGACAGTTCATCCCGGCCTTTGGACTTATCCACCTCGCCTTCGAACTCATTGGTCGCAGCATTGTCGCCGCGCTCTAGAAGCGGATTACGTTCGATTTCCTCAGCGACGAATTCAGCGAGTTCGATGTTTGAAAGCTGCAAGAGTTTGATCGCTTGTTGCAGCTGCGGTGTCATCACCAGGGACTGACCCTGGCGCATGTCTAAGCGTTGATAGGCACTCATAGTCTTGCCCTCTACGCCGCAAATCTCTGGCCGAGATACACTCGGCGGACATCTTCATTGTTGAGCACGTCATTCGGCGCACCTTCAAACAGGACGCTGCCTTCATATATGATCGACGCTCGATCAACGATTTGCAGGGTTTCCCGAACTTGGTGATCGGTGATCAGAACACCAAGTCCACGATTCTTGAGGTAACCCACGAGATCAGAAATATCTGAAATGGCAAGCGGATCGATCCCGGTAAACGGCTCATCTAGCAGCATGAAAGCGGGACGAGACGCCAGTGCACGGGCGATTTCAACACGGCGACGTTCGCCCCCAGAGAGGCTGGTTGAAGGTTGCTTGCGCAAATGCGCGATGTGCAGCTCTTCGAGCAGTGAATCGACTTGGTTCTGGCGTTCGGCTTTATCCTTCTCAACCAGCTCAACCACAGCCATGACGTTCTCTTCGACCGTCATACCGCGAAAAATGCTCGCTTCTTGTGGGAGGTAGCCGAGCCCAAGACGCGCCCGTTGGTACATTGGCAGAGCGGTAACATCTGCGCCATCAATGTGAATCAAACCATCATCGGCCCCAATCAGGCCCATGATCATATAAAAACACGTGGTTTTGCCCGCGCCATTGGGTCCCAGCAACCCAACGACTTCGCCCCGCTGTAAACTCAGCGAAACATCATGGACAACCTGACGCTTGCCAAAGGTCTTGGCGAGTCCGGTTGCGACGAGGCCTTGGCCGGTCTGGTCCATATGTTTCAGCTCCTTGGTGATTAGCCCTAGGCTTAACCACTTAAAATAACAGACTTAAAATCCGTTTAGGCCGATAGATGGAATTTTACCGACCATCCCCTTCTCCTGGGATAATGACCATATTGACCTGACTATCGCCGCCATCAAGAGTTGTTCGGCCAGCCGCGAGTTCTATGACAAGACGTTCGCCTTTGGCGACATCCTCACCGCGCACCAGTACAATATTGCCGGTTAGCGTAATCGTATCGGTGGACGCCACATAGACGCCCAAGTCCCCATTGGCTTTGAGGTCTGGCGTAACGTAAAAAACGTTGCCGCGGGCGGTCATCGTGCGGATATCTCCGAAATTCGCGCCAAGGCCTGTGGTTTGGGTCTCCCCGCCACCGCCATATTCAAGCGTGACGATATCAGCGCGCAGGCGCGCATCGCCTTGCGTGATGTCGACATTGTCGATGAGGACGACCTTTTTTTCCTTATCCAGGACTTCTGATCGGTCTGCGTTGACGCGAATCGGTCCGCCTTGACCGGACACTTGCGCGATTGCCGATCCGCTCGTCACGAGAGCCAAGGCCCCAATCGCCGCCATCACTTTCATTTGCGCCATGTTCTACTCTTCATTTTCAGCTGGCGATTCTTCGTCTTTTCCATCCGGGTAGATTGTTAAATCGACATTCCCTCGGAAAATCACACGGTCACCTTCATCTTCAATTTCATACGAGTCTGCGCGGACATCGCCAAGGGGGCCATTACCGCTCAGCGGCTCTAAGCCTTGCACGCGGCCTTCTTGAACAAATACGCGCGCCGCCGTGGTCGTAAACTCGTAACCTTCCGCGTCTCGCACTTTGACGTCCTGGAATAAATCCAAATACTCTGTGTTTTGGTAGAAAACCCCAACCGGTGCGCTCACTTGCGTGCCTTTATCATCGACCAGACGGGGATTTGTCAGGTTGATCACACTAGGATCGGCGCGCCTCCGCCGGGCTTCTGAAGCCGTGATGACATATGCATCACCCACCACGTTGCGCCCGGTAAACCGCGCGTTGACCATGGTGACCACTTCATCGCCTGCCAATTGATCGATTTGTTGCCCAGACCCGTTCAATGTGGTGGCCGCAATCGGTCCGATGATCACACCTGCAGAAATCGCTGCTCCGGCCACAAACACCATGCGCAACAGACTGATAAAGGACGAGCGTCGACGTGCTTGGGCCAGCGTCATTTGCCGCTGGGGAGCCCATTGGGCGAGCATTTCAGTGTGCGCTGCGTTCATTAAACTCTACTATGCCACAAACTTTAGCGAGAACAGGGCTGTGACATGACAGTTCCGTCACACTCGCTCAAGCCAATTTAGCTGTGCGCAAAAATATCTGACTCGTTCCAGCCCTGCAAATCGAGCTCCGCGCGCACCGGTAAGAACTCAAAGCACGCTTGCGCAAGCTCGGTGCGCCCTTCCCGCTCCAGCATGGCCATCAAGCCAGCTCGGATGTCGTGCAAGTGCAGGACATCGCTCGCGGCATACTGCAATTGCTGATCGCTCAATTCCGCTGCCCCCCAATCGGAGGATTGCTGCGACTTATCCATATTTGCGCCGATCAGTTCACGCGTCACATCTTTCAATCCGTGGCGATCGGTGTAAGTCCGCGCCAATTTCGATGCTATTTTGTGCACCAAACCGGCGCGCAGACAATGCCCAACCAATGTTTCATCATCGCCACATCAAACCGCGCAAAGTGGAAGATTTTGAGTACGCGCGCATCGCTCAACAGCGCTTTGAGGTTCGGGCAATCATAAGTGCGCTCAAGCTGCACAACATGAGCGGCGCCGTCCCCCGACGAGATTTGCACAACGCAAAGCGCATCGCGCATAGGATTGAGCCCCATGGCCTCAGTGTCGACGGCGATGATCTGTCCGAGGTCTAATCCGCTCGGCAAATCACCTTTATGGAGAGTAATATTGTTCATGCTCGCGGCATAGGCCCGCACCGAGCCGCTTGCAAGCCCATCTGCGAAAAGCCGCGCCGCGAACGATTTCCCGGCTTGCCTTTGCGCAGCGATATTATTAGGGGTTTCCGCTCTGCGGAGAGGTGGCCGAGTGGCTGAAGGCGCTCCCCTGCTAAGGGAGTATACGTGATAAGCGTATCGAGGGTTCGAATCCCTTCCTCTCCGCCACGCAGTCTGGCCATTTTCAGCGTATAATCATCTACCCGATAAAGCGCCCAATGTTCCGGGACTTATGGGCTATTTCTGCAATCAACCTAGCTCAAGTCTCTGATCTTTCGTCTCTATTATCGCTCATTCGGCAATAGTCTCTGGCGCCAATTAATTCAGTCAGTTTTGGGGGCGTGTTCCCTGATAGCACCCTATTTACAGGGAACTTCGGGATTTTTGCCTGTTTCAGCCATTTTTGAGCCCAGAATTATCTCGAAAATACAGACCGCTAGAGCCGGATCCTAAATATCAAAACAGGGAATGCATTATGTCGATCAGGGATCTTTCCGTCAAAAACACGGAACGCATTTAAGTTGAACAGGGAACTGGATCTAGACCAGGAAAAGCGGGTTTTGATCCTGCCAATTCTCGGGGATCCGTACCTTTGAAAGCTGGTATGCGGAGATATCCGAACGCTGTTTGCCATCGATCAGCGCTTGTAGAATCTTTGGCGATAGCAGTGCCAAACCGATATTATGCGTGATGTATTCGGGGCTCACATTTTGAGCTGCCGCAACTTCAGCGACCGATGCTCCGCTTTTGATTCCATCGCTCCAAGACATGGCTGCCAAGACCCGTTTGATGAGTTTGTAATCCGGGGATCGTCCTGGGTTCGGGTTTAGTGTAACTCGACTTTCAACACCACGACGTCGAAGCGTAAAAGACGCGCTCAAGGTATGAGCCTTTTGCAAAAGGATTGAGACCGTGAGCCGGCCGGGCTGGACTTCTACCCGCGTCACGGATTCAACAAGCTCTATATCTGTGGGAGGTCGATCGACTTTCTGCTCAAAGTAAAGCGCCACGTTTCGATCGGAGCGAAGCGAAGCCAATACCCCCTGCTCTATTTCGGAGGCTGGTAATCTGACCCCTGTTCTGGAGACATAGTATCGATATCGCTTGCCAGCTTTGTTCGCGTGGTTGGGGGTGAATGGATTTCCGTTTTGGTCGAAAACCTTGCCGGCCAATGAAGACGGGTTTTTGTGATTGCGACCCGACTTTCGAGCGACGGCATTTGACCTCAGTTTTCGTTGAACCGCAGTCCAGAGATCTTCATCGATGATCGCGTCATGCCGCCCATCATAAAGCTGATCTTTATGTTGGATCTTGCCGATATAGATCGCGTTAGACAGCAAATGATACAGTCGCCCCCTGGAGAATGGCTTGCCGTGAACGAGCCGCCCATCTTTCAGCTTCCTTGTCTTCGTGTGCAACCCAGCTGCATCGAGGTGCTCTTTGAGGCGCCGAACGCAGCCGACCTTCAGATATGATTGAAACGCCGTTCGAACGATTTCAGCTTCACCCGAATTGATGACTAGCCCATCATCTGTCTTATCATATCCGAGCGGCACCAACCCGCCCATCCACATGCCCTTCTTCTTAGACGCAGCGATCTTGTCGCGAATGCGCTCGGCTGTGACTTCTCGTTCGAACTGGGCAAATGACAGAAGCACATTAAGGGTGAGACGCCCCATACTGGTCGATGTATTAAATTGCTGCGTGACGGATACGAAAGACGCGTTGGCTTCATCCAAGCGATCAACCAGTTTTGCGAAATCACTGAGCGACCGCGTGAGTCGATCGATCTTGTACACGACGACCATATTGATCCGGCCAGTATCAACGTCTTCCAGTAGTCTCTTCAAAGCTGGCCGTTCAATTGTGCCGCCTGAATGTCCGCCATCATCATATTGCGCCTTCAGCTCGCGCCATCCTTCATGACGCTGAGACTTTATGTAGGCGCTGCAAGCCTCCCTCTGTGCATCCAGCGAATTAAAGCTTTGATCCAGCCCCTCGTCCGAAGATTTGCGCGTATAGATCGCACATCGAATACGTGTCACGCGCGAACGCCGAAAAAGCGCGGACCTGACCAACGCGTGCCCGTGATCTCCCGCGCAATGGCGCTGAGTGATGTCCAGGTCTTGTCTCGCCAGAGATATCCCTGCTCCAGCACATCGACGACATGCTCCTCGCCATTCCACTCTCGCACGAGCCGGGCGCCTTCTCGAACCACGGGCTTCGTCTTTTCTTTGCTGTCGAGGATTTGCTGCAGCGATTGCCGAAACAAAGACCGCGAACGATTTGTTGCCTGCCATTGTGCTTCACAGATCAAGATCCAGCGCATCATTTGGGAACTCAGCCGCGGTGACGGTGAGATCCCGAACGAGTCTTTCCACGAAGACTTCAAATCTGAACGACTTGCGCTCTGTAGGGTTTTCAGATCCAGCATCATTTTGATCTCCGGATCTTGAACCGTGCCGCTGTGCGTTCGGTTTTTGGTAGCCGATCAATCACGTAGCCACGCTTGCGTAGTCGCGTCATCGCTGCACGCGTCGTGTGCGGCTGCCATTCCATCAGAGATGATAGTTGCGAGAGCGTTTTGCTTTTGCTGGATAGCGCGGCAACGAAACGCGCTTCTTTCGTACCCTTGCCGGGTGGATTCAATAAGTCTGCCATATTTTGTCTCCTAATTGTGGAAGCGTTTGACCGCTCCCACTGAGACAAGCCCGGCAGAGTTCGGGCGCGCGTTGATCACGGGGTCAACGCATACAGCAATGCTCCGAAATTAGATGAAGTCTAGTCCGATTGGAAAAAGCTGCTAATTCCTAGAAGCGGACATTAGCAAAACGCGGTGATGCCCGCTTCCGAGTAGAAGCGGACATCTCTGTTTTGACGATTAGTCCTCAAGCAAGCAGGGAAAGAACGTTTCGACCTGGTTGGGCATCAAATACCGGGTTTGAGGCATATATGCCGCCATGGTGGTTTCGAGGTCTTGCTGTCTTGTGACCCGCTGTATCGAGTTCGGGAAATCTGGTGCAGCCAGCATATGGCGGAACTGAATAATGGTGACGTCTTCGTCGAATGCGCCGTCCCCATCTTCAGCCATAGGAAGCCAAGCCATTCCGCACTCTGGAATCGCATTTCTTGGTCTGTCTTCAGGGCGACTAACCAAGATGTTGTAATAGCCATCTGGCCCGACAGGAATTTCTTCATCAAAGACGCAATCATTGACACGCGTATTGGCGAAACTTTGGTTCGAGCAAAGTGACCAATACCGCAACTCGCCATCTCCCATCACAGGGTCCCCACCATGCGTAGTTGGGGTAGTTGGAGCCTTGCCGCGCACGAGCAGAACCTTGCCATGCTTACGGTTGATGATTGAACGAATGTAGTGATTGTCGAGGTTAGGGTAGAAGCCGCCTTCAGATCGAGGCGCATCTGGATTGATGTCGCCGGTATACATTCCGATCAGGCTCTGACGATCAAGCTGAATGAACCACTGAGCGGGGTTTTGTGCCGGCCAGGTGTCGGGCTTGTCAGCTTGAGTAATCAACTCTCGATACTGCTGTGGCGGAATACCAACCGCATCAAGGCTGACGGCGAGAGGTTGGCGCGTTTTGAGCGCCGCACACGCCTCATTGCCACGCAGCTCGGTGCCATCTTCCAGCGTCAGAACGGCTTGCGGGAGACCAACGCCGCCGTCTGGTCCTTTTTCCGCATCCGGCAAATAGATACGGTATAATACAGCCTGCTGCCCGGGGCCATAGCTCGGTGCATGGAGTCTGTTGCCACTTTCGGACGTAGAACGTTCTCCTGTCGCGCGCTCCAGAGGTGCGGGCGCATTCACGATCTCGATCTCATAGCTTCGGTTGCTGCTATCGCGCCGATTGCCCGGAACGAATGGATTAACCGCGGCTTCGACTTCTTCTGCGTCTAACTGTTGAGCTTCAGCAGTTGGCCATGACGTGAGGCGTGCTTCGGTTTCAATGGCACCCAGTTTCGGACCAGGCCGGGACATGCCGGGTTCAATCAAATAATCTGCAAGAGACTCAATTGGGCGCCCTCGCTGGTCGTATGATATGAAGGACATGTATCGCGAATGCGGGTAATCTCCCTCGATCGTTAGCTCAGCGCCTTCCGGGATTGAAAAAGTCGCAGCCCAATAAAATACATTCGCATCAGGATAGGCCAAATTGATGTAGGGATCGCCGCTGTGCGGGCCACGTGCCCAAAAACAATCCCGGGGACCGGGGATTGGGTCTGTCGCAAGTACGGCCTCGTTCTCTGTAGTTGCGGCGTTATTGTTATCCGTTGTTTGCTCCGGCGGGTTGCATGCGCTCAACGCGAGAACCCCAGCCAGCGCGGATGCGCTTATTAGTCTCAACATGATGATTTCCTCCAAGCTTAGACAGGGAGACATACGGGGGTAATCTCGCTAAGACTGCTAACTACTTTGCAATTTGGGGGAATATTTATGCTGCCGACCTTTCCGAGTGATGGCGGCGCCTTTTTCGCATCGCTCGATCCTCAGTTGTTCGAGAAGGTAGAACGCGCCGCAGTTCGAAAATCTGTCTCGGATGGGTTGCAAATTCATGCGCGTGGGGACCCAGCGGACAGTGTGACATTTATTGAATCTGGCAGTATCCGGCTCTCCAATGTTGGCATTGATGGAAAACGGATCACGACCGTCAGATTGGGCCCCGGAAGCGCATTTGGATTGCTTGCAATATTCGCGGGAGGGCCGCGCTCACACGATGCACATGCCATCAGCGAAACAGAGCTGCTCGTGCTTTCCGTTCGTCGCTTCATCCGACTCATTGACGAGGAGCCTGCCATTCGGGACAGGTTACTATCGTATCTTTCAATTCGACTGACCGCCGCACTTTCCGGATTAGAAGATGAGCGACGTTTGCCGCTCGGCGTTAGATTGGCGAAACTTCTGATCCGTAGCGGCGGTACGAGCGGCGTGGTCGAGAGAAGTCAGGAATCCATAGCACGCGAATTGGCAGCCTCTCGCGTGGCGGTCGGCACAGCCATCCAAGAGCTTAAAAGGAAGGGCTTTTTGAGCACTGGCTATCGAAAATTGTTCATCCAAAACCCAACGGCTCTCCAAGGATGGGTGGATTCCCATTTGCAGCTATTTGAAGAACGATGACCCGCTCTCGATTGGTTGAAAAGATAGGTCCGCTTTGGGTCAAAAGCGGACATCACGCGAGCGTCCAGTTTGAGGGGAGTTTGAGACCCCGGGCTGAAGCTTGTCGCGTCGAAGCCCTGAAAGCACGCAGTCAGGCGGTGATCTTGGAAATCACCTGAGCTTCGATTTTTCTGAGGCCATCTAATTGGCTTTCAGCAAGCGCGACAGCATCTGCGAGCAAGCGCGCAATCGCAGGATGGCTAAGGTCTGAGCTTTCGCGAATGGATACATGCCTGATCTTTTTGCCACTGCCGGATAGAATGCCATCAGGATCATCTAAGTCGGTGCCCAAGTTGAAGCCGAGATTGATGTGATTGCTGTATACCGGGATATGACAGAAGGCGTGCTTCAACTTATCCGATAAGCTATAAACCGATGATAATGCGTGTGTGTGGTACAGAAGCTCATTGCACCTCGGACACGCTTGCAAAACAAACTTTCTAATATCTCTATAGAGAATCTGCATCGGCAGCGGTTTGTCAGAGAGTATTCTCTCAAAGTCCGGATGGATGTATTCGGGATCGATAAAGGGGTCAGCCATCGTTTTGCGTATTCTCCTAGCCGAACCATATGCATTTTGCGTGGGAATGGGAAACAAGGATTGACCCGAAGCGGACGTCATGAGCGACCGCTTCGGGTCAAAAGCGGACCTTGGACCAAATCGCTTTGCCGCACCTTCCTGGCGTTTGCTCCTAATCGATTGCCTTGCTCAACCAGGTCAGAACAGCTGTTGCAATTTCGAGCGGCTTTTCGGGAAGTAAGGCATGGCCTGCGTCGACAATTCTAGCAGCCGAAATCCGTTCAGAAAACTCGCGTTCCAGAAGGTCTATAGTGTCCTGCGGCGGAGCGATTGTATCATTCATCGCGGCAATCACGAGCATGGGTTTCCCGCCTGCGCCCCACCAGTCCTCGGGACGAACCGCCCGCGTTGCGCGACTTTGAATGTCAGCCGTTTTTTGATGCCATCCGCGGAACCAATAGTCTGGAATAGGGTTGTCTTTTGCAAAAAAGCCAAAGCGCACAGCCGATTGGTGTTCTTCAGGTGAGAGGTCATCGTTGAAACAGTTCAGGAGCGCCTCAACGGCTTTTGCGTCGATGGGTTTCAATCCTCCCGCCGCGATTAAAATCACCCCATCGACCTGATCAGGGTAGGTTGAGGCGACCGCGCGCGCGAGCCGGTTTCCAAAAGCGTGGCCCAGGACGAATACGGGCTTGGTACGGGTGTTGAGATAAGCGCCGACATCTTCGGCCAAATCAAACAAGGATGGCGCTTCGCGGCTCGGCACCGCCCCATTGATATAAGGAGCTTCAATTAAACTGACCGAGAAACCGTTTTCCGAAAGTTCCAGCGCAAGCTCATTGAAGTCACTGCTCTCCCGGCCCAAGCTTGCGAGCATCAAGACATCGGCGCGTGACTCTTTGGAATGGCCAATTTGATGAACAACTAGAAGCCCATCGTTGTTGAGAGGTATCGAAACAGGTTTGCCGACGACTTCACGAGCGCTGGTGCCGACGCGAGAATGTTCGATCTTCATAATCTCTCAATAGCCAATTTGATCAGCGCTGGGAAGCTATTGTATCGAGTCTTGAAGTCCGCTTTGGGTCAAACGCGGACATTGTTGAACTTGTGGATTAGAGCAGACCGTCGGATACCTCGTCGGTAGCAATGGAGGTTACGGTGAAGAGTATCGACTACAGCGCGGATTTTATTGGTCGCAATAGTGAGATCGGTGCGCTGTTCGAGACCACCTTTGCGGCATCTGAGGGCGCTGACGAAGGCGCGCTAATTGGCAATCTCGCGAGGCAGCTCATCGAAACAACGCCCGCAAATGATCTGTTTGTGTTTTCAGCATGTACAGAAAGTCAGACGATCGGTTGCATCATTTTCACAAGACTCCGTTTCGAAGCAGATCGACGCACGGTTTTTCTGCTTTCTCCCGTCGCCATATTGCCTGATCATCAAGGCACAGGTGTCGGATCGGGTTTGCTGAACTACGGGCTCGACAAACTTCGACAGTTCGGAGCCGATGTAGCCGTGACTTATGGTGATCCAGATTACTATCGGAGAGTAGGGTTCGAACCAGTGGATATCAGCATCATTCCGCCACCGCTGATCCTGAACCAACCGCATGGCTGGCTTGCCCAGTCACTCACAGGTGAGACGCTTCATCCATTTCGCGGCCCATCTCAATGTGCGCAGGCCCTCAACGATCCCGCATATTGGTAGGTCCGCTTTGGGTCAAAAGCGGACGTAAAAGATGGTCAGATTTCTGGTTTAAACCGCAAATAACCTACGAGCAGCAGTATAGTTCCGAGGATCATAGCAAGCGAAAGCGATAAGAGTCCGAAAGAGACGATCATTTCTTGCCAAGGCGCTGCCGAAGGTTGAGAGCCGTGGATTGGGGTCAGCTCCCCGGTATTCCAAGCCGCAGCAAGCGTTGTAGACAACCAGTTTCGCGACCGTCCCGTAGGCTAGAAGCCAAAAAGTTGCTTTCGACATCAGTGGGCCACTCGACACAAAGCGCCAAGAAGCACCAACTGCCAAGAGAAACATGCCGTTTGTTAGACCCTGCATGTGCGCTGATAGCCCCATGCGCGGATTGGCCATTACTCCCGTTGCCAAGCCAGTAAGTAAGCCTGCGAGAAACAGCATCGTCCCTAACACTAAAAACGCTTTTTGCAGGTTCAAAACGTCCTCCCATTTTTTATGGAACGTGAAATGACCTGATGGCTCGGTCAAGCGTGCGGGTCCGCTTTGGGTCAAAAGCGGACATTGGCCAAGCGTCTCACTTGGGCGAATTTGGGACATTAAACTAACTACTGCTTTCAGCGTCGATCTATACCTTTTACAGCACTAACGCATCTTGACGACCGCCCAATGATCGCCTGTGCTCGAAGATAAATCGCGGCCTAAACGATCGCTTCTCAGAAACTCCGAACATCGCGATGTGAAGCTGATCTTTCTCAACGGAGTTGGTCGAAGATCGCCATGCCGGACGTAAAGTTCTCAAATTGACCAGATAAGCCCGTAATCGATGAACCATCGCGTTCCATCGCGGACGAGTAACTCAGTAGATCATTGTTTTCTGATATGAACGTTCGGACAACACTCAAGTTCGACGTAGCGTCTAGTTCAAGAATTCGCTTTGCTACCCGCGCGCACTCTTCGCATAATTCGAGCGATTCGTATCTCAAATCCCGATATTTGCGAAAGCGCTCTGGATTCGCGATTCGACTTTGTTGATCCCAATAAACTGGATACTCGCTCGCAAGCTTAATCTTCATACGAGCATGCGAGGACAGTATTTCCAAATATCTCAGGAGCCTTTGTGTTAGTTCGACGCCAGATTCAAGCGCTTCACGACACATCTTGTCGAGGAATTCCTCTGTCCGTCCGTAGAAGCCACCGCAATGGAATGAAAGGCCATATTCGTGCGCTGGAATCTGATCGAACAAGTCGGTTCTCGACATAACGACGAACGCCTCGTCCCACTCGCCTGCTTCTGAGAGGTGATATAGAACTTCCCGTGAAGCGAACGCTCGTCTTTGCATCTCAAAGCGCGAGTCCGCTTTCGAATTCGACGCGATGATACTGCTAAACCTGAAGCCGGCGCGCGCGTGCAACGCTTGCAAGTCTTGCTCATACCTGGATTTTGCGCACGAAATCATTTGCCTGTAAGACAACCTAATCCGTCCAGTCTCTCGTGATAGATACGGATCTAAAATTCGCAGCAATATCGCGACTTGCTGTTCGATCTGCGAAGATTCCAGTCGCTGATTTAGGTTTTCATCAGTAGCGCAGATTCCAATCAGATCAGACTCGAATATCCCACGCCGCATAATCGCGAGAGTGCCAATAACGTTCGCTGCAATATTGAACGCCACCTCGGCCGGGAGTTCTGCTGTTAGCGCGCTTTCCCATCGCGCGAACGTCCAATCCAATGCGGGTAGAACTCCCTTCGGAACCGCGTTCACAAAGTCCGAAAACTGATCGAACTCCCCGAACGCTCGAAGCTCTTCTGCAATCACTTTCAACCACAGCGGTGAGTGGGCACTGCCTGTTGAAAAGAGCAAATTGCTTTGGTCACGCGAGAGTGCCTTATTGAATCTGCAAAAATGCTTCTCGATAATCTTTCTAGCATCGCCGTTACCCACGGCTTCGATGTCGATGTGTTTCACTCTCAAGTCGGTGTGTTTGCCAATTTTATACGGCGCATCCGGTGTTGTAGAGAGAATTACCCGTACGTTGTCGGGAAGAGGCTTTGAAAGCCAACTCAAGGGAGCCAGCGTACCCACACTTTCGAGCTGATCGAAGCCGTCAAAAATCAGAAGCAGAGGTTTGTCCGCCGCCGCCGAAGCAAGAATGCGTAACAATAAAGCTTCGCGCTCATCCAAATCCGATGGGATTGGTTCAACTTCACCGGTAATTTTGAACACATTCTCCAAAACGCGGTCTAGAATTTCGTCCGCTCTCTGAGAGCGGTCTCCTACGCCCGCAAATATTGCAACGTGTCTTATGTCGGCGCTAAGCTGGTCGACGCAGAAAGCCAAAAAGCTTGATTTGCCGAACCCTGTCGCGCCCGTTACCTGGAGAAAGTTTTCTACCGACTCTCCTCGACAATAATGCATGATTTCCAGGAGTTCTTTCTCTCGGTCGCCGAGCACGAACTCAGAAACCCTGGACGAAATAAAGTTTTTCGTGGCCCAATTTTCCAATTGAACAGGAGATTGCGAACTTTGTGTCTGCGGGAATTCGGATTCAATTGCTTGAGAAATATCCCTATAAACAAGTTCTCCAAACCGATCCAATCCTGTCATTCGTTCGCTGTCTCGATCCCATATCGGTCGATAACCTTCCAAGCGGTAGCCCGCCTTTGAAATCTTCCTCTTCAATTGTTTGAGTTTGCGCCTAGCCTTTGACCCTCGACGTTCACGATATTCGTGGACCAGCGGGGAGTTTACTTTAGCCGTAGCGGAAGAACTTCGAACGTAGAAAAAAGCGCGCTCGTTCTTGTCGCCGGTCAAAGCTCCATGCAGAATCTCTCTTTCTGTTATCGAAGCTTCATCCCCCTCAGGAATCCAACCGTAACGATCACCAAGGATGCACAAAAAGAAAGGTGCGCATTCATCGATAATATGGATGCACGCGGATAACGCTTCGTCCGCCTCGGTTAGTCCCCATCTTAAGTCGATGCCTATTAGCTCAACATCTCGTCGAACGCAGAACTCCCTTAGTTCAGGAAATACAACGCGAACGAGATGATCTCTTTCAGCTTGAGTATCTCGAAATGTGGATGAGATGAAAACCTTTACCCGGTGCAATGGTGATCTCGCCAAGTTCTACTTGAGCACACATTAAGATCACTTTGGTTTCTCGCGCAAACGATGCAATTGCCGCAATTAAGTGTTTTGTCGCGCGCCCACCCAATGCAAACATTACAAGCGACCGTTTTAGGGCGTTTTAAGACGCTTGGTTTATGTCTGCTTTGGGTCAAAAGCGGACACTAGATAAGCGACCCTTCTGGAGCGATATTCGGATAATGATTTGAAAAGCATTGTTCACCAATACTCGGCTTCAAACGCCGAACCGTCGACCGTTCGTTCTTTGGTTAGATGACCCGAAATCCGCTCTTTTTGCGCCAATTTAAGTAAGCAAGGAGATCGGTATGGCACTAAGTTCAAAAACCTGTCCGCAATGTGACTTCGTAGTAAGCGATTCAGCTCGGTTTTGCAGTCGATGCGGGTGGTCATTTGCCAGGCCGTCGGATCAAGCAGAAAACGATTATGACCTTACTCAGAGCAAACCGTCGCCCCAGGTCGAATTATTCATCAAGAGATTCGAAGCTCAAAATCCACCGCAGGGGCGCAGACACCACACAGGCGAAATTGACACACAAAAATACTTCGAGTTGAAAAAAGAGCTGGAGGAGATTGCGAAGAAGACATCGGATACGGATTGATTAACGAGATGGAAGTACGACAGCTAACGCGGCTATCAAGAATCGTTAAAACCCTTTTTTCGGCGCAGGAGACCGCTTTATCCCAAAAGCGGACATAAATTGTAGCTTGTCTAAGGTCTGCTGAGGGTCAAAAGCAGTCATAAGCTTATGACAGCGGAACTCTCATTCTTTCAGCCGCGCGGACTGCTCAGCCAGATCAGACGATAAGTCAGGGACTTGCGCTTTGGTCGCACACCCATCTGCGGCTTCTATGATACAAACAAAATAGGTCCGCATAACGTCTTCGAACGCCTTAGGTGTCCAATGTTCGATACCTGGTAGAATAAGGTAATTGAAGTCGTGCATGCCGAAAGTTGTATAGGCTTCTGCAACGAGCGGCACGCGGTCCACAGTCGAGGCCCCAAAACGCGAGTTCACGAAGATGGCCTGTTCGCAACTATAACTGTCCGACCCGTAATTATCGCAATTAATCGGGGGCTCAGGCACGCTATCATTCTCGTCAATGCTACCTTGAAACAGGAGCATTGAAGTGTCGCGCAACGCCTCCGCGTCGAGTGCGTTATCGGCAATCGAGGCGAGGTCGGCAGTGCCGACAGGAAATGTTAGAATCTCGCCGTCAAACGTTTCTTGAGGCAAGATGGGAAAACCTCCAATACCTCCCGCCACCACGGCGCGCACGCGGGTCGGTTGCAAAATTGCCATTCGCGTCACAAAATCTGCTGCCGCTGAGAACCCCCAAAACAAAGCATCTTCTGGTGTGTCATGACCACTTGTGGCTAGCTTTGCGCGGGCGTCGTCGAACATCGCAATCAATTGAAGGTCCGGACGAGCATAACGTTCATCCTCAGAAATCATCGCAGCACGCGTGAGCGCGTGGATGTAGAGATTTCCATTAGCGTCGTCGACCAGCGGTCGCGGAAATACAGGTGTAAGCATGGGCGTACCAAGCTCACGACCAAAATCCACATACAGCTGTTCGTTTCGAATGGCCGCCCAATACTCATGCGTTTCGAATGGCGCGCCCCAAAGGCCATCATTGTTCGGCTCAATCAGGATTGGCCCATCGCTTTTTACGTTTGGAGGTACAAACAAAAAATACGGCCAATGGAATCCGGCACTTGGATTGGCTTCCATGCGATAGATGTTTCCAGGCTCCAGAGCGCCCTCATATCCAAGCGTTCTTGGCGGTGGACCGACAGGTTGCCCGATATGGTCTGGCACACCGTCATCGGAGAACGCCGATACGCGTGCCCGCGGATCGATCTCCGATTTTAGATCTTGGGCCGATCCTTGGATGACCAGCATACCTGCCAAAAGCGTTAAAGTGATACTCTTTAAAAATTGCACGGCGTAAATTCCATGAGGAAGAAGCGTTGAGCCAAGACTGGACCCGAACCGCATATGAGCGCGTTCCGCAGAATGCAATAGATTCCAGATGACGGTGGGTATTTCACGGCGCTAAGACGTACCCAAAGTTGATTAGTTATGCGATCAAGCCGCTGGCAGAATTGTCCGCTTTGGGTCAAAAGCGGACATATGGTTGGTGTCACCACCATCTCCTTTATTAGATGATTGGTTTTCAGTGATAAGCGCTTGGCTTAAGCAAAAATCTGATTCAACTATATGTGGGCAAGGCTTCCGCAATTTTTTCCAGTCGATCGAGTTTGTTCTTGATATCCCTCAAGCTCGGCAATTCATCTGGATACGGTGTGTCAGCAATAAATCGTTTCAAAATTCCAGCTTCACTCTGGCAACTGGCTTCAAATTTATTGGATACGGACAAGTACTCTTGCCGCGCGAAACTCTCGATTTCTTTTTTGTTTTCTCGATATGCTCGAGCGAAAGTAGCGTAGCTAATGCCACTATCTTGAACCGCAGATCGCAATGATAGAAGACTGTCGCGGGTAGCGATCGCATACTCGATCAATAATGAACGCATAGAGTTCCAATGCTTTACAAAGGAAGCTCTGTGTTTTGTGCGCCATTCGTCATCATTAGCAGCATTTGCCCTTGCCAGTACTCCAACGCCGCTAAAGTACCTCCTGCGGATGCAAAAAGTTTAGACGCGGCATCGACAGCAGCCTGCACAGTAGCGTCAGCTTGCTGGTAATTGGGAAAATCCTCGAAACTTCCGGCCTCGCAATTGACGGCTTGTTTATAGTCGGGGCGTGGGGGATCATCCGCAATATACCCTGCTGCAACTCCCGCGGCTCCCGCCACGATTCCGCCGATTCCAACGGCACCACTAACAACCATAACCCCTATTCCAACGCCAGCACCAATGCCCGTTTCTCCGGTAGTCGCAACGATGCCACCTCCGATCCCTAATCCGACTCCCCCCGCGCCCATTCCCCAGGCGCCTACATCGTTCAGCAAATCCGCGGCGTCTTCTAGAGCTTTCTTTGTATCTTCATCCCGCTTCGTCGTCTTCTTCGTCTTCATCGTCAATCGGGCCATCAGTATCAACACCACTCGGATTGCCAATGTATCCGAAAGGACCTGGTAAAACCTGTGATTGTGCGTTCGCTTCTAAATCTGCCAAAAGCAATAGGCTCAATCCAGAAGCACTTAAAAAAAACTGGCGTCGATCAAACATAAACGTCCCCTTCCAATGACTCGCGCATTTTCCGCACTGCGCACGTTTCTCACCGGCGAAGATTGCAGATTTCCGTATGCATGTCTAATCCGTGGGAAATATTGAAGTACGAGGGCAGTTCTCGAGGTTCTGTACGGTCATGTCCGCTTTGACGCCGAAAGCGGACATTCGGCTTATGACTGCTTTGCTCGCCAATCAGACGCCAAATAGCTTCATCGAGACGTCATCTATCCTAGAGAGTTTTTCAAATCGGCCCTTATTCAGAACCCGCAAGTTAGGGCGCTCCGATTTTTCTCCGAGGTGATTGGCTTTAGTGTGTCTTGCAACCCGGTCACCAAGATTGGGAAGTCGCCCGCCGGCGGAGCTGCCGAAGAATAAGAAATGATCGAGCTCCAAAGTCTGTGGATGAACCAGGTCCAGATCACACATCCGGCCGGCTTTGATGCGAGCTTAACTCCGATATTCACGCGTGCGGTTTTGGATCCAATGAAAGATGTTTTCAGCTGAACATGCCGAAGGACCCCATTCAATTCTAGGACGATGTCATATCCGGCTTTATCGGTCTCAGCGTGCAGTACTTCGAGATTGTAGTGACCCGATTTCCAAAGGTGTTTTTGCAACTCGCCGACCAGAAGCCGCTCCAGCATCTTCTCTCTGGCAGAGGATGACATTGAATGGGCAGCTTCAGCCATGTCTCACCTTCTAGCGACACGCGACCAATTGCTTGGAAGCCGGGCGAAGTCCAGTCGAAAAACAGCATCTTTTCTGACGCTTATGGTTAATTCAGGGGCCCGGTACAGGGGTTGCTTTTTGGCTATCGTTTCCCCATCATCTAAACAGCGCCGCACCAAGCAAAGTTCATAGAGATAGACGGCCGACAACCCAAACTCCAACTCTATGGGCAAACACATGGATACCAAGATACGCGACCTAAAGGTCGACCTGCGCAACATTGATGCGCTCAAGCCATATGCCAGAAATGCACGGACGCATTCGGCGAAGCAAATCAATCAGATTGCTGAAAGCATCAAAGCGTTTGTTGGACTAACCCAATCCTAATTGATGATGAGGACAGCGTAATTGCTGGCCATGGGCGCCTTGAAGCTGCAAAGCAGCTCGAGGTTACGAACGTGCCTGTTATCGCCTTGCGCGATCTGACAGAAGAACAAAAGCGCGCTTACATCATTGCTGACAATAAGCTTGCAGAGAATGCCGGTTGGGATGACGACCTGCTCAAAATCGAGTTAGGCGCTCTCATTGAGATGAACCTTGATTTCGGCATAGAAGTGATCGGCTTCGAAACCGCAGAGCTCGACATCATCTTAAGTGGTGTGAAGCGCAATTAGAGCCCCCTGCTCCAGAGCCAGAGCCAGGAAATCCGATTAGCCAGGTCGGTGACCTTTGGATTTTGGGATCGCACCGCCTCTATTGCGGCAACGCGCTTGAGCCAGAAAGCTATGCGTCCGTACTGGGCAATCGCCTTGCGTCGGGCATGTTCACTGATCCACCTTACAATGTGAAAGTGGACGGTCATATCTGCGGCCTAGGCAAGGTCAAGCATGATGAGTTTATCATGGCGTCTGGTGAGATGAGCGATGACGAGTTTCGGGCCTTCTTGCTCAAATTCTGCCGCACCGCAAACGAGGCGCTCAAGCCAGGGAGCGGCTTCCTTTGTGTGCATGGATTGGCGACACATAAGCGACGTTATTCAAGCTGGCGAAGCCGAGCTCGGACACCTGATCAATCTCTGCATCTGGAACAAGATGACGGGCGGAATGGGAAGCCTTTATCGCTCGCAACATGAGTTGATCCCGGTTTTTAGAAAGCCTGGCGCATCTCACCGCAATAATGTCGAACTCGGTAAGCACGGGCGCAACCGCACTAATGTGTGGGATTATACCGGCGTGCAAGCACGGCGCGATGAGCTGAAGCTTCATCCAACCGTCAAACCTGTCTCGATGATTGCGGATGCTTTAATGGATGTGACCGCCCGCGATGAATGGGTCTTGGATCCATTCGCTGGGTCGGGCTCGACCTTATTGGCAGCCGAACAAACGGTCGCAAGGCCGCCTGCATCGAACTCGACCCGAAATATGTCGATGTCATCATCCGGCGCTTTCAAAACGCTACCGGCGCGCCGGCGGTCCATTCTGTCTGGGAACAAACGTTTGATGACTTGGCATCAGAAAAGGAGGCCCAGTATGTCTGAGCGCGATTATGAGGTCGGCTATAGCAAACCGCCCACTCATAGCCAGTTTAAGAAGGGCCAGTCCGGCAATCCAAAAGGAAGACCAAAAGGCGCGAACAATTTAGCCAATTCGCTTCGTGAAGCTATGGCGCGCAAACTGACCGTCATGGAAAACGGGAAGAAGCGCACGATGACTGTGCGAGATGCGGTGCTTCACAAATTGATTGAATGCGCTCTGAACGGAAAGACGAGCGATCAAATCAGACTGCTTCGCCGAGATGGAACGACTGACGCCTGATCTACTCGAAGACCGAAGCGAGCGAACGACCAAGATCGTGTTTTCATTCGATGGCGGAGAAGAAGGTCTCAATCTGACAGAGCAGGAACGGAACAAAGTGGACCGCTTCCTTGAGCTCATCCGCGCCGGGTATGACATTCCGCTGAATCCGCTGGATTATTGACGCAAAGGTACCGCGTCAGCAATCAACATTCGATATTTCCCAATATGGGAATTGTCTTAGGTTTCGAACTATTTCCCAAGATTCAACCGTTCAATATGCGACTACTCGCCGAGTGAGTCATACACCGCTTCAATCAAGGCCATATTTCGTGGATCTCCAACAAGATCAGTCCCATCTGGTTCATTGTATAAGCAACCCCTATCCCAGTGGAAGGGTCACCGAATGCAAACGATCCTCCCCATCCCGAATGCCCGAAAGTGTCTGGGTTAGGTCCATACAATCCGTTTGTGTTGAGCAGAAAACCACATCCCCATCTTGCTTCTATGGACAAGACCGCATCGATGCCTTCCATCTGCGCGCTGATAGCTTTGAGATCGTTGTCTTCCTCGCCACCGTACGACGTTGATTTCGCCGTTTGACGCAAGTGCACTGTACAATTTTGCCAGCGATCTTGCCGTCGCATGACCATTCGCTGAAGGGATTTCAGCGCTTCTCCAATCCGGTTCATTCGCAATGGTAGGCTCTAATGGAGGATTGGCGAGCGCAGCTATTTGTGCAGGCGTATGTTCCTGAGCGTTATCAACAGATCGCATCTCGGTCGGAGCTTTCAAATCCGATACGCGAGCGCTCTCACTTTCTGGCAATCCGATGAAAATATCGAGGCCTAGCCCTTGATGCAGTTCTTCCCTGACAAATTGTCTTATCGTTCGTCCTTCGGCACGCTTGAGCAAGGCTGACGCCAAAGCGCCCATCGTGATCGCGTGATAACCAGACTGTGCTCCGGGCGGCCAAAATGGTGTCGCGTCGGCCAGGCGCGCAGCGGCCCTCTCGACATCGTAAAAGTCTTCGACAGTTGAGACATCGGAGAATCCGCACAGCCCAGCTTGATGGGAAAGTAACATTGCGACTGTGACGTCACTTTTCCCGGCCGCAGAAAAAACTCTGGCCAATAGTCTGAGACTTTGTCCTCATAGGCCAGAACTCCACGATCAACTGCCATAGCAAAGCAGGCAGCTGTGACACCTTTTGTCGTCGACCAAATATTGACCAAAGTGTCTTTAGACCAAGGGGCGTCGCGCCATTGATCGATTGACCACCCCAAAGATCGACAAGACATTCTCCATTCCAATAGACGGAAACAGAAGCCCCGAGATCACCTCGGCTTTTAAAGTTCTCCTCGAAAGCGCGCTTCACCGACGTCATTGACGATGCACAGATGCCTTGAACCTGATCCATATCGATCACCATTAGAAGTTCTTTGTCAGGGAGATGCCGTAAGTCTGCGGCGCGCCATACACGCGGAACCCATATCCAAAAACAAGCTGATTTACACCCTGAGTCACATACTCTTCGTCGCCGATATTCTTGCCCCAGATTGAGAGATCCCAATCGCCCTCTTCGAACAGCGAAACCCGGGCATTGGTGACCCAATATTCCTTGGTGAAAAGCAATGGATCGTTGATCGCATCGCGAAACGTCTCTGACTGGTAACGACTATCAATCGCTAGGCGTAATGACAGTCTGTCTGAGACATCGGCGGTGTAACTGGCGCCGAGATCATCGTCAGCTCTGGTGCATCTGGCTGCTCGTTTCCAGCCGGAACAAGGCCTGTCCCAGACTCAAAAGCCCCGAGCTCACTTGATAGTAAACCAACTCCGGCATTCAGATCCAAACCGGTCAAAGCTGCGGGCTGATATACGAGACTAAAGTCTGCCCCATAAAGCTCAGCTTCATCAACGTTTCCGAGACGCTGAACTGGCACGGCTCCAACCTGGTCACGTATGAAGGTTTGTACGTCGCTATAATCATAGAAAAACGCACTGGCTTCGTATCTAAGACCAAGCTCTGCGGCGGTACCTTTTACGCCAACTTCGTATGAGGTTAGTGTTTCGGATTCATACGGGATGAGCTGTGCTGGGTTGGTCGCGACCCCTGCGAAAAATCCGCCTGATTTGGTCCCCTGTGAGGCGCTGGCATAAACCAGCATATTATCTGCCGGCTTCCAGTTCGCGCCAATCTTCCAGTCGAAGCTTGTCTCATCGATCTCGTCGTCAACCGCAGCCAAAACAATGGGTGGCGTGCCGAGGGGCGCCATCGTTAGAAAGGCTGCCACCGATCTCAGAAACATTGTCCTGGGTGAAGTTATTCGCTTCACGCACCTCGTTCGTGTAGCGCACGCCGGTCACAATGCTCAGCGTATCGCTGAGCCACCATTCCGTATTACCGAAGATAGCGTATGACGTGGATTTCTGATCGGCAAACGAAAATGTGGTTGTGTTAAAAAGCTCCTGCAAATCACCCGCATAGATCGTCTCCACGTTATCAACAGAATAGAAACCGCCGACCTGCCAGTCCAGCTGATCGTTGCTTCCTGACAAGCGCAATTCCTGAGAGAACTGATTGACATCATCGCTATTGTTGAAGTCAGTCAGGCGCAGTGGACCGGCATCTGTATCGGATGCGTAATCACGACTAAAATTGATGTACCCTGTGACCGACGTTAGGTCCGCAAACCCTAGGTCAGCGTCAACCCGGAGAGTCGCGCCAACCTGATCATAATTGTACTCAGGATCGACCGACCAAGAGCCTCGAAAGGGATCGCCGTCGGTGTCGGTGTACCCGAAGAAATCAGAGCAACCTGGTGACCCAGGGCAGTTCGTTTCTGTTGGCGTAGGGATCGCACCAAAGAACTCCGGCGAGCCGAGTTCGGAACGGCCACGCTGTCCCTCGATCTTGAGCAGTACATCTACGGTCTCCGTCGGCCCCCATAGCGCCTGGACACGACCGGAGAGTACGTCTCTGCGGCCGACATCTCGATTTCGCGTCTCATCGAAATAGAACCCTTCATCTTGATAGACGCCTTTTCCTGACAATCGGACGGCAAAATTTTCTGCGATGGGCAGGTTCGCGACCAATTCTAGATCGCGGCTATTGAAATTGCCGATGCCAGCGATGACACGGCCGGAATAAGACTCAAAGTTTGGACGGGCAGAAATGATGTTCAGTGCACCAGCCGTTGAGTTGCGGCCATACAACGTCCCTTGTGGCCCCTTTAGAACTTCCATTCGCTCCAAGTCGAATAAGTCAGAGCTAAGCAATGCCAGCGAACTGAGCGAAACCTCATCGACATAGACCCCGGTTGCTGGATTGTTGGTTGCGTTGAAGTCGTTGAGACCAACACCGCGAATAGTCACGATTGGCATCAATCCAGGAATATTCTCTTTTACAGTCGCATTCGGTGTAAAGACCACGAGATCCGATGGTGTTTCAATCCGCTGGGCTTGAATTTCCTGCTCTCCAACGACTGAAACCGCGATGCCGACATCAAGAGCGCTTTGCTCCTTCTTTTGAGCTGTCACCGTTACGGCTTGGAGCACACGCGCTTCAGCGTCTCCGTCACTCTGCGCAGCAGCGGTCGCACTCCCCAATGCGCTCAGAGCAACACCCGTGGCCATCACACGAAGCGCTTTTGATTGTTTGTTCATTATATCCTCCCTAATTTATTTTTTCGACGTTCCAGTATGTGGCCATACAGCACATAAAATTATCACACACAAGAAAATTCGACGTTTGGGTATGTCCGTGACATTTGATCGATGAATTTCTTGAATTTTTTGGACTTTGTCGCTAGGCAGAAATGATGTCGGAAGCGCTTCTGAAAACTGGATCCCGAGTGACGCGGAAGCGGTCAGCCAAGTTAGAGGCGATTTTGGATGAAGGTGCCCGGCTGATTAATAAGAACGGCGCCGGAAGTGTTCGATTGGGCGAAATCGCCAAAACGCTCGGTGTGTCTCGGAACGCCCTTTACTATTATGTGAAGGACCGATCGGAGTTGGTGCGGCAATGCTACATTCGAGCGTGTGATACGATTGAAGAAAATCTTGAATTCGTGGCAACTTCTCAAGGAACGCCTGCCGAAAAGGTCGCCGACTTCATCCACCGAACGCTATTGCCTGACCATCCTCACCGCGCCGCGCTAGCGGACATCGATGTTCTTCATGAAGCTGATCGCAAACGCGTCAAACACCGCCAAGAAAGCCACGCGCGCGCTCTTGCTGACATCCTTAGAGATGGACAACAATCGCATGAGCTAAGGCCGTTCAACCCCGATATCGCCGCCTATGCAATAATGGGGATGTTGGATTGGGTCTTGTTGTGGGCGCACTGGGTTTCAAAAGGAAAACAATGCAATCCGGAGAAGCTTGAAGATTACGCCGATGCACTCATCGACTGTTTGATGAATGGTTTTGTCCACTCGGGAGAATACACATTTCAATGCCCGATCGATTATGAGTCGATTACGCGGCAGCAATACAATGTCTTCGACCGATCTGACGCTAACCGATTGCGCCGACACCAGTTGATTGAGGCCGCATCAGCCATATTCAATAAGACTGGCTTAGACGGAGCTTCTGTCGATGCGATCGCAAATGAAGTCGGTGCAAGCAAAGGCGCAATCTATCATCATTTTGAAGATAAGACGGAACTCATCGAAGCTTGCTATGAACATGCTTTCCACATTTATGAACAGATCGCAGAGCAGTCACATACGGAAGAATTAGGAGATGATGAGAAGCTTCTTGCGGACTTCCACTTAAACTGCCAAGCCCAGGCCAGTCGGACACCGCCGCTTATTCTTCAACCTGGTGTTATGCGCCTTCCAGATCGTTACTTGCGCCGCTCCAAAACCCTTGCGGGTTTGATGTTATCGACCCTTGAAGCGGGGCGCAGAAAAAGAAAAATCCGACGGACATCTCCCTTAGTCGTCGAGGTAACACCAGGCGCTTTCTTCTGGATCGCAAGGTGGCGAGATGTTCAATTTAGCGATGTGTCCAGCATTGAACTCGCCGATGAGCTTACATCGATCGTTGGTGCGGGAATCATCCGACGAGTCGGATCAAACTAAATCACTACCGGCCGTTCCTAAGAGGGCAGCTTCAACGGGCGTTAGGTAAAGCCTCACTCCATTGGCGCAAAGCATCTAGTGCATCGAGTGCCGTCTCACCAAATGGCGTTAGCGAATACTCGACAGTGACGGGTGACGTTTCCTTTACAGCGCGGCGAACAAGACCTTGCGATTCAAGCTGACGCAGCCTTTCCGAGATCATCTTTTTGCTAGCACCCGCAATCATTCGCGACAGATCGTTAAATCGCACTGGATCGTCTTTCAGGTGCCATAGAATAGAGCCGGTCCACTTGCCGCCAACAATTCGCATGCCTCGCTCAATCGCACACGGCGCATCACACGGCTCTAGCGCGCGTCTTCGTCCTTGCGCATCTTCTTCTACTCTTGCTCGCATGACATTCTTCCAGGTTACAAAAAGTATACTGGTTGATAAATTTCACCAGTCTCCTCAACTTTGCCTCAGGCGCGGCTCGCGTCAAGGAACACCACACATGAGACAAAGCATATGAGTAAGATCCACATCATCAATGGCCACCAACCTTATCCTTTCGCTAAAGGGGAATTGAACCGCACACTGGTTGCGCGTGCCGCAACGCATCTTGAAAAGGGAGGCCACGAGGTCCGCATGACTGTGGTCGCTGATGGCTATGACGTCGAACAAGAAATCGCCAACCACCAATGGGCTGAAACGGTGATTATGCAGTTCCCGGTGAACTGGATGGGTGCCCCTTGGTCATTCAAGAAGTACATGGACGAGGTTTACACAGCCGGCATGGACGGACGACTTTGCGCGGGCGACGGCCGCACCGAGGACGCGCCGAAAGCCAATTATGGATTGGGTGGGACGCTCGAGAACACAACCTACATGTTGTCAGTGACATTGAACGCTCCGGCAGAGGCGTTCGACGACCCAAGTGAGGCTTTCTTTGCCGGTGGATCATTGGATGACCTGCTAAGTCCCATGCATCTCAATGCGAAGTTCTTCGGAATGACCGCTTTGCCGACATTCGCCGCATACGACGTGATGAAAAATGCCGATATCGAGGCTGATCTGAACCGGTTCGATGCGCATCTGCATGTCGTCTTTCCCATTCACCAACCCGCTTAACCGAGGCGCCCAGAATGACGACCCCAGACATCCATTTGTACACGGCAGCAACGATGAACGGCTATAAGCCCGTTATCTTCCTGGAGGAAGCAGGCGTCCCTTACGACCTGACCTTTGTGGATTTCTCCAAACAGGAGCAGAAAGCGCCAGATTATCTGAAACTCAATCCGAACGGCAAAATCCCAACGATTGTCGATCGGAGCGAAGGCCGCGCCATTTTTGAATCTGGCGCTATCCTTTGGCACCTCGCCAAAAAGTACGGCAAGTTCCTATCGGATGATCCTGTTACGCAGTCAGAGACGCTACAGTGGACCTTTTTCCAGGTCGGACATGTCGGCCCAATGATGGGCCAGGCTATGTATTTTCAGCGCATCGCCGCGCCGAACGGGCATGAGGTACCATTCGCGATCAAGCGCTATGTAGATGAAAGTCGTCGCTTATTGGAGGTACTGAACACAAGGCTTGAGGGCCGGGAATTCCTAGTCGACGATTACTCGATTGCGGACATGATGATCTATCCTTGGGCGCGCGCTTATCCTTGGGCATTAGTCAAGGTGGATGACCTGCCGCATCTCAACGCCTGGTTTGATCGTATTGACGCTAGACCTGCTGTTCAGAAAGCGCTGACCATTCCGGTGGCGCGACCGCAATTCTGGGATTCAACAGCTGATGCGGATGCCTTCCTGCAAGAAAACGCAGCCAGATTCGCTTCTGATGTGAAATCATAGACTTAAGACACATGCACCGCGCGCGAATTTTTGTACCTCGCATCGGCGATTTCGTGTGAGAAAATAACCTCGCGCGCGAGTACGTGAACAATGTCTCCATTTTGCTCAGAGGCGAAGTTTGTAGAGATAATTGAACTGACTGTCGTAGAGTTCGCGCATTATTAAATGGCGCACTAGGTCTTGAATCGGAAGTGAGATAAGCGCGCTGCGTTATTGCGATACTGAAGGGGAAGACTCAGGGTGAACCTCATCTGTAGATGGATAAGGCAGCACTGCAAGAAAGATCAAAACCGCCCCCGCCGCAATTTGAATGAGACTAAGCTGAGATAAGACACCCTCTGGATAAAACTGCGGTGCAGCAAAAGCGAAGCGCGCCGCCGCCATCAAGAGGTGTACCAGAGCGATATTTAGCAGGACCAAGCGCAGCTCACGGCCCGGCCTGAAAAATAGCGCAAACACACTCAACATCGCGGCCGAGGCGTATAAAGATCCAATGAACGGTGTAAGTGACATCCAGCAGCCGGAGTCTGTGCAGGTTCTCGAAATCTCAGCATTAAAAAACTGCTCAAGTACTCCGAATTTGTTGTTCGCCGTTCCACCGAGATAGCCGTAAGAAAGATAACCGAATTGGAGCACTTGCAGGACGAGGAAGCATCGCTGGACGATGTGGCTATACCTCGAAATAGAAAGCATACTTAGAGCTCTCATAGCGATCTTCCTTCTACAGGGCTCAGTCACCCTATTGTTTGTTTAGGCTTCATCATTCAGCCGGTTCGACGGACTGGGAGAGTGCACTGAGAATGCTATCAGTATCGGCGCCCTCTTTTGGTGATGGCCCAGGCGGTTCACAAATTGATCTGCTGAACCTCGGGGCCGGAGCTGGTTGGATCCCAATTTCGGTTTCGAGATAGGTTCCGCGGGCCACATTATGCGGGTGAGCAGCGGCCTCCTGATATGTCAGCATACCCGCAACACACGCATCCGTGCCTTCAAACATCGCAACCCAATCATCTCGAGTACGCGTTTTGAACGTATCTTCCATCAACGCTGCCATTGATGCCCATTTTTGCTGATTGTTCTGATCCTGAATGAAGTCGGTTGGCAAATCAGCCAGCTCCACGACTTTGGCAAAGAAGTGTGGTTCGATCGCAGCGACCGAAACGAATTTTCCATCCTTGGTTTCATAAGCGCGATAGTATGGACTCGCTCCGTCCAACATATTCGCCTCACGTTGAGGTGACCACACGCCAAGCCGATCGAGCGTTCCAAAGACGCTCATCAAGTGCGCTGAACCGTCCGTAATAGCAGCGTCAACGACTTGTCCTTTACCCGACCTTGTCGCTTCCAGAAGTGCCGCCAGCATGCCGACCACAAGAAACAGGCTCCCACCCGCAAAATCGCCAACAAGATTCAATGGCGGAATCGGACGCTCTTTTGTCCCTATCGCTGCTGCTGCCCCAGTCAGAGAGATATAATTCAGATCATGGCCGGCTGATTGCGAAAGTGGGCCCATTTGCCCCCATCCGGTCATTCGCCCGTAAACAAGCGCGGGGTTTCGCTGCAAACAGACCTCTGGACCAATACCCAGCCGCTCCGCCACACCCGGACGGAAACCTTCAAACAAACCGTGCGCTGTCTCGGTTAGGCCCAGTAAAGCTTCAACTCCGTCTTTCGTTTTTAGATCGAGCACGATGCTCTTTTTGCCTCGAGATAACACATCCAGCTGCGACGGCGGCGACATTGCGCCCGGCGCAGTGGATCGCTCCACGACAATTACTTCCGCCCCGAGATCAGACAGGAGCATTCCGGCGTAGGGACCCGGTCCGATCCCTTTCATCTCAATAATTCTGAATCCGGAAAGAGGTCCCATTATTCAGCCCTCATGTCAGCAATCACCACTCCCGAAGCACGAGCTCCGATTTGGCTGCCATACTTAGCCTCGACTACGCGGCGCTTAATCTTCAGCGTTGGTGTCAACTCACCACTATCGGCATCCCAGGCATCCCGAACAATAAGCATCGCGCCGATTCTCTCGTATGGGGGAAGCGTCAGATTCAGCGAATCACGAGTTGCCTCGAAGTGGGCTTGCAGATCAGAGTCTGAAGCGCCTTGTGCTGGCTCAGCGAGTGAGACAACGGCTGCGGGTTGCGCACGGCCACTCCCAAACACCATGACTTGTTCTACAAACGGATCTTTATTCAGTTCATGCTCAAGCTTCTCAGGGTGAATGAACTTACCTTTGCCTGATTTGAAGACGCTGCCCACTCGACCGGTCAGCCAAAGGTTGCCGTCCGCATCGAAACGCCCGAGATCTCCAGTGGCAAACCACCCATCAATCACCGTCCTGCGAGTCAGATCTTCGTTCTTATAATACCCTTTCATCAAGCTGCGGCTTTTGAAAAGAATCTGACCTTGATCATCAAGTTTGACCTCTACACCTTTGGCCGCGCGGCCAACGCAGCCGGGTTGGCATGGCTCATCACTGTCCCAGTAAGTGCCGTGCGAAAAAGTCTCTGTGAGGCTGTATGACTCGCGCAGTGGTATGCCGATTTCGCGGTACCAATCGTGCACATCAGGCGCGACGGGTGCAGATCCCGTTATGGAGCTGGCGGTAGAGCCCAAGCCTAATAATTGACGAACCATGGCCTTGTCCGCATCAGTCTCAATGGACTTCCCAGCAGCTTTCAACTTAGCCTCGACGCCTTCCTTGAACTTGTACCAAATTCTCGGAACGGCGCCGAAAAACGTCGGTTGAACGTCTTGTAGCTCGGACGCGAACCCCTCGAGTCCCGCGGAGATTGAGACACAGGAATTGATGTAAAGTGATGTTATTTCGACCAAGCACCGCTCTGCCGCATGTGCGAGAGGCAGATAAGACAGAACGCGCTCTCGGTCATCGCCAGCGGCTCGGTGGAACGGACGGCTATACGTTTGGCCAACTAATGGTCCGGTCTCAGAAATCGATTGGAATGTGTGCATCACTCCTTTGGGCTGCCCCGATGTTCCAGACGAGTAAATAATCGTCGCAACATCGCTTAGTGGACGAGGCGAAAACTCGTCAGCCCGTCCGGTCTTGGAAAGAATGGCATCAAGTGTGTCGTCGCAAGGGATGTTTGCTCCGCGAATGGCAACAGTTTTTGCCCCATCGGGAAGTATCTCCGGCAGCGCCGCCGCCTGATCAAACGGTCCTACGAAGAGCATTTTAGCATCGCAGTGCTTTAGGATGTACGCCGCTGTTTCCTTATCCTGCGCGGGATATATGGGAACGGTAACGTGGCCCGACATCATTATGGCGAGATCCGCCATGATCCATTCAGCACTATTACTCGACCAGATTACAATGCTTGAGCCCGGCGCTAGATCTTGTTGGCGAATATATGCTGAAATCGCGAGTACGTGGTCGCAAACATCACGCCAGGAATACTCGATCCAATCATCACCCGTAGATTGTCTGAGGTACGTCTGTTTAGGAAAACGGGATGCCCAGTGCATCAACATTTCCGGCGGCGTTTTTATCTGAGTCATACAAGCCCTCCCTCAAGCCCGAGAATTGGCCGTTCATCCTCCAAGACCCAACGCCTTATGCGCCAGGAACTTTGAAAGGGCGTTCGGCGTTTTTGTAGGGCGCTTCGTTCTCGATCAGCGCTGTTTTGAGCCCAGCTTCCATTGCCCGCCCGACGAATTTTTGCATGACCGGTGCGACGTGCGCGATCGTATCTAGAGCATTTGCGGCGTCGCGAGCTTGAGCCATGCCCATCGCTTCATAAACGCGGTTCACAGCGAGTTTGTTCATCGCCGCCATTGTTGGGTCGAGCAACGATAAGCGTTTGGCGAGCTTCAGCACTCGATCATCTAGCTCGTCTTGTGGGACCGCCATGGCGACGAGACCTAAGCGCTCAGCCTCTTTGCCGGATATCGGGTCTCCTGTGAGCAATAGAATCTTCGCCCATTGAGGACCGATTTTGTAGGCATACATATGATTGAAGGAAAGGCCGAGGCGACGCACCTGTGGTTGCTGAATAGTGGCATTTTCAGCAGCAATGATGACATCGCATTGACCCGCGATATCGTTGCCACCAGCCATGCAATAGCCGTTCACCTGCGCTATAACTGGCTTTGTCAGGTTCCAGGCAGTTTGAGTCGCGCCCCACATTCGGTCAAGGTTTCGTTTGTCATCGACAAATGGAGTATCGTCTTCAGTGACACCTTTGGAATAGGTTTCATCGCCGCCCGCTACATCATAACCCGCGCAAAAATGCCCGCTAGAGGATTTGACAATCACAACCCGAACGTCTGGGTCGTCTTCTGCAAGCTGCAAGGCATCGGCATATTCGCGCAAGAGGCGATCACTGAGCGCGTTCATTTGTTTAGGTCGATTCAGCGCGATCGTCGCTATCCGATCTTCAACGCTGTATAAGATACATTCATAGTCCATTGCCTGCAGCCTCCGTCGACCGAGTTGATGGGTTAATCGGCCAGAAGTGGGCGACTGATAATAATTTTCATGACTTCATCGGTTCCAGCATAGATGCGTGAGCCGCGCGCATCGGCATAGAAACGTGTGATGGGGTATTCCCACATGTATCCATATCCGCCATGCAATTGGACACATTCATCAGCAACTTTGCAGAGTACTTCAGACGCCCAAAGTTTAGCCTTGGCCGCTGATACATCATCAAGTTCACCTTTGGCATGAAGCTCCAGGCAGCGATCGATGAAGACTCTCAAACCGGTGATGTGGGTATCCATTTCTGCGAGTTTGAACTGAGTGTTTTGAAAGGCTGCAACGGGTTTACCGAAGGCTTTTCTTTCCTTCACGTAATCGGTTGTGAGCTTGAGCATAGCTTCACACATGCCCACAAAACCGACCGCATTGGTGAGGCGTTCTTGCGGCAGTTCTTGCATAAGATATGCAAAGCCTAGACCCTGTTCACCCAACATATTCTCCTTGGGAACACGTACGTCGCTGAAGAAGAGTTCGGACGTATCCTGGGCTTTCATTCCAAGCTTTTTCAAGTTTTTGCCGCGCGAAAAACCCGGCATGTCGGCGTCAACGAGAAACAGACTGAACGCTTTAGCTCCGGCATCCGGGTCTGTTTTCGCAACGACGATGATCGTATCGGCAAGCTGTCCATTGGTGATAAAAATCTTGGATCCGTTGAGGATGTAGTCATCTCCATCCCTGACTGCAGAGGTTTTGATCCCTTGCATATCGGACCCTGTTTGAGGCTCGCTGATTGCGATCGCGAGAATGCATTCGCCACTTACACATTTAGGCAAATACTTTTGCTTTTGTTCTTTCGTGCCAAGGCGATCTATGTACGGCACCGCAATGTCAGAATGAAGCTGGAAGCCGAGGCCGGACAAACCGAGTCGCACAATTTCCTCGTTGATGACCGCATTATACAAATAGTCTGCATCAATGCCGCCATAGTCTTCGCTAACGTTTGGAGCAAGAATGCCAAGCGCGCCCGCTTTGAGCCAAAGGTCTCGGGCGACCATGCCTTCTTCTTCCCATTGTTCGTGAAATGGAGCGGCCTCCGCCTCAAGAAACTTACGGACATTGTCGCGCAACATCTCATGCTCAGACTCGAAAATTGTACGTGGTATCATTGATTTTTCTTGTTTGTTTTAAGTGCCGTAAGACCAAACGCGAACCGCGCTCAGCCACCGACGACCAGGACATTCTCGGAACTCACCCCATTCGCCTCGCAGAGCGCGCGATAAAGCCCCAGGACGCCTTGTGCATCCAAAATACTGAGGACATTGCCATCTTCATCGACGTTCACATTGCTGCCAAAAATGGCAAAGAAAACGACGGCATCCTCTTTCGCGTCAGGCGATACAGTTAGTGTGTGCACAGAATGAGCTGGCTCAAACAGATACGATCCGGGCGTATTGATTTTGTCAGGATACTCTTTGTAAAACCATTCACCTGACTGGGTAAAAGCGAAGACTGGTCCGGTGTGATAGTGTGTGTCGATTAGGAACCCTGGCTGGAACCTTGTTTTCACCACCCAAAGGTTTTGGTTTAAGTCGATATGCAAGACCTGAAGTTGAGACCCATCTGGTAGATCCACCCAGGGTAAATCCCGATCGCGAATGAGAACTGCTTCGCGAGCATGGCTCATGTTCACGTGCCCGCCCGATGCAAGGCCTGCGAGCAGGTCGGTGACCATTGACGATTGTTCAGACATTTTCGGGTCCTCCAGAAAGTTATATTTCAGAGGAAATGCTCACGCGCAGACCATTCGGTCCAATAGCGAAAATGGTCTAGGTATGCATAAATTGAATAATCAACGTATTTTGGGGTTCATCTGCTCGCATACGGAGAAATCGGCGCACTCAGCCTTTTCGCGTCAACAAAAAATGAGGCGCCCCAATTTGAAATGGAGCGCCTCAAGTTCCGGAAGAACCATACGCTGGACGCACGGATCAAAAAGGAGCCCATAACACTGCAATTGGCGCAGCTAGACAGCTCACGTTTGGTGCCCGGATTAACTTTCCGACTGTAGCCGAGCCCGCGATGCAGAAGTAATGCAAATTACGGACAGGATATCGCTTTATAGAATAACCGCGCCGCTCTGAGAATCTGTAGCGTCGCTTCGCGAGTTAAGCGATTCCGAATGAAAGCTAATGTTTCAATGACCGCTTAGGATTAGACAACTTGATCAGTGTTGGAAAACTATGAAGTGGGTGGCACATCAGAATTCAACTGCCTTTTGACAACTTCCCTAAAGGATTTAACCGCGCGGCTCGGTAACCATCTTGAAAGTCTCGCCATGCCAAAATCCATCGGTTTCAACATACCTGTCTCTATAAGCTCAAACCGCTTCATGAACGTTTTCGACTTTGCATAATTGGTACTGACAACACTTACAGAATCTGTTTCGGCTACAGTCTGCATAACGATCGAAAAGTTATTGATGACGTGCATCTGGTTCATCGCATTGCCATCTTTGTAACGGAAGAATTCATCAAACTGTTTGCCAAACATTTTGAACAAATCAGAGGTCACCAGTTTGTATGGTCGCATTTGCTCCAACGAGAAGCTTTCCAACTCCAGAATTGGATGCCCTTTTCTACAAAACAATTCCATAGATAGGGAGTGAATATGCTCAACGGCTATCTCTTTATCGCGCTGCAGCGCGACCATCGGGCCACACAAAACGTCTATATCTCCGCGCTTCAACAATCTTAGTCCTCTTTCCAACGGCATTCCGACCATCGAGAGACTTAATTCTGGTCTCTGCCTTAAGAGCGTAGATGCTGATCTGTTAAATAGCCCCTCTATCGCGGCAGGAGAGATCCCCACTCGAAGTCGTCTATCACCGTCTTCACGTTGGAGTTTGGCGTCCTCAATGAGCATATCAAAGTCCGCCACAATTCGAGTTGCCCGATCTAGGAACTCACGCCCCTCTGGCGTAGCCACGACCCCCCGAGCGGTTCGAAAGAATAGTGTATAGCCCAGATCTTTCTCCACCTCGGCTACAGCTTTCGTTAGGGTAGATTGGCTCACATGGAGTAGCTTTGATGCACCAGAGAACGATCCTGCACGGTCTACCCCGACAATCTGGCGCAACTTTGTTGAGCTAAACACGATATTCTCTTTTTCGATAATTGTGTGACAAGTATGCATATCATCGGGGCGTCTAAATTCAATCTGCGAGGCAGTCCCAGATTAACGGATCTAGAAAACACTCCGGCTGACAAAGTGAAAGTGCCCTGACTTATTTATCAATTACCAGGACTTGAGGGTCTTCGAAGCTCCCTACTAGTATTTTGTCTTCATGAGCGAGCGTGGAAGTGACGACAGTTGCGACGCTGCCGTCTGGGTCGTGATAACTTTTTATTATTTCACCCTCCGGCGAAAGCACCACGAAAAGTGCATATCGATCCAGTTCGCCGAGTAATGCAGGAGGGATCTTTAAAAACGCATTTCTCAAGAATCCGGGCTGAGAGATTAGTCCGTCAATTTGATCGGAACGCCGTCCAGACAAGGATACAAGAATGTTTTCGTTGGCCGGGTCGATTGCAAGCCCGTCAGTGAGCCCAGGCATATTGTCCGCGAAAACTTCGATTGACCCAACTTCACTGCCTTCTAACCAATAGCGCATCACACGAAAGCGCGATGTCTCGTTGAATAGAAGATACTCCCCGCTAGGATGATAAACAATGCCATTTGGAAAATACAACTCATCTGCCAGCACCTCCAATTCTTCAGTGCTTGGGTCGTATTTCAGAAGCATCCCGTTGGGGCTTGATTCTAAAAAGTCATATAGCCAATCGTGCATTGAGTATTTGGCTGAGGCTAATGAAAAATAGACCATCCCATCGTCGCCTACACGCATTCCATCAACAAAATTCAGATCGACACCTTCGATGCTTTTGGCGAGTAACGATACCTCCTTAGACGGGGTGATTTTCATCAAACCTTTGTACCCCACTGCAACGTACAAATTTCCATCTTGATCAAAATCCAACCCCGCTGGACGCCCCCCAGTTTCGGCGTAAATCTCGACGTCACCGTCGATGTTAAATCTCTTCACATAGCCATCGGCGGTACCAGTATAGAATAATCCATCCGGGCCGAGTGCCAGCTCCTCTGGTCCCGCCAATTGATTTTTTCCAATCACAGTGGCTGACTGGAGGAGCGTATTTGGCGCTAGCGCACCTTCCCAAGCTGGTAAGGAGTCTGGAACGAATTCGGACGGAGAGAACTTGCCTTTTGCCGGTAGCAAGAGATAACCGATAACAACAATTAGCAATACCAGAAGGCCAATACCAAAGCGTTTTATAGCCTGCAGCATTACATGTTCCTCCGGACACTAATTATCGATTTCGCCGATTAACACGCAGGGGCACTGCCATGGTATTCATTTTTAGAATACCTCGTCATGAATTAGCCGCGCTCTAAACCTTAGCGTCCGCTCAAAGAGAGCACCCTTCTCCCTAAACGACAGTTTCTGTGAGCTCCTAACAACCCTTTCGAATCTCTCTTCTCGGCCTTACGGATCTGGGTCTCAATCAGCGCTTATAGCCACAATCAGTTCAGTCGAGAGTGTTCTTAAGGTGAGCATTCAGCCCTCAACCAGCAAAAAGAAGCGGCTGGCAACTAAAACTCCCCACGAAGAAGCGTTCGCGTCAGGTCATTCAAAAACAGAATAATAGCGCAACTAAATGAACTGCCGCACTTGTCGCCGATATGCCTATTCTCACCCAGTCCTGCTGCAAAATGAGCGTCCGACTCGGTCGTTTCAAAGGATCAAAAGGACAGGGAGGAAGAGAATAGTGCGAGCTTAATCCGCTCAAGCGTCTTCCAAAACTTAAACAAAGTCTCCGCAACGTGAAGTGAGCGGGGAGGTCCGAGATATCGTGGGCAATGCCGACGAAACTCGGGATTTATTGGGAGGAGCCAATGGGCACTTCGATTAGTAAAACCGTTTCTTCGATATCCGCACTAGCACTGATGACCTTCGGGGCGAATATGTCTCATGCTCAAGAAACAGAGGGTGGAGATGAGGAAGCTTCGCGTCGACTTCAATCTGTGACCGTTACCGCTCAAAAACGAGAACAAAATATTCAGGATGTTCCAATTTCGATTTCGGCATATGGAGCTGATTTCATTGAAGACAGTGGTGTCGAAAACATTGCAGACATAGCGCTCTACTCACCAAATTTTACACTCAGTAGTTCAACCCAAAAAGGCAATGTACGTCTCGCAATTCGTGGCGTGACATCTGTCGGCAACGCGGGCATCGAACCGGCGGTGGGTGTATTTGTGGACGGCGTTTATATTCCGAGACCGGGACCCGTCGTTGGCAATCTTATCGATCTGGAAGCAATTGAAGTTTTGCGGGGGCCGCAGGGAACTTTGTTCGGACGCAACACACCGATAGGGGCCCTGAATGTTCGTACGAAAGACCCGTCCAGAGATCAGTTTGAATACTACACCGAAGCTGGTTTTGGATCGCATGAATCCCTGGACATTGCGGGCATGATATCTGGTCCGCTTAGTGACTCGGTTGCTGGTCGATTCACGGCAAAGTACTCTGAAAATGGTGGGTTTGGTACGAATTTGCTTAACGGCGAGGACTATGGCGACGAGGATGATTTGAGTCTCCGTGGCAAGTTATTGTTTGATGCGTCGGGCAATCTCGAAATCAAGCTCATAGCGGATTATAGCGAGATAAGTTCAACAGGCCCCGCAGTTGAACTCTTGAATGGAACTGAAACTCCTACGTTTCTTGCCACGCTCCAGGCTTTAGCGGGACCAGATGCAGCCCAAGTCCTAACCAGCGATCCATTCGATCATGATATCTATCAAGATCACAGAGAGAATATGGACGCGGAGCAATGGGGTTTGTCTTTAGACGCAAGCTATGAATTTGCCAGTGGTCACACAATTCGATCAATCACCAGCGTGCGCGACTGGGAAGCTGAATACTTTGAAAGCGTTCTACGGTTGCCGTTGCAGTTGTTTCCTCGTAGCTCACGCTACAATTTAGAAACGTTCAGTCAGGAGTTTCAGCTACTATCTCCGACCGACGGCCCCTTCGAATACGTTGTCGGTGGTTTGTTCTACGATGAAACCTATGACATCGACCAAGACTTCGATTTCGGTGCTGACTTTTGTATCCCTGTCGTTGCAGGATTAGCGGGCTTGCCGGCTGGTCAGGCGTGTGCCGCGGGACCTCAAATTGCGGTCTCAGACGGCGAATTTACTCAAGACTTGCAAAGCTATGCTGTCTTTGGTCAAAGCACTTGGCATGCAAATGACAAATTGTCATTCACACTCGGTGGGCGCTGGACTTCAGATGAAAAAGACGCCGACTATTCGAACCAAGTTTCAAATCCGTTTGTTACGATTCTGGGAATTCGTGAGAACGAGGTTCGTCCCGGTCTCAAAGTCGATGACTCCAAATTCACGTATTTCGCAAATGCAAGTTATTTCCCAGTTGATGATGTAATGCTCTTTGCGACCGTATCGACAGGATACAAGTCTGGAGGCTTCAATACGGACGGGACTTTCCCTGCTCTTACCGAGGCTCAACGCACTTTTGGCGAAGAAGACACGACCAACTATGAAGTCGGTGTAAAGAGCCAACTCTTCGACAATACACTTCAATTGAACGCAACAGCGTATCGCATGGACGTTGAAGGGTTCCAGGACCGAGCGTTCGACGGAATATCCTTCATAACGCGAAATGTCGGTGAACTTCGTCAACAAGGCGTCGAAATTGATGCCGTTTGGGCTCCGTTAGATCAGTTGGTTTTCACCGGTGGTTTATCTTATCTGGACAGCGAATTCTTGGATTATCGAAACGCCTCGCCGCTGCCGGGTGGCCCCATTCAGGATCTTACTGGTGAACGGGCGCATTTCTCGCCAGATTGGCAAGGATCACTGGTCGCAGATTGGTCAGATTCATTCTCTGCACTCGCGGGAGCAGAGTACTTCATTCGCGGCGAAACTCAGTATGTAGGCGAGCAGAATGTCGGTGGAAACACCAACCTCAATCCGCAATCTAATCAAGATGCATATCAATTGTTTAATGCACGAGTTGGTTTGCGGGCGCAGGACGATCGTTGGGAAGTCAATCTTTGGGGTAAAAACCTCAGTGATGAAGGATACTGTCAAATTGCCTTCGATCAGCCCTTCGGGGCCTCGCTTGGCGGTTTAGATGTCGCTCGCAATGAAACAGTCCAACGTTGCACGATAGGCAATCCGCTGACTTGGGGCGTTCAGCTCAAAGTTCGTGGGTAAGCTTTCTGTCACGCGGCGAACGAAAAGAGCTATTAAATCTGTCTTGTTCGCCGCGTGCTCACAATAATCAATCAGGAGTCCTAACCATGGATCGACGCAGCTTTATGACTGCTTCAGCGGCAATCGGGGGGATCGCCGGTCTATCTGCGTGTACTACGAGCGCCGCTGCGGGGCGCTCTCATGTTCCCGGCACAAGCAAGTTCACTGGAGAGGTATTATATTCCGTTGACTATCAAGAGCGGGATGAGGAACTCGTTGATTATGGTTTCTACGAGCCAGAGCCGCTTGCAGGCTTAAGCTTCAGAGGGCCTGCTATCGACCTGGAAGAACACGAGGGATACATAACATGTATTGGCGCAGCGCAAACGCTCGGAGTGTTTGTCGATAATCCTTATCCTCAACTCATCAGCCAAAAGTATGGCCTCCCTGTCTGGAACTTGGGCATTGGTGGTGCCCACCCTGGTTTCTTTCTCGAACATCCTAAGTTGTTTGAGTATATCAACAAAAGTAAACTTGTGATCTTACAAGTTATGACTGGCCGATGTTCCGAAAATGATCGAATAGGTAGGTCTCGTGTCTCTGCGGCCGGATATGACTTAAAACACAACGAGAATGTGAGCGCGAGCGTCATCTGGAATCGCATTTTGAGGGAAAACCCAGAAACTGCCGGAAAGCTCGTTGAACAAAGCCGATCGAGTTGGCGTCGTGATCTTGAATTGGTGCTGCAGAGAATTGATGTGCCGGTGATCCATTTTTGGTTTTCGCCCAAACAAATCAAGAAAAGCGCACTTTCGGGTATTTCGGGAAGCGACGCAGCCGATATTGCAAGGTTGGATGCTTATCCACAGTTCATTTCTGAAGAAGACATCGCTGGACTAGATTTGGATATGTTGGCGACCTGTCACAGCGATCGTAACATGCGGTTTCCTCTGCGGAGCAGGCGCACGGGCAAAATACTAAATCACAATTGGGGACGTATCCGTCATAAGATCGACTTTGATTGGTATGAAACTCATAATCTCTATTATCCATCGCCTGAAATGCACTGGGATGCCGCAACAGAGTTGATTGATTTTATTGACAGAAAAGAACTCATCTAAACCCGGCTATCCGATACGTCTCGATTACGATCCATGCAACACGACTTGGTTTGAGCTGCTTGAATTTTCTTATTCCTCAAAACTACGGAAACAGTTTCGAAGTTCCTGAGTGAATAACTCAGGTTGTTCCCAAGCTGCGAAGTGGCCGCCTCTTTCGACTTCGTTCCAGTAGAAGATATTCTTGTACCGAGTTTCGGCCCACCTTCTGCTAGGCGTGTTCAAGTCTTCGGGAAAGATGGAACACCCAATTGGCACAGTGACATCTGCAAATCGTTCTCCAGCGTACCCTTCCCAATATAAGCGAGCTGAGGAAACACCTGCCTCATTCAACCAATACATCATCACATTGTCGATCAGGTGATCCAGATCACCTACAGAAGAAAATGTCCCATCATTGTCTGTCCATTCATAGAATTTTTCCAACACCCATGCCGCTTGGGCGACGGGTGAATCACTTAGCCCATAGCCTAGTGTTTGCGGACGAGTCGACTGTAGAGCTGAATAGCCGGTGCCTTCAGTTTGAAACTTCGAAGCACGAGTCATGGCTTCGATTTCTAGTTTTGTTGGCACCGCAACAATCTCCTCGTTTGGCATCGCCATAACGAGATTGATATGAGTTGCCAGACACCGTTCCGGAAAACGTTGACCGAGCGCAACCGATATTGCCGAACCCCAGTCGCCACCTTGAGCATAGAATTTCTCATAGCCCAGACTGGTCATAAGTGATGCCCAAGTATCTGCTATCCGTTCGACATTCCATCCCGTATCCGTTGGTTTGCCGGAGAACCCATATCCAGGAATTGATGGAATAATCGCGTGGAATGCGTCCTCTTTTGATCCGCCATGAGAAAGAGGATCCGTGAGCATCGGGATGACATCCAGGAACTCGACGATTGATCCTGGCCAGCCGTGTGTCAGTATTAATGGGCGCGCATCAGCGACATTCGAACGTACGTGAAGGAAATGAACGTCTACACCGTTCAGGGTAATTATCTGACTATTGTATGCGTTTAGTTTGCGCTCACATTTTCGCCAATCATACTCATCAGCCCAATACGCAGCGACGGTCTTCATAATGTCCAGCGGAACACCTTGCGACCAATCTTTGACCGTCTCTGCAACAGGCCACCGCGTGGCTGACAAACGCTCGCGAAGGTTGTCGAGCGCCTCCTCCGGAACCTGAATATTGAAAGGTCTCGGTTTACTTGCGTCGGTGGTGCTCACTTTATCCTCCGGAGATGTGACTCGTTCTCGAACCTCAAAGCTGATGGCGCTCACTTTGTTATTGAGTCAGTCGGAGGGATGCTAGCGACATCGTCGCTTTTCACTTATTCAATTTGGGAACACCTCATTACATTAATGAATTACGAATCGTCGGCAAAGTGTGAGCCTTATCCGCCCTGCTGGGATTGTCAGCGGAACTCGGGGATTTGTCAGCAGAAAGTGAGCTTTAACTGCCCTGCCCTAGCTTGGCTAAATGACCAAGAACCCATTTCGCTATTTCAAGACATCACCTAAAATCATCCAACTTGCAGTGATGATGTATGTCCGATTTCCACTGTCTTTGAGAAACGTCGAAGACCTTCTCCATGAACGCGGGATCGACATCTGTCATGAAAGCGTGAGACTGTGGGTCGACCGATTTGGACCAATCTTCGCCGGCAAGATCCGAACAAAGCGTGCTTCTTTCATGCGTCAGCATTCTCAATGGCAATGGCACCTGGATGAGGTCTTTGTGAGGATCAATGGCGTGCAACACTATCTCTGGCGCGCCGTCGACCACGAAGGCGAAGTGCTGGAGAGCTATGTCACCAAAGCCCGGGATAAGCCCGCTGCTCTTAGGTTCCTGAAGAAAGCCATGAAGCGATATGGTTCACCCAAGACAGTCATAACGGACCGACTTCGGTCCTATGGGGCTGCGATGAAAGAGATTGGAATAGTCGACCGCCAGGAGGTCGGTCGCCATCTCAACAATCGAGCAGAGAACAGCCACCTACCCTTTCGACGACGAGAGCGAGCAATGTCCCGGTTCAGGCGGATGTCGAACCTACAGAAATTCGCTTCAACCCATGCTTCGTTCCACAATCACTTCAATCTAGACCGCCACATCAATCACCGCTCAACCTTCAAATCGATGAGAAACGCCGCACTCTCCGAATGGCGCCAACTTCTAGCTGGATAAGAGCCCCTATTCCGCGCGATGCTGGAGACGGGTTCGCATTAGACTGACAGCACCTAAACCCTATCACACCATCGCCAACCGCCTCGACCGTGCCCGCGAAGTCCATGCCGAGGATAGCGGGTAAATCGGGTGAAAGCGGAAGCTGTTCCTGGCCGAGCTGACGGATCATTGTATCAACTGTGTTGACGCTGGTCGCTGCCACTTTGACCAGCACTTCGCCCGCGCCGACGGTCGGCATATCAAGCTCCGCGGCCACAAACGTCGAATCGGGACCATAGGTTTCAAGGATCATCGCTTTCATCGGAAGGTCTCCATCAGAGTTTCCGAGGCAGGTATCACCCAGACGAGTATCCGGATAACCGACCCAATTCGATAATCAGTTTTTTGATTTCGGGTATAATTCTCTAAGCAATTGCTTCGGCTATTCACGTTCCCAAAGAGGTGGCGAGCCAATCTTCTCGATCAAAAAATCAATGAACACACGCACCTTCGCGGTCAAGACGTTTGACTTTGGATAAACGAGCCAGATGGCTGAACCATCTTGAACTTGGTATTCTGGAAGCACGCGAACGAGCGAGCCATCTCTGAGTTCATTGTGAATGCTCCAGATCGAACTCATAGAAATTCCGACACCGGCTTTTGTCGCCAGCCGCATACTGGCGCCATCATCGCAAACGAGACGCTGTGAACTTGTCGATGGTGGAAACACGCAGGCTCGATTTTGATCAGCGACTAGAGTTCGCGCTTTCGCATTGACGAAAGCGATAATGCGATGATCGCTAAGGTCATCGGGAGTCGTCGGTGTGCCATGTGTCCTTAAGTAGGCAGGAGACGCACAGAGCACGCGCTTATCGTCCGCGAGTTTGCGCCCGATCAGCGCGCTGTCTTCGATCGCAAGATTGCGGAGCGCCAAATCATAACCGCCTTCGATCAAATTGGTTTGCGTATCTGAAAACCTCAGATCGAGATCGATCTTCGGATACTGGTCGAGAAATTCTGGCAAGATCGGCGCGATATAGAGCTGCGCAAACGTGCTTGAAGCGGCAAATCTCAGGGTTCCGCTAGGCTCGGAACTTCCCCGGCCAAGCGCTGCGAAAGCTGCGTCCTGCTGCGCCAGAATTTCGCGCGCAAAGGGCAGAAACTCTTCGCCCTCAAGAGATAGCGAAACCTTGCGTGTCGAGCGATGCAGAAGATCCGCGCCCACCTGTTGCTCGAGCTTTGCCAATCGTGCGCCTGCGACGGCCGGCGATAAGCCGAGCTGCCGTCCCGCAGCGCTGATGTTCAACAGATCAGCCGCCATGACGAAGAGCCGAAGGGCGTCGGTATCCATGTAAGATTATATCCTATTTATATATTCTGTTTCGTATTTATGCCCATTTATATCGCTATTGCAAGCAACTAAATCCTGAGCGTGAACGGGGCCCGAGCCATCGCCCCCAAGCTCTGGAGCAGCGATATGTACGTCTCAGCAAGCGTGAATTACCACGTCCATAAAGAACAAGCTCAAGCCTTCGAGTTCGATGTCGGTGGCATTATCGGCAATCTCGTTTCGCCGGAACTGGTGACCACTCAGATCGAAGTACGAGACCTTCGAAACGATACGCGCGCCCCGCGATTTGACCGGGACGGGATCGTCTTCGTGAACGCGCCGAGCGCTGTTTACGACTTCGAGCATAGCGAGGATTGGCAAGCGACATATGACACAGAGCTTAAACAATTACTGAAGTCGAAAATTGGCGCTAAGGACGTGATTGTCTTCGACCATACGGTGCGCATCGATGACCCGAATGCGGCGCGACGCCCGGCTCGCAATGTCCACAATGACTATAATGAAGTAGGCGCGGTTCAACGCCTCATCGATATTGCGGGCGAAGCACGGGCGGCGGAGTTCCATGATGCTGGATACGGGTTTGTAAACGTCTGGCGACCGATCGAGCACACGATCAAGTCGTCGCCGCTTGGATTTATTCGCCCAAGCTCCATGGCGCCCGAGGACTGGATGGATATCGGTCTGATTTATCCGGATCGTTTCGGTCAGATTTTGGGGGTCGCCGCCAATCCTTCGCATGAGTGGTTCTTCAAGTCTGAAATGACCCCCGATGAGGCGATCATTTTCAACATCTACGACAATACCGGACGCCCACATCTGGCGCATAGCGCGCTTGATTTACCCGGCGACGCCGACGTGACCGTCCCTCGTAAAAGCATCGAAAGCCGGACGCTCGTCCGATACGCCTGAGCCCATCATGGGGCTCGCAACTCCCAATTTGAGATCCGTTCGATCGACCAAGAAAGCAGATAACGCTATGTCTACGACCTCACTTGAACAAGCGCGCACGGTGGCGCGCCCCACACGCGAAGCTATGCTGGAGCGGCATCCTTCCGTTCACGATTTTTGGGACAGGAACGAAACTGTTTTTGCAGATGCCTGGAAGGAATGGGAAGCGGCCGGCGGCGATGACAGCATCGTGTTGGATCACTCACTCTATGCCCCAAAACTGCGCGAAGCGGTCGAGCGAAGTTGGGTAAACCCCAATGAAGAAACGGCCGTCAAACACCTCTGGACCGAGGTGTTTCCGGGCGTCTACAAGGCTCAGTTCTTCGATCCGGATCGCTTGAGCAACCTCAGGGCCTATATGGATCGCGTCGCCGATGCGGGCATTCCGCTTCGACCACCTTACGGCATCGCGCTCAATCGCGGCGGCGCTATGTTGGATCCGCGCTCAGACGGCTATCTCGCAGCGCCCGGATTTCAGACCTTCTATCGCGACCTAATCGATCGCTACATGCGTCCGATTTCGCGGCTCTTGTTCCCGGACGTGTTCGGCTATGACACACAGACCTTCGGCTTTTCCATTCAATGGCAAGCTGGGAAAGATACGACCTTGCGTCCCCATACGGATGCCTCGGCGGTGACCCTCAACATTAACTTGAATTTGCCTGGGGAGAGCTTTTCCGGCTCAGCGGTGCGCTTCATGGACCCGGTTGGGCGCAAAGTCGAGAGCCTGAGCTTTGAACCGGGAACCGCGATGATCCATCATGGCAGTGTCCCACATGCGTCCGAAGCAATCCTGGAAGGGGAGCGCCATAATTTCGTGCTCTGGCTCTATGGCGAGCAGGGGCAGATCCCGCGCCCTGGCGCGCCCGTAAATACGGCAAGTCCAGAAGATCGCTGGACCATCCCAGACGCACCCTCGGATGGCATCGCGCCCTTTTAAAGCCGCGGCCGAGCCAAACTCACATCCACAAGGATACATTACATGACCAAGACTATTCTAATCACGGGCGCGACCGATGGAATCGGTCTCGAGACCGCCAAGATGATGGCCCGGCTCGGGCATACGCTCCTCTTGCATGGCCGTAGCGTCGATAAACTGGCGGCAGCCAAAAGCGCTGTCGCAGCGATCGAAGGGGCCGGTGACATCCACACCTATCAAGCTGACCTCACAGATCTCGATCAGGTTCGCGCCATGACAGACGCGCTCAAGTGCGATTTCCTTTCAATCGACGCGCTGATTAACAATGCCGGCGTATTCAAAATGTCCAACCCGTTGACTCATGACGGATTCGATGCGCGGTTCATTGTGAACGTGGTCGCCCCATACGTACTAACCAAAAAGCTTCTGCCCATGCTTGGTTCAGAGGGCCGCGTGGTGAACCTGTCTTCCGCCGCGCAGGCACCCGTTGATTTGAAAGGTTTTCTTGCCAAAAAGCCGTTCGGCGACGGAGAGGCTTACGCCCAAACCAAACTCGCCCTAACGATGTGGTCGATCGGCATAGCGCATGACCTTGGCACTGACGGGCCAATGATCGTTGCCGTCAATCCTGCCTCTTTCCTTGGCAGCAAGATGGTCATGGAAGCCTATGGGCATGCCGGACACGATCTGCGCATTGGCGCGGACATCCTGACGCGCGCCGCGCTAAGTGACGAATTCGCAAACGCGTCGGGTCGTTACTATGACAATGACCGCAAAGCCTTCGCGCCGCCGCATCCCGATGCGCTGGATCCAGCAAAAAACCGCCGCGTCATTGAAGCGATCGAGCGATTGATCAATGCGTGACTGCGTCCGCTGACCGCTCTGCATATGACCTTACATCTCAATAGAGCCGATATGCTCGCAATGGGACTTAATCTCTTCTTGTGACAGAAACGACCCTCTGAAGCTGTTTTCCGCCAATTGTCGAATATGGGTTTCGCTCAGGTCCAAAGCCTCAATAATCGCTGCGAAATTATCGTTTACATACCCACCGAAATAAGCCGGGTCGTCCGAATTGACGGTGGCCATCAATCCCGTGTCGAGCATGGATTTGAGGGGATGGTCGCGTAAATCGTTGACCACGCAAAGCTTGTGATTGGAGAGCGGACAAACGGTCAATACCATCTTATCCTTCACGAGGCGCTGGATCAGGCCTGCGTCTTCCATCGCACGATTTCCGTGGTCGAGCCGGTCAATATTGAGCAGGTCGAGCGCTTCCCAAACATAGTCCGGAGGCCCCTCTTCTCCTGCGTGTGCGACGCGCTTCAGTCCAAGTTCGCCCGCGCGTTGAAACACACGTTTGAATTTGGACGGTGGATGACCGAGCTCAGATGAATCGAGACCGACGCCTGACAAATGCTCTAGCCAAGGCTCCGCCTCTTGAAGCGTTTCAAACGCGTCCGTTTCCTCCAAGTGACGCAAGAAGCACATAATCAAACGCGATGTGATCCCAAACTCTGTCTCGCCATCTTTGAGCGCGCGGGTGATTCCACTGATCACCGTTTCGAAAGCAATGCCGCGCTCGGTGTGGGCTTGGGGATCAAAAAAGATCTCAACGTGGACCACATTGTCTTGATGGACCCGCGCGAGGTAGGCGTGCGTTAAGTCATAGAAATCCTGCTCGGTGCAGAGAACTTTCATGCCTTGATAATAGATATCGAGAAAATCCTGAAGCTTGGAGAATTCATAGGCACGTCTCACATCCTCGACGCTCGAAAATGGGATATCAATCTGGTTGCGTTGCGCCAGTTTGAACAGCAATTCGGGCTCTAAGCTGCCTTCAATATGCAAATGCAGCTCGGCTTTTGGCAAAGCCTTGGCCAATTGGTGCAATTTCTGTTTCGCATCCATGTATACGACGTCCTTTTTCTCATTTTGCGCCATTGGATTGACCAGGGTCGTTATGCGCAAGCCGTTTAGGTGTAGTGTTTCCGAGTTTGCTTTGAAAGGTCCTCTCCGACATCTGAGGTGCACGTTTTTTGCCCATGCGGGCCTTCATCTGTTCGCATGGGACACACGACCTCGGGCAGCTTTCGTGTTTGCCTGCGAAAGATTGCATCGGAAGAAGTTTGGGGGCGTCTGGTGCAAACCAATCAAACTCTCAAGCCGAGCTTAAGCATGAAGATTATTCGCGCCCTATGTTTGCCACTTGTCATTGGACTGGCCAATTGCGCTCAAGTGCCCGATGAACCCGTTGGGGTCTCTGAACCCAGCGCGGTCATGGCCCCGCTGGACGCGACCCCTCGCCTCGCCATTCTGGCAGCCTATCCACCCGAGATCGAAGCCCTGCTCCCAAGCCTCTCAGAGATCACGGAGTACCAGGTGAATGGGGTCGAGTTTTATACTGGCAAAATGGAAGGCGTGGATGTCGTCGTCTTTTTGACCGGGATCAGTCTCGTCAACGCTGCCATGAACACGCAGCTCGTCATCGACCATTTTGAAGTTGAAGCGATTTTGGTGAGCGGCGTTGCCGGCGGGATTGATCCATCTCTATCTTTCGCGGATGTGACTGTTCCAGCAAAATGGGGACAGTACAATGAAATGGTCTTCATGCGCGAAGTGTCACCCGGCGAATATGTGCCACATCCTGGTCTCGGACCGGAATTTCCACCTTACCAATTCATGGGGCCCCGCGGCATGCGTGTTGCGACCAAAGATGACCCCTCTCCTACGACGAGGAAATTTTGGTACGAGGCAGATCCAGACCTCATGGCAGCGGCTGAAATTGCGGCAGAGACCGTCGAATTCAAACAATGCGTTGATGCCGAGACCTGCTTGCCGCGCACGCCCATTGTCGTGTTGGGTGGGAACGGCGTGACTGGCTCGGTCTTCCAGGACAATGCAGATTTCCGGGAATATCTCTTCGAAACCTTTGACGCTCAAGTGGTTGAAATGGAAACGTCCGCCATCGCGACCGTCGCTTATGCCAATAGCATACCTTATATCGGCTTTCGAAGCCTCTCGGATCTCGCCGGGGGTGGCGGCGGCGTGAACGAGTATCCTATTTTCGAAGTCCTCGCCGCTGAGAATGCAGCGGCATTTTTGCGGGAGTTTCTGATCGCGTATCGCAGTAAAAGCTAGCTCAATCGCCCAGCCACGAAAGCAGGGCCGCTAGATCGCCGACTTAATCCAACATATCGGGGGATGGGATCGTGCTCTCATATTTGTCCCAGTTGCCCGTGAGCTCATCCAAGACTTTCCCCCCGACCAAATAGAGAGACTCGAGCGAGGCCTCCATCCCGGCATAACCTTCATTCTCGCCGAGCAAATTCTCGGCGGCGGTCTTTCCAGGGGGCTGCATCGTGTAGTTGCTCCCCGTCCGAAGGACCATGAAACGGTCTTTGTCGACGCGCCCAATTTCATCCAAGTATTGAATCGATGTGTAGGTCCCGGTGTCCTCCATCGCGGAGGTGACGAAATCCGTGTTGCCATCACTCCAATAATGGACCCACCGGTTCGCCCATTCATTCATAATTTCGCCATGCCAGAAGGTCATCGCGGCGATGTGGCCGCCTTTTAGGACGAAGGGAGGTTTTTGGGCCATTTCATGCTCCGTATAGAGCGAGCGCGTGTCCTCGAGCCCCTCCAGATCTGGTAGCTCAAGGTCCTTGGTCAGTTCATAAGCCCAATCTCTCAGATCCTTGTTAATTAGGAACATTTCCCCGCCATCGGGTTCCGGCTTACTTGGGTCATACGGGAAGCTGGTGCGGCGTGCGAAGTATCCGGTAGGCCAATCTTCAGGCTTTTCGCGCGAATCAATGTGGTGTGCTAGATCACCATCGACGAGATAGGCAGACCATACCGCAGACCCGATCGAGGCATCCTCGGGGTCAATGCCGGCAATCCCTGCCACCAGCCAATAAGCTTTGCTGAGATCGAAGCGCGCATCTAGGCCAAGCGCCATGGTTGAAGCGGTCGACTTTGCCGTACCGATCCCCGTCACCATTGCCAGAATTTCGGCATCAGGGTCATAGTATAAATCATGGTGCGAGTGCGGGAATGGAATGGCGACATCGAACGGACGACGCTCTTTCCATAGCTGGAACTCGCCGGGCCGGTCGCCCTCGTCTTCACCAATCTCAAACATTGTAACAAGGACAGCTTTTACGGGCAGCGGCGTTTCGCACGGCGCCGCGATTTCGCAGATCGTTACCACTTCATCTAATACCGGCGAAGCAGAGGGTTCGACGGTGCTACACGCGCTCAATCCTAAGCCCACGAGAGACGCGACCATCCCTCTCCCGGCCCATTTAACTCGTGTATCTGTCAGTAACCGCATTTCTTCGACTCCCGCGACGCCCTAGACCTCGAAGTCGACCGTGCCGCACCGGTTCAGCGGGTCAATCTCAGATACTGCGCGAATAATTCGTGCAGGTGCAATGCGCAACATAACATCAGTTCGAGATGAAACTGATGAAGGATTGAACGAACGAAGGCCCGCATAGATCGACCAAACCCTCGACTGTCGCGCTTAAGTCGCATTTCTTTATCACTCCCTTTAGAAAGGCAGTGTTTGCTGCTCGTCAGCGTCACACTCAGAGAAAGACTTTTGATGAAGACCGTGCTTGATCGCGTTGTAAGAGGGAGACTGCTAACCTTTTCCGATCGCCCGGCCGATACGTCTGCCTCGGACTGTTACACCTATTGGCCAGACGGCGCGCTTGCCGTCAGACATGGCAAAATTGCCTGGGTTGGCTCCTATTCGGATCTACCCGCGCTTTATGCATCTTTTCCCGTCGACGACCACTCATCTCATCTCATCCTGCCGGGCTTCATCGATGCCCACACGCACTCTCCACAAATGGAAGTTATCGCATCCTATGGCAGCCAATTGATGGATTGGTTGGAAACCTACACGTTCAAACAAGAATCTCGGTTCGCGGATAAAAGTCACTGCGAGGTACAAGCCGGATTGTTTTTTGACGAGCTTATCAATCAGGGTGTGACAACAGCCGCCGTCTACACAACCTCCCACCCCGACGCGACCACGGCCTTTTTTGAAGAAGCGCAGGCGCGCAATATGAGGATGATTGGCGGAAAGGTCCTCATGGATCGGTCTGCCCCATCAGACCTCACAGACACACCGCAACGGGCTTATGATGAAAGCAATCATCTGATCGAGACTTGGCACAATAAAGGACGCCTGTCCTATGCCATCACTCCTCGATTTGCGATCACCTCATCAAACGAGCAAATGTCCGCCATCCAGACGCTAATATCGGAAAATCCGGACTGCTACGTCCAAACGCATTTGTCAGAAAACCTTTTTGAAATCAGTGAGACACTGAGGCTCTTTTCAGGCGCCGAAGATTATACCGCGGTTTATCAGCAGTTTGGTTTGCTCGGCCCAAAATCTTTGTTTGGTCATTGTATTCATCTTTCGGATCGAGAACGGGAGGCTTTGGCGGAGTCTAACTCAGTCGCGGTATTCTGCCCGTCCTCAAACGCCTTCTTGGGCAGTGGATTGTTTGACTATGAGGGGCTCTTTTCTGCAAATATTCGCATCGCCTTCGGATCAGATATCGGCGCGGGCACCAGCTCGTCCATGCTCGCAACCGCAGCTGACGCTTATAAAATCTGCCAATTGCGGGGCTATAGTCTGAACCCTTTTGAGAGCTTTTATGGTTTGACCCTCGGTAATGCACGCGCCTTGTCGATGGAAACCAAAATTGGAACTTTAGACGTCGGCTCCGACGCCGATTTCATTGTCTTAAACTCTAACGCGACACATGCGATGCGCACCCGAATGCTGAGTGTGGAATCGCTCGCAGAAGAATTGTTCGTCTTGCAAATGCTTGGAGACGATCGCGCGATCCTGGAAACCTATATTGCAGGCGATGCCCAGAAGTCTGCTCTGATCGATGACGACCGGCTCTAACGCTCTTCCGGCGTCAGCCATTTTTTGACTTGAGGGGGCTCATAACTCATCAAGTTCTCAATCAAAGCCCGCGGTTCTTTGCCCGTGAGCGCCATTTGACGGTGGACTGAACGTACAAACCCTTCCTCTACCATAACGTCAAAGAAGCGTTCGAGCGCGTCATAGAACCCATTCACATTATAGAATGCGAGCGGTTTGCGATGCACGCCAAGCTGGGTCCAGGTCCAAACTTCGAACGTCTCTTCCATTGTTCCAATCCCACCCGGCATACAAATGAAGGCATCCGACAGGTCGTGCATAACGCGCTTTCGTTCATGCATGGAATCGACCACATGAAGCTTGGTCAGAGAAGGATGCGCCTGTTCGAGCTCGAACAATTGACGGGGGAGAACGCCAATTGCTTCCCCGCCTTTCGCCATCGCACCATTCGCAACAGCGCCCATCGTCCCGTCTCTGGCGCCGCCATAGACAACTCCGAAACCGAGCTCGGCAATCAGCTCCCCAAGCTCAAAAGCTGCGTTCATATAAATTTCGCCACGGCCCGTGTTCGACCCGCAAAAAACACAAATTCTCATTCTTGATTGTTCTTTCTTCTTTTTATTTCTCAACCCCAGCCGCGCAAAATTCAGGTCGCAAATCGCAGCCTAACCAAACAGCGGTACGCCCTATTTATTAGATCGCTTTTTCAACGGTTTTTCGCTGAGCCGGACCGTATCCCCAAAACTATTGCTTTCAAAACACACCCGTAAACCAATCTCAGTCGAACGAAGATTGATATGGTGAGAAGCACCACCAACGATCCGTGCGCAAATTGCGGGCACACCAATGCTACCCCACTTCTCGAGAGAGCTAAGGGCTTGAGTCTGCTCGCGCCAATCCCTCCGATTGAGGTTAACGCCAAGCTGAGTCGAACCAGCTGTTCAGAACATCGACCCAGCAAGGATTGGCGGAGGTTAAGTGTACGAAATTCGGAGCTCTGAGACTTCTCCAGAGACCAAGCAGAGGGAAAAGAAATGAACTACAACCAGCGCCCGAGTAGGCCTTTGCGGGGGCATAGGCGCCCCGTCTCGCAGCTCATTCGCTCAACCATCGCCGCCAGTACGCTTTGCCTCGGCATGGCTGCGACAGCCGCGATGGCACAAGAAGAAGGCGCCAGCGAAAGCGATGAACTCGTTCAAGAGACTGTTGTCGTAACCGGCAGCCTGCGCGCTCTACCCGTAGAAGATGTCGGCTCGGTCTTCGGCTTTGATAAAAACCTCGTAGAGATCCCAAGATCTGCCTCCACCATTAGTTCGGAACAGCTTGAACGCTTCGGCATCACCGATATTTACGGCCTTGTCGCGCAAGCGCCGGGCACGTTCACCAACTCCTTCTTCGGCGTTGGCGGCGCACTCGATATTCGTGGACAAGCCGGTGAAACCTATTTCCGCGGCGTTCGCCGCTTGGACAACCCTGGCAACTATCCGACCCCCATCGGGGCGTCCGACCGAATTGACATTGTCCGCGGACCGGCATCGCCAATTTATGGCCCATCCAAGTCGGGTGGCTACATGAACTTCGTGCCAAAAACCGCGCGCCTGTCTGCGGGACAGTACATTGAAGCCCCCGAGGGTGAAATTCGCTACACAGGCGGCAGTTGGGACAAGAGCGTGCTCGCGGCCTCGATCACTGGTCCAGCAAATATTGCCGGCCAACAGTTCGGCTATCACCTATACGCTGAGGTTGAAGACTCCGGGAGCTTCTACAAAAATATCGGCACCGAACAGACCATCTTGCAGGCTGCCTTTGATACTGACTTGACCGAGAATGTTCGCATCGAGTTTGGCGGTATGTATCACGATTATAAGGGCAAACAGAATGGCGGTTGGAACCGTCTCACCCAAGACCTGATCGACAATGGCACCTATGTCACCGGTCAGGCGCAAGTCCTTGATACGGATGGTGATGGAGAACTCTCGCCATTTGAATTCTTGGCCGTCGGCAATTTCAGCCCATTCTTCGTACCGCCAGCGGCCGCCACAGATGCCGACTTTGCGGATTTCGGCTTTCTCGCTTTGGAGAATGTCGGAACAACCACCCTGTCACGCTCTAACGTCATTCAAAGTGAAGATGACACGCTCGAGAACGAGCTGGTGACCCTCTACTTTGATGTCATCTACGAGAATGACAACGGTCTCGAAATCAAGAACCAGGTTTTCTACGAGGCCTATGAGAACCTCAACGAAAATGATTATGGGTTCTCACAATTCCACGACTCATGGGTGTTTGAGAACAAGTTCGTTGTCACCAAGAAGTTCGAACTCGATTGGGCTGATATTACCGCTCAAGTCTCTCCATCGGTCCGTCACACAGACTTCTTGCACGGCGATGATTTCTTCTTTGAGTATTTCCACCGCGTAGATTTGACTCAAGGGTTCAACGCTCGGTCCAACCGCTTGCTCTCGACGGAATCAAACTCGGACTTCTCGAACTATGTCACCGGTAATTATACCAATTGGGCGATTGCTGGTCTCGTTGATATTGAAACGGATATTGGTTTGAACTTCCTTCTCGGCTTACGCGAAGATGTCGTGGATGCTGAGTCGACCGCATTGGCGGACTTTGAAATCTTCCGTGACGAAGATTTCTCTGCCTCCGATGAAGAAAATGGCACTTCCTGGAACGTCTCGGTCTCTTATGAAGTTCCAGGTCTTGGGATTATTCCTTACTTCACCGCCGCCGAACAAACCGTCGTGGTCGCCGGGCAAGGTGCGGAAATTTCTCCGGAAGCGCTCGCGCAGACCGATAATAACTCTCCAACCGGCGAAGGCAGCGACCAGGCTTTCTTGAGCGCCACGGAGCTGACTGAGTTCGGCGTTAAGGGCAACTTCCTCGATGATCGCCTCTATGCGGCGATTTCGTACTACGAGCAGGAGCGCACCGACCGGAACATTCAATCCATCACGGTCAACCAAGACATCAAAACCGAAGGTGTCGAGGCCGAGATGCGGTGGGCTGTGACGGACAAGTTCCTCCTCACCGCGGCCTATACAAACACCAAGGTCGTCAACCAAACCATTCTGGAAGCAGGCTCGCAGTTCAGCTTCCTGGGGGCTGAAGACTTGATCAACGTTTCTGATCCTTCGATCTTTTATGGCGGTCAGCCTTTTGGTCTCACGGCTCTAGGTGGCACGGAAGAAGGCGCCAAGCGCGCCGGTATTCCGGAAAACCTCTACTCCTTCACAGCCACCTATGAGTTCGACAATGGCTTGGCGATCTCAGGCAGTGTCACGGATGTTGAGGAAGTGTTCTCAGGCCAGTCACAAGCCGTCAAATTGCCAGGCTATACGCTTGTCGATCTCGGCGCGTCTTATGAAGTCGACAACTGGCTGTTCCGCGTGAACATCATGAACGCGACGGACGAAGAATATTTCCGCGCCAACTTCACTGAGCTGTTCGGAAGTACGATTGTCCTTCCAGAAGAACCGCGGAGCGTTCAAGCCTCGATCATCTATAAATTCTAACGCGAGAGCGCCAGACAAATCGGAAAGCCCCGCAAGGTTATCTTGCGGGGCTTTTTCATGCGAGCACGGACAACGTTGGCATCGGCAAGGAAAGCGTTTGGCAACTTCGCCCAAAGCTTATCGAAACCCATGCACACAAGGCTTTAAAGCTCGCGGCACTCCGTTCAAACCCACCCTGGCAACATGCGGCTTTGGTCAGAGCGGCAACGACATCCGTTACCCTTCCAGGAAGATGAATTTGAGCAAAAACAAAACCGCCAAAACAGCGACGCTGGGGCTCAGCTGCGACCACTTCCCGGATCCGAGTTTCAAGGCTGCGTAGGCGACGAAACCCAATCCAATCCCGGTCGCAATCGAATAGGTTAGCGGCATTGCGACAGCGGTAATCACAGCCGGCACAAAAGCCGTCATGTCATCCCAGTCGACAGACGCAAGCCCACCGACCATGACACATCCCACGAACACCAAAGCCGGACCGGTCGCGTAAGTCTGGATCGCGCCCGCGAGCGGCGCAAAAAACAGGGCTAATAAAAACAGTCCCGCAACAACCACAGCCGTGAGGCCTGTCCGCCCTCCCGCTTTTACACCAGCAATGCTCTCGACATAGCTGGTGGCTGAGGATGTGCCGACCACCGCGCCCACCATAGTGGCGGTGGAGTCAGCGAGCAGCGCTTTTCTCAGCCCAATCACGTGCCCGTTTTCATCGAGCAAGCCCGCGCGGTGCGCGACTGCGACCAGGGTTCCTGCAGTGTCGAATAAATCAACGAACAAGAACGAGATCACGATGACAACCAAACCGATCTCGAAAACTTGGGTCCAGTCTAACGCGAATAGAGTCGGCTCGACTGAGGGTGGCGCAGACACGATCGCGCTGGGCTCTGCCACCCCGAGGAGCACGCCCGCAATGGTGATGGTCAGCATTCCCAACAAGATTCCACCCGGAATATTGCGCGCCTCCAAAACCACAATCAGGATAAAACAGAGGATGGCCAGCAGTGTGGGTGTCGCTGACAAGTCGCCCAAGCCGACCAATGTGGCGGGATTGTCCACAACGATCCCGACACTGGTCAGTCCAATCATGATCAGGAATAAGCCGATACCTGCAGAGATGGATAGTTTGAGCTCAAGCGGGATCGAATTGATCACCCACTCCCGGATTGGCAGCACGCTGATGATCACAAACAAAACCCCAGAGAGGAAAACCGCCATAAGCGCGGCTTGCCAAGGGATCCCCATGCCCAGTACGACCCCGTATGTGAAGAAGGCGTTCAGCCCCATGCCCGGGGCGATCGCGATGGGGAAATTGGCATAAAGCCCCATAATCAAAGTGCCGATCGCCGCTGAAAGACAAGTTGCGACGAAGACGGAGCCGGTATCCATGCCCGCGTTTGCAAGAATGTCTGGATTGACGAAAATGATGTAGGACATCGCTAAGAACGTCGTGAAACCGGCGACAACTTCTTTTCGAATGGTGCTGCCGCGCTCTGCGATTGAGAAGAACTTATCGATCATGCTGGCCCTCCCTGACCCATCATTATTCCCAACCCGCCATGTCTCGTTTGTCTTGTCTACTCAAAGACCTCTGAATGCCGACATCAATTCGCGGAACCATGTGCTTTGCGTTTGCGCTTTCCCAACAAGGAATTGCCCGCACGCAGGACAGCGATGCTCATTTTTTAGGCCTGTCAGCGGCCTCGCGTTTGCACCAGGCCATACGCCTGCACGCGATTGATGATTCTGAAGCGCCGTGAAACCCACTGTTTAATGGAAACTTTTTTGTTTTAGCGGTGAATTGCGATCTGATTTTTAGATCGGTCGAAACCGCCTCTAAGACCCGTATTCGCTTGCTCAACATAAGCACTGCAGACTATGACAGAGTGAAGAATTCGAGACGATATTTGCTCAATCAGTATGAGGTCATCATGATCCAATTTCTATTGGACGGCGAGATTCAAACAATCGAAACGTACGATCCGACCCAAACCGTATTGGAATGGTTGCGCGAAGATCGGCGTCGTATGGGCACAAAGGAGGGCTGCGCTGAGGGCGATTGCGGGGCCTGCACCGTTGTTGTCGGCGAGCTTCAAGCTGATCAGGTCCGCTACCGAGCGATCAATGCCTGCATCTACTTTCTTCCCATGCTGAATGGAAAAGAACTGGTCACGGTTGAATCCTTGGGACGCCCACGAGAGCTGCATCCGGTACAAACAGCGATGGCAGACGGGAACGGCACCCAATGCGGGTTTTGTACCCCCGGTTTCGTAATGTCCCTGTTTGCGCGCTATCAGGGAACGGACGCAGCCCTTCCGAACGAGGTAGACGACGTTCTCGCAGGAAACTTATGCCGATGCACAGGCTATGCGCCGATCCAAAAAGCGGCTGAGACCGTCGCTCAAGACACGAGCCAACAGGCTCGCTTCGGAGGTCTCGAGACCGTTGCAGCCCTTGAATCTATCCAAACCTCAACCCCTGTTTTGTCAAAATTTGCGGATCCGAATTTTGAAACAGAGCGTCAGTATTTTGCCCCTGTCACTGAGACGGAGCTTTCCGAGCTTCTTCAGAAACATCCAACAGCAACGCTTGTCGCGGGCGCGACGGATGTTGGACTTTGGGTTACGAAGCAGCACCGCTTACTCGAGACCGTGATCTCTCTCAATGAGATTAAATCTCTACAGGCCATCGAACAGGATGGGCCTGATTTGAGAATTGGCGCGATGGTGCGCTATTCAGATGCTTGGGCGACCCTCAGTGAGCTCCATCCAGACATTGGGGAACTCATTCGTCGGCTTGGCTCCGTTCAAGTCCGAAATAGCGGGACCATAGGCGGCAATATTGCCAATGGCTCCCCAATTGGCGATACGCCGCCCCCCTTGATCGCACTCTCCGCGAAGCTCGAAATCGGGGGTGCCAATGGTGTACGTATCTTGCCCTTGGAAGACTTCTTCCTCGAATATGGGCGCCAGGATTTGAACCCTGGCGAGTATGTCCGCGCCATTTTAGTCCCGCCGCTCAGACCGAATACCTTGTTTCGAGCTTATAAAATTTCCAAACGGTTCAATCAGGACATCTCAGCGCTTTGCGGTGCGTTTGCGATCGAGATTGAAAATGAACGCGTGGCTTCGGCGCGTATTGCCTTTGGCGGTCTCGCCGGTACGCCTAAACGCGCACGCGCTTGCGAAATGGCGCTGAAAGGCGCGCCTTGGATAGAAGACACGATCGCACATGCCATGGAGGCAATGCTTGAGGATTTTACCCCGCTTTCGGATATGCGCGCGTCGCGCACTTACCGTATGAAGACGGCACAAAACCTGTTGCGCAAGGCCTTCTTGGAGACTCAGGCGGACGCGCGAACTCGAATTTTGCAGGTGATTTAGACCATGCTTGAACGCACCCACCGTCCTCCCCGCGCTGAAAAGATTACGGGCGATGTGCATGAAGCTCGCAGTCATGACAGCGCGCATTTGCATGTCTCAGGGCAAGCGCAATATGTGGACGATCTACCTGAACCCAGCGATTGTATCCATGTCTATGTCGCCATGTCCGAACGAGCGCATGCGGAGATTGTGGAATTTGATCTCACGAGCGTCAGCACAGCCCCCGGCGTGCTATGTGTGTTGAGTGCTTCGGATATCCCTGGTGAAAACGATATTGGACCTGTCATACACGATGACCCAGTGTTCGCCGAAACCGTGGTCAAGTTTCATGGCCAACCGATTTTTGCGGTCGCCGCAACATCGCGTAAGGCAGCGCGATTGGCGGCAATGCGCGCACGGGTGGTGTACAAAGACAAGCCTGCCTTACTAACCCTGAGCGAAGCACGGGCGCAAAACGAAACCATCGAAACGCCGCAAGTCATGCGCCTCGGCGATGCCCCAGCATCGCTTGCTGCGGCTCCGAAATCGCTAGCGGGATCTCTGGAAATGGGCGGCCAGGATCATTTCTATCTGGAAGGTCAGATCGCCATGGCTGTTCCAGGCGAAGATGGCGCCTTAAAGATTTACAGCTCCACGCAGAACCCGACCGAAGCGCAACATCTGATTGCCCACCTGCTGCATAAGCCGAGCGCCGCTGTGACCGTTGAAGTCCGTCGCATGGGCGGCGCGTTTGGCGGCAAGGAAACGCAATCCACTTTAATTGCCGCCATTGCAGCACTGGCGGCAGAGAAAACCGGGCGCCCGGCTAAGCTTCGACTGGACCGCGACGATGACATGATCATGACCGGGAAACGGCACGATTTTGCAATCGAGTATCAAGCAGGTTTCGACGAAAGTGGGTTGCTGCACAGCGCGATCTTCGACCTCTCCTCTCGGTGCGGATTTTCGACCGATCTATCCTTGGCGATCAATGACCGGGCGATGTTCCACAGCGACAATTGCTATTATCTAGGGTCCGCAGAAATCACCTCGCATCGGTTTCGAACCAATACGGTTTCGAACACCGCTTTTCGCGGATTCGGTGGCCCCCAGGGCATGCTCGGTGTCGAGCGCATGATGGATGAGATTGCGTTCTCTGTGGGCCGCGATCCACTCGATGTGCGGTTAGACAATTTGTATGGCGGCGAAGGGCGTAATCAGACGCCCTATCATCAAATGGTTGAGGACAATGTTGCGGGCGAATTGATCGAAACGCTCGCCCAATCGTCTCAATATCGGGCGCGGCGAGCAGAAATTGAAGCCGAAAACTTAGCCGACGGGATCATCAAACGCGGCATCGCGCTCACGCCGGTCAAGTTTGGCATTTCGTTCACAGCGAAACACCTCAACCAAGCGGGCGCCCTGATCCACGTTTTCACGGACGGGACGATCCAACTCAACCATGGCGGCACGGAAATGGGCCAAGGCTTGTTCGTCAAAGTCGCACAAGTCGTGGCCCACGAATTTCAAGTCGACATTGACCAGATCCAGATCATGTCGACTTCGACCGAAAAGGTCCCGAATACATCTGCGACCGCCGCATCCTCCGGGTCTGACTTGAATGGGATGGCGGCTCAGCGGGCGGCGCGTGCGATCAAAGATCGTCTCATCGCGTTCTTATCTGAACGAGATAACGTTCCGGCTGAGAAGGTGGTCTTTCAAAACAATCAAGTCCATGTGGGCGACCAGTCTTACAGCTTTAAAGACGTCGTAAGTGCGGCCTATATGGCGCGTATTTCGCTGTCTGCGACCGGATATTACCGCACCCCAAAAATTCACTATGACCGAACAGTTCACCGCGGTCGGCCCTTCTTTTACTTCGCCTATGGCGCCGCCGTTTCGGAAGTCGAAATCGACACACTTACCGGCGAAAACCGCGTCGTTCGGACGGATATTCTGCATGATGTTGGCCGGTCACTAAACCCAGCGATTGACCTCGGCCAAATCGAAGGAGGGTTCATTCAAGGCATGGGCTGGCTGACAACAGAAGAACTGGTCTTTGATGACAAAGGACAATTACGGACCCACGCCCCCTCGACTTACAAAATCCCCACCAGCGCGGATCGACCCGGCATCTTTAACGTCGAAATCTGGGACAAAGGGCACAATCAAGAACACACAATCCATCATTCTAAAGCCGTAGGCGAACCTCCCTTTATGTTGGCCATTTCAGTCTTCTCGGCTCTAACGCATGCCGTCTCTGGCGCGGCAAAACATAAGGTCTTTCCAGCCCTCGATGCGCCCGCGACGCCGGAACGCATTCTCATGGCGGTCGAAGCCGCGCGCGATGCGTTACGAGGCTAAAGCGTCTGCGCGTTTGGCATAGCGCTGCGCCATCAGAGCACAGCCGACGAGTTGTAACTGATGGTACAGCATTAAAGGCAACAAGATCACTCCGAGCACGGGCGAGCCCGCAAATAAAATCTGAGCAATCGGAGCCCCATTGGCGAGACTCTTCGTCGATCCGCAAAAGACCACGGCAACCTCATCTTCGCGCGATAGATTCAGGCGACGAGAGGTGAACACGGTGAGCCCAAACGCCACTCCCAGCAAGATCAAAACCAAGGCGAGGGTTGCGGTGATTTCCAAAGCTGTGAAGCGCGACCATATCCCACCCGCGGTCGAGGTCGCAAACGAGGTGAATACGATGAGCAAGATCACGCTGCGATCAATCCAAGAGATCACAGGCTTGTGCTTCGTCAGCATGGTTTTGATCAAAGGGCGCGCAATTTGCCCCACAACGAATGGTGCGAGCAAAGTCAGCGCGATATTGCCGATCGCATCAAGTAGCGAGAATTGAACGCTGCCGGTCGCAGTGATGACTGAAATCATCAAGGGCGTCAGGACAAGACCTAACAAACCCGAAAGCGTCGCATTGAAGACCGCGACCGGTACGTTTCCTTTCCCCAGAACCGTCATCGCGACAGAAGATGAAATGGTAGACGGCAAGGCTGCGAGAAAGAAAAATCCGAGCCGAGACGATTCCGGCAAAATCGGCGCTAATCCAAAATAAATGGCGAGTCCCAAAATCGGAAACATGACAAAGGTCGTCGCTTGGATAAGGACATGCACCTTCCAATTTTTGACGCCTGCGACCAGGTTTTCCGGTGCGAGGTTTGCACCATGCAAAAAGAAGACGACCGCGATCCCGAGCTTTGTCACCAAACCTAAGCGTAGGGGGCCATCACTCGCCCCCAATTCAGGCAGTAAAAACCCGAGAATAGCGCTTGCCACCATGAGCGTGACAAACCGGTCTGGGAGAAAGCGCGTCATGACTGACCTTTCGCATCCACGCGATTATGCGAGCGAATAATTGTTTCGCTGTGGTCTAAAACATGCAACCTAATCATGTATCTCCCAATCGCACGAGAGTCCGTGGATAATGCTGATCAAAACTGGCTTACTGTATTTTAGACAGGCCGTTAAAGATGGCTCCATTCGCAAAGCCGCTGATAGATTGCAAGTCGCCTCGTCCGCCGTCAATCGACAATTGCTTCAATTAGAAGCTGAGCTGGGGGTCGAATTATTCGAGCGGTTACCACGTGGAATTAGGCCAACCGCGGCGGGCGAACTGCTCATGTCCCATATTCAAGAATGGTCGCAAGATGTTGAAAAACTGCGCCAAGACATTGGACGCCTAAAAGGCGGTGCGCGCGGCACGATCCACATCGCCGCGGCGGAGAGCATCACGACAGAGATTCTTCCGGAGGCCATGGCAAAACTGCAGGTCACCTATCCTGGGATCGATTACAATCTGATCTCCGGCGACAATTATCTCGTAAAATCGGCCCTGCTTGCGAAAGATGCAGATCTTGTCTGTGCGTTCGATATCTCTGGAACAACACGAACCGAGACGGTGACGTCAGTGAAAGCGCCAATCGGCGTCATTGCGCACCCAGATCACGCCCTTGCGAAGCGTAGCTCGGTCTCAATTTCCGATTGCTTGGAGCATCCCATTATCGCTCCAACGCAAAGTTGGCTTAATCACAGCGTCCTCAAGGACTTGATTGAAAATCCAGACTCCCCTTTCCAAATCGCCGCCCGCGTGGAACGGATCGGTATGCTGAGAAACCTTGTGCTTTCGAAGCTGGGGATTGCCTTCTTGTCTCCGATCGGTCTGCGCCAGGATATTTTGGATCGAAAGCTCGCTTGGATTCCGCTTACGAGCAGCGCTGGGTTTCAAACAACCGTCTCTTTGCTCGTTCCGAAAGGTCGTATTTTGGCGAACTATACACGCGAGTTGGTCGAGCTCTTAAAGGAGGGCTTAGAGGCTGAGCAGGAAGCGGTCGGTTAAACTTCCCGCCCCGACCGGGCCATGACCGCCCTGTTTATTCGACACCAAGAGCACTTGAGCGGCCAGACGCACGCCCGATTTTTAGGCAAAATCGCCCTTTAGTTTTGGCCCCTAAGCGTCACCTATAGATTTTTTGACACGGCCCGCACAGGATCTTGTATAATCCAAACACCGATGCCAAAAAAGCATCACTTGATTCTCTAAGAAGACTGAACTGCGGAGCCCAATTGTCGATGCAGGTGCCATCAAACTCATCATCCACCTCCGCTGTGAGTATTGAAGATGAGCTCGCGCAAGTAGAGGCGCTAGAGCTCATCGTCTCGCCCGAGGTTTCTGAGGGCGTGCGCAGCAATCTACACTTGCTGAACCAGCACTTCGAAATCGTTGCAGCCGCTCTGGATGAGCTAGGCAGCACGCCAAGATGAAGCTAGATTCTGCCACTGCACTGAAGATCGCCGCAGCAGTTCAATGCGGAGAGGTGTCCGCGACTGAAATTGTCGAAAGGACTCTCTCTCGTATCCACGCTCAAGACCCAACGTTGAATGGATTTACCTCAGTCGCGGAAACGACTGCACGGGCAATGGCTTCTGAAATCGATGCGCGCATCGCAAAAGGGCTTGTCGTCGGACCGCTCGCAGGAGTCCCGTTTGCGGCAAAAGAGCTGTTCGACGTCGAAGGCGAAGTCACAACCGCTGGTGCGAAGCTTCGCCGCTCAGCGCATACAGCTACCAGAGATGCGCCCTTAGTCGCCCGCCTGAAAGCGGCGGGCGCAATTTATTTGGGTCGCCTGAACATGGACGAATTTGCTTACGGCTTCGCTACTGTGAACGCCCATTTCGGCACCACGCTCAATCCATATGACCCTGAGCGCTTGGCTGGTGGCTCGTCTGGCGGCTCGGCGGCTGTTGTCGCTGCGGGATTGGTACCCATAACGCTTGGCTCAGACACGAATGGCTCTGTTCGCGTCCCCGCCAGCTTATGCGGCTTGTTCGGTCTCAGACCAACACACGATACGCTGCCCATGGATGGCGTGTTTCCCTTTGTTGAGCAGCTCGACACTGTTGGTCCGTTCACTCGGACCCTTGATGACTTGGCTGCGGCTTATCGAATATTGGCGGACACCCCTGCCCCCCAACAAGAAAAGCGAACATTCAAAGTTGCCCGCTTGGACGGCTGGTTTCGCCGCAATGGCGAGAATGATGGCAATGCCGGGGTAGATAAAATCGCCGCCGCATTTGGCGATGCGCCCCTAGTCGAACTTCCTCTGACCGAAGCCGCGCGCTCCGCTGCCTTTTTGATCACGGCGAAATATGGCGGCTTGCTCCACCAAGAGACCCTCGGTTCGAACGCGATGGCGTATGATCCCGCCGTGCGTGATCGCCTCATCGCGGGCATCGCTTTGTCCGACAGCAAAGTCGCAGCCGCGAAGGTCGTGATAGAGAAGTACAATCAGCAGTTGGATAATGCCCTGGCAGAGTTTGATCTTCTGATTGCCCCATCGACCCCGTCGACGGCGCCGAAAATCTCTGATGGTTTGATCGAGGTCGATGGCAAACCTGTTTCTGCGCGGGCGAACCTTGGGCTGTATACGCAGCCTCTAAGCGTCTCTGGCGTGCCCATTCTGTCGGTCCCGCTGAAGCGACCAGGAACCCTTCCGCTGGGCGTGCAACTTGTGACGAAAAAGGGCGCTGAAGAAGATCTGTTCAGCGCCGCAAGACATCTAGAGCAGGCTGGAATTATCGGATTTAGCGCTCCCGAAACGCGGTCAACTGAGGTAGTGTCATGACCGCCCCAGAATACGAAAGCGGCATCGTCACCAGCCCGCATGTTCTGGCGAGTCAGGCGGGCCGAGATGTCCTGAAAATGGGCGGCAATGCTGTTGAAGCTGCTGTGGCAGTTGCAGCCACGCTCGCAGTTGTTTATCCACACATGACGGGGCTCGGGGGCGATAGCTTCTGGCTCGTGAAATCCCCGAGCGGAGAACTCTTTGCGATTGATGCCTGTGGCGCTGCAGGCGAGAATGTCGATCTGCAACTCTATGCCGAGGCAGGTCTGGAGACCATTCCGTTTCGGGGTCCCCTGGCCGCGATCACAACCGCCGGAACAGTTTCGGGTTGGGCGCACGTCTTAGCCGAAGCGCAGAGCAAACTGCCGCTCGATACCCTGCTTAATGCGGCCATTGATTATGCAGCGAACGGTGTTCCCGTCACGGCGAGCGGCGCTGCCGTTGCAGCCTCCAAAGCCGCTGAGCTGGCCATCTATGAGGGGTATGCCGGCATCTTCCAACCAGATGCCCGCCCCCTGCAGACGGGAGAAACGCTTCGCCAACCCGTCCTAGCAAACACGCTCAAACGCTTAGCGCAAAACGGCTTGCAGGATTTTTATACAGGTGAGATCGCGCGCGACATCCTCGAAGACCTGGCGACCGCCGGCAGCCCCATCACGCCGTCGGACTTCGCCTCGCATAAGGCTTTCAAGACGACCCCTCTCACGACCCGTGCCTATGCCACAGATCTCTATAACTTTCCGCCCCCGACCCAGGGCTTGAGCTCACTCCTAATCTTGGCGCTTTACGAAAAGCTCGGTGTGGAGACAGGCGAAGGCTTTGAGCATGTCCATGGCTTGGTCGAAGCAACAAAACAGGCTTTCGCATTGGCTCGCAAAATCGAGCTTGGAGACCCAGCCCTGATGCAGCGGGCCGCCCAGGATGTGCTCAACGATGATGCTTTGTTGGACTCTCTCGCGCGAGATATCGACATGGCGTCAGCGAAACCTTGGCCAGAGCCCACGGAACCTGGTGATACAACTTGGTTCGGCGCGATGGACAAAGAGGGTTGGGTCGTCAGTGCCATCCAGTCGACCTATTTTGAGTTTGGGTCTGGGATAACGCTCCCGAAAACCGGCATCACCTGGCAAAATCGCGGCGCGAGTTTCAGGCTCGCTGAGACAGGTTGGAACGCCCTACGCCCAGGCCGCAAACCCTTCCACACGCTTAATCCCGCGATGGCGCTGTTCGATGATGGTCGCGTCATGGCTTACGGCACAATGGGCGGCGAAGGTCAGCCACAAACACAAGCGGCGATTTTTACTCGGTACGCACAATATAGCATGGCGTTGCAAGACTCAGTGTCCGCGCCGCGTTGGCTTTTGGGTCGAACGTGGGGGGAAACAAGCACCAGCTTGAAACTGGAGAGTCGCTTTCAGCCAGACCTAGTTGAGGCGCTCGAAGGCGCCGGGCATGACGTCGAGATTCTTTCCGACTTCTCTGAAACTATGGGGCATGCCGGCGCGCTCGTTCGTCATCCGAATGGCGCATTTGAGGGCGCATCCGACCCACGCAGCGACGGAGAAGCTTGCGGATGGTGACGGTCCTCGATTTCAATATTGGCATTTCCGGCGCGCGGGTCGTTCAGCGCTGCGATCGATTAGGCGTTCAGCCATTTAGCGACATCGAAAAAGGATTGTTTCGCGCATATCTGATGCCTGCACATGCCGCCACGATCAATACGGTTGCGACGTGGATGAGCGAAGCGGGAATGTCGACTAGAATAGATGGCGCTGGAAACCTGATTGGCCGGTACGAAGGCGATCGCCCCAAAGCTCCTGCCCTCATCATCGGATCGCACCTCGACAGTGTCTATGATGCTGGTCTCTATGATGGCCCGCTCGGCGTCTTATTGGGGATTGAAGCCGTCGCCACACTAAATACGCAAAAGCGACGATTGCCCTTCGCAGTCGAAGTCGTAGCTTTCGGCGACGAAGAAGGCTCTCGGTTTCCGATTTCAATGATCTGCTCACGAGCGATGGCCGGAACGCTTACCGAAGAAGACTTAGCGGTCACGGATGGCGGCGGAAAAACCCCTGAGCAGGCGATGAAAATCTTCAGTGAATGGGTGTTTCGACCGATGCACACGCTCGATCCCCGCTCTGCTGCGCGTCACCCAGAAGACGTTCTGGCCTATCTCGAACCGCATATCGAACAGGGTCCCGTCTTACAGGCGGAAGATCTAGCCGTTGGTGTCGTCACCGGGATTGCCGGTCAGCTACGCTTCGACGTCCAGGTGACGGGTGCCGCTGGGCACGCTGGCACCACCACAATGCAACTGCGCCGAGACGCGATGGCGGGCGCGGCTGAAATGCTAGTCGCCATTGAATCTATCGCACACGAAATTGGCGAAGATCTCGTTGCGACGGCGGGCCGGATCGATGCTTGGCCGGGGTCAACCAATGTCATCCCTGGCCGTGTCACATTTTCCCTCGATATAAGATCCGGCGACATGGCTCGCCGAGACGCAGCCGCCAATGCGATTGAGGCTTCTCTGCGAGAGATTGCGCAGGCGCGCGCATTGGATCTATCGTGGACCCAGCTGCAAGACTTAGCGAGTTCACCCTGCGATCAAGACTTATCGGAGTTGCTTGGAACCGCGTTAGAGCGCGCGGGACACAAAAAGCGCGCTTTGGTCAGCGGTGCGGGCCATGATGCCATGGTCATGTCAGCCCTCTGCCCGACCGCCATGCTGTTTATCCGATGCAAAGATGGCATTAGCCACAATCCTGCTGAGCGAGTTAGGATAGACGACACGCAAGCCGCGCTCGACGTGATGCTGGAATTTATGACACTTTTGGAGGCGCGCGAACGATGAAAACACCGTTTCGCCAGATCGATCCCCCGCAACGCTTGCTTATGGGACCAGGCCCGGTGAACGCGCACCCGCGTGTCCTTCGCGCCATGTCGGCTGATCTGCTTGGCCAGTACGACCCTGAATTCACCAACTATATGACCGAAGTCATGGGGCTCTACCGCCCTATTTTTGGAACCGAGAATGAGTGGACACTTTTGATTGATGGCACCTCTCGAGCTGGAATTGAGGCTGCCTTGATTTCGCTCGCGGCGCCCGGGGATACCGTGCTTGTCGTGAACTTTGGACGGTTCGGGCTCTTGCTTAAGGAGATTTTTGATCGCATCGGAGCAAAAGTTGAAACCGTGGATGCAGAATGGGGTGAGATCGTCCCACTCGACCAAATCGCAGCGGCAATTGAACGCTATGAACCAAAAGTCGTAGCGAGTGTGCACGGCGATACCTCCACCACAATGGCCCAGCCATTGGACGGTTTGGGCGAGCTCTGTCGACAAGCGGGGGCATACTCCTACGCTGATGTCACGGCCACCATTAGCGGAATGGAAATCGCGACGGACCGATGGGGCATAGATATTGTCACTGGCGGACTTCAAAAGTGCCTTGGCGGACCGTCAGGGTCAGCCCCTATCACTATCTCCGATCGCGCCGCTGAGCATATTTTCTCGCGCCGTCATACAGAATTGGGCATTCAACGCTCAGATCTTCTACAGGGCGCGGGGCAACGGATTGGCTCCAACTATTTCGATCTCGCCATGATCATGGACTATTGGTCTGAGAAGCGCCTCAATCATCATACAGAAGCAACAACCATGTTGTACGGCGCCCGTGAATGCGCTTGCGTGGCACTCGAAGAAGGTTTGGAGGAACGCTATGTGCGGCACGAAAAAGCCGGTGCTGCGATGACCGCCGGTTTGCGCGCGATGGGGCTCAAAATTTTTACGAAAGACGAGCATCGCATGACCAATGTGACGGGCGTCTACATTCCCAGCGCCGTTGATGGCGAACGCGTACGAACCCGGATGCGGGAAGACTTTGAGATTGAAATCGGCACGGCGTTTGGCCCGCTACAGGGGAAAATCTGGCGCATTGGAGCCATGGGCTACAATGCCATGAAGCACAAAGTCTTGCTGACGCTGGGCGCGCTGGAAGCTGTATTGAGGCGCGAAGGGTTCCCGGCCCCAGCCGGTGATGCCGTCGATGCTGCTTTGGAGGTCTACCAGTCATGACGCGGGACCTGGTCGGATATGGACAATCTCCCCCGAACGCCAACTGGCCCAACGGCGCCCGGACGGCGGTCCAGCTCGTCGTCAATTATGAGGAAGGCGCCGAGAATTCGGTGCTCAATGGCGACCCAGGGTCCGAAGCATTTCTTTCCGAGATGGTCGGCGCAAGCTCCCATTCAGGGGCGCGCGCCATGGCGATGGAAAGCCTCTATGAATATGGATCACGCGCCGGCTTCTGGCGACTGTATCGCTTGTTCACGTCGCGCAATGTTCCCGTCACCGTCTTTGGCGTCGCAAAAGCCATGGCGATGAACCCCAGCGCGGTCGACGCCATGCTAAAGGCCGATTGGGAAGTCGCGAGTCATGGCCTTCGTTGGATCGACTATCAGAACGTATCTCAAGCCACCGAACGCGCGCACATCGAAGAAGCGATTGCTTTGCATGCCGAGCTTACCGGTCATCGTCCCCTTGGTTGGTATCAAGGCCGAACGAGCCCCAACACAGCCCGCCTGATCGCTGAGGAAGGCGGCTTCGTCTACGATGCGGACAGCTATGCCGACGACCTTCCATATTATGATCGGCAACACGGGCGACCACAGTTGATTGTGCCATATACGCTCGACGTGAACGACATGAAGTTCGTTGCGTATAATGGGTTTGCCGATGGCGAAGCGTTTTTTCGCTATCTTCGAGACACGTTCGATTATCTGCACGCGGAGGGTGGGCGCATGATGTCGATCGGACTGCACGGGCGCATCGCGGGACGCCCCGGTCGCACGAAAGCGATTTCTCGATTCATCGATCACCTGTTCGACGCAGAAGACGTTTGGATTACCCGCCGCATTGATATTGCCAACCACTGGCTGAAGGAGCATCCCGCATGAAGATCGACGACCCCAAGGTTATAGAAGAAGTCAAAGCGGCGTTTTATGAATATGAGCGGGCGCTCATGGAAGACGATCTAGACGCCATGGCGAACTTGTTCCGTCATGCCCCTCAGACCGTGCGTTACGGCGTTGGGGAGTGTCTTTATGGCTATCAGGAGATTGCCGCCTTTCGCAAAGGCCGCGGCGGCTCACCTCAACGCGACTTAGGCAAAGTAGCGATTAGCGCCTATGGTGATACGATGGCGACCGCAAACGCCGAATTCTTCCGCGAAAACACGAGCGTGCGCGGGCGTCAGAGCCAGACCTGGGTCAAGTTCGAAGACGGCTGGAAGGTGGTCTCCGCTCATGTCTCCTTAGAGAAGGATGTGTCGTGACACTCGAAGAGGTCAACGCGTTGCCGAGAGGGGCCTTTGTCGACGCGTTCGGCAGTATCTATGAGCATAGTCCTTGGGTCGCTGAAGCCGTTGAACCAGAGCGCCCCTTTGATGACGTCCAGACCTTGCGCTCAAAAATGCGAGCGACAGTCGAATCCGCTTCGAAGATTGAAAAACTTGCGCTGTTACGGGCGCACCCGGAACTTGCCGGTAAAGCGGCGATCGATGGGACACTGACCCAAGCGTCTCAGGAAGAACAGGCCTCTGCTGGACTCGATCGGATGCTGCCTGAGGAATTTGAAGCGCTTTCAGATATGAACGCCGCTTATAATGATCGCTTTGGGTTTCCATTCATCATTTGCGTCCGGTTGACGACCAAAACAGGCATATTGGCCGCGCTCGAACGGCGGCTGAACCAATCGATCGAAGCAGAATTTGAAACAGCCTTAAGTGAAGTCCACAAGATCGCTGAATTGCGGTTGGAAGGAGCGATATCATGATGAATTTGGAATCCTACACAGAAATCGTCCGCAAGGATTTGCAGGCGCTCGGCTTCGGCGCGCAAACTTGGGTTAAATCCCGAGACGGCATCTATGACGTCATCATCATTGGGGGCGGGCAAAGCGGTATGGGGGCCGCCTTTGGCCTCATGCGAGAGCGCGTAAGCAATCTGCTAATCATTGATGAAAACGCGCGCGGCGAGGAAGGGCCATGGGGGACTTATGCGCGGATGATCACCTTGCGCACACCGAAAAACCTTACCTCTATCGATCTCGGCGTTCCCTCCCTCACCTACCAAGCCTACTGGACCGCCCAACACGGCCAAGACAGCTGGGACGCCATCGACAAAATCCCACGCGAAGACTGGCTCGCCTACCTCAACTGGTATCGAGATGTCCTTCAACTCCCCGTCCAGAACGAGACGAAACTTCGCGAAATCGCTCCGCGCAAAAACGGCGTGTATGAGCTAAAAGTGGACGGGCCAGACGGGCCCGATGTCCTACGCGCCAGAAACGTCGTCTTGGCAACGGGCATCCAAGGCGGCGGCGAATGGCACACACCCGATTTTGTAAAGAACAGCCTGCCGAAATCGCGTTACGCACATACCTCTGAAGCCATTCCATACGAACAAATGAAGGGCGATAGGATCGCGATCCTTGGCAATGGTGCCTCGTCCTTCGACAATGCGCAACACGCTCTGAGCGTCGGCGTTGGGAGCGTTGATGTGTTCTGCCGGCGCACTGAGATTCCGCGCGTCAATCCGATCCGTTTTATGGAACAAACGGGCGTGGTGCCGCGGTTCTGTGACTTAGACGATCCTTTAAAATACCAAGTGATTTCGTCTTTCATAAAAAGAGCGCAACCACCAACCAATGACACATTCATGCGGTCTGCGGCCTGGCCGAATTTCACCCTTCATCTTGGCGCGCCATGGGATCAGGTCCGCGAGACGGATCGCGGCGTAGAAGTGACCACGCCGAAAGGCACTTTTATATTCGACTTTTTGGTCCTCTCTACCGGCTTAATCACCGATCATGAATTGCGCCCCGAACTGGCAAAGGTCAGCGATAAGATCGCTCGATGGCGTGATGTTTATCAAGCGCCGAATGATCAAAAGAGCCCGATCCTAGACGCTCACCCCTACTTGTCAGACGGGTTCGAGTTTACCCCGATCCATTCTGAAGACGCGGCCGAGATGGAAGGACTTTACGCCTTCAACTATTCAGCGCTTGTCAGCATGGGTTTGTCCGCTGCAGCACTCACGGGCTTAGGCTATGCGATCCCTCGTTTGGCTCAGTCCATAGCCAGCAAATTGTTCTTGGAAGACAAAACAGACTGGGTTCAAAGGTATCTTGATTATGATGAAGTGGAATTTGTCAGCGAATGGACGCCGACCAATCAACAAGAAGCGGTGTCTTGATGAGCCTCTCGACGCATGTGCTTGATTTGCGCAGCGGACTCCCCGCTGCCGGTATCGCAGTATCTTTAAAAAAGGACGGGATCGAAATTGGCAAAGGGCTAACCGACGCCGATGGCCGCTTTTCCGACTTTCTTGGCGGTGCAGCGTTAGAGCCCGGTCAGTACGAACTGGTTTTCGCCGTTGCCGACTATTTTGCGGACCAGTCACTCGAAACGTTCTATAGCGCGATCCCGATTGTCTTTGTTGTTAAAGACGCGACGCGACACTATCACGTGCCGCTGCTGCTCTCTCCCTACGGATACTCGACGTATCGAGGAAGTTGATCCGAGCCTCAACCGACCAAGAAGAGTGAAATCTGAGGAACATAGGTGACGAGGATCAAGCATAAGATCAGTGCCAAGTAGAACGGCCACATAGTTTTGACCGTGTCTTCCATTTTGATCTTGCCGACCGCAGAACCGACAAACAAGACCGTTCCAACGGGCGGCGTGATTGTGCCGATCCCGAGTGCGAGCATCATGATGATTCCAAAATGCACCGGATCGACACCAATGGATTGAACCACGGGCAAGAAGATCGGCGTCACAATAATAATCAGCGGCGCCATATCCATAAATGTGCCGAGAACAAGCAGGCAAAGTAGGACCAAAGCCAAGATCACGATGGGCGAGTCGGTCGCGCCGAGGATCAATTGCGACATCATCAAAGGCGCTTCCAACAGCGCGAGGAGCCACCCGAATGCGGCGGCTGAGCCAATGATCAACATGATCATCGCTGTTGTTTTCGCAGAATTCACAACCGCGGCCTTAAACTCTTTCACTCCAAGCGAGCGATAGACGAACACACCGACCGCCAGCGTATAAACGATCGCAACGGCGGAGCTTTCCGTCGGCGTGAAGACGCCCCCGAGAATACCGACAACAATGATGACGGCCGTTAACAGACCTGGGATCGCGCCAATCGCGGAAAGGATGAGCGCTCTGAAACCAGGGAAGACGCCTTTTGAATAGCCTTTGATCCGCGCCAAGATGGAGACGGCCACCATCAAAGCTAATCCGCACAATATGCCTGGCAGGATACCCGCAACGAACAAGTCACCGATCGAGATCGAGACGCCGGCTGCTGCGGCATAGATAATCATGTTGTGGCTCGGCGGGATGATTAGGCCGAGCACAGCAGCTGAGCAGGTGACGTTGACCGAAAAGTCGCGGTCATAGCCCTTTTCTTCCATGATCGGGATCATGGTTGAGCCGATTGCGGAAACACTTGCGACCGCTGAACCTGAAACCGCGCCAAACATCATGGACGCCCCGACATTGACGTGCCCGAGCCCCCCTCGAACGCGCCCGAACAACCCCTCTGCGACACGGATCAATCGCGCTGCGATGCCGGTCTGGGTCATCAAGTCTCCGGCGAAGACGAAGAACGGGATCGCCATCAGTGTAAAAACATCGATCCCTGCTGAAAGGCGTTGTACAGCGATCAGCGGATTGAGCCCCAATAAAGCGAAGACCAACATGGAGGATATTAGCAGCGCAAAAGCGACGGGGACGCGGATCGCGAGCAGACCTAGCAAGCTGATCAGGAGGACAATCAATTCCATTATTCGATCTCCTCGGTTTGACCCGAAAAGCTCTCAATAAGCTGCGCGGCTGAGAATAACGTGATCAGTCCCCCCGCGATGGGAAGCGGCAATAAGGCGAGGCCCCGCGGCAATCCGAGTGATGGAATATCGAAGGCCCAAAGCGTCGTTGTGAGCTGCAGACCTGCGATCACCATAACAAGCCCGGCGATCGCGACCGCAAGATTTGCAATGATGTCAAATACGCGTCCAAGTTCTTTCGGTACGGCATTGCGGAGAGCATCGATGCGAATGTGGAAGCGTTCATGCACGCCCACCGCTGCGCCAAAGAATACCAAATAAGCGAGCAAGACGAGCGATAAGCGCTCAGACCAAGCAGGGCTCGAATTGAAGAAGTAACGTGCGACGACTTGATAAGAAATGATTGTGGTCATGACGACCAAGCAGGATGCGCTAATGACCAGCGACGCATTGCTGAGCAGGTTCAAAACTTTCTTCATGACCCCGCTTCCCCGATCCGGTCTATCTCTGCGAGGAAGGGCGCAAGGTCGGGCGTAACGAACTGCTCGTAGACTGGGCCCATTAGGTCTCGGAAGGAATCTGTATCGATCCCCGACAGGATCTCCCCACCGCTTTCGAGCAAAGCACGCTTGGAGTCTTCAACCCGCGCGTCCCAAAGGCTGCGCATGACGCCAACTGATTGCCGCGCGGCCTCTTTAACCAGCGCTTGATCTTCAGCCGAGAAATTCTCCCAGGTCCGCAGGCTCATGATCAACATGTCCGGCGTCCGAAAGTGGCCAGTCTCCGAAAAGTATGGCGCGACCTCATAGTGACGCGTGCTGATATAGCTCGGCCAATTGTTCTCTGCGCCTTCGATGACGTTTTGCACCAAACCTTGATAGACCTCACTGAAATTCATCGGTGTTGGATTGGCGCCCAACGCGCGCATTGTAGCGAGAAAGATGTCCGAGTTGGGCACACGGATTTTCATCCCCTCTAAGGCGGAAGGATGCGGAATGGTGCGTTCTGTCGTGTAGAAGCCCCGCCCGCCCGTATCGTAAATCGCAAGCCCACGCAGACCGAAGGCTTCGAGCGATTCTAGGATTGTTTCTCCAATCTCACCGTCTGCGACTTGGCGTTGATGTGCCGTTGAGCGGAACAGAAAGGGCAAGCTGAACAATTTGGTCAGCGGTGCGATATTGTTGAGTGCGGCGGCAAATGTGCGAGTCATATCGAGGCCGCCAAACATCGCGATTTCAAGTGTGCTGCCCTCGGACCCCAGCTGCCCGCCGGGATAGGATTTGACGCTGAGCCGACCGTCGGTTTTTTCGGACAAGTATTGCCCCATAAATTTCACGGCCTCGACCGTTGGGTATCCGTCCGGTTGAGAGTCGGTTGAATACAGGACGCGCGCGCCGCCACTCGAAGCGTCTGAGCATCCGGCGAGCGCAATAGATCCCCCCAGGAGGAGAGCCCCAAAACCGCGCCGGGACGGCTGAAAATCGAGTTTTTGCGTCATCTGCTTGCCTCTCGCTCGCGCCTATCGACGCAGCCGTCCGGTTCCGTCGCTCTCTATGAGCGCCTGCACTTCATCCACCGTGACCATGTTCGTATCCCCTGAAATCGTATGCTTGAGAGCATTTGCCGCCGCACCAAACTGCAGCGCGTTTTCATCCGGCATATTGGTCGCAAGTCCATAGATCAGTCCTGCCGCGAAGGCGTCTCCGGTTCCAACGCGGTCGACAACATTGTGCAAGTGGTACGTCTTGGAGAAAAACGAGCCCGATTTCGTACGCAAGTGGGCCGCCCATTTATGGCAATCCGCGGAACTTGAATTGCGAATGGTCACAGCAACCCGCTGGATGTTCGGAAACCGTTTCAAGACATCTTCCGACAGCGCTTCGTACCAGTCATTGGTGCTGCCATCGCCCTCTGGAGAGAAGCCCAAGCAAGCCGCGCAATCCCCGCGACCCGCAATCAGCGTATCAGCGTAAGTTGTTAGCCGAGGCATGACCTCTGTTGCGTCTTGCCCATACTGCCAAAGGCGCTGACGGTGATTGAGGTCGATTGAGACATGCAAACCCCGGGCTTTGGCTTCCTTCAATGCGGCCTCGCAGAGATCTCGCGCCGAGGCAGAAATGGCCGGCGTCACGCCGCTGACATGAAACCAGGACGCCCCATGGAAGACCGTTTCCCAATCAACATGGTCGGGCGTTAGCGCGCAAAACGCCGTGTCCTGGCGATCGTAAATCACGCATCCAGATCGAAGGTCTGCCCCGTCTTCGAGGAAATAGATTCCCATGCGCCCTGGAAGTCTCGAAACATGGCTAACGTTTACGCCATTCGCTCGAATCGACATGAGTGCTTGCTCGCCAAGCTCCGTATCTGGAAGCGCAGAAATGAAGCGACTTTCAAGGCCGAATTGCGCGAGACTTCCAGCCACGTTGGCTTCCGCCCCACCATGGCAAACATCGAACCCAACCGCTTGACGCAATCGAAGTTTCCCAGGGGGTTTCAATCGAAGGATTAGCTCGCCGAGCGTCGCTATGATTGGCTGTGTCGTCACCGCTTCAATTCCTCTGCAAATCGCAACCGGCTGGCCCCCAACCCGTCGCAAACCCCTCTATTTCTTAAGCCCGACAAAATAGTCGTAAATCTCGGGCACGTTTCCATCTCCCATGCCCTGCTCGACGGCCGCTTGAAGGCTTGTTGATGTTCCTTCAGCGACCAATGACCGAGTTCCGAGATCTGACATCATCTGTACGAAGTAGCGAAGATCTTTGTTGGCATTGTTCATCGAAAAGCCGAGATCGCTCACCCCATCAACAGCGTAGTTCTTACAGAACTTCATAAACGGTGAGTTCGACGGACCCGCCGACATAATCTCGTAGAGTTGCGCACGATCGACCCCAGCCAGTTCTGCAGCGGCGAACGCTTGAGACATGGCGGTAACCGTCGTCATTCCCATGAAGTTGTTGATGAGCTTTGTTACATGTCCCGAGCCCAACTTACCGAGATAGAAGACGTTCTCACCCTGCTCTTTCAGGATCGGCTCATACTTATCGAACGTGTCTTTATCGCCTGCCGCCATGATATTGAGCAGACCATCCTTGGCGTGTGCCGGTGTGCGTCCGAGCGGCGCGTCGAGCATACCGGCGCCTTTGGCCGCCAAATCCGCTCCAATTTTCTGCGTCGAGGCCGGGATCGAAGTTCCGAAATCAATCAAGACGGAGCCAGGTTTGATGCCGGCCAATATTCCGTCATCGCCATAGACAAGTTTCTCAACCACTTCAGATGTTGTCACGCAGAGCTGAACGATATCGCTCTGTTCGGCCAAAGCTTTAGAGGTGGACGCCTCGGTTGCATTGCCGCGCGCCAAGACCGCGGCGACGGCGTCCTTGTTCAAGTCCATTACATTGACCTGAAATCTCCGCTTTTGCAGGTTCTCCACCATATTGCCGCCCATCAGTCCGAGACCGATAAAACCGATGACTGGTTTTGACATGTTTAAGGCTCCTAATTCAGTCGAAAGTCTTTGATCGGGTAGATGCCGACGTCAGAGCACTTTGGTGCGCGTGTTGTCGGCATGGTTGTTTCTTGCGTTGATGGCGGTCAGGGTCGCTGGTCTGCGCCGCGTGCGTCGTCAGGAGCGCGCCATCCTCCAGACAGCGGATCGAAAAGCCGACATCGGTCGGCACGATGAATGACCCGGTCGGCCCCAGGATCTGCGATTGCCCCGCAACACAAATCTCAAAGAAGCCCTCCAAGACATAACTCGCTCGGGTCCGCGCATTTGAAGAAACCGTCATCTCTGTGCCGCGCTCGTACCAAGTTTTTGATTGTACCAATTGATCGGTGGACCCCAGCAGAACTTGCTCAATCCCATTAGCAATCGGTTCGGCGTCACACTTAGGGCCGTATCTAAAAAGATCATTATGTTGCAGCACGGCACTCATCGCTCTGCCTCCGACCCTGTTCGGATCACCTGCAAAGGCTGACGAACGAAACGCGATTCAGCGAGTTTGAATGTGATGGTGTCACCTGCGTCGGCCTCAATCGTGACCGATGTGATCCCGCTATTGGTCGAGATCTCGATCGCGTTGACCGAACCGCCATCGAAGACTGTGACCTCATTGTCTGAGTCATAGAGACCATGGCGCTCATAGACCGATACGAAGTTCACCGACTCGCCCTGCCCGCGAAGGATAAGCGCCTGCTCGCGACGCAGATTATGGTTGGGATCGTTTGCGCCGAGCTCAGCGAAGTAAGCCGTGCTGTCCAGATCCGAGGCAAATGTCAGCGTATAGAATTGATCCCCCAAAAGCCACGAGACGTCTTGCTTCCCGGAGAGCGGGGCACTCTCGCTCCGCTTCCATAAATGCTGGTATCCATTTTCCGGGCCGAGCGGTTCCAATCGCGTTGTTTCATGAACCATATCGAAGCTGGTTTCGATCAACTGGCCTTTAAAGTGGACTGGCAAATCAAATGTGTGCGCTTCGGTGCCCAAGCCACGCATAATGTCGATGATGTAATCGCGACCATCGACATCCGGCACAATCGCCGTCAGTCTTTGCAAATTGACGCCCTCATAAGCGGTGTCGATTTCAGCGAAAGCGACTTGGACACCATTGATAGTGCCGAATTCGATCACAGCCGGCGCGTGCTTTTGACCTTCGCGCCAATCGCCGTCGAAGTGGCTTGTTTGATCGACCACAAGTGCATTGTGCGCGACCGTTTGCTTGGCCCATGTTTCGTTTTCAGGAAGATAACGGCCGCCGAATTTCGGTTCGACATTCAAGAACCGCGCGGCTCCATAGTCAGCGACGATCTCAGCGCCATTATCATAATAGAGCAAGCCGAGCTTATCGTGGTGCCCATGCCCAAGCCCCTGCGTTGTGGCCTTCATAATAAGCGCCGCATCATCTCCTGCCGGACCAGACCTCAAGACCATAAGGGCCCCTTGATCGCCTTTGGGCCCGTCTCGAAATTGCTGCGAGCGAAACTCAAACGGTTGGGCTTTGCCAGCCTCAATCGCTTCCAATGCGGCACGTCCGCCTTCGGTTGGAACGACACCATTTTGTAATTGAATGGCCCCCAACAAGGCCGGGTCTTGCGTCCGTTCATATGCGATGGCTAATCCGTATTTCAGCTCAACTGTGTTGATCCCCTTTTCCCGGATCGCATCATTGATTGGAAAGAAAAGGCCAGCATAGCTTTGCTCCATCGTAGAGCGGATCGCCTTAAGTACGATGCCATCTCGATAGTCAAAAATCTCACGCTCTGGTTCATTCCGGTCGATGGCCTGACTGAAAAGAACAAAGGGCATTAGAGCATAGCGTTGGTAGTATGGGCCTTCCGCGTAATAGCCATCAGGAGAGAACAACTCATCCAGTTGCTTGAGAAAGCCAGCTTCTCCGCTTTGATCGAGTCCATAAAGCGCTTTCTCCACGCGCTCGGGCTGAGCAAGGACATACCCCGTCATACCCACTGCAGCATTGGCCCAGGTCGCATGATTGTGGATCCGATCAAACGTTTGCGGTGACCCGGTCGACAGGAAATCTGCCATTGGGTTCAGGACTCCAGACTCAATACGGTCGCGATCGCTTTCGCTTAAGTCTGGGCGCACAGTTTCATAGCCTTGGATCACGTAGACCAGCCACCACGCCTCGTTCAGGCCTTGCCAGAAGAGTTTGCCTTTATTGGAGCTGCGTTGTTCAGGGTGAATCCCGAGCGTTGGATAAAGCTCTGCATAGTCGAACAGGATGTCGCGCACCGCATCGCGATAGACGCCCTTACCGGTTTGCTGATACAGCATGCCGGCTTCATAAATGGTTTTGGCATTCTGTTTGTGCTGTTCATGCGTATAACCGCCACCGGCATCCACCGGCACTGGAACAGGAATGCCTGCTTTGAGTCGCGCATCGACGCTTTCGGCCAGATCCGCCATCACACTGTCAAAGCCTGAGACTTGAACAGCAGCGGGCTGCACCGCCTCAGATAAGTCGGGTTCTGGCGTCGCGGCGCATCCAACGCAAAGCCCCGCGAGAAGCCCGATCAATGCTGTTCTGGATTTGAGCGCCCGGGTCATTTCCGCAAGTCCTCCGTAACGAGTAGAGAAACCGCGGCCCCATCCATGGTCGTGTTGTCGGCGTGAACGGTTTTCGGGATTCCCGTGGTGATCACGAAGCGGATGGGCTCAGCTTGCTCAATCTTGTTCGCTTCGATCTTGATGTTTTGGGCGCCGTGCAACACGGCTAACGGCGCAGCGCCTCCACCGATATTGTTGAAGCTCGATCCGCTGATAAACGCATGAGGGCCAAACGTGCTTTCATCGCGCCCACCACGGTAAATCGAAGCGACAGAGCCCCGAACGTTGGAGAATGAACTGTCTTCTATGATCAGGTATTCGACATTATAGATCCCGAAATCGTCGGTCTCCGCATCGAATTTAAACGGGACGCCCGATACATTATCGAACCGCGAATTTCGTACTTCAACACGGTCGAAGAAGGTGCCTTTCGCAGCGGTGACGATTGAGAAGGCGCGATTGATGACAAAATCCTCGAACGTCATGTCGATCAATTCGACCACATGATTGCCTGGCCCGCCACGGGTTGTGGATGTGATGAAGCTGTTCCCGACATTGTCAGGCGCAGACGCGCCCGTGACGCTCAACCCTGATAGACGCAGCGCGCCATCCGATGAAAGTTGGAACAGGTTCCGGCGCTCAAAGCTGAGGGAAACCGTGCCCGGCTCTTCAGCCCGGACCGTTACTGGGGCCTTCAGTGCAATCGATTTCGCTTCATTATAATGACCTGGCGCGAGAACGATTTCATCGCCAGGTTCGGCGTTGGACAATGCCTCGAAAAGCTTGTTTTCACCGGGCGAGATTTGGACGACCTGACCGCCTTCAAATCGTGAGCCCTCGCCGGCTTTCGGGTACCACTCGACCCCTGTGTCAGACTTCGCGACGCCAAATTCTCCGCGTGCACCAACTGTGTCTGAGTCAGGGGCGCCGTCGCCGAGCACCGCAAATCCGTCCGCAATCTCTGCGGGCGGCTCAAGATTGGTGAGATTATTCGTAAAAGCGATTCCGCTCATATCGTCGTACAAATTGAACGGCGTCTCATCGCGGCTCCCGATGACGAGATTGTCCTGAAAACGCGAATTGATCGGCACCGCCGAGCGCTCGGTGTCCGAGCCTTCGCCGAGTTCTATGGTGCTGACTTGGTCGAAAGAATTGCCGACAATCTCAGCGCCGTCGACTTGATGATAACGATTGATGGGCGAATTGGGCACGCCATTCATAACCACGAGCGCCCCCGAAAATCGCGTCCCCGTCAAATTGCGGAACATATTGTTGCGAATGGTCTGCTGAGCGTTGATGACGCGAACACCACCTGTATAGGCTGCGCCATTGCCTTCAAACAGATTGTCTTCAACCACGGTTCCATTTCCGTGGCGCAACGTGAGGGTCCCGCGTGACTCATAGAATGTGTTGCCGCGATAAGTATTGCCGCCGGATTTGTTCGAAACGATCTCCACCTCACCACTGCAACGGTCAAAGAAATTGTTCTCAACAAGCGTCCCCGACGTCGTGAGCGAGTAGTGACTCGTCCCAATACGGAGTGTTTCGCCGCCATTAGATCCAAAGACAGGGCGTGGTCCAAAATAGTTATGATGAATATGGTGATTGTTGTTCTGGCTATCTTCAGAGTTCAAACGCACCGTCATGGTGGGCCCTGAATTCAGCTTGCCCGACAGATGGTTGTGATCGAACTCATTGTTTTGGCCATACATCACGACCCAGGTGTCGCGCTGAACGCGATCTGGATTGTTGTAACCTTCGATGACGGTATTCGTGACGCGCGAATTGAACGCGAGTCGGTCATTATTAACCCGGAAGCTGATCACTTCGTTTAACGGGGTATAACCATCCTTGAAGACGAGGCCAGAAACGATCAGATGCTGACCGCCCAAACGAAGGCTGGACTGACCGCTTAAAACAACCTGACCCGGCTCTTCAGCGATCAGCTGAATCGGCGCACCCTCCGTGCCTTCGGCGTCGAAGACCAGATCGAAGTCACGCCAGACCCCGTTTGCGAGAATGATCGTATCGCCCGGCTGCACCGACTGCATTGCGGCAGCATATTCCGACGGCGTTTTCACGACCATTTGTTGAATTGAGGCATCGGAAACAGCATCCATAACGCCTGAAGCCTCAGGCGCCACGGCGCAGCCTGGCGTTACACCAATGGCTACGACCAATACTGCCACAGCAATGGCTTTCATAGGTCTCCTCCCGATCCACCCCTTCTCGTGGGCTTTCATCATACGCTATTGAGGCGCGAGATATTGTCAACCATTAATGCATACCAATTTTAAATATCTTTAGTCCGGTTTCAAATGGACTGCGCCCATCCTTCGCGAGAAAGCAATTGCCGGGACGACATCAGCAACGGCAAGACCTTTCGTCGCCAAACACAATTACCTGAGACGGGCGCACAGAGTGGACGAACCTGAATATCCCTGCAGATCCCTGTTATATATCACTTATTTTTACATGTTCTGGATGCGCTCTTGAATTGGTAGGACAATTTGGTAACTTATTTCAGATAAGCTCACTTTTTTCGAGGAATCTGGATATGGCTGAAAAGCGTCTTTATCAAAAAATCGCTCGCCAGATCCTAGATATGATCGAATCTGGCGCTTACCCGCCGGGCACACGCCTACCAGGTGAACGCGAGCTCGCCGAGAAGCTTGGTGTGAGTCGTGTTGTGATCCGCGAAGCTGAAATCTCGCTAGAAGCCTTAGGGCACGTCGAAATTAAAGTTGGATCTGGCGTGTATGTGAAGCGCTTGGAGCAAGAGGACCTCGGACGACTACCAAAAGTCACTGCGTTCGAGCTCACTCAGACCCGGCTCTTATTCGAATCAGAATCAGCCGCATTGGCCGCAACCGAAATCACCGAAGACCAAATAGCTGTCCTAGAGCAAACGATTGAACGGATGCAAAACTCGCCCCAAGAGTCCGACGAGGCCGATGAAGCCGACCGTGTATTCCATATGACAATTGCCAAAGCGAGCGGCAACACCGCCAATTACTTTATTATGGAAAACCTTTGGCGTATGCGGGTTGAGCTCCCCGACGTTCGAGAAATGTACGCCGCGGTTTGCGAAGAGGATTCCTACAGCCGTGTCGATGAACACGCAGCGATTCTGGACGCACTCAAGGAGAGAAATCCGAACAAAGCCCGCAAGGCAATGCGCGCTCATTTCTCGCGCCTGATTGAAAATCTTCTCGTTGCCTCTGAACAACATGCGATTGAAGAAGCGCGCCGCCGCTCTCATGCAAATCGCGAGAAATACCTCAAGTCCGCTCTCGCAAGCTAGGCACCCCCGCCCTCGCGCTATTCCAAGCCAAAGAGTCTGCGTCTTTCTAAAACCGCACGCATCGATAATCGCTGGATATCGCCCGGGCCACACCCGCAAATAATGCCTGTCACATAAACGCAACATCAAAGCACTGAAAACCAAGTGGTCCTACCAATTGGTCCTAATTTGTGAACCAAATTGGTTGACAGCCTGACTGGCGTGCGTATGCGTATACCCACTTCGAGATAAAACGAAGACATACGTACCGGGAGGAAATTGGTATGCATCGTAGTAGACAGGACAAATCCATCCGCTCGATCTGGCGCGCAGCTCTGCTTGCAGGCGTCGCGTTGCCCTTGGGCTCAGTCGCACTGGCACAAGACGCAACTGAAGGCGCAGATGAAGAGGAAGCACGACAGGACGTCGTGGTTGTCCAAGGTATTCGGGGATCTCTGCAAAACGCACTCAATGAGAAGCGGAACGCAGATAACCTCAAAGAAATCATTCAGGCCGAAGACATCGGTAAACTGCCCGACCAAAACCTTGCCGAAGTGCTTGAGAATATCACGGGCGTTCAAATCACCCGGACCGCTGGCGTCGGTACAGGCGTCCAAATTCGCGGCACAAACGCAAACCGCATCGAGATCAACGGGGTTTCAACCGTCGGATCCGGATCAGGCCGCAGTGGCATCGACTTTGAAGACGTCAATGCTGCGATCATTTCTTCGGTCGAAGTGACGAAAGCCCCCGAAGCCAAAACCATTGAGGGCTCCGTCGGCGGCACCATCAACCTGCGTACGATCCGTCCGCTTCAACTCAATGACTGGCTTGGCAACATTCGCATCCAAGGCGAAGACAGCAGCCTCAGCACAGAAGACATTCAACCGCGTCTCTCAGGAGCCATCGGCAACCGCTGGGATACAGACATGGGTGAAGTCGGCTTTGTGATTAGCGGCAGCTATACCGAGCAAGAAACCGTCTCGTTCCGCCCTCGGACAGACCGTGACAATGTCGCATCGCCTCCAGGCGCTAACCCGGCAGAGTTCCTCGGCATCCAGTTCCTGGTTCAGGAACAAGAGAATTTCGATTATGAAACGACCAACATCGCTTCTACATTCGAATGGGCACCGAACGACGAGCTGACCTTTAGTCTCGATTACATCATCAACGAACAAGAACGCAGCCAAGATTCTTATCGGTTGCAAGCATCGGGCGTGAGCACGCTCAGACAGCTCAGCATTCCGAGCCAGTTTGAAACGGTCGACTTTGGCGTCACGTCTAACAATGGACGCGACCTTCGCAACTTCCCCGCCGCCCTGGTCGGGACGCTCGAGCCAGACTTAGCCAATGATGATGACGATCCGAACCTGCGCTTCTCAAGCGATACAGGGTCGCGGGTCACCGACAGCGAAATTTTCGCTCTGGCTGGACAGTGGGAGCGGGACAATTGGACCGTACGCGCCGAGTACGCAATGACCAGCGCGGACACACGAAATCCGAACCTCAGCACCACCCTCAACTTTATCAACCCGAACTGTCCACTAGACGGTGCGGCGTCTGGTGACCCGAGCACCAGCAACGATAATTGTGTTCCGTTCCGTTATGATCTGCGAGGCGACTCTCTGGCATGGGGAATCAACTTTGACTCTCCGTTCGCGCCTTCGGTCGCGGACCTTACCAACCCGGCCAACGTGGTTTTGGATCAGGTCGATATCGGCCGAAATACGACCGAAAACCAAGAAGATGCCTTCCGGATCGACGTCTCATATGACTTTTCCGATAATGGTCTTTTGGGAGATTACCTGACTTCGATCGATGCGGGTTATCGCTACAATGAATCTTCATCCGTGTTCGATCGCGTGAACGATCGGATTGGTGGGTTTAGCCGTCTTGAAGACAGCCCGAACGGAACGCTTTTCTCAGAACTGCTGGTCCCCGGGCCGTCTAATTATGGAGACGCTGACGGGCGCAGTTTGTTTATCGCGAACTTCCTGCTCATCGATCCGGACCGCGCTTTCTCTGATCCAAACGGCGTGCTCTCCATCCTCGAAGGCGCACTTGCTGCGCAGCGGGCGCTTGAGCCGCAAGCGGATGGCGATCTCGTTGCCGTACTCTCGTCAGATCAGAATTCGTTCTATGACGTGACTGAGGAAACCCAGGCAATCTATGCGCAAGCCAACTTTGAGCATGGCATATTCCGAGGCAATCTCGGCGTTCGTTATCTAGAAACTGACGTCACATCTATTGGTTTCGGTCCTGCGGACGCCAACGGCACCCGCTCGCTCGAAGCGACGACCGGCAAATATGATTTCTTGCTGCCCCGGTTCAATTTAGTTGCCCAACCGCGGGACGACTTAATCCTTCGCTTCGCTTATGGATCCGACATTCGTCGTCCAAACTTCAGTGACTTGAACACGGCCTTTACATTCGGACCACAAGAGAACACGGCTGTGGCTCTTGGTAATCCGGGTCTGCTCCCTGAAGAAGTCGACTCGATTGATATTTCGGCTGAATGGTATTTCGCACCGGGCGCTGTTGTGAGCCTGGGCTACTTCACCAAGGACCGAACCAATATCTTTGGGGTCGACTTCGAAGGCGCAGCCCTGATCGCTGACCCGAATAATACGACCGGTGGGCTGTCTCGTGAGACTGACCCGACCTGTCCAGGCGGCGGGATCTTTAACCCAGAAGTT
>CBDIHJ010000036.1:0-109412 GCA_965279045.1 Henriciella sp. | reverse complement strand
AAAGAGGGGGCAAAGAGACGAGACAGGCGCATAGATCAAAGCTTTCTTGTTTGCTTTGTCTACGCGCCTATGTCGAAATTGGTTCACTTATAGAGCTGTCTAGTACAGCGTGGCCAAGGCCTTGGCATCATAATCGGCAAGCTCGTCCGTGCGACCATCTTTGATTTTCTGAGCCCAAAACGGGTCTTGGAGCAGGGCGCGACCAACCGCGACGAGGTCGAACTCGCCTTTGTCCAAGCGCTCAATGACATCGGCGATCGGACGTGTTTTGGAATCTTCTCCGGCGAAGGCGCCGATAAAGTCTGATGATAAGCCAACGGATCCAACCGTAATCGAGGTCAGACCAGTCAGCTTCTTACACCATCCGGCCAAGTTCAGCCCTTCATTGCCGTCGACTTCCGGGAATTCGGCTTCCCACCAGCGCCGTTGGCTCGCATGCAGCGCATCGACGCCGGCATCAGCGAAGACTTGGAGAAAAGCTTCCAATTCTTGAGGTGTTTCAGCGAGGCGCGCGGTATATTCTTGCTGCTTCCATTGCGAGAACCGCAAGATGATCGGCATGTCATCACCGACCTGTTTGCGGCACTCACGGATGATGTCTCCAGCAAAGGTCGCGCGCTCCGCAAGGTTCCCGCCATACTTGTCTTCGCGGGTGTTCATGACGTTCCAAAAGAACTCGTCAATCAGATAGCCGTGCGCGCCATGGATTTCGATGGCGTCAAAGCCGAGCTTTTTGGCTTCGCCCGCCGCATCGGCATAAGCCATGACCATATCTGCGACTTCGCTTTCGCTCGGCTCGGGTTGGACCTGCTTTCCTTTATGGGTGCGGCCGGACGGGCTATCTGAGATGGCGTCTGGATCTGGCCCTGTTCCCGGTTTGCGCATCATCCCGACATGCCACAATTGCGGTGCGATCTTGCCTGGCGTTTGATGCACGGCTTCGACCACGTTGACCAACCAGCCAGTGCGTCCGGCTTATGGAAATTCGGGACTTTCGGATCGTTTGACGCACCGCCCCGCCCAACGGTTGTGCCTTCTGTGATAATCAGGCCGACATCCGCATCGCCGCGGCGGCCATAATACTCAGCGACATTTTCACCTGGGACACCACCTGGTGAAAAGGAGCGCGTCATAGGGGCCATGACCACCCGGTTTGGAATGGTTAGGCCGCGGAGCGTGTAAGGTTCAAAAAGGGGCGACGTATTGGACATAAAATGATCCCTCAATTTTTCTTCGTTCGTATGTGCAAACTCGCTTCTCGCGTCGCAAGCGTTCCCTAGCGGCAAGAATCTGCCCTTTAATTTTCCTAATGTATTCAGACGCTATTCAGGCGTTTCAGCATTATCTTTGCGCAGGCTACAGGGATAAAGGCCATGAAGAAGACGCTGTTTGCAACCACACTCGCGCTGACCGGCGCGGCGGCCTGCACGACGCCAGGGATCAATTACGAAGCGCGGCTGATGCCCGCGAGCTTGGCAGCGGCTGAGACACGCACCGTTCAAGTCGATCGGTTCAGAGGGCCCGCCGGTGGCTGGTATGCCCGCCAATTTTGAAAGCATGATCGCCAACACAGTCTTCGATGGCGCTCAATGGTTTACGCTAGCTGACTTTTCGTATGGCGTCCCCGGAGAGACCCCGGCGGGGACCTATACCGGTCATGTCGATATAGATTCTTACGATTGGAGCGAATACCACCGCACGACCAGCAAATGCTTGAGTGGGATGGGCTTTTCGATTGCGAAACGCGCGTCGATGTTGAGGAATTGTGCGTTGAGGAGCGCGTCGCTGTGAGCGCCCATCCGCGTTTGGTTGACGCCGACACTGGAGAAGTCGTGTTCTCTGGCGCTTATGGGGGAACATCGAGCCGTGAAACCTGTTATGAAACGGGTGTCTATGATGGCGAATTTAACAAGAAGCTGAAGCGGAAGCGCCATCATCACGGCTTGGCTGGATACAATTCGATTGGCTTCGCTGGTCTTGATGCGCCCGCTGACTTGGTCCGCGACGCCTTATTTGAGACACTCGGGCCCATCCGGCGAGACATTGCGCCACGCAATGCAACCGTTCGCGCGACCTTCGTGACTGAGGCGCTTGATCCGGTCGCCCGTGCTGATCCACGATTTCAGCAAGCGCTCGATATTTCGTCTAAAGATCCCTTCACCTCATGTGCTATGTGGACAGGGATGGCAGAGGAATATCCGGAAGCTCCGGCCGTAATTCACAATCTCGGAGCTTGTGCGGAAGCCACGTCGGATTTTCAGGCAGCCCAGGGGTACTATGCCAAAGCCGCTGAATTGTCCGTCCGGTTTAGCGCCGATGGCGTCACCGCTGGAGGTGAATTTCTCAAAGCATTGCGCAAGCTGTCTAATCAGCGCTCGGATCTGGAAGTCTTGGAAGAACTAACCGCGCCATGGGCACCGGTTGAAGACGCGGCAGAAACACAATCGGACTCTTAAAGACCGAATATCGCGAGCCCGGCGCTTGCCGCCGCCAACACGGAAAAGACCAGGGTCAAGCTCACTGCGAGTATGCGTTGGGTTTTGCCCGGTTTCTGGTCCCGCTTTTTACCTTCGCCTGACGCGGCGTTGGCGAGGGTCCAGCGATTAGTGAAGAATCCAAAAGCGGCGATCAAGGCCCCAACCCCGCCAATCAAGGCGCCTCCGAGAATCGCAAGACCGGCGGCGACCAAGAGTAAGACCGCAATCGGATCTGATGCCGATTTCAGCAGCTCTCGAACGTGATCTTCCGCAGCGTCTTCTTTGAGGTGGTCATAAGACGTGTTTGGCGCAACGATTGTGACGATCCATGCGGCCCCGACGGCGAGGCCAAGCAAAAGCACCGCACCATCCTGCCCAAAGTTTCGTATCGCGTCCAACATGCGTCGACCTCCATGGGGTAGATAGAAGGCCGAGGAGCTTAATGACAAGCGCTGCATGACAGGTGCGCAGTGGCCTTTATGAGGCGATGCGTAAATCCGATGTCTCGCAGAAAATGATTTGCGGGTGGCCGAAGCAATAGCCTTGCATTTGATCGCACCCTTGAGCTGCCGCGAAGCTTGCTGCGTCCGGAGTTTCAATTCCCTCGACGCAGCATTGAAATTTCAGGCCGAGTGCCAATTGGATCGTGGCCTGCAAGACGCCGCGCTTATTGGCGGTGCCCTCAAGGCTCTTATCAAGCTTGACCTTATCAAGCGGCAATTCCTCAAGAAGAGACAGCGACGAATATCCGGACCCCAAAATCGTCCAAAACAATCCGGCACCCCATAGCGCGGGCTTGTTTGAGAATACGGATATTTGCTTCCAAATTTCGGAAGGCGACATGTTCGGTCACCTCGATTTCAATTCGATCGAGAGGCAAACGCGTGTTGATCGGCAATCGATTTGAGGTCGCTTAGGAACGAGCTGTTGGAGAGTTGTGAAGGCGAGACGTTGATTGCCAGGAAACAATCACGATTGGCCAAATAAGCGAGCGTTGGTGAAAGCGTTGTCCAAAGCAACTCATTGAGGAGGCCAAGCTTTTCCGCCACGGGTATGAACTCCAGTGGACTCGGGTCTCTTGGTAGACCACTCGCGGGCCAACGCGACAGCAACTCATATCCCACCGGTGTGCGTGTTTGAGCGTCTATGATGGGCTGAAGCGCTGGCCGGATTTCGCCGCTCTTCAGAGCTTTTCTGAATAATTCTTCGATCGCGACTGCTGCGAGACTGGATGCATCAAGGGCTGGGTCAAAGCCGGCGATCCCACCGCCATTGGACTTGCTACGCATCATGGCTGAATCCGCCGCATGAAGGAGCTCGGCAACGCTATATCTGTGTTGATCCGACTCTGCGTAGCCCAAGGATGCACCGACGGTAACTTTCGCGAACTCAAGGTCGATTTCGGCGATCATTTGCTTGTAGAGCCGTTCGGCAATGCGCCGTGCGCTGACCTGATGGGTATGATCTTTCATCAGGATCGCAAACTCATCGCCGCCAAGACGAGCTGCCGAGACAGTATGCGGCGCAGATTGCAAACGCGAAGCGATCGTCTTGAGCACCTGATCTCCGGCCGCATGACCAAATTCATCGTTCAAAGGTTTGAAACGATCCAAATCGATGAACGCCACGGCAAAAGGTGTTTTTCGTCTCCCAAAGGCGCTCAATGTCTTCCATGAAGGCGCGGCGGTTCTTGAGATCTGTCAGCGGGTCTTGCGACGCCATACGCTCAGTTTCTTGAACGAGCGCAAGCAATCGGTTGTCAGTTATCTGCCTCGAGTAAGCCACGATGGCGAGCGTCAGAAGCGTAATCGATGATAAAAGTGCCAGTAAGATTGCCACCATCGAGGTGTTGAGGTTCGGCGAGGTTAGCTCGAACGCATTAGCCATAAAGTTGGCACCATAGGCATACACGAAGCCTGCTTGGAGCACGGCATAGGCAACGAGCAGCTTATAGCGGGTCACCAAGATCAGCAGGAAAGGTATAAACAAGAGCGTCGGATAGCTAAGCGCGGAGGGGTGGCCCATGATCGCGTCGTAAAACGTCGTTCCCCACATATAAAAATAGACGACGGCGATCCCGGCGTCCAAGACGAATTGGAAATTCCAATTGTGATAGCTGCTCAGTGCGATCGCTGAGAGCGGCAGCATGTAAAACAGGAAATTCGTGATCAACAGCGAGCTCAAGCCATCATTGATCATGTACATACTGAATAGCAGCGTGTTTAGAATTGCCCCCGCAATAGACACCCAAAAGGCAATCCGTTGCGCGCGATCTGAGACACTGCGCGCCGAGTTATTCTTCAAGAAAACATCGGCCATCCCACCGCTCTATGAATGAGATTTAAAAGATGGCGTAAGGCGGTCGCTTGAATTGAACGCGTTTTATTAAGAGATAAGAGACTCGATCAGGGCGAGAGGGCTCCAACATGCACGTACTGAAAAGTGACGCTCCGCTTATCGTTTATGTCGACATTAAGAGCCCATACGCTTTTGTTGCGATCCGACCGACGCTCGCTTTGGAAGCAGAGCTGGGGATGACATTCGACTGGCGTCCGCTGACTTTGGACATTCCAAGCTATCTCGGGTCCGCAGAGAAAAAGAAAGGCAAAGTGGTTACCTCGAAAGGGCGAAGCCCACGCACGTGGAATGCCATTCGTTACTCTTATCGTGATGCGCGGCGCTATGCCGAACGACAGGGTTTAATACTGAAAGGGACAGAAAAAATCTGGGATTCGCGTTTGCCGAATATTGGCATTCTCTGGGTCATGCAGACGGCGCGCGAAAAACTCGGCGCGTATTTCGAAACGGTCTATCCGCCGTTTTGGCGTCGCGAACTCGACATCGAAGACATCGCCGTGGTTGAGAGCTGTTTGAAACAGGCGGGCGTCGAGACTGACGGTTTCGTGGATTATGCGCACGGCGAGGGTCTCGCTTTGCATGACGAGCTGCAGCCGCAATTTCATCCGAACGGGATATACGGGGTGCCGACCTATGTGCTGGGCGACGAGGTTCTGTTCGGTCGCGAGCACCTCCCATACTTGCGCTGGGCGCTTAGCGGCCAGCGTGGGACACCACCTGACATTGCCTACGAGATCGCCTGATGTTGACTGTCTATATAGATTTCAAATCGCCGGGCGCTTACCTCGCCATCGCGCCAACGCTCGCGCTGGCGGAGCGTTTATCCATCGAAATCGACTGGAAACCGTTCCGAACGATTGAACGAGAGGTCCCTAAACTTGGCCAAGAGGAGACGGTGGGTGAGAGCCATCGCCGTGTGCGCGCGGCCTCGCAGCGCGCTTTAGCGGTGAAATATGCGACCCATCAAGGAATCGATCTGAGGTTTCCACCGACACCGGGATCGACCGATCTCGCCCTTGGCGTTCTGGCCAGACTTGAGGGGGATGTGCTGCCGTTCGTGCGCGGCGCGTTTAATGCCTACTGGCAGGCGCATGTCAATCTCGATGATATGGCGGTGGTGCATGCACTGCTGCAAGAAAGCGGTGTGGCTTATTCAGGCAGCCTCGCAGACGCGCGGGCGGTAATGGATGAGGCGCAAACTCAAGCGGAAGAGGCGGGGATTGTGGGCGCACCCGCCTATGTTATCGCTGACCAAATTTTTGTCGGGCGCGAGCATTTGCCTTGGATCGAAGAGCTCGCCCGCGCGCAGGTAAGCGTCTAGTCGTCAAATCCGACAAAAGTGGCGCTTTCTTCAATCGATTTGCGATTAGAGACGACAGCATTGGCCGGGAAACTCTCATCTGGCCAGCCCATCGCAACGCAAATCATGATTACTTGATCATCCGGAATGCCCGCATGCTCGCGAACAACAGGCGATTGCATAATGCCTTGCGAATTGATCACACAGCCCAGGCCCTTGGACCAAGCGGCGTTGACGATCGCATTGACGACACCGCCACAATCGAACGGCGCGATGTCGCTGCCATGAATGGACCGATCATAAGTGACAACGATCGAGACCGGCGCATCAAACTGGCGGAAACCCCGCATAACCCAGTCTTGGCGACCTTCTTTGTCGTGTCGCTCAATGCCCATTTCGCCGAACAATTGCTTTGCCACTTCGATTTGCCGCTCGCGGTGCGCCCCCTCATAGCCTGGCCCGCCGCGAAATTCGCGACTGTCCGGCACTCCGGCGAGGATATTCTCGACATTGCCCTTGCGGATCTTGTTCAGAGCCTCGCCCCCGACGACGAAGAAATTCCAGGGTTGGGTGTTGTACGAGGTTGGGGCGCGCATGGCCATTTCCAAGACCTCTTTGATGACGGCTTTCGGCACCGGCTTGTCTTGATAGCCGCGAATGCTGCGTCGACCCATGACCACATCTTTGTATTCCATGGCGTTTCTCCTGAATGCTCGTCTGAAGTCTTCGTATCGAACCTGCGCGCGGCGTGAAGCCATGTCTCAGCGTGAAGTGAACCTTTTTGGCAGATCACTCGACTATAGATATGCAAGCCAATGGGAGGCCAGCAATGGCGAGGCAGGAAACAGAACGGGTCTATGACGAGCTGCTCGTCACGCTGGCGCGTTCGGGCGATCAGAAAGCGGCCAACCGTTTAGCCGCTCGATGGTATCCGCGCCTCATGCGCACAGCCTTGCGCTTGGTCCGTGATCGCAGCGAAGCCGAAGAGGCAGTGCAAGAAGCTTGGGCCGGTATTTGCCGCGGCTGGCCGCGTTTGTCTGACCCGGCCATGTTTCCCGGCTGGGCGTTTGGGATCTTGCGGCGCAAATGCGTCGATAGAATTCGCAAAGTGCAGACTGACCGCCAACGCTCGGCGCCCCTCGATGCGGCGCCGGAGCCGAGCCAACCGGCCCGCGGCGAATTGCAAGTCGAGATCGATCAAGCGCTTGCCAGCTTGAGCGACGATCACCGACTGGCGGCCATTCTCTATTTCGGGGAAGGGCTCAGCCTCAATGAAATTGCCGCAGTAACGGGCGTTCCCGTTGGTACGGCGAAGTCGCGCATCTTCAATGCACGGCAGCATTTGAAATCTCGCTTGAAAGGAGAGACCTGATGAGCACTTTTGAAGACCGTCTTTTGACGAGCCTGAATGCCGATGATGAGGCATTCTTGAAAGAGTTGGAGCAGGACGTTGGATTGTTCCAGCAAATGGGTATGACATTTTCCGGACCGCTTCGGTATTGGACGGCGTTTGCCTTCGTTTTCAGTCTGTTTTTCTTCGGACTAGGCGTTTGGGCCTTCATCAATATGTTGCAGGCTGAGAACCTCAAAATCGTCGTGCTTTGGGGCGCACTTGTCGGTTGGTCGAGCCTATCGGTCGGCCTGATCAAGATCTGGTTCTGGATGCGCATGAACCATCTCGGCGTCTTACGCGAGCTGAAGCGGATCGAATTGCGTTTGGTGAAAGGCGCTTAAGCCGTTTCGGTCGTCATCGCGACGAAGACGTCTTCCAAGTTTGGCTGTTCTGTCGAAAGATCTGCCACACTGACCCCGGCTTCTCGAACTTGTTCGAGGAGCCGACCGATTCCGGTCTCAGAGCTGTGGAAGGTGATGTCGAGTGTTCCGTCTTCTGAGAGTTTGGCGTTCAGGTCTCTCAAACTGTCGGGGATTGAATGCAATGGCGATTTCGGTGTGATCTTGAGCAAGCGTTGATCCAGCCGTGCCAGCAATTGCGGGGTTGGCTCCTGTGCTAAAACTTGGCCATGGCTAATAATCGCAATCTCATCGCACAGCTCTTCGGCTTCTTCGAGGTAATGCGTCGTCAAAATGATCGTTGTCCCATTGGCGTGCAGTTCACGAACATAGGCCCAGAGCGAACGGCGCAGTTCGACGTCTACGCCTGCGGTTGGTTCATCCAAGATCAGAACCGGCGGATTATGGACCAGAGCTTTAGCCACCATCAGGCGCCGTTTCATACCGCCCGATAATTGACGAACGTAGGCGTCCTTCTTGTCATCCAAGCCCACGGCCGTGAGAATTTCTAAGCTTCTGCGATCAGCTTTTGGTACGCCGTAATACCCCGCTTGCAGCTCCAGCGCTTGGATTGGCGTGAAGAACGGATCCATCGTGATTTCTTGGTTTACCACGCCGATGGCTGCGCGCGATGAACGCGGGTGCTGATCGATATCGAGGCCCCAAATCTTTGCCGTTCCTCCCGTTTTGGTGACCAAGCCCGCCAAAATGTTGATAAAGGTCGACTTCCCCGCGCCGTTCGGTCCGAGCAGGCCAAAGATCGAACCGCGCTCGATCTTCAAGTCTATGCCCTTCAGCGCTCGCATCTCCGGCAGTTTGCCCGAGGCACGATAGGTTTTCTCCAACCCGATGGCTTCAATGGCATATTCTGGTGTGCTCATGCAGGCTCCGTGCGCTTAAGGCGTCCGATATAGGTGTGGCGTACGGATTCGCTCAAGTCTTTTGTTTTTCTTGCGCTCGCGCGAATGCCGGACGCGCCTTCAAGCGCTCGAGATAAGCACTCGCATTTGGACCCAGCCTGTCTTTCAGCGGCTTTAAAGTCGAAGCTAAAAACAAGCCATAGCCAATGGCGATATCGGCAATCGTGAAGCGATTAGCGACCAGATACGTGCGATCCTCGAGCGCGCTTTCGACATGGCGCAAGCGCCCCGAGAACCAAGCGGCATAATCTTCGGCGGCTTGCGGGAGGCGTCGCTCCTTGGGTTCTAAGACTGTATAACGCAGGACGAGCGTCTGCGGGAACGTTAGGGTCGCGTCGCTGAAATAAAGCCAATTTAGAAAGCTCCCATATTCAGGATCTTCAATTGGCAAAGCGAGGTCGGTCGGTCCATATTTTTGCGTCAGATAATGACAAATTCCGGAGCTCTCGGTCATTTGCGTGTCGGCGTCGACCAAGAAGGGAATGGTGCCGAGCGGATTAATTTGCTTGTACTCTTTGGCGAAGACCCGAGGGGGAAAGGGGAGATTGACGAGCTCATACTGGAGCTCCATTTCCTCCAAGCACCAAAGTGGCCGCAATGACCTGGCATCAGCACAATGATAAAGGGTGATGGACATTCAGGACTGCTCCTTTCAGTTAGGTGCCGGATTGACGCCACTCGCGCTCCAGCCTAGCTACCGCTTGAACCGCCGCATTGGCAATTTCACCTTGGGGAAGATATGAGCAAGCCCATGACACAGACGCCGACTTATGAAGAGCCCGAAGTTATTTATGTCGATGAGCGCAAAGTGTCTTGCAATGGCGGCGGCGGGGCGCTGGGGCACCCCATCGTCTGGTACGAAATGGGCGCCGATGACATGGTCGAGTGCCGCTACTGTGACAGGCGTTTTATCCTTCGCGGTGGCGCGGCGGACAAATCCTAGTTCGGGTCCTCTTTCGAAAAGGCGTCCTCAGACCGCAGCGGATCTGAGCTCGGGCCTCTACCATCTTTTCTGAAGGCGCCAGGGTGAAAGCGGTCCCATATGCGGCATAGGCTGAAGGGCGCGCTGAGCTTCTCACCCGTTTTAAGAGTCACCCGAACTTCCGCATCCTCAATGCAGCCATAGCCTTTCCAGGTCGCGAGAAACACGTTTGAGTCCGGGACAGGCCGCATCGGATTAGAGAAGGTTGAGTGGTAGAAATAATACCGAACGCTTTCAATCTGTTCCAATTGCGGTTCTTCTAAAGCTAGCCAAACCGAGGCTGGGTAATAGTCGTAGCCGCTTGGCGTGCGACCTTCGGGGTCACGACCAACATGTCCGGTGACGGCCGTCTCAAGCATGGATTCTGTAACCGGTTCAGGAGGTGTGCCCGGCGCCACAGTGCCTGCCATTGTGTCGGATGAATCCCCAGTGAGCACGGCGTAGACTTGATCAGGGTCGATCGAATCGAAATCCCCGAACAGGTTGTTGTCAGTGGTCACATACGCTTCGCGGATCAGCTTTTCAGCGGCGTCATAATCCACCCAAGCATAACCGCCATCGCCCCATTCCGTTCCCCAGGAATTGATCAAACGGAGGGCTTCTCGTTCGTCGTCATAACCGACGATGGTGACAGCGTGATAGTCTTTCCGGCGCTCATTGTCGGGGTCGTGCGCATAGACGCCGTCACCATACCAAGTCTGAAAGCTTGGATAGACATACATGCCCGCGACCACGGGCTTTTCGTTCGACAAGGCTTCTTGGATCGCGAATAAGTCGCCGCGTTCGAGCCGATTGAAGCTCTGGATTTGATAGTCTTCGCCGCGGCTAAGCAACTCTTCAGGTGGTGCAGGGCATTCGTCCTCAATGTAGGGAAAGTCATACATTGATACTGCGCCGGTCGATTGGACAAAGGCGAGTGCATCGGTAATCCGGCTGCCAGCCTTGCAATCATCTCCGACTTTGATCGAGTTGAAGACGAAAGATGGGCTAAAGTGGCGATCCTCGGTGGGGCGCACAGCGCGGGTTTCCTTGGCCTCTTGATAGGTTTTGAGCGCGTATCCGACGGCCCAGCCAACGCACGAGCCTTGGGCTCCTTGATGACCGGGTTCAGGAAAAAAGCTGCTCAAATCGACATATTCAGGCAAAGCCCCCCGTAAAAGCGGATCGCGCTCTTCGAGGGCCTCATATTCTTCATCGGATAATGGGATCAGGCCGGTGCCTTGAGTTGGATCCGCGACCTCTTCGGCGACGGCGCTACCGGTCATGGCGATGCTTAGGCAAAGCGCTGTGAAGATCGAATTCGAACTGCGCATAAGGCGTCCTCCCACTCGATTGCGACTATGGTTAATGAGTGTGCCGTATCCGCTTTGGAGTGACAAGACGGCGATTATGAGACGCTGATCACCCAACGTCACGGCTTGTCGTTGACGCGCACGTAAAGCATATCCTCTGCAACTCATAGATTTCGGGAGCAGAATTATGGCTGAAGCATATATCGTTGACGCGTGTCGGACACCGCGTGGTATTGGCAAGCAGGGCAAGGGCGCACTTGCGCACCTACATCCTCAACACCTCGGTGCGACTGTGCTCGCCGCGATCCGTGACCGCAACAATCTCAACACCGCTGAAGTCGACGACATTATCTGGGGCACCAGCTCTCAACGCGGCGCGCAAGGCGCTGACCTTGGCCGTATGGCCGCGCTTGACGCCGGATATGACGTCAAAGCATCTGGTGTGACGCTGGACCGGTTCTGCGGTTCGGGCATTACGACAGTCAATATGGCGGCCGCACAGGTGATGTCCGGCATGGAGGACGTGGTTATCGCTGGTGGCACCGAGATGATGAGCTACACCTCCGCAACCGCCGACCCGAAAGTCCCTCCGATGCTGGACGCCGGCAATATGAGCCTGCGCGAAAAGCACCCGCAGTCTCAGCAAGGGGTTTGCGCCGACGCGATCGCAACGCTGGAGGGTATTGATCGCGAAGCGGTGGATCAGCTGGCTGTGGTAAGCCAAGAGCGCGCTGCCCGCGCTATCGCGGAAGGCCGGTTCGATAAGTCGGTTGTTCCGGTTCACAATCCAGACGGCACACTGGCCCTCGACAAGGAAGAATTCCCGCGTCCGGGCACGACCATGGAAAGCTTGGGTGGTTTGAAAACCGTGTTCAACATGTTCATGGACATCCCTGTCGATGACCAAGGCAACACGTATGGCACCATGGTGACCAAGAAATATCCTGAGCTTGAGGGCAAGATAAATCACGTCCACCATGCCGGTAATTCGTCCGGCGTCGTTGATGGCGCTGCGGCGCTTCTGCTCGCCTCTCAGGACGCGCTCGACAAGAATGGCTGGACCCCGCGGGCCCGCATCGTGGCGACCGCCAATATGGGCGACTGCCCAACCTTGATGCTGAACGCGCCGGTCAATGCGGCGAAGAAAGTGCTCGAAAAAGCTGGTTTGTCCAAAGACGATATCGACGTCTGGGAAATCAACGAAGCCTTCTCCGTCGTGGCAGAGCGGTTCATTCGTCACTTGGATCTCGACCGTGAGAAAGTGAACATTAATGGCGGCGCGATGGCGCTTGGTCACCCGATTGGGGCGACGGGCTCAATTCTGATTGGGACGGCGCTGGACGAGCTGGAGCGGTCTGGCGGCAAGTATGGTCTCATCACCATGTGCGCCGCTGGTGGTATGGCCCCGGCGGTGATCATCGAGCGCGTTTAATCAAACTTCTCAGCCATTGATTGGCTGACTTGATCGGCGGGAAGCGGCTGTTGGTTCAGCCGCTTCGCGCCGACGCCAAAGATCATCATTGCAAAGACACACAAGCCGGCGGCCAGTAAGAAAGGGGCGCCGGGCAGATAATATCCTGGTTCGTCCGTGTAAGCGGAAAACAAAAACGCCATCGCCAACGGACTTATGATTGAGGCGAGGCTATAGAGACTCGTTATTGCACCTTGTAATTCGCCTTGAGAGTCGGCGGGCGTACGTTCCGTCATCAAAGCTTGCATCGCCGGTCCCAGGAACCCAGCGAACACGCCAATTACGATCGCGGTGTAGATCTGAACGCCATTCTGCGCGAAGGCCAGGATGAGGAAGGAAACAAGTCCAACGAGCAAAGCAAAATAGACCGCGCGCACCTCGCCGAAGCGGCTGACGACCGGGCCCGTCAAACCCCCCTGAACACCGGCCACACCGAACCCGTAAACGCTGATCGACACCCCAATGAGAAAAGGCGTCCAGCCGGCGACTTCCGTAACATAGAAGGACCAAATGCTCGAATAGGAATGATTTCCCAATTGAATAAGGAACAATGCAGCCAGCACGATCAGGACTGCAGGGTATCGCCCAATCGAGATGAGGCTGCCAATAGGATTGGCGCGGGCCAGAGTGAACGGACGTCTGTTCTTCTCCTTGAGCGTTTCGGGGAACGTGAAATAGCCCCAGAGAAAAACGAGAAAGATCAATCCACCCGCCACAATGAAGGGCAGGCGCACCCAATACTCGCCGAGCAGGCCGCCGAGCGCGGGGCCAAATATGAATCCAAGCCCCAGCGAGGCGCCTGCATATCCAAATAGTTTCGCGCGCTCCTCAGGGGCGGAAATATCGACAATACAGGCATATCCCGCGGCATACGTCGCCCCGCAAATGCCCGAGATGAGGCGCGCTATAAAAAGCCAAGTCAGGGTGGGCGCCCAAGCCATGATGAAACTATCGATGGCAAATCCCAATAGGGCTAAGAGAAGCACTGGTCGTCGCCCGAACCGATCACTCAGCCCGCCGAGAATAGGGGCGAATATGAATTGCATCACGGCAAATGTTGTCAGTAACAGGCCGGCAATGGTCGCGCCTTCACTGATCGACAAGCCAGCAACTTCATCGAGCAAAGCTGGCATGATCGGCATGATCAAGCCCATTCCGACCGCGTCTAAAAACACGACACCACAAACAAAGGCCAAGACCCGCCCGGTCTTAGGACTTTCGTCCACTGTATTCCTCCCCCACAGAGTCAATCGAGTTGCCGACTTATAATTCCTCTCGTCGCAACTTCGATTAGACCAATAAGAAAACCGGGCTCACGCAATCGCGTTTATTCGCGTTTCGACTTATCTTGAGCGGCGTGACGGATATGCATCACCGCTTAAGTAGCATTCCGCGAAGCGCATTCGCGTTTTAGGCGAGCGCGACTGGTCAAATTGAACACAAACCGTCATAGTTTCCGAAACCAGTTTCACGTAAGGGGCGATACAGTCTCCATTGGGCTGGCTTGGGAGGAAAATATGGAACAGTTACAGGGCATGGATGCCTCTTTTGTGGCGTTGGAGACCCCGAGCTCGCCGATGCATATCGGTTCGATCCTGATCTACGATCCTTCCACGGCACCGGGCGGTTTCGTCCGGTTCAAGGACATTTTGCGCTTCTACGAAGAACGGATGCAACTCTCAAAGACGATGCGGCAGAAGCTCGTCAAAGTGCCGTTCAACGTCGATTACCCCTATTGGGTCGAAGACGCAGACTTTGATCTTGAATACCATGTCCGCCATGTCGCGTTACCCAAGCCCGGCGATTGGCGGCAGCTCTGCATCCAGGCCGCGCGTCTGTTCGCCCGTCCGCTCGATTTGTCTCGTCCACCATGGGAGTTCACCGTGGTCGAAGGATTAGACAATGTGCCCGGCGTTCCCAAAGGATCATATGCGATCGTGACGAAAGTCCACCATGCTGCGATTGACGGCATGTCTGGGATCGACCTGATGAATGCGCTGCACACGGCAGAACCGTCAACGGCGCCTCCAAATCAGCCCGATACATGGAAGCCCGAAAAATTCCCCAACCGTGTTGGTATGTTCGCCAAAGGCTATGTCCGCGCTTGGATCAATCCGATCCGGCAAATGGGAGTCTCCGCGCAAGCAGTTCCAGGTATTTACCGCGCCGCCAAAGGCATGATCAAAGGCGAGTTTGGGTTGAAAGCCGCCATTGAAGCGCCAAAGACGCGATTCAACACGAAGATTTCCCCGCACCGTGTGGTGGAGGGCCGTGTGTTTGAGTTGTCCCATATCAAAGCGCTGCGCGCACTGGCGCCTGGTGCCAAGGTTAATGATGTGATGCTCACCATCATTGGGGGTGGATTGCACAAATATCTCAAGCATCACAATGACTTACCGAAGACGACGATGACCGCGATGGCGCCGATCTCTGTGCGTACCGAAGGCGAGAAAAATACGATGGGCAATCAGGTCTCAGCCATGATCGCCCCGCTCGGAACGCATATTGAGGATGCTGCGGAACGCATGGCGTATGTCTTCGACCAGACGAGCCGCTCTAAAGAAATGACCAATGCCATCGGCGCGCGGCAGATGACCGAAGCGAGTAAAGTCTCGCCGGCTTTATTTATGGCGCTCGGCGCGCAGCTCTATTCGAGGCTGGGCATGGCCAACTATATGGTGCGGCCAGTGATCAATACGGTTGTGACCAACGTTCCAGGGCCACCAGTACCAATTTATTCGGCGGGTGCGAAACTGGTCAGCATGCAGGGCCTGCTCTGTTTGGTGGATGGCATGGCGCTCGGCCACGTCGTTCAGAGCTATGTGAACGAAGCTACGATTTCCTTCACCGCCGATCGAGACGTTATGCCGGATCCAGAATTCTACAGCCAGTGCTTGCAAGAGAGTTTTGAAGAGATGGCAGAGGCCGCAGGCGTCGATATTTCGCTAGCCAAGCCAGTGCCGAGTAAAGCTGCAACAAAAAAGACGGCGGCCGCGACGAAGCGAAAACCTCGCGCCAGCACAACAAAGAAACCAGCGGCTCGCAAAGCAAAAGCTAAAGCCAGCTAAAATTAGGCATCCATTTCTAGTCTTGTCACTTATGCCGTATCGGAGCATGGTTGTGCGAATAACCGTGAAAACACGGAAGACGGGAGGAAATAATGGCTGCTGCGACGATGGCGAAACCGCCACATCCGTTCTGGACCCTGACAGAAGGCCGTGCGATTTTTGAGCTCGGCGCTTTCGGTCTGCTCCGTAAGCAGATGCGCAATCTACCTAAAGGCGATGGGCATCCCGTCCTTGTCTTGCCCGGTTTCATGGCGAGTGATCGCTCCACCCGTCCGATGCGACGCCTGTTCGACGATCTCGGGTACAAGTCTTACGGGTGGGGGCTCGGGCGCAATGTCCGGTTCAACGAAAATCGTGAGCGCGAAATGTCCGATTTGGTTGAACGGATCTATGAGGAAAACAGCGAAAAACTCTCGATTGTAGGGTGGAGCTTGGGCGGTGTGTTCGCACGCGAGCTCGCAAAAATGCACCCAGATATTATTCGGTTTGTCATTTCTCTGGGCAGTCCGATTACCAATAGTCGTCGCCACGCCGCGCCAACGCGCTTGTTCGAAGCGATCAATGGCAAAGAAACGCAACCCGAAGCCGAAGGCCGTTATCGTGATCTCGAAGCGGCACCCCCAGTTCCGACAACTTCTATCCTGACCAAGACCGACGGCATTGTCGCCTGGCGAGGGTCGGTGCAATGTCCCTCTAAAGGGGCAGACACAGAAAACATCGTGGTGCCGGCGAGCCATGTTGGGCTGGGCGTCAACCCGATAGTCATGGTCGCCGTCGCAGATCGTTTGGCGCAACCCGAAGATGAATGGGCGCCTTTTGATCGTTCAGGCTGGCGCGAATACGTCTTCAAGGACCCCTCGCAGATCTAGAAAAACTGCATAAAATTCAAACTATCATCTGAACCATAACCTCATCTCTATGTGCCATAACGGGGCGTAGCGAAATGAACCATGTACGACCTGTACGTGACCGATTGAGGGACTTTGGTATGGCTAAAACAGTTTTGGTAATTGATGATGATCCAACACAGCGACGTCTCTTAACTGCAGCGGTCGAAAAAGCAGGATTTGCTTGCCGCACGGCCCCAGACGGCGAAACCGGTGTCGCGATCGCCACCGATGCAAATGCCGGGGCGGACGTCGTACTTTTGGACCTCACAATGCCAGGCCTCTCCGGTATGGATACGCTCGAAATGCTGACCGAGCGCCGTCCGGACCTTCCGGTCATCATGCTCACGGCAACCAGTGGCATCGATACAATTGTTGCCGCGATGCGGGCGGGAGCCGTGGATTTCGTCGTCAAACCGGCCAATCCAGAGCGAGTCGTCGTCTCCATTCGCAATGCCCTGAAACTGTCGTCTCTGACAGGTGAGGTTAAGCGTCTGACGCGCAAAGCTGAAGGTGGCATGGGTTTCGACGACATGATCGCCAGCGCACCAATCATGCGCCAGGTTTTGCGCCTCGGACAGCGGGCAGCAGCCTCGGATATTCCTGTGCTCATTCTGGGAGAGAGCGGGGTTGGTAAAGAAGTGATCGCGCGTTGCATCCAAGGTGCGTCCGATCGCTCTGGTAAGCCGTTTATATCTGTAAACTGCGGTGCCATTCCGGAAAATTTGGTTGAAAGTATCCTGTTTGGTCATGAAAAAGGGGCTTTTACCGGAGCCGTTGCACGGTCTGCCGGTAAATTTGTCGAAGCCGATGGCGGCACGCTCTTCCTCGATGAAGTTGGGGAATTGCCCTTGGATATGCAGGTCAAATTGTTGCGCGCACTGCAGGAGGGGGAGGTAGACCCTGTTGGTGCGCGCCGACCCGTCAAAGTTGATGTGCGGATCATTTCGGCGACAAACCGGGACCTTGCTCAACGCGTCAAAGAGGGGGCTTTCCGCGAAGATCTCTTCTATCGCTTGAACGTCTTCCCAATCGAGATGCCAAGCCTGCGCGAGCGTGTTGAAGATGTGCCAGCTTTGGTGGATCACTTCATCGAGCGATTCAATGCGTCGGAAGGCACACGGATCGTTGGGGCTGCGCCAGAGACCTTAAAAATGCTCTGCGCATTCGATTGGCCAGGCAATGTTCGACAGCTTGAGAACTCCGTGTTCCGCGCGGTGGTTCTTTGTGAAGGCGATCTTCTACAACCGCATGACTTCCCGCAAATTAGCGGCGTGATGCCAGAGATTGCGTCATTGCCAGAAGTTCCCGCGAGCCCGTTGCCTGCGAATGACCTCTTGCCTGCTCCTGCTGTGAACGGTGTTGATTCGCCTGTGTCTATTCTTGAAGACGGCGAGGTTCGCAGCCTTTCTGATGTCGAGCGCGATTTGATTGCTTACGCTATTGAACATTATGCTGGGCATATGAGCGAAGTGAGCCGTCGGCTTGGAATCGGACGCTCTACGCTCTACCGGAAAGTCCGTGAATATGGGCTCGACGATGACGCTAAGAAGGAAGCGGGCTAATCGCCTTCCGTAAGGGCTCGGCCTAATTGGTCGATACCGTCTATGAGAATGTCGAGATCCTCACGCTCGGTGCGGTGATTGGTGATATTCACCCGAATGGCCAATCGATTATCAAGGCGTGTTGTAGACGGAGCTGCGATCCCTTGCATTTGTAGCTCAGCAACGATCTCAGCATTCAAGGCATCCAAGTCTGCTTCGCTGAGGTCTTCCTCGACATAGCGAAAGCAACAAATGTTGAGAGAGACAGGGGCGAGCAGGGAGAGTTTAGCGTGCGCCGTCACCAGATCGCCCAAATAACGCGCTTGCTCGCAATTCTTATCGATCATCTCACCGAGCTTTTGCGTGCCGTGTTCAAGAAAATGCGCCCAAACTTTCAAGGCTCGAAAGCCACGGGACAGTTCTGGGCCGAAATCGACCGGCCAAGGATCGCCACCCGCTAATGCGCGTCCATTCGCAGCGAGGTAATCTGGTCGATTAGCGAAGGCACGCCGGTGTAAGTCTGCATCCCTAATGAGGACGCATCCTGCATCATAATTGACGTGCATCCATTTATGGAAATCAAAAGCGAGGGAGTCTGCGCGCTCAGAGCCCTTTAATCGCGGCGCGAGGGTTTTGCTAGCGATGGCGCTTGCACCAAAGGCCCCGTCTATGTGGAACCAAAGCTGCTCATCTCGTGCGATGTCTGCAAGACCGTCGAGATCATCAATCGCGCCGGTGTTCACCGTACCCGCCGTTCCAGCCAAGAAGAAGGGCTGATACCCTGAGGCGCGATCTTCAGCGATCGCTTGTTTGAGCGTACCTAAGTCGATGGTGTGGTCATCTAACGTTGGGATTGCCCGCAGCGCATCAGTGCCAAGCCCAATCATATCAAATGCGCGCGCCAGGCAACTGTGCGCTTGGGCCGATGTATAGCCAATCAAGCGCGCGGAGCCGGCGCCCGTTTTGCGGCTGACAAAATCGAAGGCGGCGTCACGAGCGGTTTTAGCCGCGATGATGGTGGCCATCGATGTGCCCGACACGATCAACCCGCTCGCGGTGTTCGGGAACGAGAACAGAGTTTTGCACCACTCGATGACCTGCCGTTCGACGTAAATGCCAATATGATCGCGACCGCCACAATTGGCATTCAATGCTGAAGCGGCAATCTCCGCCAGCAAATTGCCGGGATTGCCAGATCCATGCACCCAACCAAAAAAACGCGGATGGGTATTTCCAACGCCATAGGGGAGAAGGTCCGTAAGGTTCTGGACCAAAGTATCCAGATCGTTCCCAAGCTCCGGGAGCGGCTGTGCGAGTTGAGCCTTCAGTGCATCTGTGGGCGGCGACCAAACACGTCCGTCTCGTGCGCATTTGAACTTCTCTAGAGCCGCGCTGGATACTTTACCGATGGCCGCCTCGAAGGCGACCCAGTCTGCTGGGTCAAGTGAGCGCGCGCTCGAAGCTCGGTCGTTTTGGAAATCTGTCATCGCCGCGTGTTAGCGGGGACAACCAGGAGAAGCTAGGCGTTGTGAGCGCGACTGTATGCGACAGACGCTTCGTCAGTGTCGGTTGGAAGATCTTCCGGAAACGCCATCACGCGATTGCGTCCCTGGTCTTTGGCTTGGCGCAAGCAGAGGTCAGCGCGTTGGACGGCGTGTTCCAAAGACTCGCCCTTGCGGCAAACGATAACACCCACACTCGCTTCGAGCCGGATAGGTGTTTCGTTGAATGTCACAAGCAAAGTTTCGATTTGTCGCCGTAACCGTTCCGCCGCCCGTAAAGCACTTTGATGGCCGGTGTCTGAAAGCAGCACTGCAAACTCTTCGCCGCCCCAACGCGCGACATCATCTGTGCCGAACCGGCTGGTTTCGCGTAAGTGATTCGAAAGGATCTTGAGCGCCTCGTCCCCACCCGCATGGCCATGTCGGTCATTGATCAGTTTAAAATAGTCCAGATCGATTAGGAGCAAGCTAAGTGGGCGATTGGTCCGGGCATAACGCGCAGACTCACGCTCATAGCGATGCGCGAAGGCGCGGCGATTGAGAAGACCCGTAAGCGGGTCAGTGGTCGCAAGCTCAAGCAATTGTTCCTGGATTTTGATCAGTTTGCTGGAATAGACGGCCATCAAAATCGAGGCCGGTGGGGCCAAAATGCAGGAGGCGATCAAAGCTGTGTAGGTCACTGTGTTCGCACCATAGGCGTCGAGATATGGCGCGATGAAAGCGGTGAAGTGCACCGTCGCGCAAATCAGTACGACCGACAACAAAGTCGCGTACACAGACGTATGAAGGCGTGATGACGTACTCAGCATTACTAATGTCCCTTGACGAAGCCGTACAAGAAAAGTGCGAAATCGTCGTTCAAGGGAACGATTAAATTTGATCGAAACTGAGACTTAGTCCTCGAATATGATTTTTGGTGCGGGCTTGGTTTGGATTGCATCGAGACTAAGAGCGATCTCGCGCGCTGCATTCATGAAAATATCCGCTGGCGCCCCCTCCAACAGCGACGCAGGCTGGCCGGTGTCGCCTCCCTCGCGAATGGCTTGGATCATTGGGATTTGCGACAGCAATGGGAGCCCAAGGGCGCGGGCCATATCGGCGCCACCACCTTCGCCCATTAGATAATGACGATTGCCGGCCGGATCTTCAAACCAGCTCATCGTTTCAACGATGCCCAATACGGGCACATGTGTTCTCGCAAACATCGCTGCCCCGCGTCGGACATCTGCGAGCGCGACCTCCTGGGGTGTCGTGACAATCACGGCTGCCGTAACTGGCACTCGTTGCGCTAAGGTTAGTTGGGCTTCCCCAGTTCCCGGTGGAGTATCAATAATAAGAAGATCAAGCGGATCGTCTGGCGTGCCCCAAGCCGCATCGTTGAGCATTTGCGTGATCGCCGATTGAACAATTGGTCCACGCCAAATCATCGGTGCGTCGGGGTCGGTCAAATAGCCAATTGAAAGGGTTTCGATGCCATGTGCCGTCACGGGAATGAGTTTGCTCTCTGGAGTCGTCGCAGGGCTGGCGTCGCTGACCCCCAACATGGTCGGGATTGATGGGCCATAAATGTCGGCGTCCAAAAGCCCCACGCGTAAGCCTTGTTTTGCGAAGCTCGCAGCGAGATTGACGGCGACGGTTGATTTGCCGACACCGCCTTTGGCGCTGGCGACGACGAGAATTCGTGAGATTCCGGGGATAGGCGATATTTGTGCGCTTTGATCGGGCTGACCTTGATTGAGAGCTTCATCTGACAATCGGGCCCCTTTCCGAACGCGTCGGGCACTCGAATGGGTCGGCAGGTCCGGTGCCGCAGACGTTTGCGCGGTGAGTACCGATTTAACCTCAGTTACGCCGTTCAAATCCATCACCCGCGACTCAGCGTCTAAACGTCGCTGTTCGGCCGCAGCCATGTCTGTCTCATCAGCTTCGATAACCAGAGTCACCCCGCCATTCTCAGCGATTCGCACACCTGAGAGCCAATCCGGATCGCCTAAGGCGCTCCGGATTGTCGCATCTGACACGGTTTTACGGTCTTTCTTGTCCCAAAACATGGGCTATGTCCTTGATGAAGAGGCCTTTCGATCGCAAATAGGCACCCAGAAACCAAAAAGCCAGTGACCTGGTGTGACCATAAGGAGGGGCAATGCCCTGGAACGATAATAGTGGAAACGGCGACGAGCCTCCCAAAGCCAATGGTGGCCCGTGGGGCAGCGGTGGTTCTGGAGGCAACGGAAATGGCGGTTCACCTTGGGGACGTCCCAGTGGTGGCGGCGGCCAAGGCGGCGGCGGAAACGATATAGAAGAGCAAATGCGGAAAATGCAGGAGCGCTTTTCGCGTCGTGGTCGTGGCGGCGGCGGTGGTCGCAAACCACCGAGTCTTGGACCCGGTGGATTTATCGCACTCGGTGTCGTGGCTCTGGTAGCTTGGCTCGCGACCGGTGTCGTGATCGTGGACGAAGGCGAGCGCGCTGCGGTCTTCCGGTTTGGTGAGTATCAAAAGAACTTCACACCGGGCTTGCATGTACACTTGCCAGCTCCGATTGAAACCCACGAGATTCTGCCATCAGAGCGTCAACAAGAGACGCAAGTCGGGATCAATCAGGGCGAAAGCCTGATGCTGACCGGCGACGAGAATATTGTTGACGTTCAGTTCCGCGTCTTCTGGTTCTATGATGGCGAAAACCCGGAAGACTTCATTCTTAACATCGATAACGGTACACCGCTGGTGAAAGCCGCAGCGGAAAGCGTGATGCGTGAAGTGGTCGGCAAGTCGACCCTCGATGCGGTCCTGACGACCGGCCGTGGCGAAATTGCTGGAACTGTGCGGGATCAGCTGCAAACGCTGCTCGCCGATTACGGAGCCGGCGTCACGATCGAGAACGTTGAGATCCAAGAAGCCTTGGCGCCAGCCCCTGTTCGCGCCGACTTTATTGACGTGATTAACGCAGGTCAGGATGCTGAGCGTTTGGTGCAAGAAGCCAATCGTTACGCCAACGACATTGTTCCGCGGGCACGTGGTGAAGCGCAGCAAATCCTTCAGGATGCGCAAGCGTATCGCGATCGCGTGATTGCGGACGCAACCGGTGAGGCCGATCGATTTAAGCAGATCCTGACGGAGTACCAAAAAGCCCCTCAAGTGACGCGCGAGCGGATGTATCTTGAGACCATGGAGCGGGTTTTGAACCGCAGTGACAAACTCATTCTCGATAGCGATTCTGGCGCGGTTCCATATCTGCCGCTTGATCGCGTCAACCGTAGCGGTGGAGGGAACTAGACATGAAACCGTTTGGAATAGTCGGAATAGTTGTAGCGCTTGGCGCACTGATCGCCTTGCTCAACTCATTCTTTATCGTCGATCAACGCGAACAATCTCTCGTTTTGCAAGTTGGTGCTGCGGTTGAGGCCTATAACGAACCTGGAACAGACGAGGCCGGTCTGAAGTTCAAGATCCCATTCGTTCAGTCAGTCGTGACCTATGATAAGCGCAACCTGGGTTTGGATGTGCCGGACATTGAAGTCTTCGCATCAAACCAGGAGCAGCTCATCGTGGATGCATTCGTGCGTTGGCGTATTTCTGAGCCGCTCGCCTTCTATCAACGCTTGGGCACACAGCGCGAAGCGCAAAACCAGCTGCTCCGGTTTACCGATACCGCGATCCGTAATGCGCTTGGTAGCCAGCTGCCGGAAGAGATCATCTCTGGTCAGCGCTCACAACTCATGGACCAGATCCGTGAAAGCTTGAGCAATGCGATTTCAGGACGCGGCATTGATATTATCGATGTCCGGATCAAGCGCGTGGATCTTCCACCAGATGTGTCGCAACGGGTTTTTGACCGGATGGCTGCTACTAGGAACCAGCAAGCTGAACAAATCCGCGCCGAAGGTGACGAACGTGCCAAGTTGGTGCGCGCGGAAGCTGAACGCGAGCGGACGGTTCTGCTCGCCGAGGCCCGCCGTGAGTCAGAACAAATCCGAGGTGAGGGCGATGCTCAGCGGAATGAAATTTATGCGGAAGCCTATGAGCGTGATGCTGAATTCTTCCGGTTCCAGCGCGCTCTGATCGCTTGCGAGCAGGCTTTCACGCAAGGGACACAGCTTGTTGTCGGCCCAGACAATCTCGGCATTTGTGACGAGTTCAATCGCGCAAGCCCGGGTGAATGGCGTTTCCTCGCCGCTAACGGACACGGCATATCCAAACAACCCCGCTCGGCTTAAGCTGTGGCGGGGTTTTTGATTCGCGAGATATAGAAATGCTGACGATCATTCTGGCTGGAATTGGACTTTGGTTCCTTTTGGAGGGGGCGATTTATGCAGGCGCTCCTGAAGCGATGAAACGCTTTGGAGCCTGGCTCGCGGAGATGCCGGAGGCGACAATTCGACAGTCTGGCTTGTGGTCGATGGCGATCGGCGGACTATTACTTTATGTGATGGTAAGATTCGGCGGGTGACAAAGGCTTGCACCTTGCCCAGATAACGCCCTAGTTACGCATAAGATGTGAATACATCTGTAGGAGATCCGTATTGATGCGCCGTTCTTTGTCTGCAATCGCTCTGGTTCTGTTCGCGACCGCGCCAGCCTTGGCGCAAGAGTCTCTGTCAGATCAAACCGAGCGTGTCGATCAACAGACACGGCCAGACAGTTTCACTGAGCTTTCCAAGCGATTGATGCCAGCCGTGGTCAACATCACGACCTCGAAAGTGATCGCCAATGACTTGCCCATGTTCGAAGATGGCGAGCCGCTCAGTGAGTTTAATCCGTTCTTCGGTCGTGACCCCGAAGGCTTTAGCCAAGAGGGCGCTTTAGGGTCTGGGTTCGTGATTTCACCCGATGGCTTGATCGTTACCAACGATCACGTGATCAGCGGCGCGGACGAAATCAATGCGGTTTTCTCTGATGGCCGCACATTGCGGGCGGAGCTAATTGGAACGGACGAGGCGACAGACATCGCCGTGCTGAAAGTCGAGCAAGACGAGCCATTCCCATTTGTCGATTGGGCCAATAGCGAGCAAGCGCAAGTGGGCGACTGGGTTATGGCGATCGGCAACCCGTTTGGCTTTGGCGGTTCCGTCTCCGTCGGGATCGTGTCTGCACGTAACCGCGATATCAATTCCGGCAATTACGATAATTACATTCAGACCGATGCAGCGATTAACTCGGGCAATTCGGGCGGACCTTTGTTCAACCTTAATGGCGAGGTGCTCGGAGTGAACACCGCGATCATTACCCCAACCGGGGGTTCGGTGGGACTTGGTTTTTCGATTCCCTCCAATCTTGCTGCGCAAATCAGTCAGCAATTGATTGATTTTGGGAAAGCCCGTCGTGGCTGGTTTGGTGTGAATATCCAAAACGCAGATCGCGATTTGGCCAAAGCTTACGGGCTTGAGGAGGGCACGGGCGTCATCCTCACCCGGATTACAGATGATGGTCCGGCATCGAAAGCAGATTTTGAGATTGGCGATTTGATCCTGATGTTCGATGGCCGTCCCGTTGTGGATGAGCGCGCCCTCAGCCGGATCGTCGCTGACACAGAAATCGGCAAACAAGTCGACGTCGAACTCGTACGCGACGGACGTAGGCGTACGGTGACGTTCGAGCTTGGAGAGCTCAGTTCAGACGAAGAAGATGCTGAGGAAGAGGCGATCAACACAGACAGCACGCTGACCGATAATCCGCTCGGGGTCGATTTTGTTGAACTCTCTGAAACAGACCGTCGGCGGTATCGCATTCCTGAAGACATCAATGGCGTACTGGTCCGGTCTGTCTCCCCACGTGGGCCAAGCTTTGGCAAGCTGCGTAAAGGCGACGTCGTGATGGAAATGGCGTTTGAGACCGTTGAAACACCTGAAGACGCTTTGGTCGCGATGGATGAGGCTATTGCCAGAGAGGGCCAACCGCTCTTACTGCGGATCTATCGTCGGTCGCAGACCATGTTCCAAGCGATCGATATTGATGTTCGCGGATAATCTCTATTCGCGCCAAACGATTTCGCTGTCTGTATAACCCTGAAAATAAAGCGCGGTGGTCAAGTCGGTGACATTGATCGCTGCGTCCGCGGCTTGCGCGACAATCGGCTTGGCGTGAACCGCGAGACCCAGTCCTGCGGCTTCGATCATGGCGAGGTCATTAGCGCCGTCTCCCATCGCGATCGTATCATGGCGATTGAGCCCGTTTGCGAAGGCCGCATCGTCTAGCGCGTCGAGCTTTGCTTCTCGGCCGAGAATGGGGCGTGCAACTTCGCCCGTCAGGGTTGCGCCATCATCTAGCAAAACGTTGCCGCGGTCCCCTTTAAAGCCTGCAGCATCTGCGACGCGCGATGTGAAAAAGGTGAAGCCACCAGACACCAAAAGACAGTAAGCTCCATTCGCGGTCATTGTGGCCGTAAGGGTCCGCGCGCCGGGCATTAAACTGATGCGTTCATCATAACATTGCTGCAAGGCGGTCAAACTGAGCCCGTTTAGCTTGCCAACGCGTTCCGTCAGCGCCCCTTCAAAGTCGAGCTCTCCTGCCATCGCTCGCGCGGTGATCGCTGCGATCTCGTCTTTCAGCCCAGCGTAGGCGGCAAGTTCATCGAGGCATTCTTGCTCAATGATGGTTGAGTCCATGTCAGAGATCAGCAGGCGCTTTTTTCGGTTCCGAGCCGGGATGAGGGCGATATCTGCCGTCTCGTGAAAGGTCTCTGTCAGAATGGCACGCGCGTTTTTTACGTCAGCGCCACCGAGAGCGACGGCGATTTCCACCGCGGCCCATCTTTCCTCCGTGCCGAGCAGACGCACATGACTGGTTTGCGTCAGATTGGCCTCAGCGCACGCCGCTTCGAGCGCAGAGCCGAGTTTCATGAACCCAAAAGAGACGGGCGCAACGGCGGTTGCAATATGTGAGGATCGGAGGATTTTATCCGTCATCTCGGCATTCCTGACTTTACGCGTTGCGTCCCGCTTCTTACGACTGAAAGCATGAAGCCTGCAATCCTAATTCATGGACCAACCGCAAGTGGGAAATCGGCTTTATCAGTAGCCCTTGCCAAACGTGTCGATGGCGAGGTTATCAATGCAGATTCAATGCAAGTCTATCGCGACCTGCGGGTGATTTCAGCTCGGCCTTCCGCGGCCGAAATGGATGGGATTGAACACCATTTATTTGGTCACATCTCCGCCAGCGAGCGCTATTCGACCGGTAAATGGCTCGACGATATCAAACCGGTCATCGCAAAAGTCCAAAGGCGTGGGAAAGTCCCAATCATCATCGGCGGTACGGGGCTCTATCATCTCGCTTTGATCGAAGGCTTATCCGAGATTCCGCCTGTGCCTGAAGACGTTCGAGCGGAAGTCAGCGACATTCATAAAGCGGGGGGTGTTCCAGCTTTGCGGGAAAAGCTCGAGCAAGTGGATGCGAAAGCGGCCGAGCGATTGGGTGAAGGGGATCGCCAAAGATTATCGCGGGCTTTGGAAGTGTGGCTTGCGACAGGGAAATCCATAGTTGATTTTCAAGGCAAGAAGGGGCGCCCGGTTTTGGAAGCAGATGAGTGGTTGGGAGTCGCGCTCACGCCGGCGCGATCCCGCCTCTATGCGCGTATAGATCGTCGCTTTGAAGGCATGTTGATGGAGGGTGCGATGGAAGAAGCGCGGGGGCTCGCTGGAAAAAGCTTGCAAGAGGACCTACCCGCGATGAAAGCGCATGGCATCCCATGGTTAATCGCATACTTGCGCGGTGAAATCAGTGCAGAAATCGCCGCGGAAAACGCCAAACGCGACACGCGACGCTATGCCAAACGCCAATTTACGTGGATCGGTCGCCAATTCCCATTCTGGCCGCGCATACCAAGTTTGACCATCGAAGATCGATTAAGGGTAATTCATGCCCTTTATAAGGAGGTTGACGGGGGTTAATTGGTAAGTTATGCCCCAATCAACTTTTGGGAGGAAACGCTTCATGCGTCCAACAGTCGTACTCGTTATTAGGCACCTGCGCTGACGTTCCACACACCGTCAGTCGCAGGTGCTTGTAACAGGGTCTCTCTCCAGAGACCCTTTTTTTTAACCTAAACCTTCACCTTCTCATCCCCTGCAAACCCCGAAGGACCAAGATCATGGATACGCAGACCAAACCTAAGGCCAAGACCAAAACCCGCCAAATGACCGGCGCGGAGATCGTCATTACAGCGCTTAAGGAACAAGGTGTGGACGTGATGTTTGGATATCCGGGTGGGGCGATTCTTCCTATCTATGATGCCCTTTTCACCGAGCCTTCGATTCAGCACGTTTTGGTGCGCCACGAACAAGGTGCGGGACACGCGGCAGAAGGCTATGCGCGCTCGACCGGCAAAGCCGGGGTTGCGCTCGTGACCTCAGGGCCTGGAGCGACGAATATGGTCACTCCCATTACAGACGCGATGATGGATTCAATCCCGATGGTGGTGATCACGGGACAGGTGCCGACGCATTTGATTGGGACCGATGCGTTCCAAGAATGTGATACGGTCGGCATCACGCGCTGTTGTGCCAAACACAATTACTTGGTCATGGATGTTGAGGATTTGGCGCGCACGATCCACGAGGCGTTCTTGATCGCGACCACAGGCAGGCCGGGTCCCGTGGTTATCGATATTCCAAAGGACGTCCAGTTCGCGACCGGAACTTACATTGGCAAGGATGGCATCCACAAACCAACGTATCGCCCGCAAACGGAGCCGGACCCAGCCGCAATCAAACAGGCGATAGAGCTTATGAAGAAGGCGCGGCGTCCAGTCTTCTATACGGGGGCGGAGTCATAAATTCAGGACCTGCCGCCAGCGATGCTTTGCGGAAGCTGCAGTCTATCACCGGCTTCCCGGTTACGTCGACTTTGATGGGTTTGGGCGCCTTTCCAGCGAGCCACGAAGATTGGCTCGGCATGTTGGGCATGCATGGATCCTATGAAGCCAACAATGCCATGCATGATTGCGACTTGATGATCTGCGTCGGGGCCCGGTTTGACGATCGCGTAACCGGCCGTATCGACGCGTTTTCACCGGGCTCAAAAAAAAATCCATATCGACATCGACCCAAGCTCGATCAACAAAGTCATCCGGGCGGATGTGCCTGTCATCGCCGACTCAGCCAAAGCGCTGGAGGCTTTGATCAAAGCCTGGGGCAAAACCAAAGCTCAAGACATCTCAGATTGGAAAGCCCAGATAGATCGCTGGCGCGGGCGTAATTGCTTTGCTTACGCTAACAGCGATCATGAGATCAAACCTCAATACGCCATTGAGCGGCTCTACGAGCTTACGAAAGATCGCGAGACCTATATCTCGACCGAAGTCGGGCAGCATCAAATGTGGGCCGCACAACACTATCATTTCGAAGAACCCAACCGTTGGATGACGAGTGGTGGCCTTGGTACCATGGGGTATGGTTTACCCGCAGCCGTGGGTATTCAAGCGGCACACCGCGACGCACTCGTCATCGACATCGCCGGCGAAGCGTCGGTCCAGATGGTGCTGCAAGAAGTCTCCACCGCTGTGCAACATAAACTGCCGATCAAGATCTTTATTCTCAACAATGAATGGATGGGAATGGTGCGCCAATGGCAGGAGCTTTTGCATGGGGAGCGTTATTCCCACTCGTACTCAGAAAGCTTACCGGATTTCGTGAAACTGGCCGAAGCCTATGGTGCTTTGGGATTGATCTGTGATCACCCGGCGGAGCTCGATGAAAAGATCCAAGAAATGATCGATTATGATGGCCCAGTCGTGTTTGATTGTCGTGTCACGAAAGCGGAGAATTGTTTGCCGATGATCCCCTCAGGCGCGGCTCATAATGAGATGATCTTGTCTGAGATCACTGGCGACGAAATCGATGAGGCGGGACGAAAGCTCGTTTGATGACATCTGGTCTCTTTTCCACAAGCGTTGGCTCTGGCAGAAGCGTCTCCTTGAACGAGGGGGTCGCCATGGGCCTAGAGAACCTATTCATGTGGCTACAGAACCATCTTGAAGTCGTGATCGCGCTGTTGTCGGCTGGCGTCGCTGTATTTGGTGCTTTGATCAGTCGAAATGAAACCCGCAAACAGCGCGCGCTGCAAATGGAAAACTTACGCCATAGCGTGGATGCGCAGAGTCTTGCTTGGGGCAATGCGTGCATCGATGTGCTCAATCGCGCGGCCATGTTCGCGCGCACGCGTCAGCATCAAGCCAATGATGCAAGCTTCTTCCAGCAGCGCGTGAATATGATGCTCGCAATATCTTCTTTGGTTGAGCGCGGTCGTTTGTTTTTTCCGAACATCGATCCGGCGAGCAAAGGCGGTGAGAAAGAGGGCGCCTATCGCGGGTCTCGACCGCCGGTTTTGGATGCGTTGATGTTCGCGTATTATGAGCTTGAAGCCCTGACCCGCCAGGGTGGGCCGACCGCTGACAATAGCGGCGATTTTATCGAGGATTGTCGGCGGTTGGTTGTGTCTGAGCTGCAAGCGCATCTCGATCCGAGACGGCGTGATTTGGTGATCAATCGGTATGACGATCAGCGCCTGGACCATCGCAGCGATGCGGTGGACCGCGCGAATGCGCTAAAATCAATCCTCAAATCTCGTCGTCCCGGCATCAATCTCGGGGACCGGAAGGAGACAGTACAGTGAGCGACAGCCCGGCAAGCGCCTACGATATGAGCCATATCGAAGAGGACGAAGAGCGTCGCACTTTGGCGATCTTGGTCGACAACGAACCTGGCGTGCTCGGACGTGTCGTCGGATTGTTCTCGGCGCGTGGATACAATATTGAAAGCCTGACTGTGGCTGAAGTGGATCGCGATCGGCATAGATCGCGCATCACCATCGTGACCGCAGGCACTGCCCATACGCTTGAACAGATTGAAGCCCAGCTGCTTCGCCTTGTACCGGTTGCGAGCGTCATCGACATCACCAAATCAAAACGCGGAGTCGAACGTGAGTTGGCGCTGATCAAAGTCGCTGGGGAAGGCGATAAGCGGGTTGAGGCGTTGCGGATTGCTGAAATCTTCCGGGCACGAGTTATCGATACGACAAATAAGAGTTTCATTTTTGAGCTGACTGGCGCGAGCGACAAAATCGACCAGTTTTGTGCCTTAATGGATCCATTGGGGCTCGTCGAAGTGAGCCGGACCGGCGTGCTCTCCATTAAGCGAGGTGCGGAAAAGGGATGACGTCAGCCTTCGACCGCGATGTCTGGGCGATTCTTGGAATGCCCCTCGACAATGTGACGCTGGATGAGGCTGCGGGCCTTATCGAGCGCGCGGTTGAAACGCGCTCACGACTCTCATTTGTGACGCCAAACGTGAATTGGATGGTGCGGGCATTGAAAGATCAGGCCGCGATGCGCCAAATTATCAATGCAGATCTTAGTCTTGCCGACGGCGCGCCGGTTGTTTGGCTGGCCAAGCAACTAGGTATGCCGATCCACGAACGCGTGGCCGGGGCCGATTTATTCCAGCGTTTGCGCACCGACACCAGAAGAGGCGTGCCGCCCATTCGCGTCTTTTTTCTTTGGTGGGCGCGACGGGGCTGCAGAAGCGGCTCACGCGACTTTGCAAAAAGAGCAGGGCCGTTTGGTGGCGGCGGGCTGGCACAATCCGGGATATGGTGACGTCGACAGCATGAGCGGCAACGAAATCCATGCGAAAATTAACGCCGCAGAGGCGGACTTTATCATTGTGTCGCTGGGTGCGGCGAAGGGCCAAGCTTGGATCGAGCAGAATCAAGAGCACTTGAACGCACCTGTGATCGCGCATCTTGGTGCCGTGGTGGATTTTGTGGCGGGAACGATCAGTCGCGCTCCGGGTTGGGTCTCAAAAGCCGGGCTCGAATGGGTCTGGCGGATTTTTTCAGAACCGTCCCTCTGGCGGCGTTATTGGGATGATGGCACTCGCCTCATTGGTTTGATGAATCGACGCTTGGGGCCTCTGAAGAGGGCGTCTGTGGTCGATGCACAGCCGCGAGAGTTACACCAAACACTACAAGCGGGTGGTCTTAAGCTCTCTGGTGATCTCGTGCTGGCGCACCGCCCGGTTTTGCGATCGGCGCTGGTCGGCGCTGCCCAAAACCCCGGCGATTGTACGCTAGATCTGACTGATGTAGGCGCGATCGACGCTTCAGCGCTCGGCCAAGTGAGAATGCTTGAGCAATGTCTAACGCGTCGTGGCAACCGCCTCGAAATCCTCGCTTCCAAAGAAACACAGCCGGCTCTGAAAGCCGCCCAAATGACCGTTCAAGGAGTACTCTAGAGATGAATATTTTTTACGAGCAGGACGCAGACCTCTCGCTGATCCAAAGCAAAAAGGTCGGCGTGGTTGGATATGGTAGCCAAGGCCATGCGCACGCGCTGAACCTCAAAGATAATGGTGTCGATGTGCGGATTGGCCTGCAGGCGACGTCTGGCTCGAAACCAAAGGCCGAAGCGGAAGGCCTGACGGTCATGAGCCCAACCGAGATTACTCAATGGGCAGACGTGGTGATGATCCTCGTGCCGGACGAAAAACAAGCGGTCCTCTGGGCCAATGAGATCGAGCCACATGTGCGCGATGGTCAGCACATCATGTTTGGTCATGGATTTAACATTCACTACAATCTCATCCGTCCGCCAGCCGGCGTTGATGTTTCGCTTTCTGCGCCAAAAGGACCGGGTCACACGCTTCGTGCGCAGTTCCAAATGGGGTTCGGTCTGCCGGGACTCGTCGCCATTCATCAGGATGCGTCCGGAACGGCAAAAGATGTCGCGCTCTCGTATTCAAAGGGGATCGGAAACACCCGAGCGGGCGTGATCGAAACGTCTTTCAAGGAAGAGACAGAAACAGACTTGTTTGGCGAGCAGGCCGTCCTTTGTGGCGGGATCGTCGAATTGATCAAAGCCGGTTTTGAGACGCTCGTCGAAGCCGGTTACGCGCCTGAGATGGCTTACTTCGAATGCCTGCATGAGACCAAGCTCATCGTTGACCTGATTTATGAAGGCGGCATCGCCAATATGAACTACTCAATTTCCAATACGGCCGAGTACGGCGAATATGTCTCTGGCCCACGCGTAGTCGATAGCGACAGTAAGAAGGCGATGAAGGCAGTTTTGGACGATATTCAGTCGGGCAAATTTGCTCGCGATTGGGTGTTGGAAAACCAAGCCGGTGCACCGTCCTTCCACGCTATGCGGGCGAAGACGAATGATCACTTGATCGAGGAGGTCGGCGAGAAGTTGCGCGGTATGATGCATTGGGCGCAGAATGATCGCTTGGTTGATAAGTCCCGAAATTAATTTGCGCGAGTGTCGCGAACAGGCCCCGACCGTAAAGCGGTCGGGGTTTTTTGTGCGTTATCAGGGCAGAGCAAACTCTTTCGCGACGTCACTCGAGCGTTGACACCGCTGTCACGTCAGAGCATACGAACGAGGAGATAAATGCATCAAAAGGGAGCGGTATGGCGGAGTTTATTCCCGTCGGCTCGTTCGACATTGTAATCTTTGGCGGTACGGGCGATTTGGCTCAACGCAAATTGTTGCCCGCCCTCTATCATCGCTGGGCAGATGGCCAGATCCCCGAGGATTCTCGAATCATTGGTGTTTCGAGGTCCGAAATGGACGACAAAGCGTTTCGCTCTTTTGCCTTCGACGCTTGCGAAGCGGCAACGCCCGACAGTCTCAATAAAACTGAGTGGAAAAAGTTCGAAAAGCATCTGCACTATATCGCCATGGACGCGACGCTGCCTGATGCGGATTGGGGCGCTCTTAAGGGCCATCTAAAGCTCTCAGACGACCGCCCACTTGTGTTCTATTTGGCGGTCACACCAAGGATATACGTTCCGATCTGCGAAGCGCTCGGAGTGGCTGGGTTGAACACGCCTTCCGCGCGCGTGGTTTTGGAAAAACCAATTGGTACGGATCTTAAGTCTGCGCACGCGATCAATGCCGGGGTCGGCGCCGTTTTTGAAGAAGAGTGCATTTATCGGATCGACCATTATCTCGGCAAAGAGACAGTCCAAAACCTGATGGTTTTGCGGTTCGCAAACTCTCTGTTCGAACCCTTATGGAACCGCACAGCGATCGATCATATTCAAATCACGGTGGCTGAACATTACGGCGTGGGGGATCGCGCGGGGTATTATGACGGGTCAGGGGCATTGCGCGATATGGTCCAAAACCATCTCCTGCAGCTGCTATGCTTGATTGCCATGGAGCCTCCAAACTCGATTGATGGCGACGCCATTCGAACGGAAAAGATCAAAGTTTTAGAAGCGCTTCGCCCGATCAGCGCTGAAAAAGCGAAACGCAACACGGTGCGCGCCCAATACGGAAAAGGCGCAGTGCGCGGGGAAGCCGTCCCGGGATATTTGGAAGAGCTTGGCCAAGAAAGCAGCACCGAAACCTTTGTCGCGATCAAAGCCGCGATCGACAATTGGCGCTGGGCCCGTGTGCCGTTTTATCTCAGGACAGGCAAGCGGATGAAGGATCGGCATTCTGAAATCGTCGTTCAGTTTCGCGAGACGCCTCACTCCATGTTCGGGAATGTGGGAACACAATCCAACCGGCTCGTGATCAACGTGCAGCCCGATGAGGGCGTGCGACTTTACTTGCAAATTAAAGAACCAGGCCCGGGCGGTCTGCGAATTAAATCCCTGCCGTTGAACCTCGCCTATGCTGACAATTTCTTGCTGCGTTATCCGGATGCGTATGAGCGCCTTCTAATGGATGTCGTACGCGGAAACCTATCGCTGTTCATGCGTCGCGAAGAAGTCGAGGCGGCTTGGAAATGGGTCGATGGTCTGTTGGAAGCCTGGGATGCTGCCGAAGTCCCAATGGAAACTTATCAGGCCGGTCTTGAAGACGGCCCTGTCGAAGCCCGACTGATGCTGAGGCGCGACGATAGAGATTGGTGGGAAGCGTAAACGCCATGACAAAGATCCACGACACGATTGCCGAAGTTACTGCCCGAATTGAAGCGCGCAGCAAGGATAGCCGCGCAGCCTATGTCGAGTTGATCGAAAGCCGTCGGCCGAAAGGCTTTGCACGCAATAAGCTCTCAGAGGGCAACCTCGCCCATGCGTCCGCTGGGTGTGCGGTGATGGATAAAACCCAGATCTTGGGCTCTGGTTGGCCGAATGTCGGCATTGTCACGAGCTATAATGACATGCTCTCCGCGCATGCGCCGTTCGAAAACTATCCAGAACTTATTCGAGATGAAGCCCGTAAGAATACAGCCACCGCGCAAGTCGCAGGAGGTGTTCCGGCGATGTGTGACGGCGTCACGCAAGGCCAAGAGGGTATGGAGCTTTCGCTCTTTTCGCGCGATGTCATTGCCATGGCGTCAGCCGTTTCGCTTAGCCACGACGCGTATGACGCGGTCTTGAATCTTGGCGTTTGCGACAAAATTATCCCAGGACTGACCATTGCAGCGCTGCGCTTTGGCTGGTTGCCCCATGTCATGGTGCCGGCGGGCCCAATGCCCTCGGGGCTGCCGAATCCAGAAAAGCAACGCATTCGCCAAGAGTTTGCCTTGGGCAATGTTGGCCGGGACGAACTCTTGAGAGCAGAATCCGAAAGCTATCACAGCCAAGGCACCTGCACCTTTTACGGGACGGCCAACTCCAACCAAATGTTGATGGAAGTTATGGGCTTCCATTTGCCGGGGGCAGCTTTTCCAAATCCAGGCACGCCTTTGCGCGAAGCGTTGACGCGCGCGGCAGTTCGTCAAGCTCTACAAAATTCAATCAAGGGCGAGTATCGTCCGGCAGGCGCCTTAGTGGATGCGCGTACCTTTGTGAATGCACTGGTCGGATTGATGGCGACCGGGGGCTCAACCAACCACGCTTTACACATTCCAGCTATGGCTGCGGCCGCGGGCTATGAAGTGACGCTCGAGGACTTCGCTGATGTCAGCGCGGTGGTGCCATTGCTCTGCCGGATCTATCCGAACGGTCCTGCCGACGTAAATCACTTCCATGCGGCAGGCGGAATGGGCTTCGTGGTTGCCCAGCTCTTGAAAGCCGGACTGTTGCAAGGCGATGCGCAGGGGGTGTCTGGCCCGATAAGCCAATATTCCCAGGAGCCTTGGCTCGATGGTGACACGCTGAAATGGCGCGATGCGCCAAGTGAAAGTGGTGACCTCGAAATCATTCGTCCAATTGAAGATCCGTTCTCGGCGACCGGCGGCCTCGAAATGTTAGACGGCCCACTGGGGCGCGGCGTGATTAAGATCTCCGCGGTCAAATCTGAGCGACATGTCACCGAGGCGCCCGCCAGAGTGTTTGAAAGCCAAGAGGCTGTGAAAGCCGCCTTCCAAGCTGGGGAATTGGACCGCGATGTTGTGATTGTCGTGCGCTTTCAAGGACCGGCAGCCAATGGCATGCCTGAGTTGCATGGCCTTTCCGGCGCAATTGGGGCTCTGCACGATAAGGGTCACAAAGTCGCTTTAGTGACCGATGGTCGGATGTCTGGGGCGTCCGGCAAGTTTCCTGCAGCGATCCATGTCGGGCCGGAGGCGAGCCGCGGAGGGCCGTTGGCGAAAGTACAAGATGGCGATGTCATTCGCTTGGACGCCGTTCAAGGACGCTTGGACTTGAATGTCGATCCGCGTGAGTTCGAAGGACGGCAACCTGTGCCGTTTCGACCGAACCTCTCGTCCATGGGATTGGGACGAGAAATGTTTGGGGGCTTTCGCGCGGGCGTAAGTAATTCAGAGCAAGGCGGTAGCGTCTTCTCTATGTTGGGGGGAACATGATGCCAGACAGTGTATTAGTCGGTGACATTGGCGGAACGAACGTTCGGTTTGGCCGGGCACGCCTTGGCTTTGCCGGACATCCGGAAGTCGAAGACATTGCAATTATGCCGGGAGACAAGTTTTGCTGCTTTGATGACGCTTTGCATGTCTATTTAGGACAACTCGGAAACAATCGTCCTGATCAAGCTTTGTTCGCATTTGCCGGCCCGGTGCGCGATGGCATTGTCCGCTTGACCAATCGGAATTGGACGGTGGACAGCCGCGATCTTGCGCGCAAGACGGGATTAGAGCGCATTCGTCTAGTGAATGACTATGCCGCGATGGCACGCTCCATTCCGGAACTCGGCGAAGAGAGTTTTCACCTGCTTCATAAAGGACGCACACCCGATGAGCGCGCGCCGATCTTGGTCGCAGGTCCAGGCACGGGTTTAGGTATGGCAACTTTGTTGCCGGAGGGGGAGCGCGGATGGCGCGTGATGACCGGAGAAGGTGGTCACGCGGCATTCGCGCCACGCTCTGATCGCGAATGGGAGCTCACCAAAAGGCTCCATTTGCGTCATGGGTATGTTTCAAAAGAACTGGTCTTGTCGGGATCTGGTCTCGATGCCGTGCATGAGGCGCTTTGCGAGATTGATGGTGTTGAGTGGCAGGTCACATCGCCAGCTGAAATTATGCGACGCGCCCAAGCCGGCGATCGGATTTGTCGTGACATTTGCGAAATTCGCGCTGGCGCGACGTTAGATGCGCTTGGCGATGCGGCACTGATCAATGGCACACGCGGGGGCGTCGTGATTACGGGCGGCGTCGCCGAGCGTCTGGTAGACTGGCTTGCTAAACCAAGCGCCCTGTCGCGATTCTTCGAACGTGGACCCATGAGTCATTACATGGAGCCTATTCCAATTCGTTTGTTGATGCAGGGCGATGCGGCGCTTATCGGAGCAGCAGCACTCTATTTCGATGAGGACCTCGACGTATGATCAACATGGCGACCTTCCGTGAGGCGCTTCATGGTGCGCCCATTGTGCCGGTTCTTACTGTCACAGCGGTCGAGCACGCGGCGCCGCTGGCCAACACATTGATGGCAGGAGGGCTGCGAAGCGCAGAAGTCACCTTAAGAACGCCGGTTGCTTTAGACGTTATTGCTGAGATGAAAAATGCTGAGCCAGACCTCATTGTTGGCGCGGGCACTATTATTTCGGAAGGGGATGTGGATGCAGCACTCAAAGCCGGGGCGGACTTCCTGGTCTCGCCCGGGGCTGGCCCAGACCTGATCAAAGCCTTGGCGTACCATGACGGGGTCATCCTGCCTGGGGTTTCCACGGCGAGCGAAGCGATGGCGCGATTTGAGGAAGGCTATGGCGTCCTCAAGTTCTTTCCTGCTGAAGCGGCAGGCGGCGCGAACTTCTTGAAGTCGCTTGCCGGACCATTGCCACACATTGATTTCATGCCGACGGGCGGCGTCAAACCGCACAATGCGCGCGATTATCTCAGTCTTCCAAATGTCATTGCGGCGGGGGGAACTTGGATTGCCTCACCAGCCGAAATGGAGGCTGGTGATTGGGCTGGAATCGAGGCCAAAGTTCGCGAAGCAGCAGAACTGGGTAAGGGCGATTAGCATGAGCAGATCAGCAGCTGGGCTAAGAGGGCGGAGTGCAAAAATTGTAGCGACGCTGGGGCCCGGTAGCTCGGCGCCGGGAACAATCCGATTGCTGGCGGAAGCCGGCGTCGATGTATTCCGATTGAACTTCAGCCACGGTGAGCAAGAAAAACATAAGCGCACGTGCGAGGTCATTCGCATGACCGAAGATCTGCTCGGGCGGCCCATTGCCGTGCTCGCAGACTTGCAAGGCCCCAAGATCCGCGTGGGGAAATTTCCGGACGGTGCACTGAAGCTCGATATGCGCGGCGAATATGATCTTGTCGTCGGGGACGAGACCAACGAACCCAAGACAATTCCAGTTCCGCGGGCGGAAATCCTGTCCGTGTTGGAGGAGGGCGACACTATTCTCGCCGATGACGGGCTGTTGATTTTCTCGGTCATCGAAGCTGGAGATACTCCTCGGGTGCGCTCAGAATTACCGGGTGTGCTGAAAGACCGAAAAGGCTTCACGGTGCGCGGCAAAGCGCTACCCGTACCAGCTCTATCAGAGAAAGATCGTAGCGATTTGGCGTTCGCGCTTGAAATGGGCGTCGACATTATCGCGCTGTCCTTTGTCCAAACAGTCGCCGATATTGAAGAGGCCCGAAGCTTGATTGGGGATCGCGCAATGATCGTCGCCAAACTCGAAAAGCCTGCGGCGATCGATAATCTCGAAGGAATTATTGAGGCCACCGACGCTGTGATGATTGCGCGCGGTGATCTTGGTGTAGAGTTTCCACCGGAAGAAGTGCCGCTGATCCAGCGACGCATCGTTCGCGTCGCGCGCAATGCCGGGAAACCGGTGATCGTTGCGACGCAAATGCTGGAAAGCATGGTTGAAAACGCGGCACCGACGCGCGCAGAAGCGAGTGATGTGGCGACAGCGGTCTATCAGGGTGTGGACGCGGTCATGCTGTCGGCGGAGACCGCAGTCGGGCGCCACCCCGCAACCGCGGTTGCTATTATGAACCGGATCATCCGGGCGGTCGAAAAAGCTGACGATTATCGCCAGGCGCTCGTCCAGTATGATGGCGGCGGGGCGTGTCGCGATGATGTCGACACAACGGCTCAAGCCGTCATGGAGATCGCAGAGCGCAATGGCTCGCCGCTTGCCTTGCGGACCGGCGATATTTTCCGCTTGGCGCAGTTCTCCCGTGTGCGTGGGTGCCAGCCCATTTTGTATGGGTCTCTCGACGAAAAACGCTTACGGCAAGCGCAATTACTCTGGGGAGTGAATGCTGCCGAAATGGAGCCCGGCGATGATTGGGCGCGTCGGTTGATGAGCACAGCAGCCTTAGAGGGACCGGTCACCTATGCCATGTGGCGCGGTGGGGAAGGGCTCTGGGCCTGGGAAATGGGCGTCGAAGGCCAGAGTTAAGCACAACTTCACGCGCCTGTTACGTCTTTGCCCCCTTTATTCTAAGTCCGCGAATCCCCATAACCAGCGCTGATCATTTTCAAACAAACCTTCGGGTGTATGGAGACAGCAATGGCGGATACGGCAAGCAACTCACGTCATGCGGAAATTCTGATCATCGGATCAGGTCCTGCGGGATGGACCGCAGCGGTGTATGCTGCAAGGGCGATGCGCGACACGCTCGTCGTTGCAGGCTCGCAACCTGGCGGGCAACTCACGATTACGACTGAAGTCGAAAATTATCCTGGATTTGCCGAGATTCAGGGGCCTGAGCTGATGGAAAAGATGAAAGAGCACGCGCTCAAAATGGGCGCGAATTTGGCCGAAGACCACATTACTTCCGTTGATTTCGACTCACGTCCGTTCAAAGCGATTGGCGATAGCGGAACTGTTTACACAGCAGATTCTGTGGTGATCTCAACGGGTGCGCAAGCCAAGTGGCTCGGCCTGCCCAGTGAGAGCAAGTTTCAGGGCTTTGGCGTCTCTGCCTGTGCAACCTGCGACGGCTTCTTCTACCGACAGAAAGATGTCGTCGTTGTCGGGGGCGGCAATACAGCGGTTGAAGAAGCACTGTTTCTCACAAATTTCGCCTCCAAGGTCATCTTGGTGCACCGGCGCGACTCACTGCGCGCGGAAAAGATCCTCCAGCATCGACTACTGAATCATCCAAAGATCGAAGTCCGCTGGAACACGACGCTTGAAGAAGTGGTTGGTGACGAAAACCCGCTCGGTGTGACCGCGGCCCGTTTGAAGAATGTTCAAACCGGTGACGTGGAAGATGTCCCGGTACATGGCGTATTCATTGCGATCGGACATGCGCCTTCAACGGAACTCTTTGTTGGTAAACTCGATATGCACGACAATGGCTATCTAATCACCGCTCCAGATTCGACCGCGACCAATATTCCGGGCGTCTTCGCCGCCGGCGACGTCACTGATGAAACCTATCGCCAAGCGGTAACAGCCGCAGGCATGGGCTGTATGGCCGCTTTGGAAGCCGAAAAGTTTCTGGAGGAGAGCAAGGCGCTCGAAGCCGTGGCGGCTGAATAAATCTAGAGCATCTGCGCGGCCACACGCTCCGCCGTCTTACGGGTGTCTGTTTGTAGGGCCGTCAATAGTATGCGAGCGCGGTCTTTCATGACCGTCTCGAGCGTGGACTCAGCGTTACAATCAATCGACGCTTGAAGCGCTTCTACAATTTCGTCTTTGTATTTCTTTGAGTTCAGCGCGGCGAGGGCTCTTGCATATTGCCAATGCAAGGAGGCATCGTCAGGCTCGATCTCGATGGCTCGCTGATAGTGCTCGCGTCCTTTACGAACCGACGCACCCATGACCGAGGCCCCGATCGAGCCTCCGCGGCGTCGTACTTCCAGATGCCATACCGCTAAAAACCCATGGACGTAAGAATTGTCCGGGTCATCTTCTAAAACACTATCGGCTAGGGATTTGGCATCTTTTCCATAACCCGTCTTCATGCCTTCTCGATTGGAAAGAGGGCGCGCCTTTAAAGACAAGGCGATCGCGAGTTGAAGTCGGGCTTCTATATGATCTGGATCAATGGCCAGCGCGTCGCGCGCTTTGGTTTCGGCCGTATCAAGCAGAAGCGCAGGTGGTTCATAGTCTGGGCTGCTCATCGCCTCGGCCAAAATACTGCGGGCCGCGAAAGCAAGATGGTCGGGCGTCGCCTGTCGTTCTGCCAGGGCGGCGGCGTCTTCGTATCTTCCCTCTTCGAAAGCAATGAGGTGCGATTGATCCTCCGCATAAGCGGACATCGCTGGCAATAAGAGAGCGATCAGAAGGTAACGCATGTTGAGAGTGTAGCTCAATTTCGAGCCGTGGCTATTCAAAACTCGCCCGCCGAGCGAAAAATCCAATCGTTGGATTAGTATGCGGTTTCTAGACAAATTTATTACATCGCCAAGCAATGAGGAAAAGCAATGGGCTAATCCCCACTTAGATACGGAGCCAAGACATGGCGAAGAAAACGAAAAAAGACAAGAAAGAGAAGAAGGCCAACCAAAAGGCAAAAGCTCAATTCTTGGGTGCTGCAATCGAAGCAAAAGGCTTTGACGTTGCTCACAAGATTTGGCTCGCTGGCGTTGGCGCTTATGGCAAGGCCTATGACGTTGCAGCCGATGGCGTCGGCAAAGTCAGCGGTCAAGGCGAAGTCTTGTTTGATGACCTCGTCGCGCGCGGCGAAGAAATCGAAAATGATGTCCGCGCACGTTTGTCTTCAAACACCGCTATTTCTAAGATGACTGAGCAGATGAACCGTGTGGCAGAAGAAGCCTCTAAAGTTCGTGGCCGTGTTGTTGAAGCGACCGGAGAAGCGACTGAAGCGGTTACCAAGTTTCAGGCAGAACAGCGTGAGCGCCTCGAAGCTCGTATGGAACGTATGCGCGAAGCTCTCGGCCTAAAGAAATTCTCTTTAAAGGCGAAAAAATCAGAGAAGCTCCACAGCAAGCTCGATGAACTCGAAGAGCAAGTCGCTGAGTTGCAAGCCAATGCGGACGGCGTTGACGATAAAGTCAAAGCGCGCGTTGAGCGTTTGAGCGAAGAAATTGCAGCTGTCGGCGGTAAGAAGAAGAAAGTCAAAAAGGCAAAAAAGGTCAAAGCTGCGCCAAAAGCAAAAGCGGCCCCTAAGACCACTGCGAAAGCAGAGCCTAAGACAGACGAGAATGGTCGCCTCGCAAAACCGATTGGCCAAGCCGATGATCTCAAGCTGATCAAAGGTGTTGGTGCGGTACTGGAACGTCGTTTGAACGACGCTGGGATTTTCCACTTCTGGCAGATCGCGGCCCTGCGCAAAGCTCAGATGGACGCTCTGGAAGCGGTTCTGCGTTTCCCAGGTCGAATGACCCGTGACAATTGGAAAGCCCAGGCGCGCGCCTTGGCCAAATCAGTCACTGGATAGGCTTACCTTTTGCTCACACTGGACGGGCTGGGTTTGCAAAAATGCTTCAACCCAGTATAGTCAATATTCAGTAGAGTATGTGTATAGTGTTAAGGGGAGGTCTTTTTGGCCTCCCTTTTTCGTTTTCACTTGATCAGTTCAGTGTTCAATAAGTCGCTGTAAAAACAAAAGAAAATAGTCCCAGCGTCTCATGTTCTGGTGGTATAGTCGCTAAACCCGAGACCCTGATTTGGGGTTGCGCTTCGCCTGCCAGAAATCGATTCGTGTTCGTGCGGTTTTGGGTGCGTAATTCGCGAAAGATTCGGTCAGTCGCCGGTGGCGTCAGCTACGAGTCTAAACTCGAGCATCCGCGACACTTCGTCGATCGCTCGCATTAAGCTCTAGTGAATCAGCCGATGCTGTTTGGCGTATGGATTTCGCCATTCCCTTTCGGTGCGCGGCTCTCTTCTTCGTCTTCCTCAGCCATAGCCCGGACGAGCGAGACTAAGACTGTTTTCAAACGCTCATCCGAGATGCGCGCGAAGCTCCTCACAAACTCCATCAGCAAGCGCGAAGACCCAAGTTCATCAAAGTCGTCGCTGGAGGCGTCTGATTTCACCGGGTCAAAGAACCAGCCTGGTGACACTTCTAATCGGTTGGCAATCAAGTAAAGGCGCCCCGCGCTCACGCGATTTGCGCCAGTCTCATACTTCTGAATTTGTTGGTAAGAAATGCCTAGGGACTCACCCAACTGGTCTTGCGTCAGCCCCATCAAAATGCGACGACGACGAATACGGTCTCCGACAAGACGATCGACTTCACTGGCCGTTAGGGGTGTTGTTTCAAGGTCAGTCATGACTTCCTCTGGCAGCGGTGCGGAATAGCACATACTACATCAAATAGGAAACTAGTCCGGAGTCGCTTTATGACAAGTCCGTTATTGTCACATGCAAAGCTTGCTTTGGGGCAGTGCCGGACTTTACAATTCGCTAGGTGTAGGGAAATTGAGCCGAAACAAGGAACAATGACGAGATCTCATGCGTAAAGTTCACCTCGCTTTAATAGCCACAACGGCGTCCGCGCTCGCGCTTACGGCGTGTCAGAACTCGAATCGCCGCGGCGAGCTCGCTTATGTCGAGCGCCCGGTCGAGCAACTTTATGCGCGTGCCACGGACGAGCTTGATAGCCGGGACTTTGATTCGGCGATTTTGCTGTTCAATGAAGTGGAACGGCAGCACCCTTATTCGGAATGGGCGCGTCGGTCGTCTTTAATGTCGGCTTTCGCCTCATATGAATCGCGCAATTATGACGAAGCGATCACCACGTCTCAGCGCTACTTATCCTTGAACCCTGCAGGGCAAGGGGCGTCTTATGCGTATTACCTCATTGCGGTGAGTTATTTCGATCAAATCATGGACGTTGGGCGCGACCAAAAGACGACTGAGCTGGCGCGCGATGCGCTGCGAGATGTTATTCGCCGTTATCCTGAAACGGATTACGCGCGCGACGCAACGGTCAAACTCGATATGGTGCAAGACCAATTGGCCGGTAAGGAAATGGAGATCGGGCGGTGGTATTTGCGCCGCAACCAGCACCTCTCGGCGATCAATCGGTTCCGCACCGTGGTGAGCGATTATGAGACGACAAGCCATACGCCGGAGGCTCTGCATCGCTTGGTCGAAGTGTATTTATCAACAGGACTGAAACAGGAAGCGCTCGCGGCAGGTGCAGTGCTTGGATACAATTACCCTGAGAGCATCTGGTATCGTTACTCTTATCGGCTTCTGAGCGGACAAGGTCTCGATCCTGAAGGCGCTACCGAAGAACAAAAACGCACTTGGTTACAAAGGCTTATCCCGGGCGGCAATTAGTACTTGTTCTCATTTTGTTCCAATGATAAGAATGGCGTATGTTATATGCGCTTTCGATTCAGTCTTTTGTCCTGATTGATCGTCTTCATTTGGAGGCGGCCTCGGGGTTCACCGCCCTCACCGGAGAAACGGGTGCGGGTAAATCTATCATTCTTGATGCGTTAGGCTTGGTCCTTGGCGCGCCAGCGGACCGCAAGCAAGTGCGAGCAGGGGCAGAGCAGGCAACGCTTTCTGCAGAATTCTTGCTTTCAAAGTCGCACCCAGCTTGGGACATGCTGGATGACCATGGGATTGCTTTTGATCCAACGGAATTTTTGTTCTTGCGTCGCGTTATTTCGGTTAAAGGACCCTCCCGCGCCTTTGTGAATGGGCAGCCGGTGGCAGCGAGCATTTTATCTGAGCTGGGCGAGGCACTGGTGGAGATTCATGGTCAGCATGCGGCGTCGCAATTGTTGCGCCCGGCGCAGCATTTGGACCTCTTCGACGCTTATGCAGGCCTCCAGCAAGAAGTTCAGACATGTGCCGCTTTATGGCGCCGTTTTGAAGACGCGCGCGAACAGCGTGAAACGCTTGAAGCGGCCGTTCAATCGGCGCGCGACCGGCAAGACTGGTTGCGGTTTGCGGTTGATGAGCTTTCTAAGCTTGCCCCGCAGGTGGGTGAGGTTGAACAGCTTTCGGTCCAGCGCAGTGCCTTGTTGCAATCGGAGCGGATTACCGAAGCGATTGGCGAAGCGACGGGGGCGCTCCGTGAACCCAAAATCGAGCAGGCCCTAATGAATGCCGCAAAAGCGGTTGATCGGATTGTTCGGATGCCTGAACTTGAGGCGCTTGATACGGATTTAGGCCAATCGGTATCGTCAGCGTCTGAAGCGCTTGAACGGACATTGATTGAACTCGCTGAAGCGCAATCAGCGGTGCACCGGCTCGCGCAACATACAGACCATGATGGTTCACAATTAGAGTTGGTCGAGGAGCGCTTATTTGCCGTTCGTGCAGCCGCGCGGAAATATGATGCCTTACCGGAGCATTTGTCCGAAACGTTGATGCGGTTTCAGCAAGAGCTAGCCCTATGCACCGCAGAATCACAGGCGCTTGATGACGCGCGCGCAATTGAAGCGCAAGCTGAAGCGGATTGGCGTAAAACAGCGGAAACGGTGAGTCAGAAACGCCAGAACGCCGCCACTCAATTTGAGCAAGATGTTCAAGCGCAATTAGAGCCTCTGCATTTAGGCCGGGTTCGGTTGCAAGTCGCCTTTACGGCGATTGAAGACGGAACGAGCGGTGCGAAAGGCTTAGAGCGGGCCGCTTTTGAGATTGAAACCAATCCGGGTGCCGGCTTCGGTCCTTTGAAGGCGATCGCATCCGGTGGTGAGCTCGCGCGCTTCTCGCTGGCCTTGAAATGCGTGCTTAGCCAAGCCGGATCGGCCGGCACGCTCATCTTCGACGAAGCGGATCAAGGCGTTGGCGGGGCCGTGGCAGCGGCCATTGGTGAAAGGCTCGCCGCACTTTCTGAGGACCGTCAGGTTTTCGCCGTCACGCATAGTCCGCAGGTCGCTTCTGCAGCAACGCGTCAGTGGCGTGTCATGAAAGACATCACTGCCGAGGGTGAAGTTTCCAGCCACGTTGCACAATTAGATGACGGACAGCGGCTTGAAGAAATTGCGCGAATGTTGTCAGGCTCCAGCATAACCAATGAGGCCCGAGCGGCCGCATTGAAATTGCTGGAGGCGGCATGATTGGCGATATCGCGGTCGAAGATTTAACTGAAGACCAAGCCCGCAAAGAACTTGCGCGCTTGGTCACCGAGATCAAACTGGCGGATGCCAGTTATTATAGTGAAGATAATCCGCATCTTTCTGACGCAGCTTATGATGCCTTGCGTCGGCGCAATCTCGCAATTGAAGCCCGGTTTCCAAAGCTCAAACGCTCAGACAGTCCGAGCGATCGCATTGGCGCACCGGTCACAGATGGATTTGGTAAGGTCGAACATGGCGTGCCCATGCTCTCGCTCGATAACGCTTTCACCGATGAGGACGTAAAGGACTTTATCGATCGTGTTCGTCGCTTTTTAGGCTTGTCCGCGGACGACCTCGTGGTCATTACCGCTGAACCCAAAATCGATGGTCTTTCATTGAGCCTCACTTATGAGAATGGCAAACTTGTGCGTGGCGCGACGCGGGGAGATGGCGCAGTGGGTGAGGATGTGACCGCGAATGCACGCACGCTGTCGGATGTTCCAGAGTCGTTAGCAGGGACCGGTTGGCCCAATCGCATCGAGATCCGCGGTGAAGTCTATATGAGCAATGAGGATTTTGCCGCACTCAATGCCGCAGAAGAAGCGGCCGGTCGGAAGCTTTATATGAACCCGCGCAATGCGGCGGCGGGCGGCCTTCGCCAGAAAGACCCAAAGATCACTGCGCAGCGACCACTCAAATTCTTCGCCTATGCCTGGGGAGAGGTTTCCGAGCCGTTTGCGCAAACGCAACTGGATGCGGTCGACGCCCTAAAGAGTTGGGGGTTCCAGACCAATGAGCTGTTTCAAGGGTATGAAACGGTGAACGGTTTGCTTGAGGCTTATCGTAATATGGTCGAGCGCCGCGCGGGCTTGGGGTATGATATTGATGGGGTGGTCTACAAGGTCAATCGGCTTGATTGGCAAGAGCGGCTCGGCAAGGTCAGCCGTTTCCCGCGCTGGGCGATCGCGCACAAATTCCCAGCGGAAAAGGCCGTCACGACATTAGAAGCGATCGATGTTCAAGTCGGTCGGACGGGCTCTCTGACCCCCGTGGCCCGTTTAACGCCCGTAACCGTTGGCGGCGTTGTGGTGTCGAATGCGACGCTCCATAATGAAGAAGAAATCGAGCGTCTCGATGTCAGAATTGGAGATCAGGTTGAGATCCAACGAGCCGGCGACGTCATACCGCAAATTTTACGTGTGTTGGACCCAGAACGCGCGGATCGTGCACCGGTTTTCGAAATGCCCGATGTCTGCCCGGAATGTGGGTCGGCCGCCGTTCGAGAGTTAGATGATAAAGGCAAAGCGGATGTGCGTCGTCGCTGCACAGGTGGGTTGATTTGCCCAGCGCAAATCAAAGAGCGGCTCAAGCACTTTGTCTCTCGTAAAGCGCTCGACATTGATGGCCTGGGTGCCAAACAAATCGAGCTCTTTTACGATCGCGGCATTGTCACGGCTCCGCAGCATATTTTCCAATTGCCCGCGCGCATTGAGTCGATTGGATTCGACCCGCTCGACACTTGGGAAGGCTTTGGCAGTGTCTCCGCGTCGAAGCTCTTAGGTGCAATTGATGACCGACGGTCCGTGCCGTTTGCGCGCTTTTTAAACGGTCTTGGGATCCGGCATGTTGGGCAAACCACATCTGATTTGTTCTCGCGGACGTTTGTGAAGTGGAACGAGTTTTGGCAAACTGTAGAAGCAGCCCGGGATGAACCGGGCGGCGAGGCAGAGCAAGCCCTCACCGCGATTGACGGCATTGGCGGTGCGGCCGTCGGCGCCCTCAAGGATTTTGCCGCTGAACCCCATAATCAGGACATGATGGCAGAGCTCCTATCTGAGCTCAGCATTCAAGATGGTGAAGCTCCCGCGAGCGAAAGCCCCGTCTCAGGTAAGACCGTTGTGTTCACCGGAACACTCGAAGCGATGACCCGCGATGAAGCAAAGGCCCGTGCAACCTCGCTCGGCGCTAAAGTGTCTGGCTCAGTATCAGGCCGCACGGATATTTTGGTCGCCGGACCAGGGGCGGGATCAAAGCTCAAAAAGGCCCAAGACCTCGGTGTTCAAGTGATGACAGAAGCGGAGTGGATCGCCTTCGTGAGCGACGCTTAAAGCGCCGCACACGCAGTTTCCAGCCAAGCTTCAGCGTCGCCATCCAAACGACCATTTAGCTCACTCAGCACCCTTTGGTGGTAATCGTCCACCCAATCACGTTCGTCTGCTGTTAGCAAAGTAAGGTCAATAAGGTTGCGCGCCAGCGGGGCAAAAGTCAGGCATTCAAAGCCTAGCATGGGGCGGTCGCCACCTTCAATCTCTTCCGGCGGTGTCACGTATTGCAGGTTCTCAATGCGAATCCCGTAGGCGCCTTCGCGATAGAATCCGGGTTCGTTGGAGACGATCATACCGGGCATCAAAGGCGTGGCATTCCAAGCTTTAGCGATGCGTTGAGGCCCTTCATGAACACCGAGATAAACGCCCACTCCGTGTCCCGTGCCGTGATCATAGTCCAAGCCCGCCTGCCACAGTGCGTGGCGCGCTAACGTATCAAGGTGCGTGCCTGTTGTGCCTTCCGGGAACCTGACACGGTCCATGGCGATATGGCCTTTGAGTACAAGTGTGTAATGGCGTTTCATATCGTCGCTTGGGGTTCCAATCGCCACAGTACGCGTAATATCTGTGGTACCATCCGGATACTGCCCGCCACTATCGACGAGATAGAGCGTTCCGGGTGATAAGCTCAGATTGGACGCTGACGAGACGCGATAGTGCGGGAGCGCACCATTGGGACCGGCGCCTGAAATCGTCTCGAAAGACATATCTTGGATCGAGTGATCGACGGCGCGAAAATCCAGGAGTTTGAGAGCTGCATCGATCTCGGTATAGGCCCCGGATTGCGCTTCCGTGTCGAGCCAGTGCAAGAACCGTGTGACCGCAGCGCCATCGCGGCGGTGCGCTTCGGCGGTGCCGGCAAGCTCCGTCGCGTTCTTGCACGCTTTAGGCAGAAGAACAGGATCTTGTTCCGGCAAGATCGTGGCGCCAGCGGCGGTGAGTTCTTGAAAGAACCAAGAAGAAGCGAGCGCTGGATCGAGGCTCACAGTTTGATCTTTCAGGTCAGCGAAAGCTGCGGAGAGGTCTTCAAGGTCAGCCAGCGCGACCTGATTTCCAAGATGCGCGCGCAGGTTCGGGCTTTCCTTTCGCGGGTCCATAAACAGAGTTGCACTGCCATCGTCGCGTAAAATCGCACGCGCCAGCGGCAAGGGCGAGCAAGCAACGTCACCGCCGCGAATGTTGAAAAGCCAAGCCAAGCTGGCGGGTGACGTGATAATTGCAGCGTGCGCGCCGTTTTCCTTCAGATGTGCGGCGATCCGGGTCCGTTTGACCTCTGCGCTCTCACCCGAAAACTCAAGGGTGTGTGGGACCACCAGCTCCATTGGCTGTGACGGTCGATCAGTCCATGCAATGTCGATGGGGTTTTCGGTAACAGCCTGGACTGAGGCGCCGGCTTTGGTGGCGGCGGCCTCAAGCAGTTTCACATCATTTGGGGTCATCAATTTTGGGTCATAGCCCAATTTCGCGTTTGGCAGGTTTTGTTGCGCCAACCAACCAAATGGCCCCGGATCTGGAACGGCGACCCGTTCAAATAGGTCATGATCGGTTTGGTCCGCGGCTTGGATCGTATAGCGACCGTCAATGAAGATCGCGGCACGGTCTCGAAGAACGAGTGCTGAGCCAAAAGACCCCGTAAAGCCGCTCGTCCATGCGAGGCGCTCATTGGCGTCGGGTAGATACTCGTTCTGATACTCATCTTCGTGCGGCACATAAAAGCCATCTAGCCTTTGTTCGGCCATAGCCTGTCGAAGTTTTGGTAAATTATCGCGACCGATTTGTGGGCCGCCTTTGACATCAAAATTTTGTTTCATGAGGCCTAGGTAATCGCGTTAGCCGCTCGGTGCAAAGACGAATTTGAGCCATGCATTATCACATGGAGTTTTCGCATTCTATAAGTTCTTTTGCAACGAAACGATACTATATGTGGACAACAATAAAAAACGAACCTCCCAGGAATAAAGCAATGAAAACCATCAATATCATGCGCGGTTACTCGGGCCTTCAGGCGTTCTTTCCAAGCGTCTCAGCAAATGTCCAAGAAGCTGCGCCTCTGACGCAAGTTTCTGTCTCTCGTTCAGACGACAACGAAGAAAGCTACCGGCCGCGCCTTTTGTCTCAACGCAATGCCCGCAATGCGCGGCGTCAGTCGCACTAAGGGCGTTGTAAGACGAGCGTAGACCAGCCGTCTCGGCGGATGCGCTTTACCAAAGATAGTCCGCGCCCCTTATAAGCGGCGCGGACTAATGGTTCTTGATGGGTGAGCAATCCCGATAGAATGATATGACCGCGCCGCCCGATCAGCGGGACGAGCTTTGGCGCAAGCCGGGTGAGGGGGCGGGCCAAGATGTTTGCAAATACTAGATCGTAGGGTGCTGCCGCCTGAATTGTATGATTGGTCGCGCCGCGCGTGTAATAAGTCTTGAACTGGCTTGCGACGTTGTTTTTACGAGCATTTTCATTCGCAACGGAGACGCTTTGAGCGTCGATTTCGGTCCCAATTGCGCGTTTTGCACCGGTTTTAATGGCGGCAATGGCGAGCACACCCGACCCTGTTCCGACATCCAAAACCGACTTTGGCGGGCCTGACCGGAGCACATGCTCGTACCCCAGCAAGCAGCCCAGTGTTGTACCGTGGTGACCGGTGCCAAAAGCGGGGCCCGCTTCAATCAGAATATCCGTTTTTCCAGGCGAGGTGCGGGTGAGGGCATGACTGCCGGCGACCAGGAATCGACCCGCCTGCACGGGGGGCAGGCCTTCGAGCGACAATGTCACCCAATCTCGATCTTCTAAGGCGTCAACAACCGGGTTGAGCTCTGGTGCGACCTCTCGGATGAGCGCGGCGCTTGCTTGTGCATCTTCCAATGTCTCTGCATAGGCGTCTAACCGCCAGGTCAGACGTGTGTCTTCTTTGGCATCAACCGCACCTGCCGGGGAGGGATCGGTCCAGGCGAGCGTATCCCAAGCAAGTTCTATGGCGGCGCGTGGCCCACGGGCAGAGATTTGATACATATGCGGGCCTTATCAAGAGGGCGAAATTCTGCCTAGGGGTGTTTCACGTCGGCTGCGTATACCCCAACGTACAAGAACAATTGTGGCCAGCGCTGCGAAGCTCGCTATAAGGCGCGAATGACGAATTCACTGAATATAGCCATTGCCGGGTGCGCCGGTCGAATGGGGCGGCATCTGATCAAGGCCGGCACCGATGCTGGGCACGCGATCTCAGGCGGTACTGAAGCTTCAGCGTCGGAGAATTTGGGGCGCGATCTTGGGGCGTTAGCCGGATTGGATCCGATTGGTGTGAAGGCGGTTGAGGCGGTCGAGCAAGCGACGCAAAGCGCTGATGTCTGGATCGACTTCACGATACCGACGGCGACGCTGGCAGCGTTAGAGGAATTAGGTCGAACACGGACCCGGGTGGCAGTCATCGGAACCACCGGGTTTAATACCGAGCAAGAGCGCCAGATCGCGACGGCGGCGAAAGAGTTGATCATTGTGAAAGCGGGCAATTTCTCACTTGGCGTGAACTTGCTCGAAGCCTTGGTCAAACAGGCGGCGGCGCGCCTCGGCGAAGATTGGGATATTGAAGTTCTCGAGACGCATCATCGACACAAAGTCGACGCGCCCTCCGGCACAGCTTTAATGCTGGGAGAAGCTGCCGCGATAGGGCGGGGGCAACCGCTCGAGACGTTGCGAGCAAAACCATACGAGGGGCCAAGTGCGAAACGAAACGCCGGTGAAATAGGGTTCTCCGTGCGGCGCTCTGGCGGGGTTATCGGTGATCATGATGTGACGTTTACGTCGGAGATGGAGACGATTTCGCTCCGCCACACCGCATTAGATCGTGCGGTTTTCGCATATGGGGCCATCAAGGCCGCGGAGTGGGCTTCGACGCAAGCACCGGGTTTATATGATATGTCGGATGTTCTCGGCGTTTAACGACGCTTTAATTCCATTTTTCAAAGGTACGCGTCTGGCATAAACGGAATGTCAGTGTCCTCTGGTTTCGCCCCTGCCGCGGTGAGCATGGCGTGGATCTGCCCGCGATGATGGGTCTGGTGATTGAACACCTGCATGATGCAAACCGCCCGTGGACTCATCATACCGCGCCCCAAAGTTCCGGAATACCACTCAAGGTCTCCATCGATATCGGCTTGGGTGAGGCTGCTTCCCCACGCGAGGAATCTTTCGTCCGCGGCCGTCCGACGCGCTTTTAGGTCGTCCCAATCATCATATAGGGGGACTTCGCGCGAGGCGCCGGTTGGGGCCGTCCAGTCGGACAAGCGGCTCATCCACAGCTCGTCTGCCCATAGAATGTGCGAAAGTGTTGCGTGGATCGATTGAAAGAAACTGCCGCGATCCATACGGCGCGCCGCATCGCTCAGCCCATCTGCGGCAGTGTAAATGCTCTCATTCTGCCAACGATTATAGCGCGCCATGCGCTGGACATATCCAGGACTAATCATGGTGCGGACTGTAGCCGCTCGCCTTTAGCCCGTAAACTTGCCCGAGCGAGGAAACCCGCGCATCGCCGCTTTGCCCGCTTGCGCACGCTTGCCAATCCACTCTTTCCATTCAGGAAATCCGCGCATCCGACCCGCGCTATCCGTCACGATGAGACCATCTTCCGCATCGAAAACAATCGCATCGGCGAGCTTGTCCGTTCCGCGATAGTTTTGCAGTTTATTGCCCTTGCCGCGCGACATTTCAGGCAATTCGTCCAGCGGGAAGATCAGCAGCTTCTTGTTCGTTCCGATCACCGCGACATGGTCTCCACGTGCGAGATCTGCAATGAGGAGCTTGCCACCATCTGGAACAGAAACAACGGATTTACCGGCCTTGCGATTTGATTCCAGTTCGCTTTCCTGGACCACAAAACCATAGCCCGCATCTGAGGCCATGATGCGTTTTCGTGAACCATCGAGCTTGAACATGCCGACGATTTCGACGCTATCTTCAAGATCGATCGAAATTCGAATTGGTTCGCCATGACCGCGTCCTCCAGGGAGCTTATCGCAGGGCATGGTGAAGGCGCGTCCATCGGATGACATCAGGATCAGTTTGTCAGTGGTGAAGACTTCTTCTGAGAAGAGGAGGGTGTCTCCGTCTTTGAATTTCGCTGACCCGAGATCGATTCCATGGCCTTTCATGCCGCGGATCCAGCCCTTGGTCGACAATACGACGGTGAGTGGCTCTTTCGGCATCGAGGCTTCCAAGGCCGCGCCCACGTCGATGACGGGCGCCTCATCAAAGTTCGCCCGGCGACGACCAAGCTCGGTTTCTGGGTCAAAGACTTTGCGCGCTTCTTTCAACTCTTTCTTGACCTTGGTCCACTGACGACCTTCTGAGCCCAGCATCGCCATGATTTCGCTGCGCTCCTCGCTCAGGGTCTCATGTTCTTTGCGGATTTCCATCTCTTCCAGCTTCCGCAAAGCGCGTAAGCGTAGATTGAGGATGGCTTCGGCTTGAACTTCCGTAATGCCAAACCGATCGATCATTTCTTGTTTCGGATCATCTTCTTCGCGAATGATCCGGATCACTTCATCAATGTTGAGATAAGCGATTAAATAGCCATCGAGAAGGTGCAGGCGCTTCTCGATCTTATCGAGACGGAACTGCGCGCGGCGGACCACCACTTCGCGGCGGTGATCGAGATAGGCGCGCAGCACTTGGCGCAGGCCCATGACCTGCGGGGCGCCTTTGTGCAGAACATTCATGTTTAGGCTGAAACGCGTTTCCAGATCGCAGATCCGGAAGAGGCTTTCCATCAGCACATCGGGTTCGACGGTTTTCGCGCGTGGCTCCAAAATAAGGCGGATGTCTTCGGCACTCTCATCGCGCACATCGGCCAGCAGGGGCGCTTTCTTGGTTTCGATGAGATCGGCAAGCCGCTCGATCAGTTTTGACTTTTGGACCTGGTAAGGGATCTCGGTCACGACGACCTGCCACGTTCCACGCCCAAGGTCTTCGACTTGCCATTTGGCGCGCATACGGAAGCTGCCGCGTCCGGTCTCATATGCTTCGAGAATTGATCCTTTTGGCTCAACGATGACCCCGCCCGTCGGGAAGTCGGGCCCCGGCATGACCTCCAAAAGTTCCTCGGTGGACGTCGATCTGCGTTCGATCAGCATCAGTGCGGCATCAATCACTTCTGCCACATTGTGCGGAGGGATACTTGTCGCCATTCCGACCGCGATGCCCGTCGCGCCATTGGCGAGCAGATTAGGAAAACCCGCCGGAAGAACCACGGGTTCTTCGTCATTCTCATCATAAGTCGGTTTGAAATCGACCGCGTCTTCATTGAGGCCGTCTAAGAGAAGCTGGGCTGCTTCTGTCATCCGGCTCTCAGTATATCGCATCGCGGCGGCGCTATCGCCATCAATGTTGCCGAAATTGCCTTGGCCGTCGACGAGCGGATAGCGCACCGAGAAATCCTGCGCTAGGCGGACCATAGTGTCGTAGATCGAGGCGTCGCCGTGAGGGTGATAATTACCCATCACCTCGCCAACGACTTTCGCGCATTTGCGATAGCCGCCATCCGGATTGAGCTTCAACTCGCGCATGCCGTAGAGGATCCGACGCTGAACCGGTTTTAAGCCGTCCCGTACATCGGGAAGCGCCCGTGACGTAATTGTTGAGAGCGCATATGCGAGGTAGCGCTTGGTGAGCGCCTCGCTTAAAGGCTCATTGATAATGCGGTCGTCATCCGGGTCTATAAGATCGGTCATACGCGCCTCTAATCGTCTTCGATGGCGTAGAATCGCCACACTCATGTACAGGTTAACAGAAAACGTCGATTGGTTAACGAAGGAATACCATGCGCCACTGGCGACTGATTTTATTAGGATTGGTGGTGGTAGGGGGCGTCTATCTGGTGCATCGGTTTTTGCCGCCTCAGCACAATCCTTTCCGCCCTGCAGATCTTACAAATCCCATCGGTTTGGCGACATATGGTCAACTCACAGACCTCAAATATGATGAAGCACTCTGCCGACAAAAACTCTCTGACGCTGGTGTAGAATATACAGTTCTCGGCGCGGATGGGGCAGAGACCCGCTGCCCATTGGACGAGACGTTGAGCCTGGATCGATCGCTCACACCTTTCAACGCGGCTCCGCTGCGCATGACTTGTCACCAAATGGCGGCGCTGCACATCTGGGAACGTCACGTTTTGCGCCCGCAAGCAGAAAAAATATTCGGATCGCCCCTGCGGCAAATTCGTACTTACGGCTCTTTCAGCTGTCGTAACATTGCTGGCACACGGACCCGGTCTCAGCATTCCTTCGCGAATGCGATCGATATTTCCGGATTTGTCTTGGAAGATGGCACTGAGATTAGTGTTCGCGAGCATTGGCGCGAACGCAGCGATAAAGGCAAATATCTCAACCGCGTTCACAATAAGGCGTGCCGCCTATTTTCGACAACGCTTGGCCCCGATTATGACGCTGCCCATGCCGATCATTTTCATCTCGATATGGGCAGCGTTGAAACATGTCGTTAGATCACAACGCGTGATCTAGTCTGCTTTACACGTATAACCGTCTTCCGTGACTTTCTCGACGGTCCCGGGACCTCCGCAGACGCGAAGCGCGGTTTCTGTGTTGAGGGCGATTTGCTCAGAATCCGACCAATCGCCTTCGTCCACATGAATGCATCCAACAAGCCCAATAAGAGCGACGCCCATCGCGCCGAATAGTACTGACTTTTTCATTTCCAGCCTCAAAATTGCTCTCTTCCCCTGAACACGCCTCACCCATGCGCAGCTTTGTCTGAACGAAAGTTGAATAAGTAGAGAGATCAACCAATTAGTTTTGGTACCAGGCGCCCGCGCGCGGGTGGAATGGGTTTGTGCACGGTCGAAAATAGACGCTCTTCCAGAAAGTACCCGGTCAATTGCAGCGCATCTTCAATGTCCTCGGCGAGCGCCAACGCGCCTGGGTCGATTAAGAATGCCGGCAGGGGGAAAAGGCGCTCAACATAGTCTTCAGCCTCCGAACCGCGCACTGCACGACCGGTTTTGGGCGAAACATGTGTCAGTCCATCATTCGCACCAGAAAGAGCGCATTTTTCGAGGTCCAGCCCAAATCCGAGGGCTGACAAAAGCCCCAACTCCCATCGCGCATAAAGAGCTGGCCAGACAGGCCATGTTTCGAGTGCATCCAAAAGCAGGGTGGTTGGTGAGTATAGTGCCGAACCAGCCGCATCGCCTTCGTCGACGGCGCCACGTAGCAGAGCGGCAATCGAGGTAATCGCCGTGAGGGCTTCGGGTCGATCAAGATAGCGCCCAGCGCGGCTGGTGATGACTTCGGCCACCGTGAACCGCCCGAGTTGTTCTTCCAAACGCGCTGACCAAGATAGCTCAACCGTATTGCCCGGTTCAAATTGCGCACGCTTCTTACGACTTGATCCGCCATAGACCAGACCAGAGCGGCGCCCTTTTGTGGCGGTTAGTACATCGAGGATGAGGCCGCTTTCGCCGAAGCGCCGCCCGCCTAGAATTAGCGCTTGGTCACGCCACTCCATGCGAACACTCCTTAGGCATCGAACTCCAAGCCGACGGACTGATAAGCCTCTCGGCGCTCCATCCATTTAGGATCAACTTTGACGAAAAGGAACAGATGCACCGTTTGCCCAAGCATTTCAGTGAGCTCTTCACGCGCCGCTTTGCCGATTGCCTTGATGGCGCTGCCGCCTTTACCAAGCACCATGCCTTTATGCTGCTCGCGAGCGATGATTACCGCTTGGCGGATACGGATCGCACCATTGTCGAAAGGCTCCCAGCTCTCAGTCTCGACCATCAACTGATAGGGTAATTCCTGATGCAAGCGCAGCATTAGCTTTTCGCGTGTAACTTCCGCAGCTAGCAAACGCATGGGTAGGTCCGCCGTTTGCTCAGGCGGATACATGGCCGGTCCTTCAGGCATCTGTCCGGCAAGCTTTTCAAGGAGCGGCGCAACCCCGTCACCATTCAACGCAGAGATCATAAATATCTCATCATAAACCCCGGCTGCGCTGAGCTCGGCCATGATCGGAAGGATGTTTTCATGCGCGAAAAGGTCGATTTTATTGAGCGCCAAAAAGGCTTTCTGACCGTTCTCCTGCAAGGTTTGCATGACACGTCGGTCGTCTTCGACGGAGAGCTTTTGCGCGCCCGAGGCTTCCCCCGCTTTTTCCGCGACCCAGGCTGAAGCGTCGATGAGATGGACGACTGCGTCGGCTTCCTCGGCGCCTGACCAGGCGGCCTTGACCATCGCGCGGTCTAAACGTTTTTTGGCGCGAAAGATTCCAGGTGTGTCGACCAATACAATTTGTGCCGAGCCATGATGCGCGACGCCGCGTATGGGAAAGCGCGTAGTCTGTACTTTATGCGTCACAATCGCGACTTTGGTGCCCACGAGCAGATTGGTAAGCGTCGACTTTCCTGCGTTCGGGGCGCCGATAATCGCGGCGAAGCCAGCATGGGTGATGTCCGCCGCATTGGGCAGGGAAGGGGTGATGTCGCTCATGGTTTTTCCAGAAGGTCGAGAAGGGCGCCGGCTGCGGCGCGTTCAGCTTCAGCCTTGCTACCACCTTTTGCGGTGGCTTCGCCATGCCCTTCTACAGAGGCTTTGACAGTAAAAACCGGATTGTGGTCCGGACCGCTGGTCGCGAGGGTTTCGTAAACCGCATAAGCGGTTCGATTGGCGCCGCACCAATCGCTCAATCGGGTTTTCGGGTTGTCGTTTGGATCGATGACACCTTTGGTCAACCCATCAAAGTGCCAGCACTTTTTGATGAACCGTTCAGCCGCGTCCAAGCCACCATCAAGATAGATTGCGGCGACCAAGGCTTCGACGGCGTCAGCGACGGCCTTATCATACTTGCTGGACACGTTCGTGCGCATTGAAGCGTCCATGAAGAGGTAATCGCGCAATCGCAGATCTTTACCCACTTCCGCACAAGTCTGACCACTGACGAGATTGTGGAAGTGCTTGGTCATAAAGCCTTCCCGCTCTTTCGGATACTTATTGATTAAGACTTCAGCGATGACGAGACCTAGCACGCGGTCGCCCAAAAATTCCATTCGCTGATTTGAGAAGCCGGCACCGCCGCGATACTCGTCGATCAGGCTTGGATGGATGAGCGCATGCAGCAGAATGTCATCATCGTTAAAGCGATACCCAATCGCATTTTCGAGTTGGCGTTGTTTGTCGCGAGAGAGGTTTGGTTGGCGTGCGAGTTTTGCGCCTGCTCTCAAACGTGTGCGCTTGGGGCGAGAGGGGCGTTTCATTCGGGCAGCGCCTCGATGATCACCTGTGCTTCGGCCCAGGGATGGTCATCAGTCATCGTCAGATGGACGTGCGCCACATAACCTTCCGGGGTAATTTCAGCGAGCCGTTTATGAGCTCCTTCTGTTAGTTTCAGCGTGGGTTTTCCGGACGGCAGATTAATCACTTCCATCATTTTCCAATGGACCCCTCGGCGGGGTACGCCCGTGCCGAGGGCTTTTGCGCAGGCTTCTTTGGCCGCAAACCGTTTCGCGTAAGTTTCAGCGGTGAGGCGACGGCGTCGGGCTTTGGCGATCTCGCCTTCCGTAAAACAGCGCTTTTCGAACCGCTCCCCAAACCGGTCGAGTGACCCTTGAATACGCTCTATATTGCACAAATCGTTGCCGATCCCGATGATCATGCGCGCGCCTCATCCATCAGTGTGCGCATTTGCTGGATGGCTGGAACCAGACCGGCAAAGATCGCTTCACCGATCAGAAAGTGACCGATGTTCAATTCAGTAAGTTCGGGGATTGCCGCAACGGGCTTTACTGTTTCATAGGTCAAACCGTGTCCAGCTTGAGGTTCAATGCCAAGGTCGATGGCTCGCTTGGCGCAATCTGCGATGCGTTCAAGTTCTGCGGCGGCGAGTTCTGCTTCTCCAGCGAGGCTGAGTTCGACGTACCGGCCAGTGTGAAATTCAGTGATATCGGCGCCCATGCGCTTGGCCGCAATCAACTGCACAGGATCAGGTTCGATAAAGAGCGATACCCGGCTACCATTGTCCTTGAGCATTCTGATCATCGGCACCAGCTTATTGTGCTCTCGCGCCGCATTCAGGCCACCTTCCGTTGTGCGCTCTTGGCGTTTTTCCGGGACGAACATCACCGTTTCAGGTTTGAAGTCCATCGCGATCACATGCATCTCATCGGTTGCCGCGGTTTCCATATTGATCGGCAGATCTGTCGCTGCGCGGATCGCTTGAAGATCGGGATCCATAATATGGCGACGGTCTTCGCGTAAGTGGAATGTAATGCCGTCTGCACCCGCTTCCGTCGCCATTTGGGCGGCGCGTGCAATATCTGGATGCGCGCCACCGCGCGCGTTTCGAATGGTGGCGACGTGATCGATATTGACGCCGAGACGAATGCGGCCCGCCACTATTTTAACCCCCGACTTCCAGGTTTGTAAGCCGGGATGGCTTGCAGATCTTCGGGAAGATTATCGGGATCATAATCGGGAAACTTAATCGCCGCGAGTGAGACCAGCTCGCACCCGACATCTGCCTCGCCGCCGCTGCGGTCTATGATGCAAGATCCGCCAACGACTGTCCCGGGAAGCTTGTTCAAGGCGTCCACTGTTTCACGGAAGGAAAGCCCTGTCGTAACAATGTCTTCCGCAATGAGAACCCGGTCAGTGTCTCCAATTTCAAAACTCCGGCGAAGTTCGAAAGTGCCGTCCACCCGTTCAACGAAGACCGCCCGGCAGCCAAGCTGCCGCGCAAGCTCATAACTTGGAATAACCCCGCCCATGGCTGGACCGACAACCACATCTATTTCACCCAAGCGCGCTTTGACTTTTTCTGCCAAGGCGGCGCACAGTTTACCCGAGAGTTCCGGCTGCGAAAAGACGAGGGCTTTTTGGAGGAAGATCGGGCTGCGACGGCCAGAAGATAGAATGAAATGGCCTTCTAAAAGGGCGCCTGCATCGCGAAAGACTTGCAGGACCTGTTCGTTATTCAAATTCGCTCTCCTCGAGCCGCTCAACGCGTTCGACCACAGCGAGGGCGCGTAGGGCGGCTTTGATCTGTTCCAAATGGCGTAGATCGTCGACTTCGATGTCGAAGACAAGCTCCATGAAGCCTGGTTCTCGGGCATGGGTCGAGACGCCTGTGATATTGCCGCCCGCTTGCGCCACAACGCTACATTGCTGCGCAAGAAACGCCTTTATTGTCTGCGGCGTTGACGGCGATGCGTCCAACGGCGCGTACGCCAGACTTGGCAAGTTCCGTCCATTGGAGATCGACCCAAAGCTCGGGTTTGTCATCGAACTCCGCAACTTTTCCGCAATAGATCGTATGAACGACGAGTCCTCGATCAGGTTGACGAAGACCGACAATACGATCTCCCGGGATTGGGTGACAACACTCTGCGAGATGCAGGGTGACCCCCGGCGTGAGATTTTCGCCCGCAATCATGCTGGCCGCATGCTCATCGTCGAGCATGACTTTTTGTTCCGCGTGTTCTGTGACCACGTCTAGCCCGGGGAAGGCGACATCCAAAATTCGCGAAACTTCATCATGGCTGCGTCCGAGTGCTTCGAACATAGCTTGGACGCCATCAAAACCAGCGCGCTCGGAAACTTTGCGTATATCCACACCGACCGGATCGATTTCGTGTTGGCGCATCGCGCGCTCCAACATGTTTCGCCCTAGATTTGCGAATTGCTGTGTTTCTAGCTCGCGGCGAAGCCTGCGTTGGGCAGCGCGGGCCCGGCCGGTGACGCAGAGGGTTTCGTAACCAGGCATCGGGCGAGGCTCTTCGCGTCGGATAATTTCAACAACATCACCATTCTGAAGCGGCGTGCGCATATTACGAGGCACGCCATTGATTTTGGCGCCATCACACGTGTCACCGACCGCCGTGTGCACGGCGTACGCGAAATCCAGTGGCATAGACCCAGCTGGGAGGAGCACTAACCGCCCCTTTGGCGTGAAGGCAAAGACGTGCGTCCGGTACATCTCCATTTTGGCGTGCTCAAGAAAATCATCGGCATCGCCCCCATGACTCAACAATTCTCCAAAGGCGCGCAGATTGGCGGATGGGTCCAGTCCAGCGGCGCGAGAACTGTCAATGTCAAACCCGTAGGCGCTGTTCTTATAGGTCCAGTGAGCGGCAACCCCGCGTTCGGCCGTGTTGTCCATCTCTTCTGTTCGGATCTGGAGCTCCACGAGCCGATTGCTGCTCGCGCGCACGGTCGTATGCAACGAGGCGTAGCCGTTTGGCTTGGGCACGGAGATGAAATCACGAAACCGATCTGGCAAACACGCCCATTCTGTATGGAAAACGCCGAGTGCCTTATAGCACTCTGCAGGCGTGCCAACGATGACGCGGAAGCCGAAAATATCGGCGACGTCTTCGAATGAGATCGACTTCTTTTCGAGCTTGCGCCAAATCGAGTAGGGCTCTTTACGGCGTCCCTTGATCCGGCATTCGATACCCTCTCGCTCCATGACTTGGCGAATGGCGAGGCGAATGCGTTCGAGATCATCCTTGTTGCGCGATTCCAAGGTTTCGAGCTGAGCAAGGATCTGATCTCGCGCCTCTGGGTTGAGGTGTCGGAAGGATAAGTCTTCCATCTCTGACGCCACATAATGAAGGCCGACTCGACGTGCTAAGGGCGCATAGAGGTCCATTGTTTCGCGGGCCACACGCCGCCGCGACTCTTCTTTCTTCTTGAAGTGTAACGTCCGCATATTGTGCATGCGATCGGCGAGCTTCACTAGGAGCACACGGATATCGTTGACTGTGGCGAGAATGAATTTCTGGAAGTTTTCGGCCTGCTTGCTGGCTTCGCTCTGATATTCGAGTTGGCCAAGCTTTGTTACCCCGTCGACCAATTCCGCGACATCGCCGCCGAATTCAGCTTCGATCAATTCGAGGTCAACATCATCGCAGTCTTCGACGGTGTCATGAAGCAAGCCCGCCATAATCGTCGCCTGATCCAAGCGAATGGAGGCCAGGAGCGTCGCCACGCGAACTGGGTGAGAATAGTAGGGATCGCCAGACTGACGGAGTTGGTCGCCATGTTTCTCGCGCGCAAACTCATAAGCGCGGTGCAAAAGCGCGCGATCGGCATCTGGTTGGTAGGCCAGAACCATGCCCGCAAGTTCTTCTTTTGTAAGAAACGGCTCGTCATCACGAGTGCCGCGCGGCGGTCTAGAAGCGCGCGACCGGTCCTGAGCTTTGACGGTCGCAGTTGCCATTCACACCTACATTCGGTCGTCGCGACCAGATTCCAATTCGGCCTGGTAAGCGCGCATAACGTCTTCTTCGGTGGCCGCCGGGCCAGACTGAAGGGCGATGCGATCGGCTTCGCGCTCTTCTTCCTCGCCGGGACGAACTTCTTGAAGCTCGGCGACCAGAGATTCTTTGACGACTTTCAGATCAATCGACTCATCCGCAATCTCGCGAAGAGACACGACGGGGTCTTTGTCATTGTCGCGATCCACCGTACTCGGTGATCCTTCACGGATCATTCGCGATCGTTGGGGCCGCCAAAAGGATCAGATCGAAACGATTTGGGACTTTATCAACGCAGTCTTCAACGGTCACACGGGCCATATAAATCTCCTGTAGCCCGCCCTTATATGCAGTGCAGCACGCGAGCGCAACCCGCACTTGCATTGAAAAAAAACGTCAATTACTCAAGCCAGCATTGCAGATCTGATATTTGAATACGGAATAGAAAAATGGCTTTTTTACAAAGATGAGAAGCTCGCGCTGTTTATCGACGGGGACGAACCTCTACGCCGCCGCGCGAGGCCTGGGTTTAGAGATCGATTTTCGCAAGTTAATTCAAGAGTTTCGCAAGCGCGGCCGCTTGTTGCGAGTCAATTACTACACCACGATCACGGAAACCGATGACCACAATCCGGTTCGCCCGCTTGTTGATTGGCTGTCTTATAATGGCTTCAACACGATCGTGAAGAACGCCAAAGAATATACGGATCGTGAGGGTCGGCGCCGGTTTCGGGGCAGTATGGATATCGAGCTTGTAACCGATATGCTCGAACTCGCTCCGACATTGGATCACGTGGTCTTGTTCGCAGGAAATGGGGATTTCCGGCGTGCGGTTGAGGCCGTGAAAGCCAAAGGCGTTGCGAGTTACCGTCATCTCGTCAGTCAAATCACAGCCGCAAGTGATCGCGGACGAACTTCGCCGGGAGTCGGATGCCTTCATCGATCTCGAAGAAATGTCAGATCTGATCGCAAGGCCCCGAAAGGAGTCCGACCATGATCGTCCTGTTGAGGAGGACTTTGATGACTAAAGCGACCACTGAAGCGCCCAAAGACTGCGATTTGTGTCCACGTCTGCGCAATTTCATCCTCGCACAACGCGAAAAAGAGCCTGATTGGTTTAATGGCGCTGTGCCGAGCTTTGGCGATGAAGCGGCACAGTTGTTGATCATCGGGCTGGCGCCTGGTCTCAGCGGTGCCAATCGAACAGGGCGACCCTTCACGGGCGATTGGGCGGGTGATTTACTCTATGGCACGCTCGAAAAATTCGGGTTCACAAAAGGAAGCTATGACCGCCGCCCGGATGACGGATTGGAGCTGCAGGGTGCGATGGTCACGAATGCCGTGCGTTGTGTCCCCCCTCAGAACAAGCCAGTGGGGGCCGAAATTAATCAATGTCGTCCGTTTTTGAAGGCCAGAATTGATGCTCTGACCGACGCGAAAGTATTGTTATGTTTAGGGAAAATTAGTCACGACTCGACCGTGAGAACACTCGGGCTCCGGCTGAAAGACTATCCCTTTGGACATGCTTCTGAATACCAAGTCGGAGATTTGACGCTGCTTTCGAGCTATCATTGCTCGCGCTACAATACGAATACCGGGCGCCTCACAGCAGAAATGTTTGAGACCGTGTTTGCGCGAGCCAGAGCCTTGATCGACGCTTGAACCTTGCGCCATGCCGCGAGCCCCATTAGCTATTAACTTGGATCGGAACCAAGGGAGACTCCGCATATGACGCCGTTACTCGTCGTATTGGGACTTATCGTCCTGCTCGCCGTATTTGTCATCGGCATTTACAATGGCCTCGTGGCCAAACGCCAGCGCTGCAATCAGGCGTTTGCCGATATCGACGTCCAATTGAAACAGCGCCAAAATCTCATCCCGAACCTGGTCGAAACGGTTAAAGGCTATGCCGCGCACGAGAAAGAAACCCTCGATGCGGTCATTCAAGCACGCCAAAGCGCTGTGAGCGCCAATACGCCCGGTGAAATGGGTGCCGCAGAAGGTATGCTGGGACAAGCGCTAGGACGCCTCTTCGCACTGGCTGAGGCCTATCCAGACCTGAAAGCGAACCAAAACTTTTTGGATCTGCAAGACGAGCTCGCGGTCATTGAAGACAAAATCGCCGCCGCGCGTCGTTTCTATAACTCTGCGGTGCAAGATTATAATACCGCGCGGGAGCAGTTCCCGGGATCACTCGTGGCTGGGAGCTTTAACTTTGAACCGCGCGAATTCTTCGATCTCGGCGAAGACCGCGTGGCTTTGAGCACGCCGCCAGAGGTCAAATTCTGAGGGTGAAAAACAGATAACTTATTCAAGGGCGCTTCGGCGCCCTTTTTATTTGTCGCCAAATTCGGGGTCGCGCTTTTGCAAAAATGCCGTCATCGCTTCGATATGGTCTTTGCTTTGGCTTGTGAGGATCTGTTGGCGATCCTCCATCGCCATCGCAGCGTCTAAGCTGGGCGCGTCCACCGCATAACCGAGCGCCTCTTTTGTTAGCCGCAAGCTGAAAGGCGCGGTACGAAGCATATGTTCGATGAGGGTGTCAGCAGTGGTGTCCAATTGATCCTCTTCGACGAGGTGCGACACCAATCCAATTCGCAGAGCTTCGTCTGCATAAACAAACCGGCCCGTCAGCAATAGCTCTGACGCCATGCTCAACCCGACGATGCGTGGTAAGAAATAGCTGGACCCCATATCTGCCCCAGTCAAACCGATCCGAATGTAGGCGCAGTTCATCTTGGCTTTTGGTCCGGCGATACGAATGTCCGAGGCGAGCGCAAGCGACAGCCCACCGCCAGCAGCGGCGCCTTGGATCAAAGAAATGATCGGCTGAGGACAGCGCCGCATCGCGCGGTAGATGTCACCGATCCGGCGCTGGGTGGCCATACCGGCCTGAAGCGGGGCAGTTTTCGCCCAATCCGGGTCGGCGGTTCCACTTGAAAGATCTAGTCCTGAGCAAAACCCCCGACCGGCACCCTTGAGCACGACGATGCGTCGATCGTGGCGGCGATAAAGGGTTTCGAAATAGCTCGCGAGGGCCTCAACGAGGTCGGGGTTCAGTGCATTGAGACTGTCCGGACGGTTCATCGTCACCCAATCCACGTCTCCGCGTTCTTCGATATGTAAGACGTCAGGCATGACTTTATCCTGCAACCGTTGGCAGCCAAGTCGCCAAGGCTGGAATGGCAGCGACCATAGCAATCATAATCAACTGAAGACCAATAAATGGTATGGCGCCACGCCAAATATCGAGGGTCTCAACGCCTTCAGGAGCAGCGCCGCGCAAATAGAAGAGGGCAAAGCCGAACGGGGGCGTCAGGAAGCTGGTTTGAAGATTGAGTGCCATCAAAATAGCGAGCCAAATCGGATCTGCTCCGAGAATAATGAGGGGCGGCGCGACAATCGGAACGACCACGAAAACAATTTCAATAAAATCGAGAAAGAAGCCAAGAATGAACATGACCAGCATGGTGATCGCCAGCGCGCCCCAAAGCCCGCCCGGGATGCTGGTCAACAAGGCCTCGACATAATGCTCGCCGCCATACGCCCGGAATACGAGCGCAAACAAGCTGGCTCCGATTAAGATCAAGAAGACCATACTGGTGATTTGAACGCCCGAAGTGAGCGCGCTGCCGAACTGCTGCGCGCGCATAAGGACCCGCGCCGCCGATAGCAATCCGCCGAAAAATACAAGGGTCAGCAAGGCAGCGATGACAATTCCAATCAAATCGCCGGTCGGAAGTGTTTCGCGATTGACCGTGAGGTCCATAGTGTTTGCCAGCAAGCCGAGGAGGAGCAGACTGATAAAGGCACCCCAGATGCTGCCGAGATCACCGGTTTTACCATGCTCTGTCGCCAGTCGCAGACCTGCAAGCAGTAAGGCACCGCCCGCGCCAATCGCCGAGGCTTCCGTCGGTGAGGCGAGGCCCCCGAGAATAGAGCCAAGCACGGCGATGATCAGCAAGAGAGGCGCGCCGAGACTCCGCGCCACCTCTGCAAAGGTGAGTGGGTCGGATTGCTCATCCAGCGACACAGCCGGGCTGGCACTAGGCCGCAAGATCGCTGTGATCACGAGGTATAGGAGATACAGCCCAACCAGCATAAGGCCTGGGATCAGAGCGCCGGCGAAAAGGTCACCAACGGAGACGACGCCTGCGCCACCCCCGGATCGCATCGCCGCTGATTGATTGGCGTTCGACACTGCATCGGCAAGCAGGATTAGTACGATGCTAGGCGGGATAATTTGACCCAGAGTTCCGCTCGCCGCGATCGTACCTGTTGCGAGCTTTGGATCATAGCCTTGGCGCAGCATCGTCGGCAGCGCGATCAGCGTCATGGTGATCACGGTTGCACCGACAATGCCGGTTGAGGCGGCGAGCAAAGCGCCCACGATGACGACGGCATATCCAAGCCCGCCGCGGACTCGGGCCAGCAAGCGGCTTGCGGTTTGGAGGAGGTCATCAGCGACCCGCGAGCGCTCCAAAATTACCCCCATCAGCACGAAGAGCGGCACGGCAATGAGGACCTGGTTCTCCATCGATCCGAGAATGCGGCTCGGCAAATTGCGCAGGATCGGCAGCGGGATGAGGCCCAATTCCACGCCAATGAAGCCAAAGATCAGCGCAACGCCGCCGAGTGTCAGCGCGACGGGATAGCCAGCCAATAGAGCGAGAATGGCACATAGAAACATGCCAAGCGCGAGGATAAGCTCCAGTTCCATCAGACGGCGCCTCCCGCACTAGGCTCGTCGACGGTCTCTTCTTCGAGACCGCGCAGGATCAAGGCAGCTTTTAGAGCTTGGCTAATGCCTTGGCCGATCATTAGCACGGCGAACAGGGGCACTAGGGTTTTGAACAAATACTGGATTGGCAGACCGTCACTTTCATTGAAGGGCTCAAGGTCGATCCAAGTTCGCGCGATCAGGCCGGAGGCGGAATAGAGAATGAGAATTCCGATCGGTGCGATAAATACAATGGCGCCGAATAGCTCGATCCCGGCTCTAATTTTTGGGCCAAAGCGCGGCCGCAAAATATCGACCCGAACGTGGCCATCATCGCGCAAAGTGGCTGCGGCCCCCAGCATAAAGATCATCGCAAACGAGAAGATCACGCTGTCATTCAACCAGCTAAAACTCAAACCGAAGACATAACGCAGAAGGACAGCCGCGAGCTGAATGAGGATGATGAGAAAGGCGGCGGTGAGTGCAAAGCCCATAGCAATGCCGCTAATTCGATCCAGCAGACCCTTAATAACATTCGCTGGGCCTTCTAGCGGCTTTGGCAAAAGCAAAACAAGGAACGGGAGTATGAGCAGCGGTGCCAAAGCATAGCCCGCAAAGCGAAGCCCTGTTCCTGCGATTGTTACGAATGATTCCATGTGCCCGCCCTCAAAGCCCCTCGCTGGGATCTAGTGGTTAGAGCTCACGCGCGGCGAGGTAGGGGCCATCCGAAATCGACGCCCATCCACGCATCTTAGTGAGAGCGTCTTCAAAACTCTCGTAGATTCGGCGTTCAAGATCGCCGCCAGACCCGGCATCGCTGCGAATGTCGGCTGAGATTTCTTGCACGCGCGCCATTACTTCATCCGGGAAGCGGCGGAGTTGAACGTTTTCCTCGTTGACCAATTTTTCGAGATAGACGCCGTTTTGGTAAGTGAACTCCCCGACAGAGAGGTGGTTTACATCGTTACAAGCGGTCCGAATGATGGCTTGTTCTGTGGGGGTGAAACTGTCCCATTTGCGGCGATTAATGCCAACAGCGAGCGAACTGCCGGGTTCGTGAAAGCCGGGGCCATAGTGGAATTGCGCTTCACGATGGAAGCCTAGGAAATAGTCATTCCAAGGTCCGACCCATTCTGTGGCGTCGATCCGTCCCGTTTGAAGTGCCTGATAAATCTCATTTCCGGGTAGGGCCTCAGCGGCACCGCCTAGAGCTCGAATGACGTCACCGCCGAGACCTGGGATCCGCATTTTTAGGCCGCGGAAGTCATCTAGACTGTTGATTTCTTTTCGAAACCACCCGCCCATTTGATGACCGGTATTGGCGCCTTGGAAGGCGATAATCCCATACTGACCCGACAGCTCTTCCCACAGCGCTTGGCCGCCACCAAAATCGATCCAGCCCATGATTTCCGATGCCGTCATCCCCATCGGAACGGCGGTAAAGAAATTGTAGGCTTTGGATTTTGACTGCCAGTAATACTCAGCTCCGTGATACATGTCGGCATTGCCTGAGGCGACGGCGTCGAATGCTTCAAAGGCCGGGACGAGTTCGCCCGCCGCATAGACTTGGACTTCCATCTGGCCTTCAGACAAAGTGTTGATGCGGTCGGCAACGCGCTGGGCGGCTGCGCCAAGACCTGGCAGGTCTTTTGGCCAGGTGGTTGTCATCGTGAGGCGGGTCTTGCGGCGCTGCACGGCAGGCGCGGCGACGCCATCGCCGGTGCTGCTCGACTGTCCACATGCTGCTGCTGCTAAACCTGCGGCGCCCACCGTAGCCGCGCCTAAGAGTTTTCGGCGATCGATCATCCGCTCTCTCCCGATCGTTTATTCGTCGTTTTCTAGAGGGCGCCAGCGTCCACCTTCAAGCACCTCAAGCGGCTGAAAGCGCCGCTTATAATCCATTTTTTCGCTGTCTTTGATCCAATAGCCCAAATACAAATGCGGTAGGCCCAGCTCAGCCGCGTGCCGAATATGATCTAAGATCATATACGTACCGAGGCTGCGGCGCCGCAGTGCCGGGTCAAAAAATGTGTACACCATTGAGAACCCGTCTCGCAGGACATCTGTCAAAGACATGGCCACCAGCGGCGCATCTTCGGCCTCACCCGCTCTGTACTCAAACAAAAGTGTTTGCACGGGGCTGTCATTCACCATCGCGCAAAACTCGCGATAGGCCATATCCGACATGCCCCCACCATCATGACGGCTATTGAGGTATGACTTAAGGAGGCGGAAGTATTCACGGGTTGCGCGCGCCTCAACAGGACGGCGCACCAAATCGCTATTTGTGCGCAGGACACGCCGTTGGTTCCGGCTTGGGACGAATTGTGGGACATCAACACGAACAGAGCGGCAGGCATTGCACGTCGGACAAGCCGGGCGATACGCAACGCCCTGGCTGCGACGAAAGCCGGCACGGCTTAGCTGATCATGCAGTGCGTCAGGATTGTCTTGCGTGAGATGAGTAAAACCTTTGCGCTCAATCTGGCCGGGAAGATAAGGACATGGGCTCGCACCGGTGACGTAAAACCGGAGTCCATGCCGTATACCCGGCAGTTGAAAAAGCGACTCGTCTAACTTCATCCGCTCATTTTACGCATTTATAGATCAAAGCGCCAAGGGGCTATGATCGTAAATGCGGCCCACATTATGATTACCAGTGGACCACCAAATCGTAAGAAATCTCCAAATTTATAATGTCCTGGACCCATAACTAGCATGTTTGTCTGATAAGCAATGGGTGTCGCGAAGGCACAGTTCGCTGCATATATGACGGCCAAAAGGAACGGAAATGGCTCGGTCCCCGTTTGCTCTGCCGCTGAAATCGCGATCGGTGTGAATAAGACTGCGGTCGCTGCATTGCTCAAGATATTGGTTAATATGGCGACCGCTAGGAAGATTGCCGACAAGATCGCTAAAGTGCCAAATGGAGATGCTAAGAGAACGACTAGCTCGGCAATGAGTTGTGCGGCGCCTGTGCTTTCGAGCGCCACACCCATGGTCAGCGCAGCTGCAATCACAAGATAGATCCGCAAATCGAGCGACCGAGCGGCTTGTCGGTGGTTCAAACACTGCAGCAAGATCATCGCGGTCGCAGCAACAATGGAGGCAAGCGTAATCGACGCGAGGCCCGTCGCGGCGACGACCACCATGGCAATAGCAATCAACCTTGCGACTTGTGCTTTCGCCGTTGTTGGAAACTCCGACTGTGACCATTCCAAAAGAATAAGATCGCGACTGGTGCGGAGGTTCCTGAACGCGCTCACCGGTCCGCACAATAAGAGCGTGTCACCAGCCTCCAGACGAATTTCGCCGAGCTTGGTTCGGATCATACGGCTGCGGCGTTGAATGCCGAGCGTTACGGCGCGCGTCAGGCGCCGAAATCCGAGCATTTCGACCGTGCGACCCGCCATGCGTGAGCCAGGAGCAATCACGGCTTCGACCAAGCCCAATTGGCTTTCGCCGGAATCATCAGTCTCAGGTACCCCGCTTTGCCAAATGTCTTGTAGCATTGCAGGCTTGTCAGATAGCAGGTCGGTGAGGGCCTTCCGCGTCGCTGCAACGATGACCAAATCGCCGGGGATGAGCCGAACCTCGTCATAGGGCGGCAACAAGGCACGTTCCCCGCGTTGGATCATTCGAACGGTCATGTCTTTCAGTTCGGGGAACATTCCTGCGACCGCTTCTTTGCCATCAAGGAAATGGCCCGGCGTAACTTCGAACTGCGCGACGAATTGCTTACCCGACTTGACCATGGTTTCGGTAAAGTCTTCGCGGTTTGGAAGTAAAAACCGCGATGCGATCAGTATGTAGATCATACCGACGCCGGCAAGGATCAACCCGAACATAGTTTGATCGAAGAACCCCAATTGATTGGTCGTCAAACGCTCATAAGCGTCGGCTGCGAGTAAATTCGTTGAGGTGCCGATCAGGGTGGTCATGCCTGCAAAGATCGAGACAAAGCTCAATGGCATCATCAATCGCGATGTTGACGCGCCCATGCGCGCTGCGATTGCCGACATGATCGGCAAAAACATGATCACGACGGGCGTATTATTCGTAAAAGCACTCGTGACGAACACCGCGAAAAAGGCGCCAACGAGGGTCAAAGCGGGGCGTTTATCATAAGACCGAACCAGGGCCTTTGTGGGTCCTTCCAAGGCGCCTGTTTGGAATAATCCTTGGCCGATCACGAGTAGCGCCATGATTGTGATTAGGGCCGGATTGGCAAATCCAGAAAGCAGCAAGGAGACTGAGATCTCTGAGCCATCATAGGCCGTGGCGCCTGGCAAGCTGAATAAGAGCAACAGCGCGGCAATGATGCTCACGGAAACGAGTTCCATGGACCATCGGTCGAGCATATAGAGGATGATGGTGAAGCCAACGGCCGCGAGGCTCGCCCACATGGGCCAATGAGCCAGTATGTCTGCGGTCATTCCGCCTCCCGGATGATTCTCACCATTACAATAACGTCTTAGGCGGTCTGAGGAGGGATGACCAGAACAATTGATATCCGACGATTGGCGGCATCTTCGGGGGTATTTTCAAGCAGCGGGCGCGTGTGAGCAAGCCCCGAAACGCCTTGGATTCGCGCTTCGCTGACGCCTTCTTCGACAAGTAAACGTCTCGCAGAGTTTGCCCGATCCGCGGAGAGTTCCCAGTTCGAATAACCTGCCGTGAAACTTGGATGAGAGTCTGTGTGCCCCTCAATCATCACAGGAAGATCGATGAGCGATATCGCGCGTCCAGCTAAACGGGTTAGGCGTTCGCCGGTTGGGTTCAATAGTCCGTCTCCGGTTTCAAAAAGGGGACGTTCGGCCATATCCGATAAATCGATCCGGACGAGATTGGCGTCTTCTGTGATGGTTACGCTGGAGCCATAAGCCAATAGGGCGACATCGGCTCGAAGCTGCGCGGCGACGGAAGCGACATCTGAGGCTTCGGGGCTTGGCTCTAAATCGATAAGTGTCGCATTGGCGCCAAACTGTTGGGCGATATTCTCGCGCTCGCCCGCAGAGACACCATGAATGATCCACATAATCAGAAAAAACGCGCACAAAGCCGTGAGGAAGTCGGCATAAGCCAACTTCCACGTACCCAACTTACGGGCGGACGCAGCGGGCGTTCTGCCCTTATTGCGCCGGGATGAATAAGCAATTGCCATATTTTTCCCTATAGGCCCTTCTGGCCTAGTTCTCTCCCATAGTGCATCAGGGTGAATATCGGTTGAGAACCGGGCGATGGATTTAGATGAAATTTGTTCGATCGTTCGGGGTCGGCAGGGTTAAGGAGCGATGGCATGGCGCGAGTTGCGTTTTTAGGGCTGGGAGTCATGGGATATCCTATGGCCGGACATTTGGTGAAAGCGGGCCATACGGTCTCGGTCTGGAACCGCACCCAGACCAAATGCAGCGCGTGGGCGAAAGAACATAAGGGCGAGGCGGCGGCATCGCCTGCAGACGCCGCTTTTGGAGCTGAGTTCGTCTTCTTATGCCTCGGCGACGATCCCGATGTTCAGGCTGTGTATGATCAATTGGAGCCGAGTATTGGCGGCGGTATGGTGATCGTCGATCACACCACGGCCAGCGCTGGTTTGGCGCGCTCACTGTTTTCGCGGGCGTCGGAGAAAGGAGCTGCTTTCATCGATGCACCTATTTCTGGTGGGCAAGCGGGGGCTGAAAAAGGGCAACTTACCATCATGTGTGGGGGATCAGCGGACGCCTTCGCTAAAGCCGAACCAGTCATGAGCGCTTATGGCAAACGGATGACCCTAATCGGCGATAGTGGGGCGGGGCAATTGGCGAAATCGGTCAATCAGATATGTATTGCGGGGATCCTTCAAGGACTTGCAGAAGGCATGCATTTCGCAGCACAAGCGGAGCTCGATATCGCGCGCGTTATCGAAGCAATTAGCGGCGGTGCAGCGCAAAGCTGGCAAATGGAAAACCGCTGGGAGACCATGAATCAAGGGGCGTATGAACACGGATTTGCGGTCGACTGGATGCGCAAAGACCTGCGGATCGCGCTAGAGACGGCGCGCGAGAATGGGGCGAGTTTGCCAGTGACGGCGATGGTTGACCAATATTATGCAGACATACAGGCAATGGGTGGCGCGCGTTGGGACACGAGCAGTCTGCTGGCACGCATGGGGCGCGGTTCAAACTAAATGCGTCGCCTTGATCTCCATATGCGGGATGGCGAGCTGTTTGAGACAGCGTTGCGGGCGATCCGTGCCGCCGACCCGATTGACTATATCGTTGTCCCTTTAGAGCAAAAGGATCGCCGTTATGTGTCGGTGTTTTTGCGGGACGGGACGCGTCAGACCCTGATGGACAATCTACAAGCCTGCTTAGAGAATGAAAAGGATTGGCGGATTTCGCTAGTTTCTATTGAAGCGACGGCGCCGCCGATTCCAGAGGATACAGAACTGACCTCGCGGCGAGCGTCGAAGCGTAAGCTGGCGCTTCGCGAAGAGATCTATCAAGATGTCGCGGCCGACGCAAAACTCGACCGCGATTTCGTTGTCTTTGTAATTCTTTCCACCATCGTTGCCGCGATTGGGCTTCATTCGAACAGTGTTGCTGGCGTGATTGGAGCGATGGTGATTGCACCCTTATTGGGACCAATCCTTGGATTCTCGCTCGGCGCAGCCTTGGGCGATCGGGATCTCCTCTTCGGCGCACTCAAAACGCTCGGGGTTGGCGTATTTGTCGCGCTTGGCTGTTCGATCCTCATCTCGTTTATGATCGCGGTCGATTTTTCCAGTCGTGAATTGATGTCGCGCGCAGAGGTGAGACTGGATGGGATGGCGCTGGCCATCGCGGCGGGAAGCGCTGCGGCGCTGTCCCTCACACGCGGCGCAAACTCTACGTTGGTTGGTGTTATGGTTGCTGCGGCCTTGCTACCTCCAGGCGCGGCAGTCGGATTGTTCTTAGGTTCCGGCGAATGGGCACTTGCCTCACGCGCGGGTCTGCTCTTGGCGTTAAATGTTGCAAGCCTTGTTTTGTCCGCCTTAGTGGTCTTTCGATTGCGAAATATCCGGCCCCGAACGTGGCTCGAAAAAAAGGGTGCCGATCGCGCAGTCGCTTTAAATATTGGGCTTTCCGCTTTACTATTATTGATCGCGGTCGTGTTGATTTTGGTGCTTGATCTTGGAGCAACCGTCTCACTGGGATAAGCTGTTTAGGTGGGAGGACAGAATGGTAAAAGCGAACAATAAAACCAAAGCGACAGAGGTCGATCCAAAAGACTTTATATCGAGTGTCGAACCCGAAAAGAAGAAAGTGGATGCAGAGGTTTTGCTCAATTTCTTCAATCGTGTGACCGGGCTAAAACCCAAAATGTGGGGGCCCAGCATCATTGGCTATGGGCGCTACGAATACAAATATGAAAGTGGCCGCGAAGGTGAGTTTATGTTGACCGGGTTCAGTCCGCGCAAACAAAATCTGACGGTCTACATCATGCCAGGATATCGGTATGGTGAGATGGAAGAGAAACTGAGCCGGCTGGGCAAACACAAGCTCGGAAAATCGTGCCTTTACATCAATAAACTGGCCGACGTCGATATGGATGTACTCGAAGAGATTGTTCTGGACGGCTTAGATTACATGCAAAAAACCTATCCGACCTTTGAGGTATGAGCCGAGCGCGGGTTGTTTCGTATTGGTTGATGCCAACGCCCGCGGATACTGAGAGATTCCGAGCAGTTATTGATCGGCTGACGGATGAGACCGGGACAATTTCATTCGCCCCCCATCTTACCTTGGGCTCAGCATATGATCAGATAGACGATTTATCGTCGATCCTGAGCACGACAGGGTCGTTCGCGCTCGATCCTTTGGACATTGACGGCACAGACGCCTTCACGGCGTCGCTTTTTATTAGATTCCACGCTACCCAAGCCATTTTGGCGTTGAGAGCAAAGTTCGAAACAATGGAGAAATTTCGGCCGGGCCGCGACTTTGATCCGCATATTAGCCTTCATTATGGGGAGCCCCCAGAAGGTGCCGCCAGCAGATCCATGGTGCGGAATTTGTTAGACCAAGCAGTTACATTTGATCGACTGCGGGCGGTATCGGTCGAATTGCCAATCACTCAATCCGAAGACTTAAAGTCGTGGCAGGTTCTGGATGAGTTCAGCCTCTCTGGAGGTTAGGCTGCGCGCGCGGCTTGAATTTTTTTTGCGAAGCCAGGTGCGCCGTAGCAGCGGATCGAAAGGGTGCCGATCGCTGTCTTAATATCGATAATCTGAGTGGCTATTCCGAAGCGCGTTTCGACGTCTGTGATGCCTCTCAATGGGATGACCACACTCAAAGATTCAGGATCTTTGTGAAGGGCACGGTTCATTCCGTTCGGATGAAACTCAACGGCGTCTTCTGTTAGGTAGGCTGTACCGCCCACCCACAATCCGCCCATCAGCTTTTTCGCGGCGCGCGTGCCGAAACGTCCTCCGGGACCGAGAAGTCTTTGTGTTCGATCGCCAATTTCCGCATCTTTCATCAAGGCGTTCGCGAGTTTGCGCGCAATCACATTTTTGGGGGCACTCATGACCGATCTCCCATCTAACCTGACCAGTTAAAACCGATCACTTGGACTTTGACCAGCCGCGTTGGCTGCCGATTCAATCGGAGCCCGTACGTGCATGATCGATTTGGGCTTTCAACTTATTCGCGCCTAAGCATCTGATCGTCAAAGTTTCATCTGCTGTGACCAAGTCGAGCATCGGCCCAACCATGCCGAGGCGTTCGCGAACGGTTTCAATTTCGACGAGCGGCAACTCAAACTTCAGCTCGTCGAAATTCTTCACAAATGGTCCGTTCAATCGTGACGGATGAAAGATGAGAGCCTCACGGGTGAGAAAGACTTTGCCCTGCATCCACGTGCCGCCCACAAGTTTCTTGGAGAGCGCCGCACTGATTTGACCGTCCATACCCAGCATCAGCTTCGACAAACGCGCCATTTTGACATCGTCGAGTAGCGCGCTCACCGATTTTTCAACAATTACATTGTCTGGCTTCTTCATTTGCGTGTCCCCTCGCCAATGAAATGTCTTCGCGGCTAGCCCAATTTTTGAGCCGCGGCCTCAGCAAAATAGGTGATGATCCCATTCGCTCCCGCCCGTTTGAAGCTGAGCAAAGTCTCCATCATCACGCGGTCGCCGTCGATCCAGCCGTTTTGAGCCGCCGCTTGAATCATCGCGTACTCGCCGGAGACCTGGAATGCGTAAGTTGGGATTTGGAACGTCTCCGAGACCCGCCGGATAATATCGAGATAGGGTAAGCCAGGTTTGACCATAACCATGTCAGCGCCTTCTTCGATATCCATCGCAACTTCGCGCAGCGCTTCGTCTGTATTGGCCGGGTTCTGTTGGTACGTTTTCTTGTCACCAATGAGAGCGGTCGCTGATCCGATCGCTTCACGATAAGGGCCATAAAAGCCGCTCGCATACTTGGCGGCATAAGACAAAATTAGTGTGTTTGTATGCCCCGCGTCTTCCAATGCAGCGCGGATGGCCCCGATGCGGCCATCCATCATGTCAGAGGGTGCGACCACATCGGCGCCGGCTTCTGCTTGAACCAAAGCTTGTTCGACCAAGACGGCGCTGGTTTCATCATTCAACACATAGCCAGTCTCATCGATGAGTCCGTCATGGCCATGGCTGGTGAATGGGTCGAGGGCGACATCGCAGATAATTCCAACATCCGGTGCAGCATCTTTCATCGCTTTGATGGCGGTTGGCACCAGTCCATTTGGGTTGAGGCTTTCGCTCCCTTCCTCATCTTTCACGGCGGGATTGATGTGAGGGAAAATCGCGATTGCCGGGATGCCTAAATCGTGCGCCCGTTTCGCGGCCGCAGCAGCTTCATCAACATTCAAACGGTTCATGCCCGGCATAGCTGAGACCGGAATTTTGGGGTCTTCGCCATCATGCACCACCATAGACCAAATGAGGTCAGAAGGGGTCAGGGTGTTCTCTGCTGTTAGTTGCCGGATCCAGTCAGATTGACGCAAACGTCTCAGACGGGTTGCGGGGAATGTCTGATTGTAAGGTATACTCATTCTGTCTCCGGCTTTGGGGCACCAAAGCCAAACAGACCCCGGCGCACTTTTCGGCGCATAAAGCACCGCTTCGTTACGTCCATAAACGGTCTCTGCGCATCTTCAATCTCTCGCATATAGGGATCGAGCTTATCGTTCGGGATTTCACGAAAGCCCATGGAGCCATAAAAACGGGCCATTCCAGGGGATGGTGCGGAACGTTGAAAGACTAACGTGAGGGAGCTTCCGGATTTCGGCTTCGGTCAGAACCCGGATGACCAGCGCGCGCCCAATGCCTTTTTGTCCATGATCTGGATGCACGCTGACCTGGTCTAGATAAAGCCCATTGCCGCGCGGACGAACGAGCGCAAAACCTACAGGCCACTGATGCTGATTACGCGCGACGAAGACATTTCCGAGCGGCATCTCGAGTTCAAACACATCGGCGGGTACATGATCCCCGAGCGCATCTTCAGACAATAATCCCGTTGGAGCAAAAAGGGCGGATGCTGCCTTGTCTACTGCAATAAGTGCAGGAATATCGTCCGGTTCACCGGCTGTGATAGAATATCCTTCCGGAAGGTCAGACATTGACGAACGAATCCCCTATGGCATGTCTGCCGCCAAATAAGCATAAAGAGAGCCAATTACCATGACCACTCGCCTGACAGAAGAACAGGTAATGATTCAGGATATGGCGAAGCGATTCTCAGCCGATCGGCTCGGGCCGCACACGTCAGAATGGGATAAAAACAAGCACTTTCCCGTCGATGTTATCCGTGATTCCGCGGAGCTCGGTTTTGCCGGCATCTATGTCGGAGAAGACGTTGGCGGATCTGCGCTCGGTCGTCTCGATGCCGCACTGATTTTTGAGCAACTCTCCTATGGCGATGTGTCCACTGCAGCCTTTATCTCAATCCATAATATGGCGAGCTGGATGATTGATCGGTTCGGGTCAGACGACCAACGCAAATCTTGGTTGCCGAAGCTGACCAGCATGGAACTGATCGCATCCTATTGCCTGACTGAGCCTGGGTCCGGGTCCGATGCCGCAGCAATGAAAACGACTGCGGTTCGCGACGGTGACGACTATGTCCTGAACGGTTCGAAGCAGTTTATCTCCGGTGCCGGCACAAGTGATATCTATGTGTTGATGGCCAAGACATCGGATGAGGGTGCGCGCGGGGTCTCGGCCTTCATCATTCCGCTAGGCACACCTGGCCTAAGCTTCGGTAATAATGAACAGAAAATGGGCTGGAATTCGCAACCCACCCGGCAAGTCATGCTCGATGACGTTCGAATTCCGGCGGCCAATCGCATCGGCGAGGAAGGTCATGGGTTTAAGTTTGCGATGGCGGGCCTTGATGGTGGACGCTTAAACATCGCGGCTTGCTCCCTCGGCGGGGCGCAACGCGCGTTGGACAAAGCGCTCGACTACGCGAAAGAGCGCCAACAATTCGGCCAGCCGATCGCCGACTTCCAGGCGATTCAGTTCAAACTGGCGGATATGGAAACCGAACTCCAAGCTGCGGCGTGTGATGCTGTATGAGGCAGCGTCCAAACTCGACGCCAAAGCAGCAGATGCAACGCGTTGGTGCGCTATGGCCAAAAGGTTCGTCACCGATACCGGTTTCAAAGTCGCCAATGATGCGCTGCAGATCCATGGTGGATATGGCTACTTATCGGAATATGGGGTGGAACAAATCGTGCGAGACTTGCGCGTGCATCAAATTCTCGAAGGCACGAATGAAATTATGCGCGTGATCGTCAGCCGCGATATGTTACGCTCCTAAACCGCCGTATCTAAAGGTCACTGAGCACTAGGTCAGATCGTGCATTGCATGATGCTGGATCATCATTCGGAACAAGTCCTGGAAACGCCGTGGTTTATCCTCCCGCTTTATCTTTAAAAAAACGGGTTTGCTCTCTCCCACCGTCTTTACGAAAGATGGATTGTTCAACTATTCTCTGACTTGCAGCTTTCAAAAGACAAAGCGCGGGAGGAAGTTTTGAGTATTCAGATAACGCCCCTCGAAGGGGTCGGTGCCGAGATTACAGGGATTGATATTAAGTCTCTAAGCGACGCAGAGTTCGCACAAATTGAGGATGCTTTTGCGGAAACACGGCGTCATCTTTTTTCGAGATCAAGACACCAGCGAAGAGGATCATATCGCCTTTGCCGAGCGATTTGGAGACATAAACGTCAACCGCTTCTTCGCCGCGCATCCAGATTACCCGCAGATTGCTCTGGTCGCCAAGGAACCGGACCAGAAAGACAATATTGGCGGCGGTTGGCACACCGATCATTCCTACGATCATGAACCGGCGCTTGGGTCCCGTGCTTGTTGCACGTGAGCTTCCAGAGTCCGGAGGCGATACGATGTTCGCGTCCATGTACACCGCCTATGAGTCTTTACCGGACGCGCTCAAAGAGAAGATTGAAGGCCGGGAAGCTGTGCACTCTGGCAAACATATTTTCGGAGAAGGGCCCGACAGCTACTATAATCGGACCGATGCAGGCGGGGATGAGGCGAGCGCGGGACGCATCGGAAATTCCGCGGTCGCCGAGAGTTTGAGTGATCCAATTCATCCGCTTGTGATCACGCATCCGCTGAGCGGTAAGAAAGCCCTTTACGTCAATCCAGCGTTTACTCGTGAAGTTGTGGGTTTGGAAAAGTCTGAGAGCGATGCATTGCTCTCAGGACCTTTATACGCATGTGTTCACTGGCCACGACTTCCATCATCGGTTTCAGTGGGAACCCGGATCGATCGCCATGTGGGACAATCGCTCGACCTGGCATTGGGCGCTCAATGATTATCAAGGCCAACGCCGGATCATGCACCGGATTACCATTGAGGGCTGTCCGCTACACGCCTAGAAGCGGAAACCCGCGCCTATCGTGACGGAGTTGTACTCGGATGAAAAATCTCCAACGTCGAGACCGTATCGCGTGACATCTGCACGTGCGTAAATCTTGTCGGTCACATTGAATGACCCTCCAAGACCCACCGCAAGGCGATCTTCTTCGTATTTATCGTCGAGTTGAACTGTGGCTCCGGTTTCAGTGTTAACGTAAAAAACTGAGGTTTCGGTCTCAAATTGAGCAATGCCAAACCGCGCATGGGCGGCAAACCTTTGGCTTAGTGGCCAGCTTGCCTTTGCGAAAGCGCCGTATGCGGCACTAATTTTCCCGTCTGCAGTGCCAGCAAGGAGTGAACCCGGAGGTGAGGTTCGATATGCAGGCACGGCAAACGATCGTGAATGAGTATTGGTACCCGTTGAAAGGTCACCCTCTAGCGCCAGGTACGACGTTAGATTGTATCCGAGGCGCACGCCCACGACAGAAAAATCGACAGTGCCGCCATAGGCTGTGTCTTCCGAGAGCACGCCGGCATTGACTTAAGTATAGAACTTTTCATCGTTCTCAGCGTACGCTTCGAATGAAGCCGCTGCAAAGAGCAGGGTTGGGAGGAAATATTTCAAAGACTGCATTACAAATTGCCTTGTGCAATGGGTTGTAACGCAGTGGCACCTGCTTACGCTCGTTCGCGAAGCAATCAAATTACAAACGTGAAATAATCCTGTAAAAACAGTTAATTACAAGATTTTCATTTTAGGTTAGGCGATCATTCCGCCATCCAAAACAATTGTGTGGCCGTCGGTCCAAGCGCCCGCGCGAGACGCCAAGTAAATAGCCGTACCAGCAATGTCCTCAGGCTCGCCAGCGCGTTTGCGCGGGATTTGAGACACGGTGTGCTGATAGATGGCATCATTGCTCGTTGCGACTTTCGTCATGTTGCTGGGGAAGAAGCCAGGCGCGATGGCGTTGACGTTAATATGGTCAGCCGCGAGATCGGTCGCGAGATGCTTAGTGAGGTGGATGACTCCTGACTTGCTCGCGGAATAGGCATAGGCAGGCATGCCTGGATTATCGAACCCGTGGATCGATGCGATATTGATCACGCGCGCCGGGTCTTCATGCGACGCCTTGGCGCGAAGCAACGGTAGCGCTTTTTGGGTCATGAAGAAGATCGACTTGATGTTTATGCTCATCACCTTGTCCCAACCGGCTTCTGGGAACTCTTCGATTGGGACGACCCAATTGGCACCAGCATTATTGACGAGAATGTCGATATGATCTTCGCGCTCCGATACGGCCTTCACGAGCGCCTCAATGCCTTCAACGCGGGAGAGGTCGGCCGGAATAGCATGGCATTCACCGAATTCTGACAGCTCTTCTGCTTTCGCAAACAAAGGTCCTTCCTTGCGCGCGGAGATATAGGTTTTCACGCCATTTTCGACAAAACCGCGGGCGATCATGGCGCCAATACCGCTCGATCCTCCGGTGACAATAGCCGTTTTCCCCGAAACATCAAAAAGCGCTTTCATGCCTGTTCTCCTGTGCTTTGTTTGCCTGCACGCTGACTCACCGTAGCTGCCTTGTCCATGAGCGCCGTCGCGCAACCTGCAGGTTTTTCAGCGGAATCTGAGACTGAGGGCTGGTTGTGACTGGTGAATTGGCCTACGGACGCGGCGCCTCCAGACACGATATTTGAGCCTTCGCATGACCCAATCGACCTTTTCCGCGTTCGCGGATCGCATCAATTTGTCCAATTGGGCGCAGACACAGCGAGCCACCTTCACTCCCGATCGTGTTCGGATCGAAGTCTTGGCGGGTTTAACCGTCGCGCTCGCCCTCGTCCCGGAAGCAGTCGCGTTCGCTTTTGTCGCGGGCGTGGAGCCATTGGTGGGCCTATACGCGGCTTTCCTCGTTGGATTGATTACTGCCGTCATGGGCGGACGCCCAGGGATGATTTCAGGCGCGACGGGAGCGTTGGCCGTCGTCATGGTTGCGCTTGTCGCTCAGCACGGGGTTGAATATTTGTTTGCGACGGTCGTCCTCATGGGGATCCTTCAGATCGCGGCGGGCGTGTTTAAACTCGGAAAATTTATTCGTTTGGTTCCGCATCCGGTGATGCTTGGATTCGTCAATGGCCTCGCCATTGTGATCTTCTTAGCGCAGCTCGGACAATTCCAAGTGCCAGGAACGGCACAACCGGACGGTCATAGTTTCTTGCCGAATGGTGACTGGCTGCCTTTGCCGGAGCTCAGCATTATGCTGTCCCTCATCGGCGTGACGATGCTGATCATTTGGGGCCTACCCAAGCTCACGCGTGTTGTGCCAGCCCCATTGGCCGGAATTGCGGTCGTCGCGGCGCTCGTGATTGGGTTTGGCATCGACACGCCGGTGGTTGGAGATTTGGCGAGTATTCAGGGCGGATTGCCGAGCTTTCATGTCCCAGCCGTACCGTTGAATTGGGAGACGTTCGAGATCATTCTGCCCTACGCAATTATTCTGGCAGCGATCGGCCTGATTGAAAGCCTTTTGACACTTAACCTAGTTGGAGAGATTACCAATCAACGGGGCGGGGCATCTCAAGAATGCGTCGCGCAGGGATCTGCAAACCTGGTCACAGGTTTCTTTGGCGGTATGGGCGGCTGTGCTATGATCGGCCAGTCGATGATCAATGTGAAATCTGGCGGGCGGACGCGTCTCTCTGGCATCTCGGCAGCTTTGTTCCTCCTCGCCTTCATTCTCGTCGGCTCCCAATGGATTGAGATGATCCCGCTCGCGGCTTTGGTTGGGGTGATGTTCATGGTCGTGATCGGAACCTTCGCCTGGAACAGCTTGCGCATCATGTCGAAGATCCCTTGGACGGACGCTTTTGTCATCATTTTGGTGACTGGCGTGACCGTTTGGCAAGATCTTGCGGTCGCCGTGGTCGTTGGTGTGATTGTCAGCGCGCTAGCCTATGCCTGGAACAATGCCAAACGTATTCGTATCATCCAGCGCGACTCGATCCGCACACCTGGCGCGACGGTTTATGAGATTGAAGGACCACTTTTCTTTGGGTCCACGAGTGGCTTTGCTGAGCTGTTCCATCCGGATGAAGACCCAGACGTTGTGATTGTCGATTTTCTGCGTTCTCGCATTGTCGACCAATCGGCGCTTCAGGCGATCGAAGACTTAGCTGCAAAGTATGAGTCTAAAGGCAAAACTCTGAAACTGCGGCATCTTTCCCGAGACTGTCACAAGCTGCTCAGTAAAGCAGGCCAGCTTATGATCGATAGTGTTGATGATCCGGATTACGAGATCGCAGCAGACTACAATGTTCGAACTGGGATTTTTGGAGGTGGACACTAGGTCACCTCTAGACCCGGTTTCGGGGCCGCGTTACGCGAAAGCATGACTGAGACTGTATTGACTAAGACGGCGGGTGGCGTCGGCTATTTGACCCTTAACCGTCCCGAAGCGCTGCATGCCCTTAACTTAGAAATGTGCGAGACAATCCTCGCCGCGCTTACTGTGTGGGCCCAAGATCCAAGTGTCGAGATCGTGGTGATAGATCATGCGGAAGGCACCCGCGGCTTTTGTGCGGGCGGTGACATTGCCATGCTGCGTGAAAGCGGGCTGTCTGATGGACGCAAAGCCCGCGCCTTTTTCGCCGAAGAGTATCGCATGAATGCGGCGATCAAATCGTTTCCGAAACCGTATCTCGCGATCATGGATGGCGTGACCATGGGCGGTGGCGTCGGTCTGTCGGTTCATGGCTCGCATCGGATCGCGACTGAGCGAACGCTGTTTGCCATGCCAGAAACAGGGATTGGCCTGTTTCCAGATGTTGGTGGTGGATGGTTTCTTCCGCGCCTTCGAGGGGAGCTAGGAACCTGGTTGGCGCTCACTGGGGCGCGATTAAAAGGCGCAGATGTTGCGGCCGCGCGTGTCGCCACGCATTTCTTGCCTTCTGAGCTCATCCCAAATTTGAAAGCTCAAATTGCTGAAGCGGACTTTTCGGCAGGCGCCGCGGAGATGCTCGGAGAGATCCTATCCCGCCTGACCCACACAGTTCCGGCTGGCAGCTTTGAATCGCGTACGCCGATCATTGATGCGTGTTTTGCAAGTGACCGCGCAGAATCAATTGTGCAGGCTTTGGAAGCTGAGGGGTCGGACTGGGCTGTCGAACAAGCCAATACGATCCGACAAAAGTCGCCTGAAACTGTGAAGGTCGCCCTTCGCCAGGTTCGAGAAGGCGCGGCGTGCGAGACCTTTGAAGACAATATGCGCATGGAGTACCGGATCGGTTGGAGAAAGGTTCAGTCTCCGGATTTCATCGAGGGGGTGCGCGCGGTGATCATCGATAAAGACCATAAGCCTGTCTGGACACCGTCGACTTTGGAAGCGGTGAGTGACGCGCATGTCGATCAGTTCTTTCTACCCCTCGGCGAAGACGAGCTTCGTTTTGAGTGAGTTGAGATCTGAGTTGGAGGCTTGGTGCGCGTCCTATATCGAAGCGTTCATGGCCTGGGACGCAGCTGCGGTTTCGGCGCATTGGGCATTTCCTGCGCTGACCACACAAGTGGGACGATCGTTCACTTTCAAGTCAGAAGAGCATTTTGCGCAGAATACAGAGCGCTTGCTCGACTTTTATAAAGCGCAGAACGTCGCGCGTGTAGAACGAATTGTCGTCGATACTCTGAAGCTCTCAGACACGGCAGTCGCGCTTACGGTCAGCGACTGCATGACGTCAGAAGACGGAACGCTCATCGCTGCATGGCAAGCCGCTTACGTGATGCAAAGGCGGGATGGCACCTGGAAAGCCATCGCCGCTATTGCTGATGGCGAAGTCGCCGCCTGGGCAGCGCGTGGAACACCGCTCGGCGGCTAGTTCGCTAAACCATTCCACCACTCGCAATATGATAGAGATATATCCCCGCATCGCGAATATCGAACACAAAGGAAAACAAGATGACTCCCGTCATCGAGGCGGCCCAAAATCGGTACATCGGGGGGTGCCTTGGGTTCGAGAAGGGGGCGTGCTTCAGCAAAAGGTATAGGGCAGGGGTCCAGAATACTAAATGACCGAGCGCAATGGCGCCGCCTAAAAACGGCCAACCAAACGCTCGCACAATCATCGGCGTGAGCGGAACAGACAGCAAAATACCCCCGATCGCCCAACGTGCGACCTTATACTTTCGCACAAAAAACAAGCTCGACAGAAACGTCACCGTTAAAATGCCGAGCCAGATTTGGACCCAAAGGGGGGTGGCGGCGACGCCAGCGCTGGTGCTGAACCGTTGAAGGGCACCGTGCCCAAACTCGTATCCCGCTTCATTTTGCGCCAATGCGATGAGGCTCGTCGAGTTTAGGGCTCCTAAACTCAAGGCAGTAATTATAGATTTTTTGACCATGGGCTTTCTCAAAGACGCGATTTCACGCGTATTTTGCCCCTAGCGCTAACTATTTCGGCCTGTTTGTTAACGAAAACAAGTCCAAAACAAGATGTGCTTAACGATATATAAGGCCCGTTGCTGTAAATCTGCTCAAACTACAACAAAAGTTGAGTGGTGATGGTAATGACAATTTCTTATAACGCGGCTGAGGCCGTGAGCGAGCCTGTGAGCGTCGCAGAATCTTTCGTAAAATCGCTTTCGCTTCTGGAGCAGGCTCATCGCCGTCTCCATGATGTCGTAAAGGATGACCTTGAGCGTGGCGGTGAGCGCCACTTGACGGGTGTCCAGGCGCTTCTGCTTTATGAAATTGGTGAAGATGAAACCCCGGCGTCGGCCTTACGGTCACGCGGCGCGTTTGCTGGTACGAGCCTTTCATACAATGTGAAGAAGCTTCAAGAAGGCGGCTACTTGGTTCAGTCTCGTTCAGAGCGCGATAAGCGCACAGTTCGTCTGAAGTTGACAGAGCGCGGCCATAAAGTGCGCCAGCGCGTGGTCGATCTGTTTGAGCGTCAAGCGACTGCTCTAGAGCCGACGGCAAGCGTTCGCCAGGACGACCTAAGCCAGTTGAACAAGACGGTTTCCCGTCTTGAGCGCTTCTGGACGGATCAAATTCGTTTTCAACTATAGATAAGTTTACCTTTCTCCAAATATTTAAATAATATTTGGGATGTATGAAAAAGTCCTTGGTTTAATCTTGGTGCTGCCGTGGTCTGGAGCTGCGGCGGCGCCTTGGATTCAAGACGAGGGATCGCTGTACGTGCGGGTCTCTTTGGCTGATGAGAGTGTGCAAGGTTTAAGCGGCACAAGAAGTGATGCCTACGCTGAGTATGGTGTGACGTCTAAGCACACCGTGAGTTTTAAATCTGAACGCATTCGCTATGGCGAGGCGAGCGACTTTAATAGTGATGGCTGGCGCGCGACCGTTCGGCGATCAATCGTCGAAATAGGTGGGTTTGGGACTTCATTGGAATTCGGTGCGCTGCAAGGTGCGGCGATTGGTGGTCGAAATGGCTGCGATACGCTGGGCTTTGAGGCGCGTGGCGGTGTATCTTGGTCTGGGGCCTGGCGCGAGCGCGAAAGCTTTGCTTTTGCCGAAGTCGCAACGCGAAATTATGAGGCATGCCGACGCGAACGACTCGATATCGGTTTCGGCCAACAAGCTTCAGAGCGAATATGGAACATCACGCAAGTCTGGCTTGAGCGCGGTTCGCCGAATGCGCAATCCTACAAATTACAATCTGAATTGCTCTGGCGTAGCGAAATCGCCGACTTCTCGATCGGGTATCGACAAGAAGTCGGTGGTGTCTTCCAAGAGGAAAGCGTGTTTCTCGCCGTCGCTCATGGTTTTTAGGATTATCTAAGAAAGACCCTACTACTCAGCTGCGTAACCTGTTTCAGACATGATGTAGGCAATCACGGCAACGCGATCCTCTTCTTTTCGAACACCGGCAAAGCTCATGCGATTACCTGGCAGGAAGTTACGCGGGCTTTCGAGCCACTCCGCTAAAATTTCAGGAGTCCAAATGATGTCGGATTCCTCGACTGCTTTGGAATATGAGAAACCCTCAACTTGACCAATACCGCGGCCGAACATCCCGTATAAATTTGGTCCGACCAGGTTTTGTCCCCCCTCCGCGACCGTATGGCACGACTGGCAGAGTTTAAAGGTACGTCGCCCCCGATCGTAATCCGCACTTTTGTACGGTTCGGGCAATGCAGCGAAAGCTTCTGACGCGACCGTCTCTACTGTTTCAGGCGTTACCGGCGTTGCTGCGTCACTAGAGGGTGTTTCGGCAACCTCCGGATTTTCAACAGTATTTTGCGTTGTCGGGGCGGGTTCAGTTTCGCTGCCACCGCAGGCGGTCGCCAAAAATAATGCACTGGCGGCTAGGACATGCTTTTGCGGAAAAGTCATTTGGAGTCGGTCCTGTTATTCAGAATTGCTTATGTATAATGCGCGATTTCTCGTTGGGTGCAATCGGCAAAACTGTCTCAAACAACGGATAATCCTGAAAATTGCAAGTCGAGCGCGTCAACCCCCGGAAGGCCACCTGGTAAGGGCGATATTAACCATAGTTCGCTAGCCTCACACCATAATAAAAAATACCGATGGTGGTGAAAATGAGATGGGCTATGACCGGGCTTGCCGCGTTTGCGGTGGCTCAATTGCAAGCGGCGTGTGCCGATTTGCAATCCTCCGACGTATGGATCGGACTTTCTGACAACAAAAGCGGCTTCTTGCTCGATGAAGACACCGGGGCCGTGTGGATGACTGGACCGTGTCTGAAAACGCTCGAGCGGGCGGAACAGGCGGGATTGGTTTGGGTTTCGCACACAGTGGAACTGGTCTCGATCGGGCGCGGTTTAGCGACGCTCGATCAAACGTTCGAGCTCGATTTGAACGAAACCGGACCGCAAATCACAGTCACGTCAAACGGTCGGGGCGGCTCGCAGAGTTTCTCAGCCGCGATTGATCGTAATTGCGAAGCCGGTGGAATTTGCGCTGAGCTGATCGCAACGCAGCAAGTTTGCCAAGGCTAACGATCCGCTTTCGCGGTAGGGATGCGTTTGCGTGCAGGTCTTCTGATCGTGGTTTTAACCGCGTGCGCCAGTGCTTGGGGGAGCGCTGACGCGCAATCCGTTGCGCCGGCCCCTCCGGTCGAGGTGACGGAAGCCCAAACGCCGATCGTTCTCACGACCGACGCATCCGAACCTCCTCAAATGGAAACTGCGCCTGCAACCGCGATCAGCGTCGAGCACGAAGACATGATTATTGAGGGGAATCTTGTCTCCGTTCGAGCCCAGCAGATCAATGAGACTCTTCGCTGGTACAACCTAACGGACATCGCCAAAGCCCTGAACAGCCGAGTGGAGCTGCACGATACTTTGCTTGGATATCATCGGCTTCAGGATGGAGTCCTGATGACCATCAACATGGCTGACGGAAAAGTGCGCTCCAACAAGACCGTTCTCGGTAAGCTTCCCGATTTCGAACCGCGAGACACCGCGGATCCGTGGATCAACTTAAATGCGGTGACGATTCTGTCTGGAACCCATGCGTCGAGAGACGCCCAAGGACGCACTGTGTTGAAGCTTGATGAGCGCCTCAAACCTCAATTTGGTTTGGAGCTCTGGGTCGATGGCGTGCCGATCGACCTGTTTGAGAATGAGCCAAGAACCGTAGGGCCTGTGCTGCTGGTTCCGCTTGAACCAATCGTTGATGCTTTGGGTCATGAACTGACAGTTGCGGACGGAACCGTGACGGTCCGGCGCCAACAAGATCAAGCCTCGATTAATTTGGAGCTGGCCACCGGCTTGATCTCGGTGAATACGACGCCGCGCGGCTTGACCCCTGATATGCAGCTCGCAGAACGCGATGCGTTAGTCCTTCCCTTCGGCGCTGTAGAAGCGCTGACGGGTACCCATGTGAAATTGGTGCCCATGACCAATCGTGTTGAAGTCACGTTGGACAATCGTCTTACGAGCACCGCACTCCCTGGCGCCAGTGTGGCGGATGAGGCCAAAAAAACGCCGCTCACATTGGAAACGCTGACCTACCAGATAAACGATCGCGGTCCGCTTCGGGCAGAATTGAGTGGGCATGTGAGCCAGTATAATTTTAGAGCACAGCTCGAGTCAGCAGGCGGGGTTGATAACTTAGCGGCTCAACAACCGGGATGGGCGTCCGTCGACATTGCGGCTTTGGAAGGTTGGAATGCGACGGTCGGCGATTATTCGCCAGCTTTTCGGGAACTGTCCGGTGTCGGCGCGAGCCGCATTCGGGGTGCTTCGTGGCGCAAGCAGCAAGAAAGTGGAACCATCTTAGCGATTGCAGCGGGTGTGCCGCTCACCGGGTCTAAGCAACAGAGCTCGAAGGTTGCGGTTCCGACGTTTGGCGGCTTTGCCGCAGGTGGGCGTCTGGTTGATGAAGATCAAACTCAAGATATGGGGATTGCTGCGGCAATTTCTGAAGATGGGGAAAACGCGTCTCTGGTCGCCAACGGACAAAAGTCGTTTTACTTTGATGATCGTGAAACAGGATTGCAATCTGCTTTCGTCGCAGGTGACCTCGGGGTCTTTTCGGGCGACGCCTCTGGCGCAGACGTTCGGTTTAGAGGGACAGCAAACTATGCAATCAATGCCCAGACCGACCTCACTGCGTCGGCGAATTATGAGGGCGAAAAGTTTGTTGCAGGCGCCGATCGTCCCTCCTTTGACGGCGTATTCGATCAGCGGAACGGCGCACAAACAAATCTAATTTTTGGCGCGAATTGGCGGGCAGATCGACGTATCGGCGCTTTCAATCGCGTTGGCCTGAGTAGTCGTGCGTCGGTCCGGCGCGCAGGCGGTCCGGATGCTCAAACTTCGACAAGCCTAAGCGCAGCCGCAAATGCACAGATTGGTGATTTTGGACCCACTGTTTCGATCGTGGCGCAACAAACCCGAGAAGAAACGTCAGGCGCAGCCGTGGATACGCAATCCCTTCGTGTTCGCGGCGTGCAACGCTTCGAGCGGGGCACGTTGACGACCTCATATATTTACACAGAGACCGAGGGTGAGGATGCCACGCAGCAATTGGTTGCGACGGCGCAGGCTAACCCCATTCGGAAAAGCTTCGACCTGGGCGCGATGGTGCAATTCGGACCAAATGCAACGCTGAATTGGGACGGGGCTAAAACGCGGATAAATGCCGGCGTTTCCGCCATTGCGAATGCCGGTCGTCTATTTGGACCTAAGCTAGATCTTCAGGCGCGGTTTTCTGCCTTCTCAGACTTTTCGTCAGAGACCGAAAATGCTGATCGCACGCGGTTTTTGGGAGGTTTGGAAGCGCGTTACCGTTTGACTGACAACGCAATGCTGACCGCCATTTACACTGATGACTTCGAGGGTCGATCTGATCTGTCTATTGGCGTGCGTGGGGCTTTGAGTTTCAATCCACCGCGCGCCAATCGCCTTCCCGATCAGGGGAAAGGCATCTTAAATGGGCGTGTTTTCCTGGACCGTAATCGCGATGGTATCCGCCAAGACAGCGAGCCAGGTGTGCCCGGCGTACGCGTCATGGTGATCGGAACGCGCCTTGGCTTGAACACATCTCGGGAAGGGTATTTCACCATCCAGAACATCAAGCAGGGTTTGTACGCCGTCACAGTGAGCCGTCAGAGCCTTCCGCTCGGCTATCTCGTGCCTGAAAATGCGCAACCGCGTGTTACCGTCGGTTCTGGGCGTCGCACGGATATCGATATTCCGCTCATTCTTTCTGGGCAGGTTCGCGGAACGATCTTCGTGGACGACAATGCCAATGGCGAGGTCGACGCTGGAGAGCAACGCTTAGAGGGGCAGTGGGTTTCTTTGAACCGGGATGGTGATGACGAAGTCCGAACGCTGCATTCGGCCTCTTTCGGCCAATATGGTTTTGAAAGCATCGACCCCGGGACCTACACACTCAAAACCACTGTATCTGGTCAGCCGGTTACGCAGAAATTTACAATTGACGGCGAGACCCCGTTCGCGATCGTGCCCATTCCGATCCCGCCGGACCTCGCTGACAAAGGCGGAGGAATTGATTTTTCCGTCGGCGTTTTGGGGGAGCCCTGACGCAGTCATATGGCCCGGGACTTGGTCCCGGGCTCTTTTTTTTGGCAAAGAAAAGCCCGCATCTCTCTGGAGATGCGGGCTTTTCTAACGTTCTGGAAAAAGCGCTATTCCTCGTCGTCTTTCAACAGGTCTTCTTTTGAAATCGTCTCTTCCTTCACTTTGGCGGTTTCGAGAATATGGTCGACGACTTTGTCCTCATAGATCGGAGCGCGAAGCTGTGCCATGGCATTTGGATCTTTCTGGAAGAACTCGATGACTTGGCGCTCTTGCCCCGGGAAATTGCGTGCCTCGCGGATCAAGGCTTGTTGGACTTCTTGTTCGGAAATCTGAACCTCAGCGATGCGTCCGATTTCAGCCAGCACTAAGCCGAGGCGTACGCGGCGCTCAGCGATTTTGCGATACTCGTCTTTTAGTTCGTCTTCTGACTTGCCTTTATCTTCTTCTGCGGTCCGACCGGCATCCATTTCTGCCTGCAATTGCTGCCAGATTTGGTTGAACTCTTGGTCGACCATTTTCGGAGGCAGATCGAAATCGTGCTTGTCATCTAGTGCGTCGAGGAGATTGCGCTTGGCCTTCGCGCGAGAGGCGCCGCCAAACTCATTTTGGATTTGCTCGGTCACCAGTTCTTTCAGCTTGGCGAGATCTTCCAGTCCGAGGCCTTTTGCGAACTCGTCGTCAATGTCTGGGGTCTTTGCCGCGCGTACCTCATGCACTTTAACTTCGAATACTGCTTCTTTCCCCGCGAGATGCTCTGCCTGGTAGTTTTCAGGGAAGGTAACTGTAACGTCTTTTTCTTCGCCGGCTTTGGCGCCAATCAGTTGGTCTTCAAAGCCAGGGATGAAGGAGTTAGAGCCGAGCACAAGCGTATGCTCTTCCGCGGCACCACCTTCAAATGGCTCGCCATCTAGCTTGCCGAGGAAGTCGATTACGACCGCATCTTTTTCGCGAGCCTTGGCAGTCTTCGCGCGCTTCTCGTATTTCGGATTTGCTTCGGCGATTTGCGACAAACGCTCGTCGATTTCAGAGTCACCGATTTCTGCAACCGGCTTCGTGATCGACAGCTTTTTGATGTCCACCGGTTCAAAGTCCGGCATCACGTCGACATTCATTTCATAGGCGAGGTCTTCGTCACCGGCGAGGACCTTCTCCATGTCGCTTTCCATTTTCATTTCAGGCTGCCCGGCTGGGCGCACATCGGCGTCTTCGATCGCTTTTTGGCTCGTCTCTTGGACCAGTGCTTGGACCACTTCACCCATGATGTCCTTGCCGAACATTTTCTTAACGTGAGAGGCCGGGACTTTCCCTGGACGAAACCCTTTCAGGTTCATTTGTGGGCGGATTTCTTCGATCCGCTCATCAAAACGTTTCTGCAGGTCAGCTTTGGGCACGTTTACTTTATAAGTACGGCTCAAACCTTCTACGGTCTCGACGCTTTCCATACTGGTCATTCCTTGTTGCGGGTCGGGTTGGCTGAAATCAGTGGAAACCCGCGCCATTTTTGGCATTTTGTGATCTGAAGCGGCGTCATATAGGGCAGGCGACGGCGCGTGTCCACGCCGTGTCGATGACCTTTTGCAGAGAAAACGAAGCTAGGGGGTTGAGGCGCACGAAAACGCCCGCTAAATGCCGCGTTCTACTGATGCGGATGTGGCGAAATTGGTAGACGCACCAGATTTAGGTTCTGGCGCCGCGAGGCGTGGGGGTTCAAGTCCCTCCATCCGCACCATACGGTTTGATCAGGCGATTTCTTTGCGCCGCGCGGCTTTGTTCATCATATCCTGAACGATCGACAGGGGTGGGGCGTCTTCCAACTGCGTAATAGGCATCCGAAAGAGGGAGCCCGGGGTTACGCCAAATTCGCGTTTGACCATTCGATTGAAGTTCGCATCCGAGGAGAAGCCCCATTTTTCTGAGACTTCATGGATTTTCCCCCTTTGATGTGGGGCGCTCGCAAGATCCGTCACAGCGCGATAAAGCCGTCGCCGCGCAATATAGGTCCGTACGCCGTCGTCGCGTTCGAACATGCGATAAAGGGAAGCGCGCGAAACCCCAAAATTCTTCAAGATCAGCGTCACATTGATATCGTCATAGGCGAGCCGTTCTTCGATGAAGACTTGAATGGAGCGTTTCAAGCTCTGGCGCGCGCGCATGCGGGCACTCATCGACGCTTTTTGCGGTGACATGGCGACTTCGACGCAACCGAGAAAACGTTCGATGTCTGATGGATCGACAGACGAAGCGCCAGCTTTCATTTGATCCATCAAGTGATCCATCTCTTGTTGAAGGAGACGTCCGATCGTCGTCTCAGGAGAATAGACCGGCGCGTGATAGGTGTCTGACGGTTCGTACCCAATCGCGGCGTGCGGCACGAAAAAGCTGTGGCAGTCATTCTTTGTATGAAGTGAAGTAAATGGCCGCGAGTAGTCGAGCAGCGTGATATCCCCAGTTTCGCACTCCACTGGCAGTCCTGCTGTCTCAACAGATGCGCGCCCGCTAGCATATTTGTGGACGTGGATTTGGTGCCCCGACTCCTCAACGTGCCAACGCGAATGCTGGGTCACCATACCTTGATAATGAGAGTTGATGATGGTGATCGGCTCCACATACCAAGCAGCAACGCTGTATTGCTTGTCCACATCTTCTCGCTCAATTGGCGATAAACCGAAGATGGCCGCACAGGCGCTCAACCAAAGATCGAGTGGGCCTTGCTGAATATGCTCATAGACCGGAATGCGATTTGATAACGTAACATAGTCCTGCGGTTTCATGCGCGCCTCTGGGATCGATGCTTCGGTTACAAAGCGACGATCATTCTGCATCAAGTTCAGGAGAGTTTAGGCGGATGAGTTATAAGAAGTCGACGCACCGTTATTATCGGAGCGTCTCATTCTTTAGGTAAATGAGTTAAAAATACTTATATTTAATGTTTCTTGTTTATGTTTAGATGAGACGGATGTGCTTCGACTTAAAATTGCGCGTCCGAGCATAAATCCTTCAATCCCGCTGCACTTTCACGAAACTCATTGCAAACGCCGCGAGGCAGAAGCTCGCCGCACCAAACAAGACCGCGAGCAGAGGCACGCCCCCCACCAACGGCGCGACATTTGTTTCTAAGGTCCGCAAGATTGGCCCCATCGTGCCGCCCACTAAGATTTGCGGGAGAACGATGAAGAAGTTGAAGATTCCCATATAGATGCCCATTTTCCGCACCGGCAAAGCATCTGCCAAAATTGCATAGGGCAGGGCGAGGATGGACCCCCAGGCCATGCCGAGACCAATCATCGGGATCAATAAGCCATATTGCGATCCGAACAGATGATATCCGACAAATCCCAGTGCGCCCGCAATTAGGTTAAAAGCGTGCAGGCTGCGGGTCCCGACTTTGCGGGCGATGTTCGCGATCACCAAGGCGTAAACGGCCGCAACGCCGTTTTGCACGGCAAACATGATCCCGACCCAGTCACCCGCGTCCTGGTAGGCCGACGAACTCGCATCGGCCGTACCCCAGGCTTGGAGGGCTACGGCCGGAGTGGTGTAGATCCACATTATGAAAAGCCCCACCCATGAGAAGAACTGAACAAAAGCGAGCCGTTTCATGACGCTCGGCATGGTCGTCAGATCTCCGAGGACATCGGACAAGAAATTGCGTGCATTGCGATCCGATTTTACAAGCAGGCTGTTCCACAAATAGAGCAGTCCGAGAAAGATGAGGCCGCCGCCAAGAATGTAGAATTGCTGATCGCCATTTGAGTAATAAACCGCCGCGGTGAACGCAGCCCCGATCGCCGTAATGATCACACCCCATTTGGAAAAGAACCCAGATTCCGGACGCTCTTCTGTCTCCAGGCCGCCCTCTTGCTCAAAGATATTGTCTTCATCCTTGCCAAACTTTTCGAGCTCTTCTGGCGAGTATTCTTTCGTGGAAAACACTGTCCACATCACGGCCATGAACAGCGCTGCGCCACCAATATAGAACGACCATTTGACGTTATCTGGGATGACGCCTTCCGGTGCTTCATTAGAAACGCCGAGCGCGTTGAAGACAAATGGTGCGACGGAGGCCAACACCGCGCCTGCACCGATGAAAATGGTCTGCATCGAATAGCCAAATGGTCGCTGCTTACTGGGCAGCATATCGCCAACAAACGCTCGGAAAGGCTCCATTGTGATGTTCAAACTTGCGTCCAAAATCCAAAGCGTACCGGCGGCGATCCACAGATATGGCGAGTTCGGCATAATGAAGAGCGCCAGGGTCGTAAGGATGGCGCCAATGAGAAAGTATGGTCGGCGGCGCCCAAGTGGTCCCCAAGTCTTGTCGCTAAAATAGCCGACAATTGGCTGCATGATCAGGCCTGTGATCGGTCCCGCCAACCATAATAGCGGAAGCGTGCTCATATCCGCGCCGAGGGTTTGGAAAATCCGGCTCACATTGCCGTTTTGCAGCGCAAATCCGATTTGAATGCCGAAGAAGCCGAACGACATATTGATGATCTGGAACAGGTTTAGTTCCGGTTTTCGGATATTGTCGTCCGCGGTCGCGGCACCTCCTGCTACGGCCATGGTTTTCCTCCGCTAAGTCTTTTTGTCTTGTTTTGTCAGAACCAAACCTTGCCACGCGCCTAAACTAACACTTCTGCCAAGCGACAGCCCCATCTCATTTGTGTCGAACGCGGTGGTCCATGTGCCCGCTATGGGGCCGTCTGTAAGTGTGAAATCTGCCGGTTGGTCTGAGAGATTGTACAGCACTAAGACAGCATTACCGTCTTTCTCTCGTGCAAAGCTGAGCACCTGACTTGGGTTGTTGGTCGATACTGGGATAATCCGTCCACCCGCCGCGCCATTGTGGAGGGCTTTGTTGTTTTTCTTGAGCGCGATCAGGGATTTGATAAGGTCACCATCTGGGTGGTTAGCGTCCCCCCAATCAATCGGGTCGCGCTCAAAGAATTCGAGTTGGTTTTGATTACCGACTTCCTGGCCGTTATGGATTAATGGAATGCCCTCGGTCACGAAGGACAGTGTCAGCATGGCATGATAAGCTTCGCCATATATCGCCCCAGTTGAGGCGTCCCATGCATTTTGGTCATGGTTTTCAGTGTAAAGCATCCGATAGGCATCAAGTGGCCAAGTTGAGATTTGATCGCCTAAAAAGCCGCGCAAATCGCCAGCGTCGGATTGGCCTTGAGCGATCCGTTGCGCCGCCTCTTTCCAAGCCCAGCCATAAGAGGCGTTGAACGCTTTGCGGTGTAAGTCACGTTGCTGCCACTCAGCGAGCATGAAAACCGGTTTGATCTCTTCGAGCTCAGCCCGCGCTGTTTCCCAAAAGTCGAGGGGAACGTATCCGGCGACGTCGCAGCGATAACCATCGATATCGAACTCTTCGACCCAATACTTCAGAGCCCGAGTTTTGTAGGCACGTAAATCAGGATCGTCATAATTGAGGTCGATTATATCGGCCCAGTCAGTCCATGGGGTTGGGTGAAAGTCGCCTTTCCAATCGGTTTCATACCAGTCGGGGTGCTCTGTCACGAGCGGATTATCCCAAGCGGTGTGATTAGCGACCCAATCGAGGATCACTTTGAAGCCATGCGCGTGCGCCGCCTCCACAAAGGCACGGAAATCATCTTCGGTGCCGAATTCTGGGTTAACGCCGAAAAAGTCCTTAATTGAATATGGGCTGCCTAAGCTTCCTTTGCGGTTCACTTCGCCGATTGGGTGAATGGGCATGAGCCAAAGGATATCGACGCCTAACTCCTTTAGACGCGGCAGGTGCTCTTGCGCGGCGTTGAATGTGCCTTCAGGCGTGAATTGGCGCGTGTTGATTTGATAAATGACCGCGTCATGAGCCCAGTCGGGATGTTGGACCTGAACATAAGCCTCAGGGGTGTATGGAGCGTTTGAATGCTCATCGTTTGCAAATGTTTGCGTAATCGATGATGTGCCCGCGCAGGATGTGAGCACCAAGAATGAAGCTGCGAGCAGGGCGCGCTTAAGCATCTTTATTGTTCCTCCCTCAAGTGCCCGAAGATACAAGCACTTGTTGTAAAAAGGACATAACCTCATTTGCAGCGGTTTGGCAATTTGTCTCAAATAGAAAATCCAGTTGACCAATCTCAAGGACCGCAAGAAGATAGGAAAAAGTTGCATAAATTTGCGGGAGATCATTGTGCGTGCATCTATCTTACCTTTGATCGCGTCGATTGGATTGATGCTGAGCGCTTGTGAAACGGCGGGACCGGAAGCCGTCGACTCGATTGCGCCAGGTGCGCCCGGTGCGGTTCCTACTTGGTCGAACGCCGAGAAAACGGGAATTGGGACTGCTTATGAGGCCTATGATGCCAGTGGGCAGTATTCTGAGGAGAGCGTGACGGCGCCGATTTCGAAAGTTTGGTACTCGCTTGGGCAGGATCGTATCACGGAAGTGATGTGGGGCTTGATCCATGAGGCTCAGATCCGTGAAATCAATTTCGTATTGGTAGGTGCCGAAGGCGAGATAGTTCCGCAAAAAAGCTCGGTTACGCCAGTTCTATCAAATGACTCTCCATCGGGCGTCGACGCTCCGCTCCACGTGATAAAGCACGATTATGGTCCAGAGACGGGCGCGCTCAAAATTATTACATTTACTGACCCCAGCGCACAGACTCTCGCCGCAAAGGTGACATTGCTTTCCGAGCGCGAAGACCTTCGTGTGTTTGCTTATGTGGATCCAGCGCTTGGGAATTCCGGTGTCGGCGATCGGGCCTGGGTCGAGACGGACCGCATTTACGCAGAGACCGAAGGCGCAGCACTCGCGATCGGGACATCCGGTGGGGGCCTTGGCCTGAGCAGCGTCGAGTTCGTCGGCGGATCGGCTGGGGTTTCTGGCCTCCTTGCCGGAGAAGTGTATCGCTCCACGGGCGAAAAATCGGGCAATATTGCCGCTTGGGCTGAGCTTCCAATGTCCAAGGAGACAGCATCGACGACGCTCCTCATCGGCTTCGGCGAAACGGTGGCTGCCGCCCAGGATGCGCTGAAAACCAGCCAAGCGCGCGGATCAAAACCCATCTTAGAGGATTACAGATCGGGATGGCGCTCCTATCTCGCGTCGCTGGAGTCTTTGCCGGTGCTTGCTTCTGCCTCTCAAGATGGCGGCGCGCTCGCTTACATGTCGGCGATCAATCTAAAAATAATGGAAGACAAAACTCATGCAGGCGCTCTGATCGCGTCACTCTCCAATCCCTGGGGCGAAACAGCCCCGGCGATTAATCCGCAAACGGGCTATAAAGCGGTCTGGCCGCGAGACTTCTTCCAAGTCGCATCAGCATTTGTAGCAATGGGGGATCCTGAAACGGCGCTCGCCTCATATCGGTATCTGCCAACCGTTCAAGTCACCGAAGAGACACCCGGCAATGCGGGGGTCACGGGTTGGTTTTTGCAAAAAACGCATGTCGATGGGGCGCTAGAATGGGTGGCCATTCAACAAGATCAAACCGCTATGCCAATCATGCTCGGATGGCAGCTTTGGCAGCTTGGCGTCCTCACCGATGACGAAATCGCTGACAGCTATCAGTCCATGCTCAAACCGGCCGCGGATTTCTTGGTCGAAGGCGGGACACCAAACCTCCTCTGGAACACCGAATTTGAGGCCTCGCTTGGTTACACCCAACAAGAACGTTGGGAGGAGCAAGAGGGCTACTCGCCCTCAACGGTGGCGGCCGTCATTTCAGGGCTGGTGAGCGCGGCTGATCTCGCCAGGCGGTTTGGCGATACCGCGGATGCCGAACGGTACCTACAGGCCGCCGATCAACTCGAATCCGACCTTGAAGCGTGGATGTTCACGACGAATGGTGCACTGGGTGATGGCAAATATTTCATTCGGATCACACAGAACCGAGATCCAAACGATAAAACTCTGCTCGGCGACAATAATGGCCGCCCCGGGCTTCCGGAAGACATGATCCTAGATGGCGGCTTCTTAGAGCTCGTTCGCTATGGTGTGCGGGCTTGGGATGCGCCTAGCATCATTGAAACTTTAGAAGAGTTCGACGCGCCGCACGAGGACAATCTTCGAGTGCGCTACGAGTTCGGCGACGGGCTTGTCGGCTGGCGCCGTTATGGCAATGACGGTTACGGCGAAGACGGGGATGGCGGCACAAATTATCACGAGATTGATGGCGGTAATACGCCAGGTCAGCGCGGGCGTGTGTGGCCGTTTTTCTCAGGTGAGCGCGGACATTATGTGATCGAGCGCATCGCTTATCTTGAAACCGTTCTCGGTGACCGACACCCAGACCTCGTTGCGAATAAGGCTCAACTTGTATTGCTCGTCGAAAGTATGGAGTCATTCGCCAATGCCGGCTTGAGCCTGCCGGAGCAGGTTTGGGATGGTGTTGGCGGCAACCCATTTGGATACGAACTCGGCGAAGGTACAAATAGTGCGACACCGCTTGCTTGGACCCATGCGGAGTACATCAAATTGCTCCGGTCAAAGGCTGATGGAAAAGTCTGGGATCGATATCGAATTGTCCAAGACCGATACCAAAGCTCACCGCGCAATCAGACTAAGTGAGACCTACTCTTCCAGCAGGAAGATCAGTATTTCATCAAGCCGGTCTGCCCAAGCGCCTTCGCTATGATCGGTTCCGGGATAGGCGCGAAATTGGGCTTGATCGCTCGTCCAACCTTGGTCGCGAAACCAGGCCTCCATGGCCTGCGCATGCGGAGGGTAGGCGGCGTCGAGGGCTTCGGTGCCATGATCAAACCATAGTGTGTGTTGAGTGGCATCTAGCCCGCTTTCCGCAAGATAAGCTTGCATCGCCGAATCTGCTCGCTGCGCAATCGCGCCTTCAGGCTCGGTGAGCGGCCAGTGTATCGACACGGCGGCCGCGCGGCTGAATGTGTTTGGGTATTCTGCCAAAGCATAGAGAGAGATTAGGCCGCCCATACTGGATCCCATGATAAGCGTATTGGCTGCTTCAGAAGCCGTTAGATAGGTCGCGTCGATATATGGCTTCAGCTCTTTAACGACAAATGAGAGATAAGCGTCGCTTTTGATCTCAGGGATCTCAGGATCAAGCCACTCTGAGGTGGTTTGCTGAGGAATGCGGTCGAGCACCTTTTGAGGCGCATACTCCTGCCAGCGCAGATCCGTGTTCCAAATGCCGACGACTATGGCGGGACGGATTGTGCCGTCGGACATGAGGCGTTCGGCGGTTTCATCCATGCGCCACTCGACTCCCGCATACGAGTGCCCAGCATGAAAGACATTCTGACCGTCATGCGCGTAAATCACCGGATAGCGCCGATCAGGATCAGTGCCATAGCCAGGCGGCAACCAAATCGTGACATTTCGCGATTGGACGAATTGCGAGCTGACGTCGGTCAACTCCACCAAACGAGCAGCACTTGGTGTCTTCAGAAGTTCTTCTTCTCGTTCTTCTATTCGAGACTCACCGTACTCGGACGTCTGTACAGTTCGCGTTTGTGGAGAGTTTGAAGTACCGCATGCGCTCAATAAGAGAATTATCGCGGCGCTGTTCATTAAAGGTTTCAAAATCTTGCCTCTCCATTATTTGACGGGTTTAGCCGCTATTGTGATTAAACTGCCTGGCCCACTATTCGGACTGAATTTTGCCGACTCCACAGAGATGATTAATGTGGTTGGTGAAGTGAGCCATTGTGGACAATTCCCAGCGCGATGAGTTCTGCGGGCATGTTTATAATCGTACATTTGTACACCAACTTGTGTCAGGCTGTATTCCGTGAGCCGTGCGTTAGAGCGCGGTGATACGTTGGCCCAATACCCGTCGAAATTTAGGCGAATCTCATCTGTGCAATTTGTTTGGCTGCGAGTTCGATCGTTGTCTTCCGGCGAGTTGCGATGGTCGTGATCGTGCGCCTTTAGCCGTTCCAATGTCCAATTGCAGGCTTCGTCTCGCAAAACACCCCCCGAGGCTTGACCCGACTGCAGTTATGGCGGGATTGCAAAAGAATGCAATATGATCTGAAAAATTTGCAGAACAAACTTTGAAAACCCACCATAAAAGGGGTTGTGGTGCTTGTCACGTTTGCAAAATGATGAAAAGAAGTGCGTGAGCAAATAGAATAAATGGCTCTAAGGGAGGACTCCATGCGCAGGTTTAGCCGTCGTTTAAGTGTCAGTGTTGGTGCCTTATTGGCTGTAGGCGCAATCGCAGCTTGCGCGGGGGGCGCGGCGCCGGAAGACACCGTTCAGATCGTTCCGAGCGCCGAAGCTCAAGCGACGGATTTTGGAGATCGCCGCATCGAAGACGAAATCATCTATTTCGTGTTGCCCGATCGGTTCGAGAATGGAGATCCATCTAATGATCGCGGTGGGATCGAAGGTGGCCGCCTGAAAGATGGTTTCGACCCGACCGATTTCGGGTTCTATCATGGTGGCGACCTAAAGGGGCTCACGCAAAGACTGGATTATATCCAAGGGCTTGGCATGACCGCGATTTGGTTGACCCCGATATTTGAAAACAATCCGGTCCAGGGACCTGAAGGGCTCGAATCCTCCGGCTATCATGGATATTGGATCACAGACTTTACCAATGTCGACCCGCACATCGGGACGCGTGAGGACTTCAAGGCTTTCGTCGACGCGGCGCATGCGCGAGGCATGAAAGTCTATATGGACATCATCACCAATCACACCGCCGATATTATTGGATATCGCGAGTGTCACGATCCGGAAGTGACGGGAGGTCCGACGTTTCGGTGTGAGTATCGCTATATTGGGGACTATCCATGGACCCGCCGAGCAAGTGATGGTGCACCCATTAATGACGGGTTCTTGGGAGATGACGGGGTTCATCAAACCGCAGAGAACTTTGCCAAGCTCACCGAGCCGACTTGGGCCTATACGCCTTTCGTGCCCGAGCAATTTGAAGGCGTGAAAGTGCCCGAATGGCTCAATGATCCGATCTACTATCATAATCGCGGCGATACGGATTTCATCGATGAGGATTCGCTCTACGGTGATTTTGCGGGCCTCGATGATTTGAACACTGCGCATCCGCGCGTGGTCGAAGGTATGATTGATATCTATAAGGATTGGATCACCGCTTATGGCGTCGACGGCTTCCGGATAGATACGGCAAAGCATGTACGCGATGAGTTCTGGCAGCAATTTGCGCCAGCCATTCTTGAGCACGCGTCAGGGCTTGGGATCGATCATTTCCATATGTTCGGCGAAGTCTATGTCGATGGGCAAAAGCCTCAGCATCTGGCAAAATTTACCACCAATGCCGAGCTGCCGACCGTTCTCGATTTCGCCTTTCAAGGCAGCGCGCGAGCGCTGATCGTAGATGGCGAAGCAGGCCTTTTTATGGATGACCTCTACAAGGCTGATGTAATCTACGAAAACGGCACTGAAACGGCGCGGCAATTGCCAACGTTTCTAGGTAATCACGACATGGGTCGTTTCTCTGGTTTCTTGCGTGAGAGCGATCCTGACATGAGCGACGAGGAATTGTTTGCGCGTGTGCGCTTGGCGAATGCTCTCATGTTCTTCGGGCGCGGTGTGCCCACCGTCTACTACGGCGATGAGCAAGGCTTTGTTTCGGATGGTGGCGATCGCTTGGCCCGAGAAAATATGTTCCCAAGCCAAACCGATCTTTACAACGACAATGACTTAATTGGCACCGATGCGACGACAGCGGACGACAATTTCGACACTGAACATCCTTTGTACCAAGCCATCGCGGAATTCGCGGCCATTCGGACTGCGGAACCAGCGTTGCGCCGAGGTGAACAGATCACACGTCTCGCCCATCGCGAAGATAGTGTATTTGTCTTTTCGCGTGTGGATTATGACGCCGGTACCGAGATCCTTGTCGCGATCAATGCGGAAGAAACTGCGCAAAAACTGAACATTGCAGTCGACGGACGGTCTGAAAGTTTTTCATCCCTGCTCGGGGACTGTGCGCCCGCGGCGAGCGCGCCTACAAGTTATCCCATCTCTGTGCCAGCCTTGGACGTTGTTGTCTGCAAATCTGAGTTCGGAGCAAAGTAATGGTTGGCGTAGCAGATTCAGCGGACGCCACGTCCGTATCCGCAATGAGAGCGCTCCCATGGTGGAAGGGGGCGGTCATTTATCAGATCTATCCCCGCAGCTTCTTGGACACGAATGGCGATGGGATTGGTGATCTGCAGGGAATTTTACAAGGGCTCGATCACATCGCTTCACTCGGGGTCGACGGTATTTGGATTTCGCCGTTCTTTACCTCGCCAATGGCCGACTACGGGTATGATGTTGCTGACTTTTGCGGAGTAGATCCGATTTTCGGAACGCTGGCCGATTTTGATGCAGTGGTCGAAAAGGCTCATGCGCTGGGCCTGAAAGTTATCATCGATCAAGTTTATTCGCACACGTCGGACCACCATGATTGGTTCATTGAAAGCCGGTCCAGCCGGGATAATGCCCGTGCCGATTGGTATGTCTGGGCGGACCCAAAAGCCGATGGGTCACCCCCAAATAATTGGCAATCGGTGTTTGGGGGGCCAAGCTGGGAGTGGGATGCTCGACGCGGGCAGTATTACTTCCATAATTTTTTGAAAGAGCAGCCGGACCTCAACCTCTACAATGAAGAGGTCCAGGACGCCTTGATCGCGGCTGGTCGGTTCTGGCTTGATCGCGGCGTCGATGGATTTCGGCTCGATGCTCTAAACTTCTCGATGCATGATCGAGCTTTGAGGAATAATCCTCCATCAGGAGTATCGGCGCACGAGGCGACGCGTCCGTTCGATATGCAGATCCACAAATATAATATGTCTCAGCCTGAAATCGTCGGGTTCATCGAAAAGTTCAGGGCTATGCTCGACGCCTATCCAGACGCTTTCACGGTCGCAGAGGTGGGCGGTCCGAACCCGATTGATGAAATGAAGGCCTTCACTGAAGGCGACCGCCGATTGGATTCAGCTTACAATTTTGATTTCTTGTATGCGCCCGATCTGAACGCGCCGCGCGTCATGGAATCCGCTAATCTTTGGGATCAGTCGGAGACTGAGGGGTGGCCGAGTTGGGCGTTTTCCAATCATGACGCACCGCGGGCCGTGACGCGTTGGGCGGATTCACTGCACCGCGATGAGATGGCGCGGCTTTATCTGATGTTGCTCCTAACATTGCGTGGGAATCCGATCTTGTATCAGGGCGAAGAGCTCGGCCTGCCGCAAGCGCAAGTGCCGTTTTCACACTTAAAGGATCCAGAGGCGATTATGAATTGGCCCAAGACATTGGGCCGAGATGGCGCGCGCACGCCGATGCCTTGGCAGAAAGCTGAGCTGAATGCAGGGTTTTCGTCAGTTGACCCCTGGCTGCCCGTCGACCCCGAACACGCAAAGCTGTCCGTTGATCAGCAGCAGGGTAATGACAGTGTTTTGCGCTTCACAAAAGACGCACTTGCGACACGTAAAAACAATGAGGCACTGATTACGGGTAAAATGACGTTTGGTAAGACCGGCACGCCAAACTTCCTCATCATTCGTCGAGAGTTGGACGATCAAACGGTTATCGCTGCGTTCAATTTTGACGATACTCCAGTCAATTTGACCGACGGCGCCATTAGTGCGGGAGATCTGATCCTGTCTTCAAGGCATCTTAAGGAAAACCCTCTAGAGACCAGGACATTAGAGGCCCGAACCAGTGTTTGGATTCGCGCAGTCTAAGCGGGAGGAAGCGGAAAGATGGATACGAAACCGACGACGCGTTTGGAGGATTTGGCCAAACTCGCTGGGGTTTCGATCTCGACCGCTTCACGTGCGCTCAATGACAGTCCAGCGGTAAACGTCCGAACGAAGCAAAAAATCTGGAAGCTCGCCAAGGAGCTAGATTATCCGTTCCGGCACTACATGCCTGCAGGTCCAATCGGGGCGAACGCGACGATTTCGATCGTCGTTCCGCGTCCGCAGAGCCGCGGCGGACGCATGGCCGACCCCTTCTTCTTCGAACTGCTTGCTGGCATCGGCGACGCAGCAAGAGAGCGCGGCTGTGATATACTGCTCAGTTATATCGCGCCGTCCTCCTATGAAGAACTCGCGTCGGCAATGTCGACCAGCCGTTCGGATGGCGTCATCTTTCTAGGGCAGTCGACTTTGCATGATGCGTTTAATCGTTTGGCAAAAGTTGAAGACCGTTTCGTCGTCTGGGGCGCGGCCTTGCCAGAGCAAGGGTATTGCTCCGTAGGGAGTGATAATATTGCGGGTGGCCGTCGTGCGACAGCTCATCTCGCGCGGCTCGGTCGAAAGAAGATCATTTTCCTTGGGGATTCTGATGCGCCAGAGGCCGGTCAGCGCATGCGCGGGTACCGAGAAGCATTGGAGGCGGCCGGTCTGCCTTATGATGATCGTTTGGTTTTACCGTCTCATTTTCAGGTCGCGTCTGCTCGAGCCGTCGTGGAGACACTTATTGCCGAGAAAGCAGAGTTCGATGCGATTTTCGCCGCCAGTGATTTGATCGCCTTAGGCGCGATCCAGGCGATCCGGCGAGCGGGCTTGTCTGTGCCGGATGATATCGCGGTGGTCGGATACGATAATGTTCCTTTCGGGGTTTATGCGGAAGTGCCGTTGAGCACGATCGATCAAGACACAAACAAGGCAGGGCGGGTTTTAGTGTCCAAACTGCTCGATTCTTCCGGGCAACGCGGCCCAGATCTCGATCGGATTCCCGCCGAGCTGATCGTTCGCGCCTCTTGCGGAGCGCCTTAACACGCTCACGGCGAGTGTGGCGCATTCACAAATGCAATCTATTTGGGCGGCTTTGCATAAAGTTGCAAAATCTTGCAAAGCCCAATATTTGCCGTCTGTGATCGAATTCTGAGCATCAAAAATAGTGCTTTGCCTGTAATAGTAGCGGCGTATGGTGCAATTAGGTCACATAGTGCGTGCGAAAATACATGACAATTATGCGTCAGGGCTTGGCGTTTTCATAAATTTGCAATAAGACAAGCGAGTCACATGGTGGCGGAATGCCATCATCTGCGTGGACGTTTCAGGGAGGAACAATTGAAACAATCATTCACCAACAAGAAAAGTTGGCTGCTCGGGACTGCCGCATTGGCGCTTGCGACAAGCTTGCCAGTGTACGCCCAGGACGTAGCGGCTGAAGAGGAAGACGAGCAGGCGACCCTCGACGTCGTAACCGTCACAGGTATTCGCGGTTCGATCCAAAACTCTTTGAACGCCAAGAAAAACGCCACCTCGATTGTCGAAGCGATTTCGGCTGAAGACATCGGTAAGCTTCCAGATCTCTCAATCGCGGATTCTCTCGCACGGCTGCCAGGTGTTACCGCGCAGCGTGTGCGCGGTCGCTCGCAGCAGATTTCGATCCGTGGTCTCGGTCCAGACTTCTCGCTCGCGCTTTGGAATGGGCGCGAAGTTGTTTCCGCCGGTAACAATCGCGGCGTAGAGTTTGACCAGTTCCCATCCGAACTCGTATCGCAAGGTTTGGTCTATAAGACCCCAGACGCGACACTCGCTGCGACAGGTATCGCAGGCGCGATTGATCTTCGCACCGTCCGTCCGCTCGACTATACAGAGCGGCAATTCAACTTCTCCGGCAAATATGTGCTGAACGATAATGATCAGCCGAACCCGGACTTCGACGAAGACGGCTACCGCCTGTTCGGATCTTACATTGATCAAAACGAGAATGGCACGATCGGTTGGTCTTTGGCGGCGACGGTTCAATCGAACCCAACGCAATTCTCATCTCGCGAATTGAAAACCAATAGCGGCCAGACGTCCATCGATCCTGCAACGGGCTTGGTCTATCCTTCTGATAACCCACGGACCGGTGTTGTCTCGCGTGAGTTTGAGCGGACGTCGGTTGCTGGCGCACTTCAGTTTGAGCCGAATGACCGTTGGCAGACAACCATCGACGCGTTTTATACCGACACTGAAGATGCTGGTATCTTCCGTGGCGTGGAAACGCCGATCGCGTCTTGGTCTTCGGCGCAATTCCAGGGCACAACGGGTACAAGCGGTTTCGCAGATGCCGCAACCTATAATAACGTTACGACGTTCTTGCGGACAGATACTGAAGGCAACACGGCTGAAATCTTCGCGATCGGCCTGAATTCGTCTTACCAAGTCTCAGATCGCTTGAAGCTCACCGGTGACTATGCGCGTTCCACGCTTGATCGTAACGACATCGATTATGAGTCTTATGCGGGCACGGGCTTCGCCGGTTCTGGTCCAACCGATACACTCGGATTTGGTTTCGATGATGACGGCGAGTATGGAATTGCGGCAGGCCTCGACTACACAGACCCAGGTGTCGTCGTTCTGACGGACCCAGGTGGCTGGGGCCAAGTTGGCTTCATTAAAGAGCCAAAGATCGAGGACGAACTCAACCAGCTCCGTCTCGAAGCTGAGTATGCCGTCGACAATCCATTTATCAGCGGCGTGAAAGCCGGGATCTTGTTCACAGATCGTGAGAAGACGTTCGACTCAAACGAAAACTTCATCCGCGCGGGCGCTAACTTTGTTAATGGCGAGTTGGCCATCCCAGCGAACCGAATTGTTGGGTCAACCAACTCTGGAAACATTGGTCTAGATATAATCGCTTATGACCCATCTAGCTTCCTCACTGACGGCACCTACACGCTTGAAAAAGCAACGTTTGATGTCGAGTGGGTCGTCGAAGAAGAGATCACGACTTATTACGCAATGGCTGAGATCGACAGCACCTTCAACGGTGTCCCGGTCTTTGGTAATGTTGGCTTCCAGTATCAAGACGTAGATCAGTCTTCGACTGCTAAGCTGCAAGGGGGTGGTGAGCGCCAGCAAACGCTGGGCGACTCGAATACCTACTTCTTGCCAAGTGCCAACATTTCGTTCGAGGTTTCTCCGGACACCTTCCTACGGTTTGCGGCGGCTCAAACAGTGACCCGACCACGTCTCGACAACCTCGCGGCGAACCAGACGGTCAACATCAACAACCAAGTCTGCGCAGACACCGATGGTGACTTTGTTCCAGACAGCTTGGTTGGGTTTACGTTGCCGACCAATGCGTGTTTCAACATTGGCGGTGGCAACCCGCAATTGGAGCCGTACCAGTCGACATCATTAGATGTCTCGTACGAGAAGTATTTCGGTCCAACCACTGCGCTATCCTTTGCTGTGTTCCACAAAGAGCTTTCGGATTGGGTTGAAACAGCAACACGGACCGTCGACATCTCTAGCCAACTGGCAGATATCGGTATTCCGGCGCTCGACGCCTTTGTTGCAGCAAACCCAGAGGTTGCAACGGCTGTATCAAGCTTCCCGGAGAACATCTCCGACGGTTCGATTACCGGTATCGAGGCAACGTTGCGCATGAGCTTGGACGAGTTCCTGCCAGAGCAATTCGAAGGCTTCGGCTTTAACGCAAGCTATACTTATGCAGACAGCAGCCTGTCTGGCGCTATCACGGGTGATGACATTCGGATCCCGGGTTACTCTGACAATGTTTGGTCGGGTGACATCTACTATGAAAACCATGGTTGGCGGTCTCGGATCAGTGCCCGTCACCGCTCTGGCTTCCTCTCTGAGGTGCCACAGTTTGATGGGTCACTCACAGGCGCAGAAGCGCAAGATGAGACCATTGTCGATCTTCAAATCGGCTATGAGTGGGACGACGGCCCGCTCCAAGGCGTCGGCGTGAACTTCGAGGTGTTTAACCTCACCAATGAGCCGTTTGTGACTGAAGCGGAAACCACTGACCCGAGTGTCGTTTTCCCAAGTCGTCACGAAGAGTATGGTACGACATACAATATTACGGTATCTAAGAAGTTCTAAGTCTTGAGTGAGAGTTAGAAACCTGGAAAGGGCCTGCCTTCGTGCAGGCCTTTTCTTTACCATCGGTTGTATGGTCTGGGCGCATGGAATTGCTCGGGCTAGGACAGAACAATGCAAAGCCAACATATTGAAAACATAGTCATTGTCGGCGGCGGAACGGCGGGATGGATCGCCGCTGCCGCGCTGAGCCGAATGCTCGGTTCGAGTGTTTCGATCACCCTGATTGAGTCAGACGAGATCGGCACGGTCGGTGTGGGCGAGGCGACGATTCCGCAGATTCGACGTTTGAATAGCGTGCTGGGTTTGAATGAAGATGAGTTCGTCCGCGAGACAAACGGCACGTTTAAACTTGGGATTGAGTTCAATAATTGGGGGCACCTAGGCGAAAGCTATTTGCACACTTTTGGAGATGCAGGAATCAATCTCGCCAGTTTGCATTTCCATCACTATTGGTTGCGCAGCCGCGCGGAGGGCAACGCGAAGGATTTGTGGGCCTATTCGCTCCATCATAAAGCGGCCTATGCACATCAGTTCGGCCGACTCGACCGGGTCGGAAACACCTCAATGACTGGATTGGCTTATGCCTTCCATTTCGATGCGGGGTTGTACGCACGCTATCTTCGAAAGACTGCGGAGGCGAATGGGGTGAGACGTGTTGAAGGCAAAGTGGTCGATGTCGCGCTGTCGTCAGAGACGGGTTTCATTCAGCAGGTGACGCTTGAGCGCGGAGACCTGATTGGCGGCGATCTGTTCATCGATTGCTCCGGG
>CBDIHJ010000035.1:0-90190 GCA_965279045.1 Henriciella sp. | reverse complement strand
GGAATATCGAGATGCAGCGGTTTTTGTGCATTCGGACCGATCGTGACGCGCGTGTCGACGGGCTCATCATCGAGCAGCGGGAAGGGATCCAATTGCGCGGTCAGGATTTGAATATCGTCCCATTGTGGGAGCTGGTCGCGCGGCACGCCCATGGATTCAGTGATCCCGTGATGTCCGACCTTGCTGAGCCCATCACGGGCATATTGCTGGATCAGGCCATTGGTCGGTTCAGGATGCGCGCCATGACTTGGGTCTTGATAAAGCCCAAGATACTCATCTCGCTGATAAGGCTGCGGATTGGCATGGCCCCACGCCTTGACCTCATCCGCATCGACCAGCACCTCGCCGTCTTCGATCCAGGCTTGGAATTTCGGTAGCGCTTCCGAATTCTCATATTCAGACACGCCGCTATCGAGCCGGTAATCCCAATTGTGCACGCCGCAAATCAGATTGTCATTCGCATCGACATGGCCATCCGACATCAGTGCGCCGCGGTGGAGGCAGCGGCCATAGAAGACCGAAACCGTCTCATCATAGCGCACGACCACCAGGTCCACTTCGCCGACAATAGCATATTCGGGCTGACGATCGGCCAGCGTATCCCATTTGGCGACAGCGACTTTATTCATAGATGATACCCCTCAAAAATTTCCTGCCCGGCCCTTATCGGATGCCGGTTTGGCGCGCCAATCACAAGACCCCCAAAAAAAAGTGATCGCTATTTTATATGCCTTGCATAGATATTTTCGATACGGCACCGAAAAGCAAGCGAGGGGGTCTTTCATGTCCAAATCCAAAACCACATTGATCTGGCACAAGGTCGCCGAAACAAATGAAGTTGCTGAGGGACGCGTGAAGTCGGCCACCGCCGGCACACAATCCGTCGCGCTGGTCCATTTCAAAGGCCAATATGCGGCGATGGACAATAAGTGCCCGCACCAAGGCGGACCGCTGGGCGAGGGCTCGATCGAAAAAGGCATCAATGATGAATGCTGGTTGCGCTGCCCCTGGCATGGCTGGGACTTTGACCCGCTGACCGGAAAACCGCCGGGTGGGCACGAAGACACGGGCCAAGAAATGTTCGACGTCGATGTTCGCGAAGATGGCGTTTATGTCGGTGTCCCGTCGCTGCCACCGCGCGAGCGCGCGATCGCCGACGTGATGGCCGAGACAATGACCAATTGGGGAGTGACCAGCGTCTTCGGCATGGTTGGGCACTCCAATCTCGGACTGGCTGATGCGCTGCGCGTGCAAGAAGCTGACGGCAAACTGCGCTATTACGGGATCCGCCATGAAGGGGCGGCTGCCTTTGCGATTTCTGGCTATGGCAAACTGACCGGACACCCGGCTGCAGCGCTGACCATTGCTGGACCCGGCGCGACCAATCTTCTGACGGGGCTATGGGATGCGAAAGTCGACAATGCGCCGGCTTTGGCGCTCACGGGGCAAGTTCAAGACCAAGTCGTTGGCGTGCACGCTTTCCAAGACATAGACCTTGAGGCGGCGTTCGAGGCGGTCGCGGAATTCTCTGAAACCGTGCACCTGACCTCCGATCACGCATTGCTGATGACGCAAGCGATCAAGACCGCGATCCTGCAACGCGGCGTCGGCCATCTGGTCTTCCCGGACAATGTGCAGCCGAAACCCGCTGCAGAGGGCGCCAAAGCCTATGGTCCGGCTGGCCGAATGGCGGATCTCGCGGTCGGGCCGCCGCCCTCGGCAATGGAAGAAGCGTCCAAGCTGCTCAAGAGTGCCAAGCGGCCGATGATCATTGTCGGCTATGGCGCCCTGAATGGCATGGACAGCGTCATTGCGCTCGCCGAACAGCTTGGCGCGCCGATTGCCACAACATTTAAAGCCAAAGGCCAGATTGGCGATGATCACCCGCTGGCGGCAGGCGTTATGGGTCGGTCCGGCACCCCGATTGCCAGCTGGTTCATGAATGAAGCTGACCTGCTCTTGGTGTTTGGCTCGAGCTTCTCTGATCATACCGGCATCTACGAAGGTGCGCCAACCATTCAGGTTGATACCGATCCAATGCGGCTCGCCAAACGTCACCCGGTCACTGTGCCTGTTATGGGCGATGTCGCGGTTACAGCGGATCTCCTTAAGGCCGAGATGGAACGCGGCGGCGCTGCCGCGTCGGACCTGCGCGGTGAAGTGGCCGAACGTTGGCGATTGTGGCGGATGGAGAAAGACAGCCGCGTGACCGAAGATCGCGGCAAAGGCGTGTCGGCCGCGGCGCTCTTCGAAGCGCTGACCAAAGCGGCGCCGGCCGATGCGATCCTGCCCGTAGATGTCGGCAACAATACCTATTCTTTCGGGCGCTATTTCGAACCGACCGGCCAGCAGCGCGTGCTGATGTCAGGCTATCTCGGCTCGATTGGCTTCTCCTTCCCCGCCGCCATGGGTGCTTGGGCGGCAACGCAGGAAGAGGGCCCTTATAAGGGACGTAAAGTCATCTCTGTGTCCGGCGATGGCGGCTTCGGACAGTACGCCATGGAGTTCACCACCGCGGTCAAATACGGGATGAACATTACCCATGTCCTGATGAACAATTCAGAGCTCGGCAAGATCACCAAAGAGCAAAAAGCCGCCGAGTTCGAAGTCTGGCAAACCAGCCTGGTCAATCCGAGCTTTGCTGGTTTTGCCCGCTCCTGCGGCGGTATGGGGGAGTTGGTCAAAACCCGCGAGCAATTAGACGAAGCGCTGGCCAAAGCCATCGCCCATGAGGGCCCCTCCTTGGTGGAAGTCATGACGGACGCGGAGCTGATGTGATGAATGTCACAGGTAGCGGACATATGATGGAAGGCATGACCGGAGGCAGCTCTTTGGAGCATTTGCCTTTCGGACTTGATGCACCGGTTATGCACGCGCTGGAAGGGCTCGCGATCTGTATCGATCTGATCGGCGTCGCCTTGATCTTGTTCGGTTTTTTCGTGGCCCTGTTGCGTTTGCTCGCCGGGCTACGGCATGGCATCGGACTGATGACTCCCAATTTAGGCAATCTTAGTGCCGCGCGGACCATTCTCGGGACATACATACTGACCGGATTGGAATTCATGATCGCCTCGGACATCATCCACACGGTGATCACACGCGAGTTCACCGATCTGATCTTCGTTGGTCTATTGGTGCTCATTCGGACCGCGATCTCCTTCTTCTTGGGGCGCGAGATTATCGAGCTGCAGCACGAAGACCCAAAGCAGGCCGCTGTGACTTAGCCGCTAAACGTTGCGCTCTTGATCAGGGCATAAACCAGCCGGCCAGGGGTGAGTTCGAGATCCTGCACCGCTTTACGCGTAATCGTGGAAGTGAGCGTTTGACCAGCAACATCGAGGATCACGGTTCGAAACGCGGGGCGTTTGGTCTCTTGAATTGAAGTCACCGTCGCTGCGATCATGTTTTGGATGCTGATGCCTTCTGGCCGATGTGTCGCGATCGCAACGTCGCGTGCGGCGATCTTGATATGGACGTCGGCGCCAGGGTCGGTTTCCAAATCGGCGGCGAGCCAAATGGAGGCCTCGCCAATCTTGATTTCCAACAAGTCTCCATCGTCGCTTTTTGGCGCAACCTGGCCTGTCAAAACGCTGGCAAGTTCGTATGGATTGCGCCCTGCTTCCAGGCCGAAACGGCTGAGCACTTCATCGGGACGACCCCGCGCGATAACCCGCCCGGTGTCCATTACAAGAACGCGATCCGCGATCCGGCTGACTTCATCCACATCATGGCTGACATAGAGCGTTGGTAAGTTGAACACCGTCTTGGCGGTTTCGAGAAAGGGCAGAAGGTCACCTTTGCGGGCTGTGTCGAGGGCTGAAAGCGGCTCATCGAGCAGCAAGATTTCTGGGCGGGTCAGGAGCGTCCTGGCAAGGGCTACGCGCTGCGCCTCTCCACCCGATAGGGTGCTGGTTTGGCGTTCAAGAAGCGCGTCGAGTTCCAATACGGAAACGACCTCCGAGAGGCTGTGCCCGCGCGAAGTGGAGTGTGCGCGCTTGTCGGCGTAATCGAGATTTCCGCGGACGGTTAAGTGCGGGAAAAGCTGAGCATCCTGAAACACGGTCCCAACCGGGCGTTTATGCGGGGCGACCCAATTGCGGGATGTGGAGCTGAACCAAATAGACTTTTTGAAAGCTATGGTGCCCGCTTCTGGGCGCAAAAAGCCCGCGATTAGGTTCAGTGCGCTGGTCTTACCGCTGCCGCTCGCCCCGAATATAGCAGTTACACCCTCTAGAGGGATCGTCTCATCTAGGTCCAGCGTGAACCCATCCCAAGCGACCTTTGCTTGCAGAAGGAGGTTAGAGCCGGACATGTGCTGGGAATCTCTTGTTGAAGAGGAAGACACAGAACAGCGTCACAAACGAAATCACGAGCAGGATCAAAGACAAGGCGTGTGCGTCGGCATAATTGAGTGTTTCGACATTTTCATAAATCTCGATTGACGCGACCCGTGTTCGGTCTGGAATATTACCACCCACCATCAGCACGACCCCAAATTCCCCGAGTGTGTGCGCAAAGGATAGAACAGTGGCTGTGACAAACCCGCGGGCCGACATTGGTACCGCGACCGAGAAAAATGCGTCCCAGGGCGAAGCGCGCAGGCTGGCAGCGGTTCGCATGGCTTGTTGAACCGGGCCCTCAAACGCAGCCTGTAGCGGCTGGATCATAAACGGAAAGGAATAGATGACCGACCCGATGACCAGGCCCGTAAAGGAGAAGCTCAAAGTATCGCCAGTCGCTTGCAGCCAAAACCCGCCAAACGGCGCTTCGGGGCTCATCGCGATCAGAAGATAAAACCCGAGCACGGTTGGCGGCAAAACGAGTGGTAAGGCGACGATCGCTTCAATCGCCGGCTTGAAGCGGGATCGCGTTTGCGCCAGCCACCAGGCCAACGGCGTTCCAATCGCCAGTAAGACCAGGGTCGTGATCAGCGCGAGGCGGGCGGTAAGCCAGAGAGCGGAGAGATCAGGCATGCTTAGGGAAGGTCATAGCCATGACGCGCGATGATGTCTTGCGCTTTTGGATCATTGAGAAATGCCAAAAAGGCCTGCGCGGCGGGATTGTTAACGCTGCGCGCAAGTAGAACGGCGTCTTGCGCGATCGGATCATGCAAACGGGGGTCAAGCCGAACGCTTTGTCCAGCGCGTGCCTCCGGTAGCGATCGAACTTGTGCTTCAGATACGAACCCGACCTGCGCATTGCCTGTGCTGACAAAGGCGAAAGCTTGACCAACGTTTTCACCGAGGACCAGTTTGCCCGCCACTTTGTCAGCCAATGCGGCCTGCTCCAGGACTTGGCGCGCTGCCATGCCATAGGGGGCAAGATCGGGATTGGCGATGGCGATGCGTTGTGTGTTCGGATCGAGCAAGTCGTCCAGGCCAATCTTGGTATCGCCGCTGCTCCACAAGACGAGGCGACCGATGGCATAAGTCATCTGAGACCCGGCGACGGCGTGGTTCTCGGCGACCAATCTTTCGGGGCGCCACTGGTCGGCGGCCAGAAACACATCATACGGCGCGCCATAGGTGATTTGCGCATAAAGTTTGCCGGTCGACCCGACGACCATGTCCACTTCAAATGCCGTCTCGCTTTCGAACGCGACGATCAGGTCTTCCAGCGTTGGTTTGAAATTCGCGGCCACGGCGACAGTCACGCTTTGATCCGATGGACGCGGCGCACAGCTGACCAAGAGGGCCGCTAAACAGATGAAGACAAATGCTTTTATTGTGAACTCTTACGCAAAACCTGACCTTCGTTTTAAGCTTGGACGAGGCCGAAGTCGATGGACAAAAAAACGGCCGGGGCGAGGGAGCGCACCGGCCGCGTCAAGGGAATGGGAGACGGTTTTGCCTACTCAGCCGGCACCATCTGAGGCCGTTTCTTGGCCGCGCGGCGGGCCGCTTTGATTGCTTGCGCGCGAGCTTCTTGTTCGTCGAGGCGCTGCAAATAGTTGGGGTGCTCTGTGCCCATCCAGCGATCCCACCAGGTGAAATAGAAGCCGAAATTCCCGGTGCCGCGTTCATGATGCATGTCATGATGGGTGACCGTGGTCAGCCAACCGAGGACCGGCAAACGCGCCCAGCTGCGCGGGAATACTTCATAGCCGCAATGGGCCAGCGCATTTTTAAAGATCATGATGGTCAGCACGATATAAAGCGCCAGGCTATGGGTCGGGATCAGCATCAGCGCGATTGGCACATACATATACTCGATCACGGCTTCCGCGGCGGCGAAATTATAGGCGGTGAAGGGCGTCGGATTGTGCGAGCGGTGATGCTGCATATGGGTGCGCTTATAAAGCTTGGCCGTGTGCATGGCCCGGTGCGTCCAATAGAAATAGGTGTCGTGCAGAATGATCAGGACGGGGATCGAGACCCAGAACCAGAGCATGCCGTATTCTGCGAAATCATCATACTTTTGGAAGATGCCGAGATCGGCGGCTTCGAAAATGAAAATATCCATCGCAACGAAGACACAGACGGTTTTGAACGAGTGCCTGAGCTCCATCTGAATTTGCTTCGCGCGCGGGGTGGGTTTACGGATTTTGCGAGTCTCGATGAAGCGGTGAAGCACGATCCAGAGGACAAAGAAGGTGACCAGCGTGCCCATGGCATAGCGCGTAACTTCGAACTGAATGCCGCCAAAGATCCGGGGTCCGAGATAGTCGGTGAAGAAAGGGAGTAGGTCCATTTTTTGTGTCCTCGTCTGTCGATGAGGTCACTCCATCACGGATCCAATGTGAAGGCTCCGCAATCGCGAAAATGCGGGCACAATTTCAATAATGAGGATATTTTTTTAAGATTGCGCAGCGCTGGATAGGGCTTGGGAGCGGTATGCGCTCGGAGTGAGGCCTTCTTCAGATTTAAACGCCCGGTTGAAGGTCGCGAGCGAGGCGTAGCCGACATCCATCGCGATGGTGAGGATCGGCGTGCGCGCTTGTTCGGGGTCGGCCAGAGCCGCTTTAGCGTCTGCCAGCCGGTACTGGTTCAAGAAGGCGGCAAAGTTACGATAGCCCAGGCCTTTATTGATCAACGCGCGAAGCTGGTGCTCGGGAACATTCAGTTTAGCGGCGAGATCGCCAATGCCGAGACCATGCTCGCGATAGAGTTTCTCTTCATCCATGATGGTAACAAGACGCGAATGCGTGGCTTGGTCCCTGGGATCGATCTGGGGTTCTAGTACAGCCACCGTTCGCGTTCGCTCGAATAAAAGCGTTTCCTGCCGCAAGCCGAGATAGAGAAACGCGCCAATCAAGATCGGTGGCAAAATGATTGCGGTTCGGATCAGCGACAATGAGGGCGGATCACTATTATCGCCGGTCAAGGAGGTGTAGAACATCTCCCCGAGCACGACTAAGGCCGTGGCGACGCTCATCGCGATGGCATACCACAGCCGGGTCTTTCGCCGAACTTCGATCAAATCATCGCGCAAGCCTGACAGGGCCACCCACAACAGGTGGGCGACCATGCCGATTGAGATCGTGCGGACGGCGATTTCGAACACGAATGGAAGCTCGAAGATGTCGTAAATATAAGCCACACGTGCTGGCATGGCGATGCCCAAATAGGCGCCGAGGATAAGCCAATGAAATGTTCGCAGTTTGAAATCGTCTTGGAAGATGGAGAGACTAAACCACCAAACAAAAACGACGTTCGCCGTATCGAAGAGCCTTAGGCCCTCATAGAGCGGCGAAGGTGGGCGGGTTTCGGGCGGCGCCGTCGAGAGAAGCATAGACCCAAGCGTCAGGCCTAGTACAATGATGATCCGGCCTTGGACCAAATGGCGGGCGTCTCGTATCGCCAAAATGGCCAGCAAGACGAGGAGCGTCACAGCTGGATACCGAATGATGCTGTCCAAGAAGAGCATAGGCTTAGTCCTGCCTGCATTCGCGTCTGCGTCAAGCGCAGCCCTTTGGCTCTAGCCAAGTCAGACAGTTCTGCATAACAGGAGGAAAAGTTTCAATCCGTCCAAAAAGTTACGTAAATGCGCCTCTCTCGCTATTTCATTCCTGTCTCTAAAGACGTCCCCGCTGATGCCACTATTGCCAGCCACAAATTGATGCTGCGAACTGGGATGGTTCGCCAGAATGGTGCCGGAATCTATTCCTGGCTGCCGCTCGGGTTTCGCGTCCTAAAAAAGATCGAACAGATTGTCCGCGAGGAAATGGACCGCGCTGGTGCGATTGAAATGTTGATGCCGACGCTGCAACAAGCCGATCTTTGGCGCGAGTCAGGGCGCTATGATGATTATGGTGCGGAAATGCTGCGCATCACCGACCGGCATGATCGCGACATGCTCTATGGCCCCACGAATGAAGAGATGATCACCGATATCTTTCGGTCGTTCGTGAAGAGTTATAAGGCTCTGCCGCTCAATCTCTATCACCAGCAATGGAAGTTTCGCGACGAAATTCGGCCGCGTTTCGGGATCATGCGAGGCCGCGAATTTCTGATGAAAGACGCCTATAGTTTCGACCTCTCAGAGGCCGACGCCCGGGTGTCTTATCAGAAAATGTTCGCCGCTTATCTCAACACGTTCGACCGGATGGGGATAACTGCGATCCCGATGCAAGCCGATCCTGGTCCGATTGGCGGGGACTTGAGCCATGAATTCCTCATCCTTGCGGAGAGCGGTGAAAGCGAAGTCTATTGCGACAAGTCCGTCCTCGATGTGCCCGCTCCTGGTGCCGATTTCGACTTTGATGATCTGGCCGCCCTCGACAGCGAGATGACCAAACGCACGCAATTCTATGCCGCGACCGATGAAAAGCATGACGAAGCCGCCTTTGAGGCGATCCCCAAAGACCGTCAGGTCAAAGCGCGCGGGATTGAGGTTGGTCATATCTTCTATTTCGGCACAAAATATTCCGAGCCGCTGAAAGCCGAAGTGCAGACCTCTGACGGCGATCTCGTCACTATTCATGGCGGCTCCTACGGGATTGGCGTGTCGCGCTGCGTTGGTGCGATCATCGAAGCGAGCCATGATGAGAATGGGATTATCTGGCCTGATGAAGTTGCGCCGTTTGGGGCTGGGGTCATCTCTATGAAACCGGATGACGCTGAAGTCGCCGCGGTCGCCGATGAGGCCTACGCGAAGCTCAAGGTTGCTGGCAAAGACCCGCTTTATGATGAGACCTCAGACCGGGCCGGCCCGAAATTCGCGCGCATGGAGTTGATCGGACTGCCCTGGCAGATCACTGTCGGGCCGCGCGGCGTGAAGAGCGGCACGGTCGAGTTAAAGCGACGGGCCACCGGTGAGAAAGAGGATCTCTCACTGGAGTCTGCGATGAACAAGGTATGCGGGTAGGGCGTGCGCACGCTCCTGACAACCGCCCCTAATCTTGAGAAAAGTCGAAAGATGAGGGGTAGCGCGCTCGGAGGACAGCCACCCTTCGACTTCGCTCAGGATGAGTCGAGCTGTTTCGCTCAAGGTGAGGCTCACGTCGCCTTGGCAGCCAAATCATCACGTTTTGTCCATAATTCCCGAATAGGCGTTTTTTCATGAGTCGTGCCGCTCCCTTTGGACAAGTTGAACGCACTTTGGCCTGGCGCTATTTGCGAGCGACCCGTGCCAATGGCGGCGTCTCTGTTGTTTCGATCGTCTCCTTTATCGGCATCTTGCTCGCGGTGATGGCGCTGATCGTGATTATGTCCGTCATGAGCGGCTTCCGCGCGACTTTGCTCGACGCTATGCTCGGCGGGCAAGGTCACGTCTTCGTTTACACGCAAGACGAACCCGAACGCTCCGTGAACGAGCTGGCACTTCAGATCGAAAACTTGGCCGAAGTCGATCAGGCGATGCCGATCATTGAGCAACAAGTGTTGGCGACCACCGACCGCCGTCAGAGCGGCGCGATTGTCCGCGGCGTTCGGGTCGAAGATCTCGACAACCTCCCATTCTTGCAGGGCGGCGCGGAAGCGGCTCGCGCGTTTGGCTTTGGCGAGGGAAATAATGGCGGCGACGTCGTGATGGTCGGGCGCTTTTTGGCCGCCGATCTGGGCCTCTATCCAGGCGACAAAATCACACTGATTGCCCCAAATGGGATCCAGGGGCCGTTCGGGGTCACCCCGCGGCGTAAGACCTATACCGTGGGCCAGTTCTTTCAGACCGGTAGCGTTGAACTCGATCAACTGTACATCTTGATGCCGGTCGAACAGGCGCAGCTCTTCTTTGGGCGCAAAGGGTTTTACGACAAGCTCGACTTGCGTTTGCCGGACGCGATGACGACCGACCCGGCCGAAGCCGCGGTCCAAAGAGTGCTCGACTATCGCCTGCCGACACAAAGTTGGAAGGTCCAACGCGAGCAATATTTCAACGCACTCAACACTGAGCGTTCGATGATGATGATCATCATGTTGATCCTGATCGTGATCACCTCGCTCAATATCATTACGGGCGTCGTGATGCTGGTGAAAAACAAAACCAGTGACATCGCGATCCTCAGAACCGTTGGGACGTCGCGGGGATCGATCATGCGGGTCTTTATTATGATCGGCGCGCTACTCGGCCTAACGGGAGCGCTGCTAGGCGCGGTCTTCGGCGTCGTCATGGTTATGAACATCAATTACGTGATCGATGGGATCGGCTTTGTGATCGGGCGAGAACTGTTCCCACCGACAGTCTATGGATTGGACGGGCTGCCGGCGATCTTGAACTGGGCCGAGGTGATCTTTGTCACGCTTTGGGCCATGGGCATGTCGATGCTGGTGACGATTTGGCCCGCGTGGTCTGCTGCTCGGCTTGATCCCGTTGACGCGTTGAGGTTTGAGTGATGACGGCGGTACTTGAACTGCGCGACATTGTTCGCGAGTACAAATCTGAAGGCGGCGTGCTGCGTGTCCTCGAAGGCGCGAACTTGGTCTTAAATCCAGGAGAATTGGTGGGGCTCGTCGGCCCCTCAGGGTCCGGCAAGTCGACTCTCCTTCACACGGCAGGTCTGCTCGAGAAACCTGAAGGCGGTCAGGTCTTCCTGGAAGGCGAAGACTGTATGGCGTTGAACGATACCGGACGCACCCGTCTGCGCCGTGAGAAGCTGGGTTTTGTTTATCAATTTCACCACTTGCTGCCCGAGTTCAGCGCGCGGGACAATGTGGCCATGCCGCTTATGGTGGGCGGCGTGCGGCGCAGCAAAGCGCGCGAGAAAGCCGAGGCCTTGCTGGCGGAAATGGGGTTGTCTGAGCGCCTGAAACACCAGCCAGGCCAGATGTCAGGCGGTGAGCAGCAACGCGTTGCGATCGCCCGCGCGCTCGTCAACGACCCCCGCTTGGTGATCGCTGATGAGCCGACCGGCAATCTCGATCCTGCGACGACTGAGCGGGTGTTTGAAAGCTTGATCCGGATGGCGCGAAGCGAGGGGGCGGCGGTTTTGGTCGCGACCCATAATATGGCACTGACCCGGCACATGGATCGCGTCCTGACCTTGCAAGATGGGAAACTCACAGATTTTAGCGTTACCGCCTGAAGTTCTGCTTTTGTTCTGGACAAATTTCTGATACATGCCAATCCTCTGCGCGAGGGATAACGTGGGAATGCGCCTGTCTTGGCGGAAGAATCACACCACATCCTTGTCCCTCCAATGATTGGGTTCGGGAGTGTCCTTTGGGTCAAGTGCCATTTATCCATCTCGCCGTGCGAACGTCATTCTCTCTGCTTGAGAGTATGATCACGACGAAAGGCCTCACCGCGTGGTGTAAAGAACAAGGCATGCCCGCGGTCGCGGTGACCGATCGTAACAACCTATTTGGCGCGCTTGAGCTGTCTGAGAGTTTGGCCGGAGCGGGTGTTCAACCGATCATGGCCGTTTGTTTCGATGTCACCGATGGCGCCCATCAGGAGACCATTACGCGGCTATCTCTCTATGCTCAAAATAAAGAAGGATATGAGCGGCTCATGGCGCTCTCATCCTACGCGTATCTCGATGCAGAAGATGGTGTTCCGCGGATCCATAAGAAGTATCTGGAAGAGAAAACAGATGGGCTCATCGCGCTCACAGGCGGGGCCGAGGGCGAGGTTGCACGCTACTTGTTGAAGGGCAAACCGGCCGAGGCGAAAGTGGCGCTGGAGCAGCTCGCGGCGCAATTCCCAGGTCGATGTTATGTCGAGATTACACGCCATGGTTCGGTGGACGAAGCGCAATGTGAGCCTGGTCTGTTGGCGCTCGCTTATGAGCTCGATTTGCCCATTGTTGCGACCCATGATGCACGCTTCATGAAGGCGACAGATGCCGAAGCGCATGATGCGATGATGTGTATCGCCAACGGGGCTTATCTTGGCCAAGAAGACCGCCCACAAGTCGAAGCGCAACAATATCTCAAGACCGAAGCCGAAATGCGTGAGCTCTTCGCCGATTTGCCTGAGGCGATCGAGACGACGGCTGAGATCGCCAAACGATGCGGTATCCGCTCAACCAAACACAAACCGATCTTGCCGAATTTTGGCGATGGCTCTCGCTCCGAGATTGATGAGCTGAAATTGCAAGCCAAAGAAGGTTTGGAGGCGCGTTTGGCGGCGGCGCCGAAATTATACGCGACCCGTGAAACGTATTTTGAACGTTTGGATTATGAGCTCGGCATCATCGAACGGATGGGATTTCCAGGTTACTTTCTAATCGTTGCTGACTTTATCAAATGGGCTAAGGAGCAGGATATCCCGGTTGGACCGGGACGAGGCTCGGGCGCGGGGTCTTTGGTCGCTTGGGTCCTGACGATTACCGATTTGGATCCGCTACGCTTTGATCTCCTGTTCGAGCGTTTCTTGAACCCAGAACGGGTCTCGATGCCGGACTTCGATATCGATTTCTGTCAAGAGCGACGCGGCGAAGTGATCCGCTATGTGCGGGATAAATATGGCGCGGAATCCGTCGCCATGATTATCACGTTCGGTACGCTTCAGGCGAAAGCTGTGGTGCGGGATGTCGGCCGCGTGATGCAGATGCCCTATGGCCAAGTCGACCGTCTGGCGAAGCTTATTCCATTCAATCCGGCCAAGCCGCCTAAACTTTCTGAGGCGATTGATGATGAGCCGAAATTTGACGAAGAGATCAGCCGCGATCCGCGGGTTGGGGAGCTTCTCGATACGGCCCTCGCGCTGGAAGGCATGTATCGAAATGCGGGCACGCACGCAGCCGGTGTGGTAATCGGAGACCGGCCGCTAACTGAGCTAGTGCCGCTCTACAATGATCCCCGCGCGGATCTACCCGCCACGCAATTCAATATGAAATGGGCTGAGTCCGCGGGGCTCGTGAAGTTCGACTTTCTTGGCTTGAAAACGCTCACCGTGATTGACCGGGCTTTGAAATTCATTCGCCGAGACGGCAAGGATGTCGGCCCAGAATGGCATAGTTTAGACGATGCTGAGACCTATAAGCTGATGGCCTCTGGCGAGACGTTGGGCGTGTTCCAATTGGAAGGCCAGGGTATGCGCGACACCTTGCGTAAAGTCCGCCCGGGCAATCTGGAAGACGTTATCGCGATCATTTCGCTCTACCGCCCCGGCCCGATGGACAATATTCCGGTTTATGTGGCGGGGAAAGAAGATCCCAAAACGATCAAATATCAGCACCCAGACCTCGAGCCGATCCTGCAGGCCACTTATGGTGTGCCTGTTTATCAGGAACAGGTCATGCGGATGGCGCAAGAAATTGCCGGCTATTCGCTGGGCGAAGCCGACTTGCTCCGCCGTGCCATGGGTAAGAAAAAGCTCGAGGAAATGGTCGCCCAGCGCGAGCGTTTCTTGAAAGGGGCGAATGAGCTCAAAGGCATCGAAGCACCTCTTGCGAACGATATCTTTGATACAATGGAAAAGTTTGCGGGCTATGGGTTCAACAAATCCCACGCGGCGGCCTATGCGCTGATTGGCTATCACACGGCCTATCTCAAGCAGCATTTCCCGGTCGCCTTCTTGGCCGCGTCAATGAGCCTGGATTTGCACAACACGGACAAGCTTGCTGCCTTCTTCCAAGAAGCGCGGCGCCTCAAAATTCCGGTCATTGCGCCGAACGTGAATGCCTCAACCGCAGACTTTGATGTTGATGGCGAGTCGATTGTCTACGCCTTGGGGGCGCTTAAAGGGGTTGGCCCCGAGGCGATGAAACATTTGGTGGCCGAGCGCGAAGCGAATGGCACATTCAAATGCTTGCATGATTTCGCCGAGCGCGTAGATCCAAAAGACATCAACAAGAAATGTTTTGAACAGCTCGCTAAAGCTGGGGGCTTTGACGGTTTAGAACCCAATCGCGCCCGCGTTCTGAAAGCCGCGCCGATGCTTGCGGCCACCTGCGCAGCGTCCGCGGAGGACCGGGCAGGTGGGCAGGGCGGTCTGTTTGGCGATGCTGAACCCGCGATGCGTGCAGATCTGCCCAAAGCGGCGGCTTGGAACATGCAAGAAAAACTCGACCAGGAGTTTGCTGCGATTGGATTCTATTTCTCTGGGCATCCACTCGATGATATTCTCGATAGCCTGGAAGAAGGCCGCATCACCTATGCCATGAACATTGCCGACAGCGCGGTGGATGGCAGGCCTATGGAACTAATTGGCGTCGTTCGGCGACGGGTTGAAAAGCCGGCCCGGAATGGCGGGAAATTTGCGTTTCTCACTCTGTCAGACCCAACTGGCGAAGTAGAGCTTATGGTGATGCCCGAATTATTGTCTGATATGCGCGACCAGCTCGAACCTGGATGCGCCGTCGTAATCCTGACCGAAGTGCGTCGCCGCGAAGATGAAATCCGGCTGTCCGCGCGCCGGGTCCAACCGATTGAACAGGCTCGGATTGCCAAGAAAGCCCCCGCGCTTTCCGTGCGCCTCGAAAAGGGCGCCGATCTCTCAGGTTTGGCAGCGATTGCAGCACGTTTAAAGGGCGCCTCGGGACATGACCGTGGTGAAATTTTCGTCCGATTGCCGATTGAAGACGGTCGCGTTGTGACGTTGCGATTGCCCGACACTTACCCAACAGGGATTGAAGCCCTTCGCGCCTTGAAAACGGCGCCCGGCGTCGCTCGCGTCGACCACGAAGCGGCCTGAGCGCTGCTTGCCTGAAGCTTGTGGTTGCGCTGCGGCGCTATTCATGTATAGACGCGCGCAACAACCCCCGATGCGTGGTCCTTCCGGTGTCGGTCCTCAAGTGAGGCTCGATAGGGATCATGCCGGTCAACCGGATAAGGAAAATTAAGATGGCACTGCCTGATTTCACAATGCGTGAACTGCTCGAAGCTGGCGTTCACTTTGGTCACCAAACTCACCGCTGGAACCCCAAGATGAAGCCCTTCATCTATGGTGCGCGTTCTGGCATCCACATTATGGACCTGTCCAAATCTGTGCCGCTTTTGCATCAGGCCTTGGTCAAAGTCCGTGACACCGTTTCAAAAGGTGGCCGCGTGCTGTTCGTGGGTACGAAGCGTCAGGCATCTCAGCCGATTGCTGAAGCCGCTCAGCGTTGCGCGCAATACTACATGAACCATCGCTGGCTTGGCGGCACGCTGACAAACTGGTCGACGGTTTCAAACTCAATCAAGCGTCTGCGGGAGCTTGAAGAAACGCTGGCTGGTAAAGAACAGTCCGGTCTGACTAAGAAAGAGCTTTTAAACCTCGAGCGTGACCGCGAAAAGCTGGACAAAGCACTGGGCGGGATCGCCAATATGGGCGGACTTCCAGACCTGATCTTTGTCATCGACACCAACAAAGAAGCGATCGCGATTAAAGAAGCCCGCAAGCTCGGTATTCCGGTTGTTGCTGTGGTCGATACTAATTGTGACCCTGAAGATGCAGACTTCGCGTTCCCAGGCAATGATGATGCCGCTCGCGCAATCTCACTTTACTGCAACCTGATTGCGGACGCCGTTCTAGACGGTCTTGCCGAATCGTCTGCAGGCCTCGGCATCGATTTGGGCGAGTCAGAAGACATCGAAGCTTTGGTTGAAGCGGACGTGGCTGCTGCTGACGCGGCTGAAGCCGAAACAGAAGACACTGCTGAAGTCGCAGAAGACAAGACTGAAGCTTAAACACACCACTGGGTTTGAACAGAAGGACAACTAGGATGGCTCAGATTACTGCTGCCCTCGTCAAAGATCTGCGTGACAAGACTGGCGCAGGCATGATGGACGCAAAAAAAGCGCTGGTTGAAAATGATGGCGACGTTGAAGCCGCTGTTGATTGGCTGCGCGCCAAAGGCCTGTCGAAGGCTGCTAAAAAGTCTGGTCGCACCGCGGCTGATGGGCTCGTTGCAGCGGTCGTCTCTGACGATGGCTCGATCGGTTCCGTCGTTGAGTTGAACGCCGAGACGGACTTCGTTGCACGCAACGAGACGTTCCAAGGCGCGCTTGCAGATATTGCGAAGCTCGCGTTGAGCACGGAAGGCACAACCGAGGCTGTTAAATCGGCTGCTGCTCCAGATGGAGACGGCACCGTCGAAGATATGATCAAGCGATTGGTCGGCACGATCGGCGAGAACATGACCTTGCGCCGCGCCGCTCAGATCAAAGCTGACTCTGTTGCGGCTTACATCCACAGCGCTGAAGCACCTGGCATGGGCAAGATCGGCGTTTTGGTTGGCCTGAACGGATCCGGAGACCTTGCAGAAGCGGGTAAGAAAGTTGCGATGCACGTTGCGGCAACTTCGCCAGCGTCTGCGACTGTCGCAGATCTCGACCAGGACCTCGTCGCCCGCGAGAAGCAAGTTCTAACGGAGCAAGCTGAGCAAAGCGGCAAGCCAGCCAATGTCATCGAGAAGATGATCGAAGGCCGCATCAAGAAGTTCTACAAAGAAGTTGTCTTGGTCGAGCAGCAATTCGTTATGAACCCAGACCAAACCGTTGGACAGTTTATCACTGACAATGGCGCGGAGCTGGCGGGCTTCGTAATGTTCAAATTGGGTGAAGGCATCGAGAAGGCCGAAGACAATTTCGCCGAAGAAGTTGCTTCTATGACGAAGTCCTAAACCTGTAAAAAAATAAGTGCTTTTAGATCCCGGCTACCGATGACAGGTGGCCGGGAATCTTTTATGGGCTCTGAAGTTACGGGAGACGCAGAATGCCAGGTGAGCCGGAAACCGATCATGGTTTGAAGTATAAGCGGGTGCTCCTGAAGATATCGGGAGAGGCTCTGATGGGGCCGACCGATTACGGGATCCATATGCCAACCTGCCTTGGCTTCGCCGAAGAGATCGCCGCTGCCCGGGAGCTTGGCGTTGAAATCTGTCTGGTGATTGGCGGGGGAAACATCTTCCGCGGCATGAAGGGGGCGGCCCAGGGCATGGAGCGCTCTCAGGCCGACTCGATGGGCATGTTGGCGACGATTATGAATGCGCTGGCCATGCAAAGCGCTCTAGAGTCGATCGGTGTTCAAACGCGCGTCCAATCAGGCATTCGGATGGATGAGGTTTGTGAACCCTTCATCCGTCGCCGGGCGATCCGACATATGGAGAAGCGCCGGGTCGTCATTTTTGCGGCAGGCACCGGCAATCCGTACTTCACGACAGACACAGGCGCGGCCTTGCGAGCCGCCGAAATGCATTGCGACGCGATGATGAAGGGCACGCAAGTGGATGGGGTCTATTCAGCCGACCCAAAGACAGATCCAACCGCCGAGCGCTACGACCATCTCACCTACCAAGACGTTTTGGCGCGCAATTTACGGGTCATGGATGCATCGGCCGTCAGTCTAATGCGTGACACCGACATTCCAATTGTGGTCTTCTCCTTGCATAATAAGGGCGCTCTGCAGGATGTTCTAACCGGCAAGGGTCCAAGCACCGTGATTTCTGGATCAAGAGGATAGAAATGAGTTACGATAAAAAAGACCTCGAACGCCGCATGGATGGCGCGATCGCTTCACTCCAAACCGAATTGCAAGGGCTGCGCACCGGACGTGCATCCGTCAATCTTCTCGACAGTGTTCAAGTGCCTGCCTATGGCTCCAACATGCCTCTGAACCAAGTGGGTTCGGTATCTATTATGGACGCGCGAATGATCGCCGTGAACGTCTGGGATAAAGGCCTTGTTGGCGCAACCGATAAGGCCATTCGAGAGTCCGGCCTCGGCTTAAACCCGGTGGTCGATGGCCAAACACTCCGCATCCCAATTCCGCCACTGAACGAAGAGCGACGTATCGAGCTCACAAAGGTGGCCGGCAAATACGCTGAGTCCGCCCGCGTCGCTGTCCGCAATGTCCGCCGTGACGGTATGGATTCGCTCAAGAAAATGGAAAAAGACGGTGATATTAGCGAGGACGAACATCGCTCGCTGTCTGATGAAGTGCAGAAGCTCACAGATAGTTTTGTCAGTAAAGTTGATGACGCTTTGAAGACGAAAGAAGCGGAGATTATGCAAGTTTGACGATTGCGTCTTCAGCCGCGCCGTCTGAAACCAAAGGGACAGACGAGAGTGACTTCCCGAACCACATTGCGATTATTATGGATGGCAATGGGCGATGGGCGAAGGCACGTGGTTACCCGCGAGCCATCGGGCATGAGCGCGGCGTGGAAGCGCTGAGGCGAACAGTCGAAGCAGCGCAGGAAGTTGGTCTCAAAAATCTGACGGTTTTTTCCTTTTCGACAGAAAACTGGCGCCGCCCTGTCTCAGAGGTGAATGCGCTATTCGGACTGCTTAAGGCCTATGTAAAGCGCGACCTCAAACGCCTGACTGATGAAGGCGTGAAAATTCGTATTCTCGGCACGCGAACTGGACTGCCAGACGATATCCTCGAACTCGTAGATCGCGCCGAAAAGCAAACGGCTGATAATGATGCGTTCAATCTGTGTATCGCGTTCAATTATGGCGGTCGGGAAGAAGTCTTGCGCGCGGCGAAGGCTCTGGCGTCTAAGATCGCCGACGGGGCAATCGATCCGGAAGCAGTCGATGAGGAACTGTTTTCGACCTTCCTCGACACAGATGGGCTTCCTGAGCCGGATATTTTGATCCGTACCAGCGGCGAGTATCGATTGAGCAATTTCCTGGTCTGGCAGGCCGCTTATGCCGAATTGATCTTCATGGATGTCCTGTGGCCCGATTTTGGTAAGTCACATCTCCTGGAAGCAATCGAAGCGTATCGCGCGCGCGAACGCCGATTTGGTGGCTTGGCGACGGGAGCTGCTTAAGCTGTGGCCCGTCAAAAGCAGCATGATGGCCAGCCCGGCGATCTTGGGTTGCGCTTGGTATCTGCGGCGATCCTGATCCCATTTGGGCTCTTTGTCGTTTGGCAAGGCGGGCCATGGCTCGCAATTGCTTGTGGTTTGTTTGCTGGATTGATGGCGTTTGAATGGGTGCGGATGACGGCGTCCCCTTCCATGAAGCCTTTTGTTTTGCTCGCTATGTTGCCCTTCTTGCCGCTCGTCTTTGGCGCTGCGGCTTGGGCGGTTTGGACATTAGCTTTGAGCGTTTTGGTTGCGAGTTTCACCCACCCGCTGGCGCAGAAGCGGGGGGCCGAGGCTTTCGGCATGATTTATGTAGCTGGGATGCCGCTGGCCTTGTTCTTCATGCGTGAAGGACCGTGGGATGGCGTCGCAATAGCGCTTATCTTTATGGCCATTGTTTGGGGGTCAGATTCGGCGGCCTACTTCTCGGGGCGTGGCTTTGGCGGACCACCTTTGCATCCAGACTCGCCCTCGAAGACCTGGAGCGGAGCGATTGGCGCGATCTTATTCAGCGCATTGTGTGGTGTTTTGGCAGCGCGTATTACAGGCGGTAATGTCGCAATCTGGATTATGATGGGCGCGCTGATCTCTTTTGTCGCGCAAATTGGTGACCTTTTCGAAAGCTCTATGAAACGCCAATATGGGATCAAAGACTCAAGTGGCCTGGTCCCAGGGCACGGAGGATTGCTCGATCGGGTCGATGGATTAGGAATGGTTTGCGTGGTTGCGGTTGTGGGTTTTCTAATTGCGCCCGGCTTGGTCACCGTATTAGGTCTGGGCGGATGACAGAGGCGCGTAAACTCTCCATTCTGGGCTCGACGGGATCGATTGGGACATCGGCGCTGTCAGTTGTTGCCCATGCCAATGCACAAGACACAGATCCGGTTTTCCAGATTGACACTCTAAGCGCGGGTGGGAATGTCGATCTCTTGATCGAGCAAGCCAAGCGCTTTGGCCCAAAACACGTGGTCATCGCAGACGAGACCAAACTTGAATCGCTTCGCGACGGGTTGTCTGGCTTTGACATGGAGATCTCGGCAGGACGTCAAGCGATCATAGAAGCGGCGACCCGGCCGGTGCATCGCGTTTTGGCAGCGATTGTCGGTATTGACGGGCTTCCGTCGACGCTGGCGGCTGTCGAGGCCGGCAATTCTGTGGCCTTAGCGAACAAAGAAAGCATGGTTTGCGCGGGGCCACTGCTTAATCGAAAAGCGGCCGAGCAGGGCGTTTCCATCGTTCCAACGGATTCTGAGCACAATGCGATGTTTCAAGTCATGGAACGCCGAGAAGATATTGAGCGTTTAATCCTCACGGCCTCTGGTGGTCCGTTTCGTGGATATCAGCCCTCCGAGATGAAATCTGTGACCCGCGCAAATGCCTTAGCCCATCCGCGGTGGGAAATGGGTCAAAAAATTTCGATCGATAGTGCGACTTTGTTCAATAAAGGCCTCGAACTGATTGAGGCGTCGTACCTGTTCGATATGCCAGAAGATCAGATTGAAGTGGTTGTACACCCGCAATCAATTATTCATTCGGCGGTGGCCTATCGCGATGGGTCTGTTCTGGCGCAAATGGGAACGCCGGACATGCAAACGCCGATCGCGCATGCTTTGACTTGGCCAGAACGTCGCCAACCGACGGCTGTGAAGCCATTAGATTTGATCGCACTTGGTCAGCTTGATTTTGAAGCCCTTGATTCGGCGGTGTTTCCGTCTGTTGAGCTCTCGCGCCGTGCTTTGAGGTCAGGGTGCGGCGCCCCGACTGTATTAAATTGCGCTAATGAAGGGGCTGTAGCTGCATTTCTTGCGGGCCAATGTCGATTCCTCGACATAAGCTGGACGGTAGAAGCTGCCCTTGAGCGGTTCCTAACTGGGCCAATGGCTTGTCAAGATTGCGATAATTTGGAAGCAGTCATGGCAATTGAGGCAGAGGCCAAACGATTAACCGGCGCGCTTTTAGAGGAAGTGCAAAGCCAGACGCAGGAGCGAACAGCTTGACGGAGATTCTGGCACAAGGCCCGATTTTTCTCATCTGCCTGGCATTTTTGCTTGGGGTCGTGGTGATCATACACGAGCTTGGGCACTATTGGGCCGGACGCTATTATGGCGCTGCGGTTGAATCCTTTTCAGTTGGCTTCGGACGCCCAATCGCGGAAACCAAGGATCGCAACAACACCCGTTGGCGGGTGAATTGGATCCCACTCGGTGGGTTCGTGAAATTTGTCGGCGAGAGCCAATTGCCCGGTGACGTCGGCAAAGTTGAAGAAGGCCCGATTGGGAAGCCGTACAATGAGCTGAGCGTCGGTGCGCGATCTGTAGTCGCGATGGCGGGACCTGCCGCGAACTTTGTTCTGGCAATTTTTCTCTTCACACTCTTTTTCGCGTTCCGGGGCACCGAGCAGTACGATGTCTACGCCTATCAAGTGAATGACGATTTCCCGGCGGCCGAAGCTGGAATGCAGGCTGGTGATGTCATTAAAACAGTTGATGGGAAGCCGATCCGCGAGATCACCGACATGATTGTCATTACGACCATGTCGTCAGGGCGCCCATTGGACTTTGAGATCGAACGTGGGGCGCAAACACTCAATCTGGTTGTCACACCAAGGCGTGTGGTGCGTGAGAATCAGCTCGGACAAATCGTCCCGCAAGGCACGATCGGGGTGATTCCAGCGCCGCTGCCTGATTCGGTCGAATTCCGACGTTATGGACCGATCAGCGCGGTTGGGAAGTCGGTTGTCGAAACAAAAAATACAGTGGAGCACACTGTTTATATGCTTGGCCGGATTATCACCGGCAAAGAACCGCTGGGCCTAATGAGCGGTCCAGTCGCGATTGGGGACGCGGGGCGCCGCATCGTCAATCGCACATTGGGCGCGGAAACCGTGCCTTTATCTCAGCGTCTCAGCGTGTTGGCTTGGTCAACACTTCAGCTTTGCGCGCTTATATCGATAGGTATTGGCTTCTTTAATCTGTTGCCACTGCCTGTCCTTGATGGGGGACATCTCGTTTTCAATGCTTATGAAGCTGTAACCGGCAAAATGATGCCGGAAAAGGTGCAGGAAGTGGCATTGATGGCGGGGCTTGGTCTGCTATTGACCATGTTCGTTTTCATCACCTGGGGTGACGTTCTGGAAACCGGCCTTTTTGCGGGGTCAACCGGCGAGTAAGTCACTTGCCATGGAGGATCGAGGGATCGATGCGTAAAGTATTGGCGGCAGCCCTGATGGCGTCTAGCACGCTCGCGTTTACCGAAGTACCGGTCATGCAGGCGGATGCTCAAGTGGCCGAGACGATTCGGCAGATTCGCATTGAGGGCAATCAGCGGATCGAAGACCGTACGGTTCAATCTTACTTGCTCGTGGCGCCCGGCGACACGTTTGATCCATCGCGGATCGACCTGTCACTAAAAACGCTATTTGCAACCGGATTGTTTGCGGACGCGTCGTTCGACAAGTCCGGCTCCGACTTGATCGTGCGGGTGGTCGAGAACCCCATCATCAACCGCGTCCTGTTCGAGGGGAACAGCGCCCTTGATGACGACAAATTGCGCGAAGAGATTCAGGCTGCACCGCGCGGCATCTTCACCGCTGCACGCGTGCAATCCGACGTGCAGCGGATCCTTGAGCTATACCGCCAATCCGGGCGTTTCTCAGCCACCGTAGAGCCGCAGTATAAGCCTTTGGATCAAAACCGTGTTGATTTGGTCTTTGTGATGTCCGAGGGCCCGGTTACGGGCGTGCGGTCGATCAACTTTATTGGCAATGACGCCTATTCGGATCGCAGGTTGCGCAGCGAGATTGTCACCAAGCAATCGCGCTGGTGGCGTTTCTTTAGCTCCAACGACAACTACGATCCTGGCCGGCTAGAGTTTGACCGCGAATTGCTGCGCGAATTCTATCAGAATAAAGGTTACTACGATTTCCGCGTGATCAGTGCGGTGGCGGATCTGACGCCGGATCGCGAAGACTTTTATATCACTTACACAATCGATGAGGGCGAGCAGTACACGTTCGGCGAAGTTGAGGTGGAAACCGCGCTCGATAAATTGAGCTCAGAGGGCCTCAAACGAGCTGTGCCGTTCCGCGATGGCGATTTGTTCCGAGGCGATGCGATCGAAGACACAATCGACACGCTGACCTTTGCGGCAGGGATCGCGGGATACGCCTTTGTGGATATCACACCGCGTCTCGAAGCCGATCCAGAAACGCGCAAAGTCAACGTGACGTTCGCGATCGATGAAGGCCCGCGTGTCTATATCGAGCGGATCAATATTAACGGGAACACCCAAACGCTCGACCGCGTGATCCGCCGCGAATTGCGGATTGCCGAAGGCGATGCGTTTAACCGTGTCTTGCTCGACCGATCGCGGAACCGCGTACGGGCGCTCGGCTATTTCGAAGATGTTGAGATCACCGAGCGCGCCGGTACACGCCCCGATCGTACCGTCGTCGACATCGACGTGACCGAGACCGCCACGGGTGAGCTTTCATTCGCCGCCGGTTTCTCTTCTGTAGATGCGTTCTTGATTGACTTGAGCGTGACCCAGCGAAATTTGCGGGGCCGTGGTCAAACGCTGGTGGCACGTTTGTCGGCATCGGACCGTCAGCAATTTGTCGACTTCCGCTTTCAAGAGCCGCGCTTCCTCGACCGTAATCTCTCTGCGGGCCTAGAATTGTTCTCAACCCGGTCAGACTTCCTAGATGTCTCGAACTTTGAGTCTCAGACCATCGGTGCTGGCGTGAATTTCGGGTTCCCGGTGAGCGAAAACACAGGCCTTCAGCTTCGTTACCGCTTGCAGACAGACGAAATTAATCTCGAAGACCAAAACGTCATCATCAACGAAGATGGGGTCATCGTTCGAACATTCATTCAAACCGAAGGTCAGGATACACCAGACAATTTCTTTGATGATCGTTTTCGGGTTGTCGAAGAAAGCGATTTGATGGAAGGCGAACTCTTGGTGGACCAGTGTTCCTCGGCGGTCCTCAATCGAGACCCGACCTGTCAAGCGGAACGCGCGGACATTACCTCGCTAATTGGATATTCGTTCAATTGGGATCGGCGGAATGATCCGATTGCGCCGACCGGTGGGTTCGACTTCTCGATCAGCCAGGACGTTGCGGGTCTGGGCGGCGATGTTGAGTACATTCGGACGGAAGCCACAGGGGCAACATATCGTGGGATCTTCCCAGGCGTGCGCGCCAGCGTGCGGGTCTCTGGCGGTTTCATTGAGCCGTTTGGAAACGACGATAATATCCTGATTAATAACCGCTTCTTCCGCGGTGGGCGGTCCTTCCGCGGATTTGATGTGGCCGGTATCGGTCCACGCCAAGTGTTCACGCTGGCGGACAATGAGGGCAATGTGACCGATGTCAAACCGGGCCGAGCTTTGGGGGGTAAAGTCTACTACCAAACCACCGGTGAGCTTACCATTCCGAACTATTTGCCGGAAGAATATGGCATCCGGACAAAACTGTTCGTCGAAGCGGGTGGTCTCGGCATTTTGGACGATGAAGACATCACCGACCCAGTGTTCGGACAGACACAAATTGGCGCGTTTGCCAATGTTGGCTTTAACGGCGTTCCAGCCGGCACACCGATCGTAAGCCAAATCAAAGATGGGCTCGGATTACGGGCATCAGCGGGGCTTTCAGTCGGATGGGACTCACCTTTTGGCCCCATTCAATTCGACTTTTCACAAATTCTTCGCAAGGAGGAGTACGATAGAACGGAGACCTTCCGCTTCAGTACATCCACCCGCTTCTAATTTATCTCGACAGGAGAGAAACTCATGTTTCGACTTAAATCCCTATTCGCGGCGCTCGCTTTAGCGTTCACCACCCCGCTGGCGTTGGCGCCAGTTGCCTCAGCCCAGGGCTCGACGGTTGTCGTCATCGACCGCAATCAAATCTTCGCCCAAAGCCAAGCCGGGCAGGACATTATCCGAAAAATCCAAGGCGTCGAAAGCGCCATGCAAGGCGAGTTGAAGCCGACGGCAGATGAGCTTGCGGCGGAAGGCCCAGCGCTCGAGGCTAAAACGCAAGGCCGCACGCGTGAGGCCATTCTTGCGGATGCGACGCTCAAAGGCGAAGTCGAGGCGTATGCCCGTAAAGCCGGAGAATTCAACCGGCGTCGCCAAATCACAGCGCAAGAATTGGCGTTGACAGAACGCAAAGCGCTAGCAGACTTTAACACCGCTTTGGTGCCGGTTTTGCGCGAAGTTGTGGCGGAGCGCAGCGCCAATGTCATTCTCGACAAATCGCAAGTGGTCTATGTTGATGATGCGACTGATGTTACAGCATCCGTCATCGCGAAGCTGGACGCGAGTACGCCAACCATCAATGTGGTTCGCCAACGGGTCCCGGCTCAACCCGCGCAACAGTGATTTTAAGCCAGGGGGGCTGATGCATATCGATCAGCGCTTTTACGAATATAAGGGTCCGCAATCATTGCGGACCCTTTTGCATACCTGTGGTTTCGATTTTGCCGGTGACGGCGATCCCGAAATCACGGGCATCGCAGCGTCTCAGACCGCAGGAAAAGGTGACCTTTGCTTCGTCGAAGGCGGTGCGAAACAGGCTGGAACGGTCGCTCCGGATGCGGCTGCGTGTTTCGTAACGGAAGCGGCGAAAACAGGTCTCCCTGAAACTGTGGTGCCCATCGTCGTTGATTTGCCGCGGTTCGCCCATAAGCGCGCGAGCGAAGCCTTGCTTTCGCTAAAAGACTGGATGGCTGACGGGCCCGAACCCGCGATCCATGAAACCGCGCGTGTGGCGCCGACCGCTTTTGTCGCGAACGGGGCTGCGATCGGCGCGGACGCTTGTATTGGACCTGGCGCGGCCATCGGTCCTGGCGTGCAAATTGGTGAACGTACGAAAATCAGTGCGAATGTAAGCATTCGCTGCGCTTTGATCGGAAATGACGTGGTCATTCACGCAGGCGCCTCGGTTGGTGAGGCTGGGTTCGGCGTGACGCTTGGGCCTGAGGGTGCCGAGGATGTGCCACAATGGGGGCGAGTGATCGTGCAGGACTTTGTCACGATTGGCGCTAATACTTGCATTGATCGCGGCGCCTTCAGCGACACGATCATTGGAGAGCGCACCAAGATCGATAATTTGGTCCAGATCGCCCACAATGTGGTCATCGGGCGCAACGTCATGATGGCAAGCTTTACCGGCATCTCGGGAACCAGCGAAGTTGGTGACGGCGTGATGATGGGGGGGCGAGTGGGGATTGCAGATCATGTGACGGTGGGTGCCGGAGCTCAATTAGCCGCCTCAGCGGGCGTCTTTCGTGATATTCCGGCTGGCGAAAGATGGGGTGGGACCCCGGCAAAGCCTCTGCGACAATACATGCGTGAAATTGCCTGGATTCAAAAACAGGTCGCGCCAAAGAAGAAACCCTCATGACGGTCACCATTCACCCCACAGCGATTGTAGAGCCTGGCGCAGAGCTTGGCGCAAATGTCTCCGTTGGCGCATTGGCTTATGTGGGGCCTGACGTCGTAATCGGCGATAATGCTGTCCTGCATCCGAAAGCGACGGTGTTTGGGCACACGACGCTCGGTGAAGCAGTCGAGATCTATCCGGGCTCTGTGATCGGTGGTCCACCGCAAGTGCTGGGCTATAAGCCGAGCAATGAGTCTCGGCTCGAAGTTGGCGCTCGGACGGTCCTACGTGAACACACAACCCTGCACACGGGCTCGCCCGAACATGGCGGTCTAACCAAAGTTGGGACCGATTGCTTGTTCATGGCCCATACGCATGCAGCCCATGACTGCGTGCTTGGCAATAAGTGCGTCATCGCCAACAACACGCATATAGGCGGCCATGTCACCGTCGGCGAACAAGTCTGGTTCGGCGGCGCTGTTGCTGTCCATCAGTGGTGTCGCATTGGCGATCACGCCTTTGTTGGAGGCGGCGCCATCCTCGTCGCGGATGTGATCCCATTTGGATCGGTGGTCGGCAATCATGCGCATCTGGCCGGGCTAAATGTGGTGGGGCTGAAGCGCCGAGGTTTTTCGAGAGAAACCATTCGCAGCCTGCGGTCAGCCTATCGTATGCTATACGCCAAAGAAGGCACCTTCTCAGAGCGCCTCGAAGACACCGCGATCACATTCGCGGAGTCCGAAGAAGTTATGCAAATCGTCGATTTTATTCGTAATAGTAAAAACCGGGCGCTTTGTTTGCCGCGATAGGAGTCCCCCTTGGCACCACTCGGAATCATTGCCGGCTTAGGGGAATTGCCTGTGCAAGTCGCAGAAGCGGCGACCGAGCGAGGGCAGGGCGTTTACATTCTCAGGCTCAAGGGGTTCGAAGAACCAGCCCTGGAGCGTTATCCTGGCAAGGTCGCCGGGATTGCGGAGATTGGAAAAGCGTTCAAGGCATTCAAAGAGGCCGGGTGTCGCCAGGTCTGCTTTGCCGGCATCGTCAAACGCCCGGACTTCCAGGCGCTAAAGCCCGATTTAAAAGGGATTTCTCTTCTTCCCAAAGCGATCGCCGCGGCGCGCGAGGGAGACGACGCCCTTCTCAGCTTCCTGATCAAAACCTTTGAGGCGGAGGGGTTTGAGGTCATCGGTGCGGATCAAGCGGCGCAATCACTGACCATCGGATCAGGCCTCATTGCCGGTCCCGAGCCTTCAGAAGCGGCGCTCGCCGACTTGAAAAAGGCTGCTGGTATTGCCGCGATTATCGGCCAGCACGATATAGGCCAAGGCGCTATCGTTGCGCATGGCTTGGTGCTTTGCGTGGAAGCGCAGGAAGGCACCGATGAGATGCTACGCCGGTGCGCGGAGCTGCCACGCCAAGTCCGGGGTGATTTATCTGAGCGGGCCGGGGTGCTGGTCAAACGCCCCAAACCTCAGCAAGAACGCCGTATCGATTTGCCGACCATCGGGCTCGCCACCGTCGAACTCGCCGCCGAGGCTGGGTTAGCCGGGATCGGATTTGAGGCGGATGGGGCTTTGGTTCTAAATAGCGACGCGGTTCGCGCGCGCGCCGAAGCGCTTGGCCTTTTCCTTTACGGCTTCCCGAGGGATTGGGCTTGATGAGTGCGCCAAGCGTCTACTTCGTCGCGGCGGAGCCATCAGGCGACTTGCTCGCGCGCGAAACGATCGAAGCCTTGAGAACGCTGAATCCCGATATTGAAGTCGCTGGTATTGGGGGCGGTGAACTGGCGAAGATTGGCATCATATCTCCGATTGACGTCACCCCGCTTTCCATCGTCGGTATATTTGATGGTTTGAAAGTGTATGGCACGGTCCTAAAGCTGGTCGATGAGGCAGTTTCTTCGATCATCGAGGCGGCGCCGGACGCCGTTGTCCTGGTTGATTCATGGGGGTTTATGGTCCGCATCGCTCAGCGCCTGAGGCAACACGCGCCTGATATCAAAATCATCAAACTCGTTGGTCCGCAGATTTGGGCGACGCGTCCTGGGCGGGCTAAGAAACTGGCGCGAGACGTCGACTATTTGATCTGCATTCATCACATGGAAGCGCCGTACTATGAGCCTTATGGACTGCCCGTCACCGTCATGGGCAACCCAGCGCTCAGCCGAACAGAACCTGGAGACGGAGAGGCCTATCGGCAAAAGCTTGGTCTGACGGAGAGCGACGACTTGTTATTGGTCTTGCCAGGAAGTCGCCCCAGTGAAATCCGACGCGTTGCACCGGCATTGGTGGAAGCCGCCTGGTTGATGAAATCCAATCGCCCAGAGCTCAACGTCCTCATTGCGCCAGCCCCGTCGGTGCGCGCGCAATTCCTGGATTCGTTTCCAGACGTCGAAAAGTGGGCGGCGCTTCCGGGGAAAGGTGATAAAACCAATGATGTCATGGCCGCTGCTGACTATGCGCTGGCCTGCTCTGGTACAGTGACCTCAGAGCTCGCCGTTCAGGGAACGCCATTCCTCGTCGGCTACAAAGCCGGATGGATGACGTGGTTTGTGGCAAAATATTTCTTGTACAAGCCCAATCACATCACGCTTCTGAACATCGCAGCTGACGATACCGAGATCGCGCCAGAATACATTCAGGGCGACTTGCAAGCCACGGCTCTGGCAGAAACGGCGCAGAGACTCTTAGCGGACGAAACCGCCCGCCGAGCCCAGATAGACGCTCAAAACAAAGCGCTCTCCCGAATGGGAGAGCGCGATGAAGCGGCGTCTGAGATTGCCGCCAAAACAATTTTGGACGTGATTAGCGCTCGTTGATCGGCACGAAGTCACGCATTGCTGCGCCAGTATAGATTTGGCGAGGGCGGCCAATCCGCTGGCTTGGATCTTCAATGAATTCATTGAGTTGTGAGACCCAACCCACGGTCCGGGCAAGCGCGAAGAGGACCGTGAACATCTCAGTTGGGAAGCCCATCGCGTCAAGAATGATGCCGGAATAGAAATCAACATTCGGGTAGAGTTTCTTCTCGCGGAAATACTCATCTTCGAGCGCAAGACGCTCCAATTCTTTCGCCACGCGCAAGATGGGCGTGTCGATTCCGAGTTCATCCAGCACTTCGTGCGCCGTTTTCTGCATCACCGTCGCGCGTGGGTCATAGTTTTTATAGACGCGGTGGCCAAAGCCCATCAGGCGGAAGCTGTCTGACTTGTCCTTAGAGCGTTCGATATATTCGGGGATCCGATCGACGCTGCCAATCTCGCGCAGCATGTTCAAGCATGCTTCATTAGCGCCGCCATGGCTCGGTCCCCAAAGCGATGCCACACCGGCAGCAATCGCGGCATAAGGGTGCGCCCCAGAAGAGCCCGCCAAACGGACCGTTGAGGTGGATGCGTTTTGCTCGTGGTCTGCATGAAGGATGAAAATCTTATCCATTGCGCGCGCTAGGGTCGGGCTCACTTTATATTTCTCAGCCGGGACCGAGAAACACATGCGCAAGAAGTTCTCGCCGTAGGACAACTCATTGAGTGGATCGACGAACTTTTGACCTTGTGAATACTTATAAATCCGCGCCGCCAAAGTCGGCATTTTGGCGATCAAGCGAATATACGCAATATTGCGCTCTTCGGGATCAGAGCTATCCATCGCGCCCGGATAGAACGCAGACATTGCGCCGACCGTTCCGGTGAGCATTGCCATGGGATGGCTGTCGCGTCTAAAGCCATCGAAGAAACGATCCATTTGTGTGTGCAAGAGCGTGTGCTGGGTGACTTGACCGGCGAAATTACGGAACTCGGCTTGTGTTGGAAGTTCACCATTGAGCAAGAGGTAAGCGACTTCCAAAAATCCGGATTGTTCGGCCAGCTGATCGATCGGGTATCCGCGGTGCAAGAGGATGCCTTTTTCACCGTCAATGAAGGTGATTTGGCTTTCGCACGATCCGGTGGAGGTGAATCCCGGGTCCAACGTAAAAACGCCTGCATCGGCATACAGGCGTTTTACGTCTACAACATCAGGACCATGTGTGCCGCTTAAAACCGGCAGTTCAAGCGTATTCCCGTTAATATTAAGCGTCGCCGTACCCGTCTGTTTCGTCTTATTAATCATATCAGCCCTCTTGCATCTCTTCTCGTTCGCCCGCTTTTAAGCAGGTAAGTGTTTCCCAATTCTATCCAGAACCTCGTCTCGGCCGAGCCAATGCATGATTGGCGCCAAATCGGGTGCTGGTAGCCCTCCGGTTAGCGCGGCCCGTAAGGGCGGTCCAACCTGTCCCATCGACAATGTGTGCGCTGCACAAAATGCGTCTAGAACGTCTTGTAGTGCTTCAATAGTCCAATAATCAGATTGGTCTAGTGCTTCACGGAGATCTGACAAACGTTTGAGCCCGTCCTCGCGTAATGCCTTCCGAGCTTTCTTGTTCAAATTATCGGCATTGCTATCCCATAAAAACCGGCAAGATTCAGCCAGCTCTGGCAGGGTTTGGCCGCGTTCTTTCAGGGTCGGTAACGCTTGCTGCAGGCGCTCAGTGAGGGGTGCGGTGACCGGTGTGAGCTTGGCAATTTCAGGTGTGACCAATTGCATCAACCGACTTTCGTCGATGATGCGAATGAAATGTGCGTTCACGTCACCAAGTTTCTCAAGATCCAGGCGGCCCGGCGCTTTATTGATATCGCTTAAGTCAAAGACCGCTGACGCTTCGGCCATGGTAAAGATTTCTTGGTCGCCGTGGCTCCACCCGAGACGCATGAGATAGGAATTCATCGCTTCGGGCAGGTAACCCATATCGCGATAGGCGAGTGTTGAGAGCGCACCATGCCGTTTGGACAGTTTGGCACCATCAGATCCATGGATCATCGGGACATGTGCGAACTCAGGCACATCCCAACCCATCGCCCAATAAATCGGGAGCTGACGGAATGTATTTCGAAAGTGATCGTCGCCGCGTACCACATGAGTGACGCCCATATCATGGTCATCGACCACCACAGCCAGCATATATGTCGGGGTGCCATCCGCGCGCAACAGGATCAGATCGTCGATTTCACGCGTTTTTAGGGTCACATCGCCTTGGACGTGATCGCTGACGGTCATGTCGTCTGCATCCGGTGCTCGTAAGCGGACGGTGAAAGGTGCGTCCAGGGTCGGAGGGTCGCCGCCGTCCCGCCAAGGTGAACGGTAGGGTGCCAGTAGAGCGTTGGCCTCTGCCAATAAGGCTTCACGGGCCGTCTCGCTCAAGCCCTCTTCTTTGGCGGCGGCGCGCTTGGCTTCCCCTTCGTCGCGGCGAGCCTGCAGCTCTTCGGGCGTCGCATAGCATTTGAAGGCCCGACCCGTCTCAACCATTTGCCAAGCGCACTCAGCGTGGCGATCGGCATTTTGGCTTTGATAGGTTGGTGGTTGGTCGGCGTCCAAACCGAGCCAGGCCATACCGTCCAAGATCGCCTGCGTGGCTTCATCGGTTGAGCGCTGTTTATCTGTGTCTTCAATGCGGAGCAGAAACTGTCCGCCATGGCGCTTGGCCAATAGGTAATTAAACAGGGCGGTACGGGCGCCGCCAATGTGCAGCATGCCAGTTGGGGACGGTGCAAAACGGGTAACGATGGACATCGATTTTCGAACGTGGATTCAAGCTATTGGGATAATCTTCCCCGCTTCAACACGCTCTGCTAAGGTTGCGCAAGGGGCGGGGAGGAAGAATGCAGCGATTTCCGCTGTCCACGCACCTGATCCACGTCTTTAGCCCGGGCCCGGTTGGCTTTGCAATCGGCATGGCTGTTGGCGCTGCCTGGTACTTTTCAATCGATTTTGAGCCGGCATCGTGGGGACTAATCGGTGCCGCGCTGGTCCTGTTTCTCGCCGCGCGTATCGCGCCGCGTGTTTCGCTGCCGAGCACAGGCATTGGCCTTCTGTTTATCTTGTGCGGTGGGGCGGCAGGCGCCTTATCAGGTAGCCTTGCGACGCAGCGCGCACAAACCATTACAATCACTGAAGAAATTGGGCCAATGCGGGTGGAAGGATGGATCCAAACGGCGCTCCCCGGCGACAACGGAACACGCCTCTTAGTAAGGGTGCATGCGATTGACGGTGTGGCGAGTGCGCAAACGCCGCGCTATGTCCGCGTCACGCATCGCTTGGCCTTGCAGACAGAGCCTGGCCGCTTTGTTCAATGCTGGACAGTACTTCGCCCGCCACCGGCGCCTGTGCTTGCAAATGATTACGCATTTGATCGCCAGGCTTGGTATGCTGGTTTGGGGGCTGTGGGGTATGTTCAGGGTCGATGCCGCGGCGGCTCGATTGGTGAGCCGCAGGGCGCCGAGGCCCTTTTCGGCCACTGGGTCGCTATCCAAAGACGGCAATTGGCGCATTATGTTCACGCCGGTGCGGGTGATCGGGCCGGCGGGTTCGCTGCCGCGCTGACCTCCGGCGATCGGAGCTTCATGTCTGTCGATGACCAAGAAGCATTGCGGGCGGCGGGACTAGCGCATTTACTCGCGATTTCAGGCCTTCATATGGGGATTGTCGGGGGACTCGTTTTTCTGATCGTGTGGCGAAGTTTAGCGCTAATCGAACCAATTGCCCTGAGGGTTTCGGTCAAGAAACCGGCCGCAGCTGCGGCATTGCTCGCTTGCCTGACTTATCTGATCATCTCTGGCGCCAGCGTGTCGACCCAACGCGCTTTCATCATGGCAGCGGTTTTGTTCGGCGCCGTTTTAATTGAGCGCACGGCGCTCAGTCTCAGGTCCCTTTCGATCGCGATGATCCTTATTCTCGTCATCGCACCATGGAGTGTCCTCACGCCGGGGTTTCAGATGTCTTTTGCTGCGACTGGAGCCTTGGTGGCGAGTTATGAGCGCTGGCAGCGACGGGTGCGGCAAACGGCGCTCACTCGGCGGCGACCGATCGTATTTTGGATCCAATCTCTGGTGGTCACGTCGACGGTGTCGAGCTTCGCGACCATGCCCTTCGCCCTCTATCACTTTGACCGTGTCGCCGCGTTGGGATTAATCGCCAATCTGCTCGCAATGCCAATTGTATCTTTGGTCAGCGCGCCAAGCGCGGCAGCCGCTTTGGTTTTGGTGCCGATAGGCTTGGATAAATTGGCGCTGCGGGTATTTGGTGCGTCGCTCGAAGGCGTTCTGATGGTCGCTTACTTTTTTGGAGACCTTTGGCCAGACAGAAGCTTGGCTTTTCCTCCGATGCCGTCTCATAGTCTCGCGATCCTGAGCGGTGCACTCATTCTATTCTGTCTCCTCAGATCAGCGCGAGGCGCATGGGTCGGAGCAGGTCTTATGGCGATCTTGGCAACCGCATTATGGGCGATGAGTGGTCAGGCGAAATTGCATTGGGCGCCGTCTGGGGACGTATTTTTGGAGGCGGCCAATGGCAAGGTCGAACGGATCAGACTGACTAAGGGTGAAGGACTTGCGCCGTTACGCTTTAAAGACGTACCCGTGCGCCAAACGTGCCAGCCTGACAGGCCCTGCGAATTTGCTTTTCAGGGCATAAATTGGGCGTTCGATGCAGAGACTGGCCACCTCTATTCCAGGCGCACTGCTAAGCAACGGAGATCAACCCTATCATGGAAGCACGTGCAAGCGCAGAATGGCCTAACTCTGAGTCTGCGCGGTGAGACCTTCGTCCAGGACACACGTCCCGGATGCGGTCGGCGTCCTTGGCGGCCCTGTTAGTGTCGCTGCGGCGCTTATTCGTACTTTCGAATGAGCGCGACGAGCCGCCCTTGGACGCGCACGCGGTCCGGGCCAAAGATCCGTGTCTCATAAGCCGGGTTCGCAGCTTCCAGCGCAACGGATTCGCCCTTTTTCCGCAAGCGTTTCAAGGTCGCCTCTTCGTCATCGATCAAGGCAACGACAATATCGCCCGAATTGGCGCTGTCGGTGCGCTTCAAGATCACGATGTCGCCGTCCAAGATGCCCGCATCGATCATCGAGTCGCCTTTAACTTCCAGCGCATAGTGCGCGTCACTATCGGCAAACTCTTCTGGCGGTGTCACGCGATCCACTTCGTTTTGGATCGCTGTGATGGGAACACCTGCCGCAATTCGACCAAGCACGGGGATCGTATTCTGACCCATTTGAGGTTTTTGCGAGCCGACCACGCTCGGACGGAATGTCTGACGTCCGCGTGGCGGGGCGGCGGGAGTCACCGAATCCGGCATTTTCAGCACTTCGAGCGCACGGGCCCGATTGGCAAGACGGCGAATGAATCCACGCTCTTCAAGGGCCACGATCAGACGGTGGATCCCCGATTTAGAGGCGAGGTTTAAAGCTTCTTTCATTTCATCGAAAGAGGGGGAAACGCCATCGGCCTTAATCCGCTCATGGATGAAAAGTAAAAGCTCTTTTTGCTTCGATGTAAGCACGGAAATCCTCCGGAATAACGAATCTGTTCTCTATATGTTTATTCTCGTTCTGTTCTTTTGTCAAACTCGGGACGCAAAATACTCATGATCAGCGTATCCCAAACCTCATCGCCGATCGGGGTGGTTTCCCGGCGGCGACCCTCGAGAACAAATCCAGCGGCCTCATAAGACTTTATGGCAGGCTTATTGTGAGAATAAACAAGTAAATCAACGCGGTGAACCCAATTGCGAGCGAAGGCTTGGGCCAGAATGAGTTCCAGTAATGGGGCTGATAAATTCTGACCGCGCTGATCCGGTGCGATGGCAATACGCCCCAGCCCAGCCGTGTTCAGACGTCGATTATAAAAGACCTGAAAGTGCGCCAGCATAAGGCCCGCACGATCAATCGCCCAGACCTCCCGCAAGGGTTCTGGACCCCGATGCAATCTCAATAAGTCTATGAATTCGCGCCGTTTCAGTGGCCAAGACAGAGCGGCGCCTGCCCATTGAAGCGCTTCACGCTCTGTTTGGAACCAAGAGAACAATTCTGGGATGTCGCGCTTTTGAAACTTGCGCAGTGTGAGCGTCATTGGGCGGACCGAAGGGCGCGAACATGTTCACTGCGGTCGGCGCGCTTCATCAGGCTTTCCCCAATTAAAAAACGCCGCGCCCCGGTCTTCCGGAGCCGTGATATGTCCGCGGGTTCACTGATCCCGCTCTCTGAAATATAGTCACGATCGGCCGGGATCAGCGGCGCTAAGCGTTCGCTGGTCGCGAGATCGGTCTGCATGATCTTCAGGTTTCGATTATTGATCCCGATCAATGGGGAGGGTAATCGGAGCGCCCGCTCGATTTCAGCGGCATCATGCGTTTCGATTAGCGCGTCCATGCCAAGGTCTTGCGCGGTTTGTATCAAAGCGAGGGCGAGCGCGTCATCTGTTGAAGAGAGAATGACCAATATCGCATCTGCGCCATGGGCGCGCGCTTCGATCACTTGGATCGGGTCGATCATAAAGTCTTTGCGCAACATCGGGAGCGCAACCGCAGATCGGATCGCGGCAAAGTCCTCTAAACTTCCGCCAAAGCTCGGGCCATCTGTCAGCACGGATAAGCAAGCCGCGCCGCCCGCCTCATACTGTGCCGCGATTTCACGCGGATCCGCGCCGGGCAGGATTTCCCCCGCGCTTGGGCTTTTGCGCTTCATTTCGCAAATCAGGGCGTTTTCATCCGCGCTCGCGATCGACGTGAGCCGTGCGGCAAAACCGCGAGGCGCAGCTTGCATCTCGGCCTCTGAGAGCAAGTCCTGTTCTGACCGCGCCTGTTTTAGGTCCGCCACCTCGTCGTGTTTGTAAGCGATGATGTTGTCGAGGGCCGTGCTCACGAGGTCAGTCCCTTTGAGGCTGCGATCAAATTGGCGAGCGTGCTGGTCGCAGCACCCGAGTCGATGGCTTCGGCCGCGTGCGCGACCCCGTCTTTGAGATCGGCGGCTAAGCCATACACAAACAATCCTGCCGCAGCGTTCAACAGAACAGCATCTCGGAAAGGTCCTGGCCGACCATCCAATAGTTCGCGGATCGCCAATGCATTTTCTGATGGCGGCCCCCCGGCGAGCGCAGTCAGGCGATTACGCGTCAGGCCCGCGTCTTCAGGAACGATGGTGAGTTCAGTAAGTGCGCCGTCTTTGACCTCTATGACATGCGTGTCTCCAGCAATCGAGAGCTCATCAATCACCGTTTCGTCTGTGTCGGCACCATGCACGACCCAAGCGCGCGAAACGCCGAGATCCCGCAAGGCTTCAGCCATCGGACGCAGCCAACGTGCTTCATTCACGCCCAGCACTTGGTGGCTGGCAAAGGCCGGGTTCGACAGAGGGCCGAGCAGATTGAAGATGGTCCGAATACCGAGACTGGCGCGTACCGGCGCGACATGGCGCATCGCGCTGTGATGGGATCTGGCGAACAGGAAGCCCACGCCCGCTTCATCTATACAGTCGCGAAAACGATCTTCGGTGAGGTCCAGCTCAACGCCCAATTCTTCGAGCACATCAGCGCTACCTGTCTTCGGCGGTACAGAGCGATTGCCGTGCTTTGCGACTTTGCCGCCCGCTGCTGCGATGACGATCGCACTGGCAGTCGATGTGTTCAAACTGGTCCAGCCGAGACCGCCCGTTCCGCACGTGTCTAAGACCGGTCCATCAAGCTCGATCGTGCGCGCGCTTGCCCGCAGTGTTTTTGCGCCTGCCAAGAGCTCAGCACCAGTTTCTCCGCGCACTGCCAGACCCATGAGAAATGCCCCGATCTGTTCAGCAGGAATGTCGCCCGACAGGATCGCTCCAAAAGCGGCTTCAAGCTCGTCAGCTGACAAGGCTTGGCCTGCGGCGAGCGCTTTTAAAGCTGGCGTCAAAGAGGAAAGGGTCATGAACGCTCCGTCGACTTGAGACTAGATGATCTTAAGGAAGTTTTTGAGCAAGGCATGGCCGTGTTCGGTCAAAATGCTCTCCGGATGGAACTGGACGCCAAAGACCGGGCGCGACTTGTGGCGCACGGACATGATCTCTCCATCCTCAGTGAAGGAATCTGCGATCAAACTGTCCGGTAATTCATCGGGACGAATGGCCAAAGAGTGATAGCGCACGACGCGATACGAGTCCGGCAGACCTTCAAAGAGCGGTCCGTTTTCGTGTCGAATATCACTGAGCTTGCCGTGGCGAATTTCTTGCGCCGTGATAATCTTACCGCCTTCGGCTGCGCCAATGCTTTGATGCCCCAAACAGACACCGAGAATGGGAAGATCCTCCGGCGCCTGCTGCACGAGTTCAACGCAAATACCAGCTTCGTTCGGGGTGCATGGGCCAGGCGAAAGGACGATGCCGTCTGGCTTCAAGGCAAGCGCTTCAGCCGCTGTGAGGTCATCGTTGCGGATAACCTGCGTGGTGGCGCCGATTTCTTCCAAATAATGGACGAGGTTCCAGGTGAAACTGTCATAATTATCGACGACAAGAATCTTTTTTGGCGCGCTCATTGGTCAAACTCATACCGGGCCGATAAGGCTGCGGCTTTCTTCAAGGCATTGGCTTTGTGGACCGTTTCGTCGAACTCATATTGCGGGTCTGAGTCGAGCACCACGCCGCCGCCGGCCTGGATATGCAGCTGACCATCTTTAAGCACCGCGGTACGCAGCGCGATGCAAGTATCTAGATCGCCATTCCAACCGAAATACCCGATCGCGCCGCCATAGATTCCGCGCGCATTCTGTTCGAGTTCGTCGATGATCTGCATGGCGCGAATTTTCGGCGCGCCCGAGACTGTCCCAGCCGGTAATCCCGCAAGGAGAGCGTCGACGGCGGTCAGGCCCTCGCGCAAGTCACCTTCAACATGAGACACGATGTGCATCACGTGACTGTAACGCTCGACGATGAATTGCTCGGTGACTTCAACACTGCCATAGGCAGCGACGCGGCCGACATCGTTTCGCCCAAGATCGAGCAGCATTAGGTGCTCTGCGATCTCTTTTTTATCGGCCAGTAAATCGGCTTTGCGTTCTGCATCAATGACAGGATCTCCAGATCTCGGGCGCGTGCCGGCAATCGGACGGATCGCAACGCGACCATCGCGCACCCGAACCAGAATTTCGGGGCTTGAGCCCACCAGGCGCACATCGCCGAGATTCATGTGAAACATGAAGGCGGATGGATTTAGGCGCCTGAGCGCGCGGTAAAAACTGATCGATTTGCGCTTAAATGGCGCGCTAAATCTCTGACTCGGTACGACCTGAAAGATATCCCCGGCTTTGATGTAATCCCGTGAGGTTTCGACCATATCGAAATACTGCGCTTTGGTCGTATTGGAGGTGAATTCGAGCGCTTCGTCTTCTCCCTCGCGAGGGGACAGCGGAGGCGGGCTCTCTAAGGCGTTTTCAACCTTGTCCAAGAGCGCATCCGCGGATGCTTCATCGCCAGGCTTGTGCCGGCCTACTAGGACCAATTCCTGATACAAATGATCAAAAATCAGGACCACACCCGGGATCATCAATAGCGCTTCTGGGACGTTTAAAGCGTCTGGCTTCGTGATGCTCACAGGCTCGACATGTTGGATGAAGTCATAACCGATATAGCCGAAAGCTCCGCTCGCCATGGGCGGCAGATCGGATTCGGCGCCTGCATCGGCCAAGCCTTCTTCGGCGAAGTAACGCAATGCCTCGACCGGTGTGCCTTCGATCGGTTTTGCGGTATTAAAGTCGAGCGTCTCGCACTCCTCGCCAATACCGTCTTTCACCCGCATCCAGCGCTGTGGGTGCAGTCCGATAAAGGAATAGCGTCCGAGGCGCTCGCCGCCCAAGATCGACTCAAACAGAAAACTACCGGGCGTGTCGGTCCCAAGTTTCAGCATGGCTGAAACCGGGGTCTCTATATCTCCGGGTCGTCGTCGAACCCGTAACTGATCGCGGCTCATTGTCCGGTCACAAGACTGCGTTTGTAAGCATCCAATGCCCGCGCATTGGTCGTCACTTCTACGTCTTCGGCAATGCTGATCAAATAGGCGCGGAACAAATCATCAGCGATATTGCTTTCGATATCGAGTGCGCTGGACTGTGCGAGTAAATCCAGCGTTTCGTTTTCCGGGCGGTCGATATCCGTGACTTGCATAATGATCATTTGCCCGGACACGCCTTGAATGGAGAAGGTTTCGCCCTCAGCGTTGGCAGCAAACATGCCGTTCAAAAGTGGACGCGGGAATTGAAGCTCTGTGTTCTGTCGCGTGATCGGACGCGGCAGGCTTTCGAGCGTAGCGTCGTATTTCGCGGCTTCCGCTTCAAGCGTGCTAGATCCATCAGCGATGGCAGCTTCCACCTCTGCAGCGACGGCCTCGAGCTGGTTGCCGCGTTGCTCTCTTTGCCAAGCGGCAATGAGGTCTTCGCGGACTTCTTCGAACTCTGGCAGGCGCTCCGGGACAATCCGGTCGACCCGGGCGATCCAAGTGATTTCATCTTCGCCGAGCCGTTCGGTGTTGCGACCTTCAGCTTGGGCATAAACAAGTTGCAAGAGTCCGGGCGCGGTCACCAATGGCAGGTAACGTTGTCCCTCCGCGTTGACCCCATTTGTATCGACGGGCGCAAAGGACAGTACGGGAGCACCAAGCCCCTCACCTATGCCTTCAAGGTCGGCGCCCGTGCCCAATAAATCATCGAATTGGGGCAGGGCGTCATAGAACAGACCAACCGCAAGCTCGCGGGCGAGTTCGTTTTGGATCTCTTCGCGAACGTTTTCTAACGGGGTTGCGGCGCCGGGAATGACATCTTCTAAGCGAATGACGACATACTCATTGCCGACCGGCTGTGGGCCATGGATCGAGCCGGCTTGCGCGCCGCGCGCGAAGACCTGATCTGCCAAGCGTTCATTTACAATGATCTCACGCCGACCAGTGCGGAGCTCAGTCGACAGGGCTGTGTCGATCGCTTCGGCAGCGGCCCCACCGGCGATGCGTCCAAGCGCTGCGCGGGCCGTTTCCTCGTCTTGGAACACAAACTCGGTGAATGTGCGGCTATCTGGTCCGGTGTAGCGCTCATCCTTATAAGCCTCATAGAATGCGCTGACGTCTTCGTCAGAGACCTCCGACTGAGCAATAAAGTCGTCCGGGCTAAGCTGGATCATGCTGATCGCCCGACGCTCTGGTTCTCTGAGAAAGTCCTTGCGCTCTTCGTAGAGCGTTTGAAGTTCTTCCTCGCTCGGTTCGCCAATTTCGGGCAGAGCAGTCTGTTCTAAGATGAACCAATCCGCAGCGCGCAATTCTCCGGTATAGGCGGCTTGTAGACGCGCGAGTGCGTTCGGGACACGCAAGCCTTCGACAGGGAGGCGTTGGAGCCGCGAAATCGTCATGTCCGCTTCAACTTGCGACTCATAGTCCGCTTCGCGAAAGCCATTCGCGTCCAAAAGCTGGGAATAGCGCAGGGGATCGAACACGCCCGTCGTATCTTGGAACACTGGGTCGGTTCGGATTGTCTCGACAATTGCGCCGGTCGTCGCCGCAATGCCTTGCTTATCTGCATAGGCCGTCAAAAGTGTCTCGCGCGAGAGTTCCGCAAAAATCTGGTCGACGATCCCGCGCTCAGCCGCTTCTTCTTTGGTCAAGGCGCGTCCGCGATCATCGGTTTGATTGCGCAACACCCGCTCAATGGTGGAATCGAAGCTACGATCTGTCACACCCCGATCACCCGCACTGACCAAATTTGCGCCGCCTCCTCCGGTGAAGATATCCGTGACTCCCCAAGCAGCCATGGCGATAATCACGATAACGAAAATACCACCGGCAGCAGGTGAGCGGAGCATATTACGCAACGGGGTCAACATGGCTTCAACCTTTCCCTTCGGGATCGCTTGTTTGTTTCAGCACAGCTTGCTAGGCGAGCGCACAAACTTGTTCAAGATGGTGACTGGTATGGTACGCACACTGATCGCAGGCAATTGGAAAATGAATGGCCTGAAATCATCCCTCTCAGAAGTTGAGTCCGTGGTTGCTCAACTTAGCAATTTTCCTGATGGAGCAGATTGTCTGATTTGCCCGCCATCGACGCTTGTGGTGCCGATGCACGAGCGCGCCGGAGATCGTCTTCAAGTGGGAGCACAGGCCTGTCATCCCGAGGCGTTTGGCGCATTTACCGGCGATCTAGCGGCCGAGCAGCTCAAAGATGCGGGTGCGACATACGTGATTGTCGGACATTCGGAACGCCGGTCAGAGCATGGCGAGCGAAGCGCCTATGTTCAAGAACAAGCCCATGCCTGCCTGCGCGCGGGGATTGTACCCATCGTCTGTGTCGGTGAGAGTTTCGCGCAAAAGCAGCGCGGCGAAACGAAAGATACGGTCATCCGGATCTTGCGAAAATCGCTGCCGACATTGGGCTCTCAAGATTCGCTCGTGGTGGCCTATGAGCCGCTCTGGGCGATCGGCACAGGCTTGGTCCCGAGCGCCGACGAGATTGCGGATGTGCATCAAGTCATTCGAGATCTCTTGGTTGAACTCTATCAAGATCGCGGAAATAGTCTCCGCATCCTTTATGGTGGCTCGCTGAAACCGGCGAATGCGGAAGAGATCTTGGCGATCAAAAACGTAAATGGCGGTCTGATCGGCGGCGCGAGCTTGAAGGCGGACGATTTTATGGCCATTTACGCAGCTGCAGTCGCATAATCTGTGATATGCGGACTGATTGAGAGGGGTTGGCGGGGAGCCTAGAACCGCGTAAGCCCCGCGGCTTGAGATTCAGGAACCAGACATGACCAATGTAATTCTTGTCGCGCACATTCTCGTCTCGATCGTTTTGGTGATCGTCGTGCTGATGCAGCGCTCTGAAGGTGGCGCACTCGGCATTGGCGGTGGCGGCGGTGGTGGCGGCGGTCTGATGACTGGGTCGGGCGTCACAGGCGCCCTGGTGCGGACAACGATTATCTTTGGCGCGATTTTCTTTATCTCAAGTTTGACCCTGACTACGATCGCAACGCATGAGAATGCCGACGGTCGAACGGATGTTCAACGCGAGCTCGAAAACACTGTGGCGCCTGCCACGGAAACGGATGACAATCCGCTCGACAATTTCGATGACATTTTGAGCGGCGAAGGCAGCCTGTTGGATGACCCGCTGGCCGTAACGCCAACAGAGACGCCAAGTGAGGCAGAATCGGCTCCATCTAGTGATGATCCGCTCGCCTCTGAGGCAGACCCAAGATAATTCCGAAAATCCTGACGAACCCCTATCGGGGGGCGTCCCGAATCAGGCAATCTGCATTCCCATGACTCGCTATATTTTCATTACTGGCGGCGTGGTGTCTTCTTTAGGCAAAGGGATCGCTTCCGCAGCACTTGGGGCATTGCTGCAAGCTCGGGGCTATAAGGTCCGACTGCGCAAACTGGATCCATACTTAAACGTCGACCCGGGAACCATGAGCCCGCGCCAGCATGGCGAGGTATTTGTGACAGATGACGGGGCAGAGACGGATCTCGACCTCGGTCACTATGAACGTTTTACCGGCGTCTCGGCTCGACAGTCGGACAATATTACGACCGGCCGGATCTACTCGACGATCATTGAGAAAGAACGCCGCGGCGACTATCTCGGCGCGACCATCCAAGTGATCCCACACGTGACCAATGAGATTAAAGAATTCGTCCTGTCAGATGCGGGCGAGGGGGTCGATTTCGTGCTGTGCGAAATTGGCGGCACGGTCGGCGATATTGAGGGTTTGCCGTTCTTTGAAGCGATCCGGCAGCTTGGCCAAGAACTCGGCCAAGAGCGCGCCTGTTTTATTCACCTGACGCTGCTGCCTTACATCCCAGCCGCGGGCGAGATGAAGACCAAGCCGACCCAGCACTCGGTCAAAGAACTCCGCTCCATCGGTATTCAGCCGCAAATCCTCCTTTGCCGCTGTGACCGTCCGATCCCAGAAAACGAAAAAGGCAAGATTGCTAGCTTCTGTAATGTCCGCCCGTCGAGCGTCATCGAAGCGCGTGATGTCGGGCATATCTATGATGTTCCGGCGTCCTATCATGCGGAGGGCTTGGATGAAGAAGTGCTCTGGCATTTCCGGATTGAGGATGCGCCGAAGCCTGATCTTTCCCGTTGGGATGAAATCGCCAATACGGTGCATAATCCAGATGGCGAGGTTTGCATTGGCCTGGTTGGCAAATACACAGATGTTCCTGACGCTTACAAGTCGGTGATGGAAGCACTCCAGCATGGCGGCCTGGCCAACAATGTCGGGGTCGATATCAAGCTCATTAATAGCGAAGAGTTCGACGATGAAACGGCGCCGATCGATATCCTCGAAGGCGTCCATGGGATTATCCTACCCGGTGGGTTTGGCGAGCGCGGGGCCCGCGGAAAAATGCGTGCGGCGCGCTTTGCCCGCGAACGCAAAGTGCCATGCTTCGGCATTTGTTACGGCATGCAGCTCGCGGTCGTAGAAGCGGCCCGCAATCTTGCAGGCATAGAAGACGCCTCGACGACCGAGTTCGGTCCAACTGATCAACCGTTGGTCGGCCTGATGTCTGAATGGACCAAAGGCAATGAGCTCGTCACCCGCGACGCCAATACTGACATGGGTGGCACTATGCGCCTCGGCGCTTACCCGGCGCACCTCAAACCAGGATCTCGGGTCGCAGAAATCTACGGATCGGAGAGCATCTCAGAACGTCATCGCCATCGCTACGAGGTCAACACGGCCTATGTCGAAGCGCTGGAACAGCATGGGGTGACGTTTTCAGGGATGTCGCCCGATGGTGTCTTGCCGGAGATTATCGAGCTCGAAGAGCACCCTTGGTTCATCGCCGTGCAGTATCACCCAGAGCTGAAGTCACGGCCGATGGAACCTCACCCGCTCTTTGCGAGTTTTATCGACGCAGCGGTGACACAAAGCCGACTGGTTTAAGTGCCGCTTTAAAGCGATGGTATGACCTATGTATCTGATTTTCATGGGTGTTTCGGGGTCAGGAAAGTCGACCTATGCACGGCTGACGGCGGAGGCGTTCAAGCTTCCATATTTCGAAGCGGATGATTTTCACCCAGAAGCCAATATCGCTAAAATGTCCGCAGGGACTCCGCTGACGGATGAAGACCGCGTGGCTTGGATCAATCAAATGTGCCGTGCGATTGTTGAGAGCGGCGCATCGCGCGCCGTGGCCTCGTGTTCGGCTTTAACGCCTTTTGTGCGAACCAGCCTCGAGGCGCAATTACCAGTGCCTCCAACCTATATCTGTTTGGACGTTCCAGAAGCGAAGATCCGGGCGCGTATGGACGCACGAGACGATCATTTCATGCCATCAGCATTGCTCGCGTCTCAATTTGAGGCGTTGAGTGTGCCGGACAGTGCCATTCGGATCGCGAATGATGGGGAAATCAGGGACGTGTTTGCCCGTCTGAGCGAAATCGTTGAAACGCTGATCGCGCGATCAGAAAATGAAGGATAAAACCAAGGCGACGAGGAAGCCAGTGGTGCCCACGAGCGTTGAGATCACCGTCCAAGATTTCAGCGTGTCGGACACGGATAAGTCGAGATAGCGACTGACCAACCAGAACCCTGAATCATTGACATGAGAGAGCACCGTCGCGCCCCCGGCGATGGCTACAACGGTGAGCGCGCGATCGAAGTCGGAAATATTCGCGACCTGAAGCAAAGGCGCCGTGAAGCCGGCCGCGGTGATCATCGCAACGGTTGCGGATCCTTGAACAACCCGCACAAGCGCGGCGATCAAAAAGGCGAAGATCAGGACAGAGATGTTCATCGAAGCCGCCATTTCGGCAATTCGTGCGCCCGCTTCAGAATCGATCAAGACTTGTTTGAACGCCCCACCTGCACCGGTGACCAGAACCACAGCGCCTGCGGGCTCTAACGCTTTCATAGACGCCGTATTGAGGTCGGTGGCGGACAGGTTCAGGACTCGATTGGCGTATACATAATACAAGCTCAAACTCACGAGTAGCGCCACAAAGGGGTGCGAGAAGAAGGCCACGGCGGCAGGTACATTTCCTTCGCCGAGCGTTAGTTTGAGAATAGTACCGCTGGCGACAAGGACGATGGGTAGGGCGAGCGCGATAATCGCGGCTGAGAGCCCGCCTGCCGGGGCCGTTTCAACTGAATTGTCCGGCGCGACGGGAGAGATTTCGACCTCGTCGGCGAAGCGCATTCGGGCGAAGAGAGGGCCGCCTATAGTGACAGCGGGGATGGCTGCGATCAAACCGGCGACAATCACCAGACCCAGGTCGGCTTCCAACAGAGCAGCGACGGCGATCGGGCCAGGCGTCGGAGGAATGAAAGCATGGGCCGCGGCAAGCCCTGCCAAGAGTGGTCCGGCGACGTATAGCGCCACACGGCGTAAGGCCTTGGCCAAGCGCAAAACGAGCGGGATTAAGATGACCAAAGCAACATCGAAGAAAACTGGGATCGCAACTAAAGTCCCGAGCAAACTCATCTTCCATGGCACCGAATTCGGCGAGCCCGCCGCCAGTCGGTGCGCCAGGCTTTGAATGCCGCCAGACTTTTCCAAAATGGCACCGAGGATGGCGCCAAGGCCGACAACGACGGCAATGAAGCCTAGCACGCCGGCCATTCCGTTCTGGATCGATGCAATCACATCAGACGGCGACAATCCCAGGACAAGACCCGCAACCAAAGCGATCAGGATCAAGGCAAAAAAGGGCGGGACTTTTGCTTTGAGGACCAGCGCCAATAAGCCGCCCACCGCGGCGGCGAGGGTCAAAAAGATGAAAAGTGGATCCGATTGTGACATGTCATCCTCCCCAGGACGCGTCTTTCCGTATTGGCTTTTTTGAGCTCTGACAGATGTGAAAGACCTGACTTTGCCTCTCGGCGTATCGGTTGAAAGACGACACGTCTAGGTCGATTGTCAGCGGTGTCAAAACGCTTGCAGACAGGCTATCACCCCGATCTGTCAAACACTTCAATCTCCCCCTTGCACGCGCGAGGGCGCTCCTGTATACGCGCGGTTTGATTTTAACGGGGCCCCGAAGGCCTCACGACCGATTTGGAACGAGACCATGGCAGTCCCTAAGAGTAAGATTACCAAGTCCCGCCGAGGCATGCGTCGTTCACACGACCGTCTGAAGGGCAACACTTATATCGAAGACCAGGATTCTGGTGAGCTTCGCCGCCCGCACCATATCGATCTGAAAAGCGGTATGTATCGCGGTCGTCAGATCCTAGAGCCGTCTGAAGACTAAGCTCAAGGCCTGAATGATTCGAAGAGCCCTCGCTGAAAAGCGGGGGCTTTTTGGTTTTGGGGAACCGGGCAGGGCTGGTCGCAAGAGCGGGACCATAAGCCGGACGACCGCATTCTGAATTCCTAAAACTACTTAAAGTTGTCCGGCAAAATTAACAACTCCCGTCCAATTATATGCCAAACATACTGATGTATGGAGCACCTATGGGTATGGTTGATGGCTTGACTCAAGACTCCAACGATGAGGTCGCGGATCGCGCGAGGCTATACGGCTATACAGCGTGCTTCGCTGGCATTCCCATCACGCTGTTCTCAATCGCGATTATCGATGCCTTAGGCCAACACTCCGCCTACGTTTGGGCCTGCGGTCTGATTGGGATCGTGACGCTCGCCGTCGTTGGCATTTTTTGTTACTTGAACATTGCCGTGAAGCGCGCGCTCGAGGTTGGGCTTTTGCTGACCTATGTTAATGTGTGGACGTTGGGTACTTGGGAATCTATCGCTGGCGATTTCAAGCAGCACCAACTGGCGCTGATGCTGTTCATACCGCTGATCATTGTGTCTCTGATGAAGAACCGGATGATTTTCATCCTCATCCCGGCGCAGTTCGGTTTGGTCTTTTACTCAACCACACAATATGCGCATCGGTATTTTTCCGATGAGTTCACGGACCAGAATATCGTTATTCTCGGTGTTTTGTTTGCGGCGATGTCGTGCGTCGTGTTCTTTATGTCTGCCATTACAGCGCGCATTCGCGATAAAAATGACGAGAAGTTTCTGCGGCTGATCGAAGAAAAACGCGTGCTCTCGATCACTGACCATCTCACAGGTTTGATAAACCGCCGAGCGCTCAAGGACGAAATAGAAAAAACTTGGTCAAACGGGAAAGGTTTCACTTTAGCTTTCCTCGACCTCGATCGGTTCAAGTCGATCAATGACCAGTTCGGTCACGCTGCCGGTGATGCGCTTCTATGTGAACTCGCGGCTCGATTGTCATCATCGGCTGATATCAAACTCGCCTCGCGGATTGGAGGGGATGAGTTTGCGTTCATTCTGAAAGAAAATCTGATTGGCGAAGAGGCCAACCGCGCAATTGAACGTATTCACGCCTCGATTACCGCAGACGTCGTGTTCGAGGGGCACTCCCTCGCGTATGGAACTTCGATTGGTTATGCGGAAGCGCCAACGGATGTAGATTGCGCCTCATTGCTCTTACCGGCCGCAGAAATCGCAATGCGTCGCGCCAAACTCACGCAAGTTGGTTGGGCCCGCTATGACCTTCGCAAAGACGACGCCACTATGGCGACGGCGGCCTTGGAACTCGCGTTCAAAAAAGCACTTCATTCCGGGAACATCCGTGCCGCTTTACAGCCAATTGGATGTGCACAAAGTCACGACATTAAAGGGTATGAGCTTTTATCGCGATGGGTCGATAGTGGCTTAGAAAACGATCCACGCCCTGATCAGTTTATCCCAATTGCGGAAAAGCTCGGGCTGCTCAACGATCTTTTGTGGACGACGCTTGAAGAGGCGCTGAAGAGCGCGGACCTCCGATCCAAGTTTCTATCCGTCAACGTCTCTCCTGCTCAGATCATCGGGACCGATTTTGTTTGGAAGCTCAGAAAGTGCTTAAGAGACCATGGCTACCCGCCACAGAATCTTGTTCTAGAGATCACGGAAGAGGTCGCGTTTCGAAATGTCGATCAGAATGTCGGGGTTCTGGAGGAAGCGCGCCGCCACGGAATTACGGTCGCGCTCGATGACTTTGGCAAAGGATACTCGTCCCTTTCAATTGTCGAAAAGCTTCCACTGGACAAAATCAAGATTGATCGAAGCCTGGTCTTAGAATCCGACCATAACAGCCGTATGGACTCAATCCTCGATATCGCTCTGCAAATGGCGCACAAATTAGGATTGGAAAGCTGCGTCGAAGGGGTGGAGCGCGAAAGCGTCGCCAAACGTGTTGCTGAGCTCGGCGCTACCGAAATTCAAGGCTACTGGCTCGGAAAGCCTGAACTCATCGCAGACGAGGCCTATCCTGAGCGTGTCGCCAAACGCGCTTGAAGATTTGCAATCGCTAGATCGGATCCAGACCGCGCCTCTTGATAATGTCTTCAATCACCCTCAAATGAAACATAAGAAGAACAAGCGCCTAATTGAGGTGATGTTCGATTCATACTAACCATGCTAAGTAGATAGTAGAAAGGAGAGTGACATGAGCGCAAAAACATATCGCAACATTGAAGTGGCGAGCTTTGTCGGCGTGGCTGTCTTGATCCTTGGCGGAATTATCGGCCTATTTGCTGTCTGATTTGTAGGAGCTGGCGACCAAAAAGGCTGCCGCGACCAAAACCCCGAGATGTAAATTACCCACCACGGCCTCAATCGCGGCAAGCGGGCGGGCCTCTTTTGCGGGTTGGAAATCCCCATAGCCTAAAGTCGAGAAGGTGACGGCGGAGAAATAGAGGTGATCGATCAGATCCGGCGTTTCGCCTTCTTTCTCAATGCCGTGGATGACAAAGAAAAACGCGCAAGAGATGATCCAATTGCAGCCTGAAAGCAGCGCATCAATCGCCAAGCGCTGACCATTTGGTTGAAACTCCGGTCGGGCGTTCAGCGTGACCCAGACGACATTGACGAAAAAGAACCAAACCGCCCACACGATCGCAATCCAGGCGAAGATTTCGACATAGATGGGCGGCGTCTTAAGCGGGATGGTGCGGGCTGCGAGCGCCAAGATGAGCCCCATCGCCACCAAAGTCGCCCGACTGAGCATGCGGCGGCGATCACTGCCACGAAGACCCGGTTCTTTGGAACCGGGGTGCTTAATCCCGAATATCCAACGGCGGAGAAACTTTCCCACGCGTTTCAATCCTAGCATGGTCTGGTCTCCGAATAAGCGGCGCCGCGATGGCCGGAAGCTTGCTGTGACTCCTGCGACGCTGCAAGCAAGTGTGCGCGGGCAATATTCTCGACCAGTTTGGCGCGCACTTTTTCTAGGAATGCCGGCGAAATGCGCCAGCACGATTAACCACAGACCCATTGAATACGTCCCGTCAATTCCAAGCATAACTGGCGTTTGAGCGGTTTATACTTAACCAGTTGCCGCGGATTTAGAGCGGCAAGTAGCGATTGAATTAAATCCCATGATCTAGGCCGAAAGCGTGGGCGTGACGCTCGAGGGTTACGGTCCACGTTAAGGGCGATTCGATGCGAAACCCGGTGCTCCCAAATGCAGGTGGTGAGCGCCGGGTTTCAGTGTTTGGGCCTCCGCCCGCCCCGCGTCATATTTTCCAAGCTCTTGCTCTTTGGGGCGCGGCGCACTAGAGGCAGCCGCAACAAAGCCAAAGGACCTTGCTATGAGCGAAATCGTCGATATTCACGCCCGCCAAATTCTCGATAGCCGCGGCAATCCAACGGTTGAGGTGGATGTGACCCTCGAAGATGGCTCGTTCGGTCGGGCTGCCGTGCCTTCGGGCGCCTCTACCGGCGTGCATGAAGCGCATGAGCTTCGCGACGGCGGAGACGCCTATAAGGGCAAGGGCGTGATGGGCGCGGTCGATGCGGTGAATGGCGAGATCGCCAATGAACTAACCGGCATGGAAGCAACGGAACAGCGTCTCATCGATGGCTTGATGATGGAGCTGGATGGTACCGAAAATAAAAAACGTCTTGGCGCAAATGCCATTCTCGGAGTGTCGATGGCGACGGCGAAAGCGGCGGCCGAGAGCTGCAGCTTGCCACTCTATCGCTATATTGGCGGCACCAACGCGCGCGTTCTGCCAACCCCGATGATGAACATCATCAATGGCGGAGAGCACGCAGACAATCCGATCGACATCCAAGAATTTATGATCATGCCGGTCAGCGCCGACAGCATCGCGGATGCCGTACGTGTCGGCTCGGAAATTTTCCACACATTGAAGAAAACGCTCAGCGATGCGGGGCACAATACAGGTGTTGGCGATGAAGGCGGGTTCGCGCCCAATCTCTCATCCACCACAGATGCGCTCGACTTCATCATGAAATCGATTGAAGCCGCTGGCTACAAGCCGGGAGAAGATGTTTCTCTCGCGCTCGATGCGGCGTCGACCGAGTTCTACAAAGACGGCAAGTATGTGCTCGCTGGCGAAGGCAAAACACTGGATGGCGAGGGTATGGCGAAATATCTTGCGAACCTCGTCGACGCCTATCCAATCGTCTCTATCGAAGACGGTATGGCGGAAGATGATTGGGACGGTTGGGGAATCCTGACGGAGATGGTTGGCGATCGCTGCCAGCTCGTCGGTGACGACTTGTTTGTGACCAATCCTGAGCGCCTTGCCATGGGGCTTCAGCGCGGGGCCGCGAACTCAATCCTCGTCAAAGTCAATCAGATCGGAACGCTGTCTGAGACGTTTGATGCAGTCGAGCTTGCGCATCGTCACGCTTACACGGCCGTGATGTCTCATCGCTCGGGCGAGACAGAGGATGCCACCATTGCAGATCTCGCGGTCGCGACCAATTGCGGGCAGATCAAAACGGGCTCACTGGCGCGCTCGGATCGTTTGGCGAAGTATAACCAGCTGATCCGAATAGAAGAAGAGCTTGGCGCGTCAGCCCTTTATGCTGGATCAGCTTTAATCAACGCCTGAGGCGATGACGCTGGTGAAGAATCACCAACCATCTGATCGAGTCTTAAGAAGCCTTTAACCACAATCGGAGATCTTTCTCGGCGTAGAAGGAGCTCCGCATAATGACGTCTAAATGGGCCGCTGGTGCCATGTCCCTGACGGTTGCTTACTTCGCTTATCACGCATTCGCGGGAGAGCAGGGGCTCGGGCAATGGACGGATAAGCAGTCGGAACTGGCTGAGAAGAAAGCCGTTCTGGCGGACCTGGAAGCTGAAAATGCTGCGCTGCAAAAAGACATAGCTCGGCTGACTCCGGGGCAAATTGACCCTGACTTGGTTGAATACCTCGCAAGACGCGATCTCGGCTTCGTATATCCCGGTGAACTCGTGTTAGTTGACCGCGCTGTCAAAAATGCAGAAATGCATAACTGATAAGACTCGACCTTGCGTCAGTCATCTGCCTATTTAGTGCAAAAATACCACACCAGGGAGCCAATATGGCCAAAGCCACGACCCCCAAACGACGCAGCGCGCCGAAACTGAAAAAGGACGAAGCGCTTAAGTTCTACCGCGACATGTTGCTCATTCGCCGGTTCGAAGAGCGCGCTGGCCAGCTTTACGGCATGGGTAAGATTGCCGGCTTCTGTCACCTCTATATCGGACAAGAAGCGGTCGTCACCGGCATGCAGGCGTGTCTGGTCGAAGGCGATCAGGTCATCACCGGTTACCGTGATCATGGTCACATGCTCGCCTGCGATATGGATCCGCGCGGTGTGATGGCTGAGCTGACGGGGCGCGAAGGGGGATATTCGCGCGGCAAAGGCGGCTCCATGCATATGTTCAGCCGCGAAAAGAATTTCTTTGGCGGCCACGGCATTGTCGGAGCGCAAGTGCCGATCGGAACGGGGTTGGCTTTTTCCAATAAGTATCAAGGCAAGGACAATGTCTGCCTCGCTTACTTTGGTGATGGGGCGGCCAATCAGGGGCAAGTCTATGAGGCCTTCAACATGGCTTCGCTTTGGGATCTTCCTGTCGTCTATGTGATCGAGAACAATATGTACGCTATGGGGACGAGCGTCGAACGGCATGCATCAGAAACCGAGCTCTTTAAACGCGGGATCTCTTTTGAGATCGAGGGTGAAGAAGTTGATGGCATGGATGTTTATGCAGTCAAAAAAGCCGGTGAACGCGCGGTGAAATATGCCCGTTCAGGCAAAGGTCCATACATTCTCGAAATGAAGACCTATCGCTATCGCGGTCACTCCATGTCCGACCCGGCGAAGTATCGCAAACGCGAAGAGGTCGACGATATTCGCAGCCATAATGACCCGATTGATGGCCTGAAAGGTCAGATTATCGAGCAGGGCATTGCCAGCGAAGAAGATCTCAAAGCGATCGACAAAGAGATCCGCGCCATCGTCAAAGATGCGGCTGATTTCTCGATTGAGAGCCCCGAGCCGGATCCGGCGGAGCTCTGGACCGATGTTCTCTTGCCGGTGGAGGCATAATCATGGCTGTAGATATTTTGATGCCAGCTCTGAGCCCGACCATGGAAGAGGGCACACTCGCCAAATGGCTTAAAGGCGAGGGCGATAAGGTTGAAGCGGGCGATATCATCGCCGAAATTGAAACCGACAAAGCGACCATGGAGGTCGAAGCGGTTGATGAAGGCACGCTTGCAAAGATCTTGATCCCGGAAGGGACTGAAGGGGTGAAAGTGAACGCCGTCATCGCTGTGCTGACTGAGGATGGCGAAGACGCTTCGAGTGTCACAGCCGCGTCCGCGCCAGCCGAGACTGCCGTTGAGAAAGTCACGCCCGTCGCAGAACCAGAGGTGCTTGAGGCTCAAGCAGCTGCGGTCGCGCCAACGGGTCCAGCCCTAATAAACCCAGATATCCCAGCAGGGACTACTTATACGAAAACCGTTCTGCGCGATGCTTTGCGGGATGCAATGGCTGAAGAAATGCGCCGAGACGAAACCGTTTTCGTTATGGGTGAAGAAGTCGCTGAATATCAGGGCGCGTACAAAGTCACTCGCGAGCTGCTCCAAGAATTTGGCGCGCGGCGCGTGGTTGATACACCGATCACTGAGCATGGATTTGCCGGCTTGGGCGTGGGTGCCGCGTTTGGCGGACTTCGCCCCATCGTTGAATTCATGACCTTCAATTTCGCCATGCAGGCGATTGACCACATCATCAATTCGGCGGCGAAAACCCTTTACATGTCCGGCGGTCAGATGGGCTGTCCGATCGTGTTCCGCGGTCCGAATGCCGCCGCCGCGCGCGTCGGCGCACAGCACAGCCAAGACTATGCCGCCTGGTATGGTCATGTGCCTGGCTTAAAAGTGGTTGCGCCTTGGGATGCGGGGTCGGCGAAAGCGCTGCTTAAATCAGCCATTCGCGATCCAAACCCAGTGGTCTTTCTCGAGCATGAACTTCTTTATGGTCTCGAGTTCGATGTGCCGGATCTTGAGGACTACACGCTGCCAATTGGCAAGGCTGCTGTGATCCGCGAAGGTACGGATGTCACGTTGGTCGGGTATTCTCGGATGGTCGGATTTGCCATGGATGCTGCTGATCAATTGGCAGAGCAGGGCATCTCCGCGGAGGTGATCGACCTGCGTTCCATTCGCCCACTCGACATGGAAACGATCGTGGAGAGCGTGAAAAAGACCAACCGTCTCGTGACAGCTGAAGAGGGCTGGAAACATATGGGTGTCGGGGGCGAGATTGCCGCGGGCGTCACGGAACATGCCTTCGACTATCTCGACGCGCCGCCGCTTCGTGTCACACAGAAAGACGTTCCGTTGCCATATGCCGGCAATCTCGAAGCGCTGAGCCTACCGAATACGGACGACATTATCGCAGCCGCGAAAGCGGTTTGTGAGGGGATGTAGGGAGAGCGATATGAAACAACTCATTTCGACACTTGGATTGGGGCTTGTGGCCGTCGCTGGCTGTGTTCATGTCAATGTATCAGAAGATGTCTACACAGAAGAGCTTGAGGTCTATGACCCAGATATCGCGGCGATTGAAGCGGTTGTGCTGGACTATTTTGATGGCCAAGGCGAAGCCAGTTTGGAGCGCCTGCAGCGCGCCTTTCACCCAGACTCATCAATGTTCGGTGTAATAACGAATGATGACGGCGAAACGTATTTACGCGTCTGGCCGAAGATGAGCGAAGTCATCGAAAACTGGGCAGCGAATGAAAACCCTCCCGGCGCTGGGCGCGACGGTGAAGTGATGAGCATTGATGTCATTGATCAACGCCTTGCCGTGGCGACATTTCGCTACGCCGACAGGTTCTATGATGCCTTCACCATGGTGAAGCTCGATGGTCAGTGGAAGATCGCTGCCAAAACCTTTGTGCGCCAATAAAGGGGCCGCTTGAATGTCTATCAATATCACCATGCCCGCCCTCAGCCCGACGATGGAAGAAGGCACGCTGGCCAAGTGGAATGTCAAACCTGGCGACACGGTAGAAGCCGGCGACATCATCGCTGAAATCGAAACCGACAAAGCGACCATGGAAGTCGAAGCGGTCGATGAAGGGGTGGTTGCCCAAATCCTTGTCGATGAGGGCACTGAAGGCGTGAAGGTCAACGCTATAATCGCGGTGCTCGCGGAAGAGGGCGAAGATGCGTCGTCCGTTTCGGCGGACGCGCCGGCGGCTGCGGCACCTGCGGCGGCAGAACCTCCAAAAGCAGAGGCTGCGCCCGCTCCGGCACCCGCCAAACAAGTCGCTTCCACCCCGGTCCAAATGCCGTCGCTCGGCGCTGGAGATGATCGCATCAAGGCCAGTCCGCTGGCGCGCCGGATCGCGGCTTTGAAAGGGATCGATCTCGCGGTGCTGAAAGGCAAAGGCTCTGGACCGCATGGTCGGATCGTCAAGAAAGACGTTGAGAACGCTCAACCTGGCGCAGCTGCCGCTCCGGCTGCGAGTCCGTCGGCGCCCGCCTCGCCGGATGGTCTCATCCTGCCGCAAGTACTCGACGATCGTGTTTACGCGCCAGACAGCTACCGCCTGGAGCCCCTGGACGGCATGCGCAAGACGGTGGCGCGTCGCCTGACACAAAGTTTCATGCAGGTCCCGCATTTCCCGCTGAATGTCGACATTGCACTCGATAAGCTGCTCGCGGCGCGCAAAGGCATCAACGAGGCGGCGCCAGAAGGCGTAAAAGTGTCGGTGAATGATATGCTGATCAAGGCCTCAGCAATGGCGCTGATGGCTGAGCCGGATTGCAATGCCAGCTTCACAGACAATGGCATCGCTTATCATCATGGGGCCCATATCTCGGTGGCTGTGGCGATCGATGGGGGCCTGATTACTCCAGTTATCCGAGATGCCGAGAAGAAAGGCCTCGCGGAAATCTCGATCGAGATGAAAGACTTGGCAGGCCGGGCACGCGAACGGAAACTCAAGCCTCAAGAATATATGGGCGGAACCTTCTCGATCTCGAACCTTGGTATGTTCGGCATTAAGTCCTTCGCCTCGATCATCAACCCACCAGAGGGCATGATCATGTCGGTCGGCGCGGGCGCAAAACAGCCCGTCGTCGGCGCGGATGGTCAGTTGACCACAGCAACCATGATGGGCGTGACGCTGACCTGCGATCACCGCGTAATTGGAGGTGCTGAAGGTGCTCGTTGGTTGCAAGCGTTCAAACGCTATGTCGAAACGCCCGAGAGCATGTTGCTTTAAGACCGCCTGATGGAACTGAAATGGCCTAATGTTGAAATGACGACGGCGCTGAGCGCTGTCGTGGTTGGCGTCGCAGCACTTATCGTTGCCGTCGACCAATCCAACATTGCGCGTCAACAAGCTGACCTCATGGAAAAGACGGTGCAAGCATCCGTTTGGCCCGTGGTTCAGTTCGACGTTGCAACTGAGCAGGACATCCGCACCGCGCGGGCGACGCTGTCGCTGCGAAATTCGGGCGTCGGCCCAGCCATCGTCAAAGGCATCCAGATCACAAAGGCAGGCGAGCCGGTGGCAAACGTCGCCGGTTATATCGAGCGCCGACAGGATGTCACACAGGGCATGCGGTACACGCTTGCGACTTCACGCGGCACCGGTCGAGTGCTCTCAGCGGGCGAAGTGGTGACGATTGGCGAAGCCGATTGGGACTTGGTCGTCGGACAAATCCCATCGGGGATGCGCGATAATATTAATGCCTATTTCGAAGAGCTGAGCGCGATTAATGGCGCCATTTGTTATTGTTCGGTGCTGGAGCAATGCTGGGTCAATCGGTCCTCCGATTATGCCAACCCAGAGCCGGTCGAGGCATGCACAGATATGAATTTTGGTGAGTTTTAAGGGTGATAAAGAATGGCTGATTTTGATCTGATCGTGATCGGTTCCGGACCGGGGGGCTATGTCTCAGCGATCCGGGCGAGCCAGCTCGGTATGAAAACCGCTATTGTCGAACGCGAGAGCCTCGGCGGGATTTGTCTCAATTGGGGCTGTATCCCGACAAAGGCCCTCTTGCGCTCGGCGGAGGTCCTGCATCTCGCCAAGCACGCTTCAGCTTACGGATTAAAAGTCGACAAGGCAGATTTTGATTTGGACGGGGTTGTGAAGCGCTCACGCGGTGTGGCGGCGCAGCTTTCCGGCGGTGTGAAACACCTTATGAAGAAGAATAAGATCACCGTTATTGAAGGCGATGCACGCCTTGAAAAGGGCGCTGAGGCGCCAAAAGTCATCGTTAAAGGCAAGGATGGCAAGGAGAGCACCTATCAAGCTAAACACGTGCTTCTCGCCACAGGAGCGCGGGCGCGCGCGATCCCTCAAGCAGGCTTGGAACCAGATGGCAAACTGGTTTGGACGTATCGCGAAGCCATGGTGCCAGACGCGCTGCCCAAGCGCTTGCTCGTCATCGGTTCGGGTGCCATCGGGATTGAATTTGCGAGCTTCTATAATGAGCTCGGCTCAGACGTGACGGTCGTAGAAGCGGTGGATCGCATCCTGCCGGCAGAAGACGCAGAAATCTCGGCTTTCGCCCACAAATCCTTCGAGAAGCAGGGTCTGAAAATCAAGACAGCGGCGCAAGTCAAAGGCCTCAAGAAAGGCAAAGACAGCGTTACCGCGGAGGTCTCTGTCGGCGGCAAAACAGAGATGATCGAAGTTGACCGCGTTATTCTCGCAATTGGGATTGTCGCGAACTCAGAAGGCCTCGGGCTCGAAGCGTTGGGTGTGAAACTCGATCGCACGCATGTCGAGGTCGATGGCTTTGGTCGAACCGGCGTTAAAGGGCTTTACGCAATCGGTGATCTCACAGGCGGCCCCTGGCTCGCGCACAAAGCCAGCCATGAAGGCGTGATTTGCGTGGAGAAAATTGCGGGTGAAATCGATGAGGCGCATCCATTCGATAATTGGAACGTACCAGGCTGTACCTACAGCCATCCACAAGTTGCGAGCGTCGGCTTGACCGAAGAAGAGGCCAAAAAGACTGGCAAGAAACTCAATATCGGGAAGTTCCCCTTTATCGGAAACGGCAAAGCGATTGCGCTCGGCGAACCCGAAGGGCTGGTAAAGACGATTTTCGACGCCGAGACGGGCGAACTGCTCGGCGCGCATATGGTCGGGGCTGAAGTAACCGAGCTAATCCAAGGCTATGTCATCGCTCGCGAAGGCGAGCTCACCGAAGAAGATTTGATGCACACAGTCTTCCCGCACCCGACCCTGTCTGAGATGATGCACGAAGCCGTTCTCGCGTCAGAGGGGCGCGTCCTGCATATGTAAGGGCGCTAGTAAAAGACGGGGACCGATTGGATCGCCCTCGGTTTCGGCAAGATCTCGATCAAGGTCTGCGGCGAGGCATAGGGCACAAACATGTCCCCGGCAGGTGCATAAACCACCGGAAGGTTGAGCCGATTAGCTTCTTGATTAAGTTGGCTCTGCCATCGGTTTGTGGTTTCAGACCCGGACAGGATCACCGCTTTTGTGCCATCAAAGAAATCGTCTTTGAGAAACGGATCTGTTACCAGCGACATGCGAATGTCGTAGAAAACGGTTTGCGGCGTGATGTTCTGCAAAAGCTGGCTGGCTTCGATAAAGTCTTCCGCGTTTTGGGCGACATATTCTGCGTCGCCTGCGCTTTTTTGCACTACTTGCTTAAAGAACCAAAGAGGGCGTTGGCTAAGGATCGCTTTCAGTCCTTGCGTGGCGATTTTCAGACCACTCTTGGAGATCAGAGTCTGGCGCAACATCGCCTGTAACCATTGCGGACGAAACACATCCCAAATGTCCTGGTTAAACGTCGGATTGGCAAAAACGCTTAGCTTGATCTCTGGGTTGAGTTTGCTGAGGCGGTAACAGACAGGGTTGGCCGACCCAATGCCAAGCAAAACGAAATCATTAAGTTTCATCGTCTTCATCAATGCGTTTAAGAGCGCGGCTTCGCCAACGACAGCCGCGCCATTTTGGACGCATTCATCTGCGAGCAGGGGTGCGGGGAGGCCGCGCGTGCTACCAAAGCCGGGGCGCCGAATGAAGATTGTCTGGTACCCGGCTTTCCACATTAGATCGCAAAACCGCTCCGATGGTGGCATCGGCAAATCGAGCGAATTCACGATCACCAACGGCCGCAGGTGCGATCGTATACCCTTATAGATCATCACATCAACGTCGATCGAAGATCCATCAATACGGATGGGGCGCAGGGTTCGTGGACCAGGTGTGCGCGGTGTATTCGATGGTGCGATATCCGGATGTGTCGGCGTGTTCATCTTAGTGTTGGAGCGGAGCCTCTAGGGTTGAGCTGCTTGATGAGCAGGGGCATCGCGTTCGACGCATTTATCGGTGTACGACGGCACCGCTAATTCGGACGAAAAAACGTCAAGATCGCTTGCGACATAGACGCCTCTGCCGAGGCGCGCCGCAACGCTGCCTCGGCAAGGCTGAGAGATTCTTGCAACTCTTCGTGCGTTTCATCGGAGAGGGCTTCTACGCCCTGCAATTGCGCCCGAACAATATCCAGCCAATCAGCGAGGCGTTCAGCCTCTTCCGGATCGAACGGATCGCTTTTCATTGCGATTTGATTTGGTTTTGACACGTGATTTCGCCCATTAAATCTATCGATCAAGATATAAAATCTCGTCGAGTCGAAAATACTGAAATTTGAGTATGTGATGCTAGCGCGTGGGCATCGTCGAAGGGATGCACCCGCGGCGCACACTCAAAAAAGCGTGACGCCATTAAGCGGGCGAGCGCTTAAGTGTCATACTTGTCGCTATAGCGTGTGGTCAGTTCAACGATGCCCGCGGTCGCAGCGTGGGCGACGAGCCCGACGGTCCACCACACCATCGGCGCCTGCATGAGCCATGGATTACCGCTATCACTGAGACCGATGGCGACGAATGCCACCATACCGATGACAAAGCCTGCCGCGTGGATGCCGAGCGAAAGTCTGAGCGCATCGCGGGCTTTCTCATTTTTCTGGCTGACCAGTTTTTGCGCTTCAGCTTTTTGATCGACCGCCAAGGCCATGACATCAACATTATAAGCCGCCGCCAAAGCCTTCAGTGACTCGGCCGACGCGGTTTCACCATTTTCGATCCGTTGTAGCGTGCGTAGCCCAATGCCAGCCAGATCGGCGAGATGTTCTTGCGACCAGTGACGTTCTTCGCGCCAGCGTTTGATCTTAGCGGCATCTGTTTTGAAGGACATGTGTGTCTCCTTTGAGGTCTTGTTATCAGTTGAGACCAGAAGAGGGCAAATCCGAGAATTGCACCACGCCAGTAAGCCGCCACGACCCCGCCAAAGGCCCGCCAGGAACCCGCCATCCGCCTGCCACATCGAAGGATTCCTGAAAATCCCGAATTGACCCAGACCGCGGCGCAGGTCAGGTTGCGCGGATGAGCGCTGTGGCCCCAAACCTTCCAAATGAGACGCATCTTCACGTCCGTGGTACGCTTCTGACGCCGCTGCCGGAAGGGGCGTTATGGTGGGCGGAGCAAAAGACTTTGATTGTTTCCGATCTACATCTCGAAAAAGGATCGAGTTTCGCCGCACGCGGGCAGATGCTGCCGCCTTATGATACCAGCGCAACGTTGGCGATTGTGGAAACTCTGGTGACAGAGTTGCGCCCTGAGCGGGTCATCTCGCTTGGGGACAGTTTTCATGACCGCAAAGCTGAGAGCCGGCTCGATGAAGGCGATGCTGAACGAATTCGCGCCCTGACGAGCGCTACTGATTGGATTTGGGTCGAGGGCAATCACGACCCTGATCCTCCAGAGCACCTCGGAGGGCGGCCCTCTAAAGTGCTGCATATGGGCGACATTGTGTTTAGGCACGAACCGACCGGTGAGAGCGGGGAAATTGCCGGGCACCTGCACCCATGCGCTAAGGTTGTCAGCCGCGTGAGAGCGCTCAGGCGCCGCTGCTTTGTCACCGATGGAGAGCGGTTGATCATGCCGGCGCTTGGCGCTTTTACCGGTGGATTAAATGTCCTTGATGAGGCCTATCAGCCCTGTTTTCCGGACGGTGGCATGATGGTCTTCGCCATGTCACGAGACGCTGTTATCCCTGTATCTGCGAGACGACTCTTGCCAGACCGTAGACGTCCAGATTTGGGCCAATGGCGTCTCAATACTGGGAAATCAAAATAAGGGGTAAGCGAATGGACAATATCGATGTCGCGCAATTGTGGGCCGATTATGGTGATCAAGTCTTAGGATTCGGCGCGAAAGCTGTCGGAGCCCTGATCGTTCTGATCATTGGATTGCGGGTGGCCGGATGGCTCGGCGGATTGGTGCGTAAGGTCTCTCTTCGCCAGGAGAATATCGACGACACGCTGGGCAATTTCTTTGGCTCAATGGTGCGTTGGGCCGTCACCGCAGCCGTATTTATCGCTGTGTTGCAAGTCTTCGGCGTGCCGGCCACTAGCTTCGTCGCAATCCTCGGCGCCTTGACCCTCGCGATTGGTCTGTCATTGCAAGGCGCGCTCGGCAATATCGCCTCTGGGGTCATGATTATGATCTTTCGACCCTATAAGCTTGGCGATTATGTTGAAGCGGCTGGCGTGGCGGGCACCGTCAAAGATATCAATCTGTTTCAAACCGTGCTCGCGACCCCGGACAATGTCCAAATCATGGTGCCGAATAGCCAGGCCATTGATGGCGTGATCAAGAATTATAGCGGCTACACCACGCGCCGCGTCGATGTCACTTTCGGGATCGATTATGGCGACGATATCGACAAAGCGATCGGGATCATCAAATCCATCGTCGATGCGGATAAGCGGATTATGCGCGACCCCGAACCGTTTGCGAAAGTCGTGAATCTCGGTGACAGTTCCGTCGATATTGCAACCCGGAATTGGGTCGCGGCGAAAGACTATTGGGACGTCAAATTCGATCTGACCAAAGCCGTCAAGGAAGCGTTCGACCAACAAGGTATTTCGATCCCGTATCCGCATCAGGTCGAAATTGTCAAACAGGTGGCCTAAGCCGTGACAGATCCTGGATTGGAGACAATCGGGGAAACAGCGGCCAAGACAGGCAAGCTGCCAAAAGAAAAACGGCATATCTTGATCCGCCTTCTGGGGATCAGCGTTTGGGGTTGGGTGAAACTCGTATTGCTTTGCATTCTGGTTGGCTTTTTGGTGATGGCCAGCGAATTCGACCCAGCCTCGCCTGATGTCGATATGATGGGCGCGCTGCAGCGGTTCCTGGCCTCGCTTGGCGGATTGGCGAGCTGGGCAGCGCGGAATTTCTGGCAGCCCGCTTTAGCCGGCGCGACGATTGTATTGCCAATCTGGCTGGTCTGGCGTGCGGTCTCTCTACCGTTTCGAAAGTAGCGTCAGGAAAACCTGTTGCCTCGCGATCCAAGGCTGCCGCGTCGGAAAAGGTTTCCCCCGCATCAATTTGACTTAGTCTCTCTGGCAAAATCACCGCACAGGGAGAACGTGTTATGGATATCAGCCAACTTATGTTTCGCGACGGCCTTATGGAAGGCGAACGCATCCTGGTCACTGGCGGTGGCACCGGGTTGGGCAAGGAAATGGCGGAAGGCTTTCTGAAGCTGGGCGCAGAAGTGCATATTTGTGGGCGCCGCGGCGGGGTCTGCGAAGAGACGGCTGACGCTCTGATGAGTGCTCATGGCGGTAAAGTGGTTCCCCACGCTTGCGACATCCGTGTCGCTGAAGCGATCAATGACATGACGGATCAAATCTGGACCAATCACGGCGCGCTGACGGGATTGGTCAACAATGCGGCGGGCAATTTTATTTCCCGGACCGAAGACCTTTCCATTCGCGGCTTCGATGCGATCGCCAATATCGTGTTTCGTGGCACGTTCTACATGACGCACAATATCGGCAAGCGATGGATTGATGCAGGTCATCGTGGCAATGTTGTTTCGATCCTGACAACTTGGGTCTGGAATGGCGGTCCATTTGTGGTGCCGTCCGCGATGTCAAAATCAGCGGTGAATACGATGACACAGTCTCTCGCGGTTGAATGGGGGCGCTATGGATTGCGCTTCAACGCGATTGCGCCAGGTCCGTTTCCGACCGAAGGCATGACCAAACGCCTCGCGCCGCAAGCTGATAGCACTGAGGATATGAACCGCGACGGCGCCAATCCGATGGGGCGGATCGGTAAGATGCATGAGCTCGTCAATCTTGCCGCCTTCTTAATGGCACCCGGCGCTGAATACGTGAACGGGCAAACCATCGCGATTGATGGCGCCATGTACAATGCCACGGGCGGTAACTTCTCCCGGCTGGGAGATTGGGGCGACGCGGAATGGCAAGCCGCGCGCGAAGCCATCGAAGCCACCAATGCTAAAGACAAAGCCAAACGCACCGTCTAAGGACGCGTTCGAATTCTATTGGAGAAATAATATGTCCGATCGATTTGATTTGACGGGCCGAGTTGCCTTGGTCACGGGCGCGTCCTCGGGATTGGGACGGCACTTCGCGAAAGTGCTATCAGCAGCCGGCGCCAAAGTGGTCTTAGCGGCGCGCCGGACGGATCGCTTAGAGACGTTGGCGGCTGAGATAGAGGCCAATGGCGGCGAAGCGCTCGCCGTCGCCATGGATGTGACCAAAGCGGATACGATCCAAGCTGGACTAGATGCGACCATGGAAAGGTTTGGTGAACCGGCTGATATCATCGTCAACAATTCCGGCCTAAGCCGCGAAGACTGGTTCACCAGTATGGATGAAGACGCCTTTGACCTTGTCATGGATACCAACACAAAGGGCGTGTGGCTGGTCGCGCGCACCTTTGCGGGCGCACTGGTCAAAGCGGGCAAACAAGGAAGCATGATCAATATCGCGTCGGTCGCAGGCAAGCGTGTTGGCTACACGATGGTGGCTTATTGCGCCTCTAAGGCGGCGTGCGAGCATATGACCCGTGCGATGGCGATTGAAATGGCGCGTTATGGCGTTCGCGTGAATGCGATTGCCCCAGGGTATTTTGAGACGGAAATCAATGATACGTTCCTTGCTTCCGACGAAGGTCAAAAAATGCGCAATCGTATCCCGATGCGGCGCTTTGGCGAGCATGAGGAACTATCCGGACCACTGCTTTTATTGGCGTCCGACGCAGGCAGCTTCATGACTGGTGCAACGATTGTCGTCGATGGCGGGCACATGTGGGGTTCGCTCTAGGTTTTTCTGAGTTTTTGCAGTGAGTTAAGGCACCATTAGCCCTTGCATGCGTAACCTCCAACGCTCAGCGGAGGCGCAAATGGCTGCACAACGTAAAGCAAAATCACATGAGACTGGCGACGCGAAGATGAAAGCGGCCGCCATTCGGTCCGTGACCCCGGGCGAAAAGGCCCCAAATCCTGTGCCGTCGCCCGCCAAGGAATTACAGGATCAATTGCAAACGCATTATGCCCCGCTCAGTAAGCGGATGGCGGTGATCCTGGTTTCGCTACTTGTTGCGTTTGCTTTTGTTGGCGGCTGGCTCGGCGGATCTGGCGCGATCGCCCTCGCTTAATTGTCGCCTAGCCAGACGACTTCATTTTGCCTAGATCAGCTTGGGACGTTACGGGAGCACCTCAATGAGTATTCGCAAAGCTGTTTTGCCTGTCGCCGGATTCGGCACACGGGTTTTGCCGGCCACCAAAGCCATTCCTAAGGAATTGCTTCCCGTCGTGGACAGACCCGCTCTGCAATACGTCGTCGATGAGGCGATCGAAGCGGGCATCGAGCATATCGTGTTTGTCACCGGGCGCGGAAAGAGCGCGATCGAAGATTATTTCGATCTGGCGTTCGAGCTCGAAACGAGCCTTCGCTCGAAAGCCAGCAAGGCTGATATCTTGGCTGAAGTTGAGAAGACGCGCCTGCCCGCGGGCGGGGCGAGCTTTACCCGTCAACAGGAGCCTCTGGGTCTTGGCCACGCCATTTGGTGCGCTCGGGATATTGTCGGAAATGAACCCTTTGCGATCCTTTTGCCTGACGTCATCGTGAAAGCTGAAAAATCGTGCCTGGCGCAAATGGTCGAGGCCTATAATCAAACAGGGGGCAATATTATTGCCGTCGACCCTGTACCGGAAGAGCGGGTCTCCTCCTATGGTGTAATCGCTCCAAAAGGGGAGCGGGATGGCCGCTTGATCGAAATGAGCGCGATGGTCGAGAAACCCCCGCGCGAAGAAGCCCCATCAAATCTCGCAATTACGGGCCGCTACATTCTGCAGCCCGAGATTTTTGACCTGCTTGCGGATCAGGGGGCAGGTGCAGGCGGCGAAATCCAGCTGACCGACTCGATGGCACGGCTCATGGAAATGCAGCGTTTCTTCGCGTACGAGTTTGAAGGCTCGCCTTACGATTGTGGGTCTAAACTTGGCTATTTCGAAGCGGTCTTGGCCCATGCACTAGACCATCCTGAAATCGCTGAGGGCGCGCGGAAGTTAATCTCTAAAGCCTAGAGTTGACCGACTAATCTGAACCGTCTAGCGGCAAGGCATGAGCCTGGTTCTTCCGACCTATGATGACGTGGTCGCCGCGGAAAAGCGGATCCGACCGGTTGTGGACCCAACCCCGATATTGCGGTCCGTTGTCCTCGACGAAATCGCCGGCGCGCGTTTGTTTTTGAAAGCCGAGTGTTTGCAACAGACCGGAAGTTTCAAGCTTCGCGGCGCGACCAATCGATTATTGCAAATTCCCGAGCGTAATCGCGCGAATGGCGTTGTGGCGTTCTCATCTGGCAATCATGCTCAAGGGGTCGCGCGCGCGGCACGTTTGCTTCAAATGCCCGCCTTAATTGTCATGCCGGAAGACGCTCCGGACGTGAAAATCGATGGCGTAAGAGCCGATGGCGCCGAGATTCGCCTCTATAACCGCGACAATGAGAGTCGAGAGGACATCGCTGCTCAAATCGCGCGCGAGCGCGGTGCCGTCTTGGTCCCAAGCTTTGATGATCCGATGATTATCGCCGGACAGGGCACGTGCGGACTGGAATTCGCGGCGCAGGTTCAGGAAAAGTCACAATCGCTTGACCACCTCATTTGTTGTGCCGGTGGCGGCGGGTTGATTGGTGGCATTGCGTTGGCTTTAAGCGGGACAAGTTCGCAGACGCAAGTATGGACCGCCGAACCTGAAGGTCACGAAGACTGGCAGAAATCGCTCGAGGCAGGGCGCGTGCGCTCAAATTTGCCGGGAACACGATCCATTTGCGATGCGGTGCTGACGCCACAACCCGGTGAACTCACCTGGGCGATTGGATCGAAACTCCTTTCAGGCGGCTGCGTCGTCAGTGATCAACATGCTTTAGAAGCGATGCGCATTGCGTTTCGGCATTTAAAAGTGGTGCTCGAGCCCGGTGGAGCGTTGGCCCTCGCATCGGCTTTGTTTCGGTTGCCGGAGACCGCCAAAGGCAAAACGGTCGGGGTTGTATTAACGGGCGGAAATGTCGACCCGAAATTCTTTGCCAAAGTGCTGCGCCGCGAGGTTTAGCTTTCTTTCATGAGGCGCGCTTTTTGGCGTTGCCAATCTCGTTTCGCCGATGTCTCACGCTTATCATGTGACTTCTTACCCGTCGCGAGCCCGATCAGGAGCTTCGCTAATCCGCGCTCATTGAAATAGAGTTTCAGCGGAACGATCGTGCGCCCGGCCCGCTCAACCGATTGAGCCAGTCGCGTGCGCTCGCGTTTGGAGACGAGTAGTTTTCGTTTTCGCCGTGGGGCATGATTAAAGCGATTAGCCCCTTCATAGGTCGGGATATCCGCATTGATCAGCCACAGCTCTCCCTCCTCAACAGAGGCGTAGCTTTCAGCGATATTGGCTTTGCCATTGCGCAGCGACTTCACCTCGCTGCCGGTCAGCATAAGGCCCGCTTCCAAAGTATCCTCGACCGCATAATCGAAACGCGCCCGTCGATTCTCGGCGACCAGGCCATCAGAGCGGCCTTTGGTTTGAGACTTCTTGGCCATGGCTTAGCTCAGTCCAGCGCGGACCATGGCCTCGTCGATTGCTGCTTTGGTCTGAGCATCAGGCGCCACGATTGGGAGCCGAACCTCGTCTGAGCAGACGCCCATTTTCCCCAGCACATATTTGGCTGGGCCGGGCGAGGGCGAAAAGAACATAGCTTTATGGAGATGAATCAGCCGCTGATCCAAAGCACGCGCCGTATCGAGGTCTCCCGCATCAAACGCCTGGTGCATTTGTGCACAGAGGTCCGGCGCAATGTTCGCGGTCACAGAGATGCAGCCAGCGCCGCCCATGGCGCGATGTCCGAGAGATGAAGGGTCTTCGCCGGAAAGTTGCGTAAACTGTTCGCCATCTGTCAGCGCCGCCTGCATCGAGACCCGGCCTAGATCATTGCTCGCATCTTTGATGCCGACAATGTTTGGCAAGCGCGCAAGCGCGGCAACCGTTTCTGGCAGCAAGTCACATGCAGTTCGAGATGGCACATTGTAGAGAATGATTGGCAGCGACACGGCCTCATTAATCGCGCGAAAATGCGCTTCTAAGCCGGCTTGATCTGGTTTGTTGTAATAGGGACAGATGACCAGTGCTGCATCGGCCCCAACCGTCTTTGCGTGCTCAATCAATTCAATCGCTTCGCGCGTGGAATTCGAGCCCGCGCCAGCAATCACAGGGACTCGCCCTGCGGCCACTTGAATGCACAGCTCGACCACCTCGCGGTGCTCAGCATGAGATAGCGTGGCGGATTCGCCGGTGGTCCCACACGGCACAAGCGCAGCGGAGCCGCCAGCGATTTGGCGCTCAATCAAATTTGCGAAGGCCTCACGGTCGATGGCCCCGTTCTTGAATGGGGTTACGAGCGCTGGAATGGAACCATGAAACATCTGTCAGATATACTCTTTGGGTTGAACCTGGCCACAAACTGCCAGAGTTTGGTCATATACGGCCTATAAACCTGAATCAGAATGTATCAACGGCTGGGAATGTAAGGATACTGACAAAGCCAATGAGAAATCGCCTGATCAGTCTCACCGCCTTAGGTCTCGCAGCAAGCTTTGCCGCGATCAGCCCGAGTGCGGCGCAAATCGCAACGCCACCAAGCGTTAAGCCGCAATTGGTCGCCGCCTCAGACGTTTTGGCCACCCGCGATGCCGCGCTATTACGAGACGGCCTGCAGGCTGTCGATCGTAGTGACTGGTTCGAGGTCCGTCAGGCCGAATCACAGATACGCGACACCACAGCGCGAGATGTTTTGACCTGGTACCGCGCGCGGCGCGACCCACGTATGTCCTTCGATGAAATGGATCGCGCGCTGACGCGCCTTGGCGGTTGGCCAGATATCAATGCGATCCGTGTGCGCGCAGAAGAGTTTATGGATGGCTCAACTCTGGATGCCCGCGCCCGCGTCGCTTGGTTTGAAACACATGGCGGCGCCCGGAGTGGGGCGGGGCATATCACTTACGCGAAGGCGCTCGAAGCTCTCGGACGCAGCGATGAAGCGTTGCGAGAAGTCCGTGCGGCTTGGCATGGCCGGACGCTCACGCAAGATGTCAGCCAACGCACCTACGCAAAATACCGAGATCAATTGACCCAACAGGATCACCGCAAACGTGCGGACTTCCTATTGTGGACCCGGCAGACCAGCGCCGCGGCGCGAATGAAGCCGTTGCTGACGCCGGATTGGAAAACGCTGGTTGATGCGCGGTCGAAACTGATCCGGCGCGCGCGTGGTGTTGATTCCGCGGTGGACTCGGTCTCGCGTGAATTGCAATCGCACCCAGGTCTGTTGTTCGATCGCGCCGAATGGCGGCGCCGGGCCCGGATGACCGACCGGGTTGTGCCTCTGTTGGTTCAAATCGATGGTGAGAGCGTTCCTGAGGCCGGACGTAGCCGACTTTGGAAAGCTAAGCATCCGCGTGTGCGCACTGCGCTTAAAGACGGCGATTGGCTGATGGCCTATGACTTGTCTGCGCCGCATGGGCTCACTCAAGGACGCGATTTTGCCGAAGCCGAGTGGCTCGCGGGTTGGATCGCTTTGCGCCATATTGGCGACGCGCCGACCGCGCTTGAGCACTTTGAAACGCTCAAAGCGGGAGTCTCAACGCCAATCAGTTTGTCGCGCGCGAAATACTGGATTGGTCGCGCGCACGAGGCGATGGGCAATGATGAAGCGGCGAAACTCGCTTATACGGAAGCGTCGCAGCACCGTTTCTCTTATTATGGTCAGCTTGCTGCCGAGAAAGTCATGCAGAGCACGATTTATCTTGCTTCAGATAGCATGGTGACCGAATCCGATCGCCAGAACTTTAACAATCGCGCGCTGGTCAAGGCGATGCGCCTGTTCGCCGAAAATGGTTGGGATGCGTCATTCCGGAAGTTTGCCTATCACTTGGACGACCAGCTGACTCGCCCGCAGGACTTTGAGCTCCTCGCCGATCTCGGCCGCGAATATCATTATGCCGACATAGGCGTGCGCGGCGCGAAAGCGGGCTTGGCCAAAGGGGTGGTCGCACCAGATGCTGCCTATCCGCTGGTCGAGTACCCATTGTTGCGCGAGCCTCAGGTAGAGCGCTCATTGATGCTGGCCCTGTCGCGCCAGGAAAGCGAAATGAACCCGGCGGCGATCAGTCATGCGAACGCACGCGGCCTAATGCAATTTGTCCCGCGTACGGCGCAGCTTGAGGCGCGGCGGCAAGGACTGCCATATCGTACGAGCTGGCTCACTGATGATCCGGGTTACAATATGACCCTCGGCGGCGCGCACTTGGATACGCTGCTCGGCCAATTCAATGGCAGCTACATCATGACCGCGGCGGCCTACAATGCGGGCGCCTCACGCCCGCAACGTTGGATCGGCGAATATGGCGATCCGCGCGCAGGCGAGGTCGACCCAGTTGATTGGGTGGAATTCATTCCATTCAGCGAGACCCGCAACTATGTCCAGCGCGTGCTTGAGAATACGCAAGTCTATCGTCACCGCTTAAGCGGCGAGCCGGAAGACATCCGTCTCTCCGAGGACTTGCAGCGCGGTCGTTTCGGCAACAATTAAGTCACATCGCTCGCCACCAAGGCTTCAAAGAAACCCAGCATCTCGTCTGAATTCCAGACCGGCGAATTATCGAGAGGCATCGGCAAGCTCTCGAAATAGCCGTAGGGCACGCCTCCAGGGGCAAAGACGATATTGAGGGGGTATCTGAACGACCCTGGCATTTCCATGCCACCAGCTGCCATCGCATTTTGAATATCAGCACCGGATGCAGTGGCATTCATCAAGCGATTGATACCTTTTTCGGTCAAAAAGGCTTTGATCGACTCTGGTGTGTCTTTCCTCATCGGATCGACGTTTAGGGCGATGAGCGAGACGCCGATCTCGGCGAGCGGGGCACTCGCATCGTTCATATCGGGTAATTCGTGGATGCAGGGAGCGCACCAGGTGGCCCAGTAATTGAGGATCACCCAATTGTCTTTTTCAGCATCCAGCATCGCTTGGATGTCCGGTTCTTCCAGAGTGGGCCAGTGATAATCGCTTTTGGGCTCAAAGAACGAGATATTAAATGGGAAGTCTGGAACCCCCTCCGGCAAGCTGACCGGTTGCCGTTCGAGCGCCTCGACGCGCATCTTGGCGATTGCGTCAAATAGCAGTTTTTCTTGCGTTTGTGCGTCTTCTTGCTTTGGGAATTGCACGAGCTGCGCCTCGTCGGCGAAAGGCTCTTCTACTTCGTCTGTAGTTTGGGCGGGATCATTGGGAGCGGTTTCTCCCAGCAATGAGGACGTCCATAAGACACCAGCGCCAATGGCGACAACACTCGCAATTCCGATAAGTCTTTTCACAGCAACCTCTCTCTAAGATGAGTTGCATTCTTTGTTTCGAGTGAAAAAACTCAAACAAAAACTTATTAATAGTCTAGGCGTCTGCTTTTTTGCGTCGGGTAGGTGACTTTTTACTGGTACCTGCTTTTCTGGCTGGTTTCTTCTTTTCGCTTTTTTGCTTCGCGCTCGCGCGGCGTTCATCCTGGCGCTTGAAGGTCTCGGCGAGGAATTTGCCTGTCCAGCTGGCTTTCACCTTGGCGACGTCTTCCGGTGTGCCTTCCGCAACGATTTCACCGCCGCCATCGCCGCCCTCTGGGCCAAGATCGATAATGTGATCAGCAGTTTTGATCACATCGAGATTGTGCTCGATGACCAAGACCGTGTTTCCGGTATCAACCAGTTCATGCAACACTTCGAGCAGTTTGCGGACGTCTTCAAAGTGGAGTCCAGTTGTCGGTTCGTCGAGAATGTAAAGCGTCTTGCCGGTGGCGCGTTTGGACAATTCTTTCGCAAGCTTCACGCGCTGCGCTTCGCCGCCCGAGAGCGTCGTCGCTTGTTGACCAACTTTGATATAGGACAGGCCAACACGGTTCAGCGTTTCCATTTTGGATTTAATCGCCGGGACTGCTGAGAAGAACTTCTCAGCCTCTTCGACCGTCATGTCGAGCACATCGGCGATCGACTTGCCCTTATAGAGGACTTCGAGGGTTTCGCGATTATAGCGTTTGCCTTTGCACGTGTCGCAGGTGACGTAGACGTCGGGCAGGAAGTGCATCTCAATCTTGATAACGCCATCGCCCTGACAGGCTTCACAGCGGCCGCCTTTGACATTGAACGAGAACCGCCCCGGCTTGTAACCACGCTGTTTCGACTCGGGCAGTCCGGCGAACCAATCTCGGATTGGACCAAACGCGCCGGTATAGGTGGCTGGGTTCGACCGCGGCGTGCGGCCGATGGGACTTTGGTCAATGTCGATCACCTTGTCGAGGTGATGTAGCCCTTCAATGCTTTCATAGGGCGCGGGCGATTTGCTCGCGCCGTTCAGCTTGCGGGCGAGCGCTTTATAAAGCGTCTCAATGATCAACGTAGATTTGCCGCCGCCGGAGACGCCGGTAATCGCTGTGAACGTGCCGAGCGGTATGGTGACATCGACGTCTTTGAGATTGTTCCCGCTCGCGCCTTTGACCGTCAGGCTGCGGCCCTTCTTTTTGACGCGGCGGCGCTCTGGAATGGCGATTTCTTCGCGCCCGGAGAGATACGCGCCCGTCAGTGAGTTCTCGTCCGCGATCACTTCCGCCGACGTGCCTTGGCTGACCACTTGGCCACCATGTACACCGGCGCGCGGACCCATATCAATGACGTGATCGGCGGTCAGGATCGCGTCTTCATCATGCTCGACCACAATCACGGAATTTCCAAGATCGCGCAGCCGTTTCAGCGTCTCTAGCAGCCGTTCATTGTCACGTTGGTGCAAGCCGATGCTGGGCTCGTCGAGCACATAGAGCACGCCGGTGAGGCCAGAGCCAATTTGGCTGGCCAAACGAATGCGTTGGCTCTCGCCGCCCGACAACGTTCCGGACGAACGTGACATGGAGAGATAATCGAGACCGACTGCGTTCAAAAAGACCAGTCGATCATTGATCTCTTTCAAGATTCGCCCTGCAATCTCTTGCGATTGCGGTGTGAGCGTATCGTTGACTTTAGCGAACCAGTCTGCGGCCTCCTTGATTGAAAAGCTCGCAGCATCGGAAATATCGAGGCCAGCGATGCGCACCGCCAGCGCCTCTGGACGAAGCCGCTTGCCAAGGCAGGTCGGGCAGGCGGCGGCAGACTGGAATTTCGCGATTTCATCGCGGGCCCACTGGCTTTCAGTCTCGCGAAACCGCCGGTCGAGATTGGGGATGACGCCTTCAAACGTCTTGGTGACCTCATAGCGTCGCAGGCCGTCATCATAGACGAACTCGATTTCTTCCTCGCCCGTACCGTTCAAAATGACGTCTTGGACCTTTTCGGACAGCTTATTCCACGGGGTCTTAAGGTTGAAGTCGTAATGATCGGCCAGCGCCTGCAAGGTCTGTGTTTGATAGGGCGAGGCTTGCTTGGCCCAAGGCGCGATCGCGCCGCTCATCAGATCGAGATCTTTGTCGGGCACGACCAGACCGGGATCGATTTTCAATTGCTGGCCCAGACCGTCACAAGTTGGACAAGCGCCGAACGGGTTGTTGAATGAGAACAGCCGTGGCTCGATTTCTGGGATCGTGAAGCCAGATTCCGGGCAGGCGAAATTGGCACTATAGGTGATGCGCTTTGGTTCTGTTTCACCGTCTTCAAGATCGGCATATTCGGCGATCGCAATCCCATCCGCCAGGGGCAGCGCGGTCTCGAAGCTCTCCGCGAGCCGCTGCTCCATGCCTTCGCGCACCACGATCCGGTCAACGACAACATCAATGTCGTGCTTGTATTTTTTATCCAACGTGGGCGGCGTTTCGAGATCATAGAATTCGCCATCCACTTTGACCCGCTGGAAGCCGTTTTTGAGCAGCTCCGCAAATTCTTTGCGGTACTCGCCTTTGCGCCCGCGGATCATGGGTGCGAGCAAGTAGAGTCGCGTACCTTCAGGCAATGCCATGGTTCGATCAACCATCTGGCTGATTGTCTGGCTCTCGATTGGGAGCCCCGTTGCTGGGGAATAGGGAATGCCCACGCGCGCCCAAAGCAGGCGCATATAGTCATAGATTTCGGTTACCGTGCCGACGGTGGAGCGCGGGTTGCGACTGGTCGTCTTCTGCTCAATCGAAATGGCGGGGGAGAGGCCTTCAATGCTCTCAACGTCCGGCTTTTGCATCAGCTCCAAGAACTGACGCGCATAGGCCGAGAGGCTTTCGACATAACGCCGCTGGCCTTCGGCATAAATCGTATCAAACGCGAGCGAGGATTTGCCTGAGCCGGACAAGCCGGTCACGACCACCAATTGATTGCGGGGGATATCCACGTCGACGCTTTTGAGATTGTGCTCTTTGGCACCACGGACGCGAATGAAAGGGCTTTCTAGGGAGGGCATGCGAATAGCAACCTGATCGTTCATTATTGTTCAAGACGTGATGTGTGTCGCGAGTCCATTTTGGCGACAAGAACGTATTAAGAACATTCGCCAGCTCGGGTAAAACCAAACATCATCGTGTCGGAATGCGCTAGGGCCCTATGCGGGCTACTGACACTTTATGACAAGAACATATAAAGAACAAATTCTTGACCCAGCGATCCTTTGTGGATATATGAAAACTCAGCGCGACAGAGGCGATTCGAGCTTTTACGCGCTGGATGTGTATCGGAAGCCAAGAACGGAGAACGGAAGATGGCAGGATCAGTAAACAAGGTCATTCTCGTCGGCAATGTCGGCCAGGACCCAGAAGTGAGACAGTTTCAGAACGGCGGACAAGTCTGTTCCTTCTCACTCGCAACTTCAGAGAATTGGAAAGACCGGAACACCGGTGAGCGCCGCGAGAAAACCGAATGGCATCGCATTTCAGTGTTCAATGAAGGCCTCATTCGCGTTGTCCAGAACTACGTGAAGAAGGGCTCTAAGCTTTATATCGAGGGCCAGCTAGAAACGCGCAAATGGCAGGATCAAAACGGTCAGGATCGTTACTCAACCGAAGTTGTCTTGCGCGGTTATAATTCGACCCTCACCATGCTCGACAGCCGCAATGGTGGTGGGGGCGGATACGCTCAAGACTCTGTTGCCTATGGCAATCAAGGGCAGGGCGGTGGCCCGCGCCAAATGGAAGGTCCGGCTCAGGATTTTAGCCAGGACTTTGACGACGAAATCCCATTCTAGGGCATTCGCTTAGGTGGGCGTGAAGATTTCGACCAAGTTCGAAGTCTTGCTCCCGCCGACCTCTAGTGCCCCGCCAATCACGTAAATGTCGGCGCCCACTGCGACAGCGCCAAGACCATGTCGCGGGTGTGGCATGTCAGGGAGCGCGGTCCAGGCGTCCGATGCGGGATCATAGACCCAGGCCTCCGGATAGACCCCGCCGCCATTATTGAAGAACTCCCCTCCAAAAGCGTAAAGGCGCCCGTCAACGGCTGCTGCCGCCAGGCCGCCCTGGCCTTGCGGCATTGGCGCGGCGGATCGCCAGCGGTCTTCAGTCGCGTCATAGACTTCATGCACGGGCGTATTGCCGCCCGCCACCGTGCGTCCGCCAACGACATGCCAGTTTGACCCAATGACCGAGGCCGCGGCGCTGTTCCGGGCGGTGGGGACTGGGGCGGCGGTGTCCCAAGCAGCACCTAAATCAGTCAGTACGAAGTGGTCGGCTATATCGCTATGATCGGTCCAGCTAGCATTCTGCTCACCCACAGGATGGCGTCCCGAGCAAACATGCAGCGCGCCATCAACGACACCGGTGACGCTCTCCCCGTTTGGCTGCGGCAGGCTTGGAGCGTCCGACCATTGGCGTCCGTCAAAGGCCCAAACGCCAGATTGCATGACCCAAACGGCCGCCTCTGATTGCACTTCAAATCCTCCTATGGCGAGCAGTTGACCATCGAAGCTGACTAAATTTGGATGGTGACGCGCGACGGGAAGGGGAGGGAAATCGGCCCAGGTGTTCGTATTCAGGTCGAGCGCCACATGCCGATCCGTCGCGCCGGAGATGGTTTCGCCATCTGAAACGAACCCGCCCGCCAGATGAATCATACCGTCGTGAAACGCCGGATAGATCTCCTGAACCGCTTCTGGCAGGGTCGAACCTGTGCGCCAGCCACCGATCGATTCGGGGGTTTCGGCGCCAACCTGAAGACGCCCAGAGCAAGCCGTAAAAATACCGGCCGATCCTGCCAACAACGCACTTCTACGAGTCATTGAATTTATTGGCATTTTTAGGCTCCTCACTTGGCTTTAATTGGCACTCTAAAACGTCAGTCGAAAATTTGTAAACGGGCGCTCAAACTGCTAGATAATTTCCTAATAAAGACAGGCGATTCGGCGCCTGCTCTGGCAGCAAGAGGCAAAGCCCCGTGAGCGACGAAACGACACCGCCAGAAGACCCAGAAATGGAGCCAAATCCGTTAGAAGACGGAATTGATCCGGTCAGCATCGAGACTGAGCTGAAACGCTCTTATCTCGATTATGCGATGAGCGTCATCGTCAGCCGCGCGCTGCCCGATGTGCGTGACGGCCTGAAGCCTGTGCACCGGCGGATTCTTTATGCCATGCAGGTCGGTGGCTACACACCGGATCGACCGTATCGAAAGTCTGCTGCGATTGTCGGGGACGTGATGGGTAAGTTCCACCCACACGGCGACAGCGCCATCTATGATGCGCTCGTCCGCTTGGCCCAGCCTTTCTCAATGAGCCTGCCGTTGGTCGATGGACAAGGTAATTTTGGGTCGATCGACAATGATCCGCCTGCAGCCATGCGCTACACCGAGTCCCGGATGGATAAGGCGGCTCAATATCTGCTCGCCGATATCGACAAAGACACGGTCGACTTTCAGTCGAACTATGACGATTCTAGCCAAGAGCCTCAGGTTCTGCCGGCGCAATACCCCAATCTTTTGGTCAATGGCGCGGGCGGCATCGCCGTCGGTATGGCCACCAATATCCCACCCCACAATCTCGGTGAAGTTGTCGATGCGACGCTGGCAATGATTGATGACCCGGCGATCGACGATGAGCAATTACTCGAAATTATCCCGGGTCCAGACTTCCCAACTGGCGGCTTGATCCTGGGCTATACCGGATCGCGCAAGGCGCTCCTCGAAGGACGCGGCTCGATCATCATGCAGGCGCGGTCTGAGATCGAAGAGATGCGCAATGGCCGCCAGGCGATCATTGTCACTGAGATCCCTTATCAAGTGAACAAAGCCTCTTTGGTCGAAAAGATCGCTGGCATGGTGCGCGACAAGCGGATCGAAGGGATTGCCGACCTACGCGATGAATCCGACCGTCACGGCATCCGGGTTGTGATTGAGGTGAAAAAGGATGCCAGCGCCGAAGTCGTGCTTAATCAGTTGCATCGCTACTCGCAGCTGCGCACCAGTTTCCCAGCCAATATCTTGGCGCTTAATGGTGGGCGGCCGGAACAACTCAATCTGCGCCAGATTCTACAAGCGTTCATTCGCTTCCGTGAGGAAGTCGTCGCCCGCCGGACCAAGTTTGAGCTCAACAAAGCCCGCGACCGCGCCCACGTCTTGGTTGGCTTGGCGCTCGCCGTCGCCAACATTGATGAGATTATTGCGATTATCCGCCACGCGCCGGATCCAAACACCGCGCGCGATCGTTTGCTTGAAAAGGCTTGGCCGATCATGGATATGGGGCCACTCCTTGATCTCGTGGCCGACCGCCGAACGCGCTGGGAAGGGGAGGATGCGATCTTCCTCTCTGACGAGCAGGCGCGCGCCATCCTGGCTTTGCAATTGTCGCGTTTGACCGGTCTCGGTCGTGATGAAATCGGCAATGAAGCCAAGGGCTTAGCGGAAAAGATTGCAGACTATCTCGATATCCTTCGCTCGCGCCCACGTGTCCTCGACATTATTCGCAGCGAGCTTGGCGAGGTCAAAGAGAAATTCGCGGTTCCACGGCGCTCTGAGTTCACCTTTGGCGGCGCTGATATGGACGACGAGGACCTGATCGAGCGTGAAGACATGGTCGTGACCGTGACCCATGGCGGCTATGTCAAACGCACGCCGCTTTCAACCTACCGCACGCAGCATCGCGGCGGGAAAGGGCGGTCCGGGATTTCGATGAAGGACGAAGATTTCGTCACGCGTGTCTTCATGGCGAACACGCACACCGAGATCCTGTTCTTCAGCTCTGAGGGCATGGTTTATAAAGAGAAGGTCTGGCGACTGCCGATTGGCGGACCGCAATCGCGCGGCAAGGCCCTGGTGAATATCTTCCCGCTTTCCAAAGATGAGCGGATCGAGAGCGTGATGCCATTGCCGGATGACGAAGAGAGCCGCAATCAGCTTGATGTCATGTTCGCGACACGCTCAGGCACGGTCCGACGGAACAAGTTGTCAGACTTCATCCGCGTCAATCGAAACGGCAAGATTGCGATGAAGCTGGATGAGGGCGATGGCATCGTTCGCGTCAGAATTTGTTCAGAAGATCAAGATGTTATGCTGACCACAGCGCTTGGACAGTGTATCCGCTTCCGGGTCACTGATGTGCGCGTATTTGCCGGTCGTAACTCGACCGGAGTCCGCGGCATCCGCTTGGCCGATGGCGATCATGTCATCGCGATGGGCGTGCTGCGCCATATCGACGTCACCAGCGCTGAGTCTCGAGCTTATCTTAAGCATGCAACTGCGATGCGCCGTGCTGCTACGGGTGAAGAGGAAGATGTTGTCGACGCGATCGCTGATGATGACGGCGATGATGGCGAAGAAGAAGCCGCATTGTCCGCTGAACGCATCGCTGAGCTCGGTGCGGCGGAGCAGTTCATTCTGACCATCTCCGACGACGGCATGGGCAAACGTTCGTCGGCTTATGATTATCGTGTTACGGGCCGGGGCGGCAAAGGCCTCGTCGCGCACAATATCTGGGGCAGCAACAAAAAGACGGGTCATATCAAACAGATCGCGTCCTCCTTCACCATTGATGAGGATGATGAAGTTATGTTGGTCACCGATGCCGGACAGCTCATCCGCACGCCAGTCGACCAGATTCGGATCGCTGGACGGGCGACGTCTGGGGTCTGGGTGCTGCGGACCAAAGACGACGAACGCGTTGTTTCTGTTGCACGTCTTGCAGACAATGGCGAAGACGATACAGAAGAGTCATAAGCACGCTCGGAGACTATAGGCTGACCCACCGAGCGACCGGAGGAAATGATGGAGCGCGTTGGGCTGTACCCGGGGACGTTTGACCCGGTCACGATGGGGCATATGGACATTATCGGTCGAGCCATGAAGCTGGTCGACCGATTGATCATCGGCGTCGCTGTGAGCGAGGCGAAGCGCCCGCTTTTTTCTCTCGAAGAGCGCATCGCCATGATGCACGAAGAATGCGCCGCGCATGAAGGTCCTGGCATGGCGAAAATCGAAGTAAAGCCGTTCGATATGCTCTTAATGCACTTTGCCGAGCAGCAAAAAGTCAATGTCATTGTACGCGGACTTCGCGCCGTTTCCGACTTCGAATATGAGTTCCAAATGACGGCGATGAATGAACAACTGAATCGCGAGATTGAAACCGTCTTCCTTATGGCCGATGTAAAGCATCAGGCCGTGGCATCACGTTTGGTGAAGGAGATCGCTCGCTTCGGTGGCGATATCACACCTTTTGTGACACCCGGTGTAAAAACGAAACTACTGGAGAAGTTTGGATAATGACCCTGAGAACGCTGCTAACAGGCTTAGCTGTGATGGGATTTGTAGGCTGTGCGGGGGCACAAACAGACACAACGGAAACAATCACCTATACAATGGAAGACGTACAAGCCGCGCCAGATGATTGGCGCGCTGTCGATCCTGAAAATCTGGTGATTATGGAAACCACCAAGGGGCAAATCGTTATTGAATTGCTGCCGGCGATGGCCCCGAACCATATTGAGCAGTTCAAGGCCTATGTTCGGTCCGGACTCTATGATCAGACACCATTTCACCGAGTTATTGACGGCTTCATGGCCCAAGGTGGCGACATCGAAGCCACGCATGGCGCAGACAAGATGCTTGAGCCCTTGACTGCGGAATTCCTCATCCGACGCGATCCAGCCGAGCTGCCTTTGAACACGATCGGACCGGCTGACTCTGCTGATGCGGGTTATTATTTGGGCTTCCCCATTGCGACACAACCAGGCTTCTTGGCTGAAATGTCGAAAGATGGATTGGTCGAGAGCTGGATCCCGCATTGTCCGGGCATCCTGTCGACAGCGCGGACCGCAGATAATTTAAACTCGGGCAATGCCCAATTCTTCCTGATCAGCGGAGAAGCGGATCATCTCGATTATAAATATACCGCTAAAGGCCGCGCAATCGCGGGCTTGGATGTTGTGCGATCAATTAAGCTTGGCCCACGTCCTGATGGATTCCCAATTGCCAATCCGGACATTGTCATGTCCGCAAAAATGGCCGCAGACTTGCCGGAAGCCGAACGTCCGGCGGCCTTCGTGATGCGCACAGACACCGCATCCTTCCAAGAAGTGCTCGATGCGGCTGACTCGTCTCGGACGCAGATCTGTGATTTGCCCCCCGTCCCAGCGGTTGTCGGGTAGGGGGAGCGCCTGTCTAAGTCGCCTGCAACAGACTTATCAGCCTTCGCGTTTGATCTGCCTGAACGCAGTATCGCGCTGCGCCCCGTCGATCCACAAGACGCGGCGCGGATGCTGGTGGTGCATGGCGATGGCCGCTTAGAAGATGCTGGTGTTCGGGATTTGCCCCGCTATTTGAGCGTCGGCGATGTCATGGTTTTCAACGACACGCGTGTAATCCCTGCAGCGCTGAAAGGGATACGACACGCGCGATCTGAAACCGGTTCAGATGTCTCCGTGGACGTGAACTTGGTCGAACGCGTTTCTGACCAAGCGTGGATCGCATTGGCGCGACCGGGCAAGCGTCTCAAACCTGGCGACACGATTGTGTTTTCGTCTGAGCTTTCAGCCAAGATCCTGGAGATAGGCACGGATGGCGAACTGGTCCTCAGCTTTTCGATGGAAGGGACAGCGCTCGACGCTGCGATTGAAGAAATCGGGGCGATGCCGCTTCCACCTTATATCGCTCGGCGCCGCGCCGCTGATGCCTCTGACCGGACGACCTACCAGACACGTTTTGCCGGCGAAGATGCTCAATCTGTCGCCGCCCCAACGGCGGGTCTGCATTTTACGGAGCGCTTGCTGGCTGAAATCGACGCGGCCGGCATCGAACGGACGCAAGTGAGATTGCATGTCGGGCTGGGCACATTTGCACCGCTCAAGGACGAGCAAATCCAGGCGGGAAAACTCCACGAAGAATGGCGACAAGTCAGTCCTGGGGTGGCAATGCAATTGAATGAAGCGCGTGCGGCAGGACGCCGTTGCGTCGCGGTCGGCACGACGTCCCTGCGCACGCTCGAAAGTGCGGCTGACCCAAATGGAACCATCCACGCGGTAACCGGGCCGACCGACATCTTTTTAAAGCCAGGCTACACTTTTCGCGCCACAGATGCGCTCGTCACAAACTTTCATCTGCCCGAGTCGAGCTTGTTCATGCTGGTCTGCGCGCTCATGGGCACGGACATTATGCAGGCCGCGTATGCCCATGCGATCGCGTCGGATTATCGGTTTTACTCTTACGGAGACGCCTGTCTTCTCTTGCCTTAGGCTGCGAACCGTCCACCTTTTTGGGCGTAGGCTTGATTGCCCCGCGTGATGATTTCATCCTCCGGCAGAACATCCTCAGGACGCAAATCGAACTTGCCCTGGAGCTGTGCGTAGAGCGGTGCAAAATCGGTATCGACAGTGGATCGGAACAGCTGCTCATAACTGTCGATGACGAAATAGGTCTGTTGGAAATCATCGATCCGATAATCCGTCCGCATCAATCGCGCGAGATCAAACCCGATCCGGTTGGGGGAGGGGTCTTCCAAGCTAAAGACGCTCTCTGCGGGAGATGACACGATGCCCGCGCCATAAATTCGCAGCCCCTCATCGGTTCGGATCAAACCAAATTCTACAGTGTACCAATAGAGGGCCGCGAGGTTTTTCAGTGAGGCGTGCCGCAAGCTGCGCAGTCCGCCCTCGCCGTACGCGACCATATAGTCCGCAAAAACGGGATCGGTCAGCATCGGAACGTGCCCGAACACATCGTGGAACACGTCAGGTTCCTGAATATAATCAAGCTGGTCAGGTTTACGGATAAAATTGCCCGCAGGAAACCGCCGATTGGCCAGGTGTTCAAAGAAAACATCATCCGGAACCAAGCCTGGAACAGCGACAACGCGCCATCCGGTCAGCGCCTCAAGTTCATCTGACATGCGCTCGAAATCCGGAATGCCACCGCGGTGCAGATCCAGGGCTTCAAGTCCTTGCAGAAACTCAGGCGCCGCCCGATTTGGCAGCACGCGCATCAAGCGTTCATAGAGTGTGTCCCAGACGCCATGCTCGTCTTGGGTATAGTCTGACCAGCCTTGATCAATTGTCCAATCGTCCCGTGCGTGAGCGGGTTTCACAAAATGGTTGTCCATGCAACTAATATAGCAAGTGAGTCTTAAAGTGTCTTGAGGCATATGGAAAAAAATGGGCAGCGACGCAGGAGAGAGATGGGTGATTAAACTCTATGACTATTGGCGGTCTTCAGCCTGCTATCGACTCCGGATTGCGCTGAATTTGAAGGGCGTTGCTTATGAAAGCGAGGAAGTGAGCCTGCACCCGGATCATCTTGCGCAGTTGAGTGACGCTTACAAAGCCGTGAACCCCCAGCAACGGGTGCCCACCATTGTCATTGATGGCGAAATCCACAGCCAGTCCATGGCGATCATCGACTGGTTGGAAGAGACTTATCCCAATCCCGCTTTTTTACCCGTGGATCCACATGCGCGGATGCGAGCGCGCGCGTTTGCCGATACGATCGCCTGCGATATTCACCCCCTCAACAATTCGAGCGTCCTGAAGTATCTGCGCGAAGAGCTCTCAGCGACGACAGAGACTGTCGGCGCCTGGTATGCAACTTGGGTCATTCGCGGCTTCGACGCGCTCGAAGTGCATGCCGGTAAGAGCGACACCCATTATTTGTTCGGTGACGCGCCAGGGCTCGCAGAAATTTGCCTCATCCCGCAAATCTACAATGCACAACGGTTTGGAATCGACTTGTCGGCATTTCCGAAACTGCTTGAAATTGACGCCAATTGTGCCGAGCTAGAAGCGTTTCAAGCGGCCGCGCCGGAAGCGGTGAAACCAGCTTAGTTTCGCTGACCTGATTTCAGGACATAACCTTGCTCGGTGAGCTCAAACATTTTGGCAATGTCTGGATGGCTTACGCGGCTATCGTCCTCGTCTGGAACGAGGTTTTGTTCCGAAACGTAAGCGACATAATGGGTGCGCTCATTCTCTGCGAACAGGTGGTAATACGGTTGGTCTTTTGACGGACGCACTTCTTCAGGAATGGATTCGTACCATTCGTCTGTATTGGCAAAGACGGGATCCACGTCAAAGACGACGCCGCGAAAATCAAAGAGCCGATGCTTCAGGACCTGACCGATCTGATATTTCGCCTGGCGCATAGGAATGGCATTGGGTAGCGCCGGCGGCGCCGGTTTTTCGCTAACCTGCTCTGTCGTCTCGGGTTTTTTGCCCCCGAACAAGCGCATAAAGCGTTTCATGACGTTCGGTCCATGACTCCTTAGGAATATTTGTGCTACAGCTTGTCGCAACTTACAAGATTTGGTCAGCACATGACTGTAGAGAATGTGCGTGATGCCCGGACGAAGAGCAAAAAGTCCGGATCGCGCAAAGGTCGGAAGCCTCCGCTATATGCGGCGGTCGACCTTGGGACGAATAATTGTCGGCTTTTGATCGCTGCACGTCGCGGCGATAGCTTTGTCGTTCTCGATTCCCATTCCCAAATTGCGCGCTTAGGGGAAGGGCTTGCCGCCACCGGGCGCATGTCGGACGCCTCGATTGAACGCGCTATGGACGCGCTCCGGAAAATCTCCAAAAAGCTCAAAGCCAAGAAAGTCGGCCATGTTCGCTGCATCGCGACGGAGGCGTGTCGCCGGGCCGAAAATGGCGCTGATTTCATCAAACGGGTTCGCGATGAGACGGGTCTGACCTTCAAAATCATCGGGCCGGAAGAAGAAGCGCGGCTCGCATTAATCGGCTGCCACAACTTGATTGAGCCGGATACGGATCGGGTTTTGGTCATCGACATTGGCGGAGGATCGACGGAACTGTCCTTTGTGGATGCGAGACCGGCGCATGAAGGGGGACTCAAAGGCCTGTTGACCAAACCGCCTATTCTCGGGTGGCGCAGTCTCCCCGTCGGTGTCGTTACACTCACCGAAGCGTTCGCGCATTTGCCTTACGAAGACATGTATCCCAGCATGCTCGACCATGTCATGAGCCATATCGAGAAGTGGAAACGCACGCCCGAAATCCGAAAAGCCTTTGATGAGGGACGCGCGCACTTGATCGGGACTTCTGGCACAGTGACGTGCTTGACGGGTGTGACCCTCGGTCTGACCAAATACCGCCGCGATAAAGTCGACGGCGCATGGGTTAAAAAGGCAGACATGATGGAGACGCTGAATCGCATTCGGGCGGCGGGTCCTGACAATATCCACAAATTCCCAACCATCGGGACCGACCGCGCTGGATTGATGCTGGCCGGGTGCGCAATTGTTGAGGGGACTTGGTCGCTCGCGTCGAAAGGCGATATGCGCATTGCCGATCGCGGATTGCGCGAAGGCTTGCTCCTCTCCATGATGCACGGACCGAAGCGGCGCAAACGTCGACCGCGGCGCAAACCGAAGCCAAAACCCGCCGGAGCAAGCGAATGAGCGATGATGGAAAACGGCGATGGAAGGGGCCCACGGGCAGTAAAAAGTCTTCTGGGCGCCGGACCGGCGAACGCAAAGTCATTGCGTACCGGGCGAAATCTGAAAGTTCGAAAAAGTGGATCGAGCGACAGCTTTCAGACCCTTATGTTCAAAAAGCGCAAACTGAGGGCTTTCGCGCGCGCGCCGCTTACAAGCTGCTTGAATTAGACGCGCAGATGAAATTGCTGCGCCCAGGCATGCGAGTTGTTGATCTCGGCTGCGCGCCAGGGGGATGGTTGCAAGTCTGTGTCCGCAAAGACGTGAAGGAAGTGGTTGGAATTGATCTCCTCGATGTCGAACCCGTGCCGGGCGCCTTTATCGTCAAAGGCGATGTGAACAACCCGGACGATGTAGCGCAAATGATGACCGGGCTCAGCGGACCGCCAGACTTAGTCCTCTCCGACATGGCCGCCAATACGACCGGTCACAAGCAAACAGACAGTTTGCGGACAGCCTCTTTAGCCGATATGGCGCTGGAATTTGCTGAGCAGCATTTGGTGCGCGGCGGCGCGTTTTGTTCAAAGGTCTTCCAGGGCGGTGCGACCCCGGAAATGATGGCGCGGTTGAAGCAAGTGTTTCAAACCGTGAAACATATCAAACCACCTGCGAGCCGGGCGGGGTCTCCTGAGCTCTTTGTCGTCGCTAAGGGCTTTCGACCAAGCTGATCACAGTGATTTTGAAAAACTGTCACAAGAATTGGCTAGGCCCCGCGCCAATACGAAGCGTGGAGTTCATCGAGTGAGATTGCTGTCCCTTTTCGCTGCAATGGCGGTCGCATCTTGCGGTGCAAATGAATCAAACAATACGCCGGTTCCGATTTTCCCGGATCTGGAAAAGCCAGGCGTTTTCGACCGCATGTACACGTTTACAGAGAATGCCGACGCCACCATTCGGGTTTGGACTCAGGAGCGTGCGGACCTGACGCTCTTGTTCGAAAGCCGAAAGTCCGAAGATGGCACTTGGAGCGAAGCGATCGAAATCAGCGAGTTTCCCAACAATGGAATGCTGACCGAACCGTCTTTCAGTCCGTACGATGGATATCTCTATTATTCCTCCAATGCGACGCTGCCATCGCGCGGTCGTGGCAAAGATCCAAACATTTGGCGGGTGAGAGCCACCGCGATTGGCTGGGAAGCGCCTGAACCGCTCGATGATAATATCAATACAGGCGCGTCAGAGTTGGGGGCGGTCATGGACGCGCAAGGTCGGCTTTACTTCACTTCGAACCATTCGCGCGGCGTGGGCGGCCATGATGTTTATGAGGCCGTCCGCGATCTCGCGACCGGAAGCTGGACTGTGAAGGCGATGCCAGACGGCTTCAATTCAAGCCGCGCCGATGCCCAGCTCGCCGTAACCCCCGATGGTAACCGATTGTTCTTCTACACCTACCGGCAACCCAAACTGGGCTTCGTGGATATCTATACCGCGACCCGCGACGCGGAAGGTCAATGGCAGATGCCAATCAATCTCGGCGATGCGGTTAACACGGTTGGACCAGATCTCGGCCCGAGCGTAAGTCTTGACGGCGAGACGTTTTACTTTTCTCGTGATGGCCAGTTGATGCAAATGCCGCTTAGCGCGGCTTTGCGCGGAGAAGGCTGGACCGGTGGCGACCTTGAGCAAAGCGGATAAGGCTGACCCAGTATTTCCCCGTAGACCGCTGTGGCAAACATTGGTTGGGACAGCCTGTTTGGGGCTGTCCTTTTTGGTTCTAGCGTTTGCGTTCCGTGAGTCGGCTGTCCTGCAAGATCTAAAGCTCTGGATGTCGCTCGCGCTGGCGGTGTGGTTGTTGGCGCTCTCGGCGATCGATTTGGACCGCTATGTCTTGCCAGATTTGCTCACCTATCCGCTCATCGCGGTGGGTTTGGTCTACTCACATTTTTTAGGCGTCGGACTGATTCTGGCGGTTACCGGCGCCATTATTGGGTATGCTCTGATTGCGGGAATTGAGTGGTTTTGGCGGTTTAGATTCGGGCGAGAGGGAATCGGATTGGGCGATGCCAAGCTGCTAGCTGCGATTGGGGCAGGGTGTGGCATTTTTGCCCTTCCCTTGGTTCTCCTGGTTTCAAGTGCCTCTGCAATTGCGCTTATTCTGGTTTTCAGTGTTGGGCAAAAAACGATCGACCGAAACGCCGTAATTCCGTTTGGCCCCTTGCTTTGTATGGGCTTTTGGATCGCATGGCTCCAATCATAAAACTCCGCACAAAGAGCAATAAAAATCCGCGACCGGATATAATATATCTGACATGTTAGTGTCATGAAAACGTTGCGTTTTCTGCGTGGTTTTCTGCGTTAAAATTTTTCACGTTGGACTTTAAATTTCTGTCACAGAGACGTGCAAAACGCCCACTCGGGGGAGCCAGACGGTGCCCTTTTTAACCAAAGATTCCGAAAAGCTCTGAAGGGGCGTCTCATGAAAAAAGCAGGTAAGTTGCGTTACGCAGTTTTAGCCAGCGCCGCGGTTTTGGCATTGGTCGGGTGTTCAGACACCAATATCTCTTCACCAGGTTCAGCCACAACTCCCGTTTCGCCGCCGCCCCCTCCACCGCCACCGCCGCCACCAGCCGCGTCGACCATTGACTTGGTTCCGACCGCAGGCTGCCCGACCGGCACCACAGCGACCACATTTGCGGCGATTGCGGCTGACGGTTTCTCGGACGTTGACGTTTGTACGCTCGGAAGCGCTTCTGGTTCGACCGCGGTGACTGCAGACATTTCTATTCCTGCCAATACCACGATCGCAATCCAGGGCCCGGTCTTCATCGGTGAAGACGGCGGAACGAGCGCGACCTTGACCGTCGCTGAGGGCGTTCGCTTCTTCGGCGCGTCAGCAGACGGTTCAGCGAACGCGACAGATGATTATCTTGTTGTCACGCGTGGGTCAGCGATCGAGGCAGTCGGCACCGCCGCCGCGCCGATCCGCTTCACGTCTCGCGCTGCGATCAATGACGAAGAGGTTGGCACCTCTATTATCACTGAGACTTCTAACGCTCAGTGGGGCGGCCTGGTGATTAATGGCTTTGCGCCAATCAACGCCTGTGATGACGGCACGGCGACTGGCGGATCTGCAGCATGTGAAAAGACCGGCGAAGGCGCTTCTGGCCTGTTCGGTGGCGATCAAGCTGCGGATGAGCTACGTTATGTTATTGTTGAATATGCAGGCTCACGCCTGACCAATAATGATGAGCTCAACGGTATCGCTTTCCAGGGTGTTGGTAGCGGAACCGAAGTCAACTTCATTCAAGTCCATAACAATCTCGACGATGGTGTTGAGTGGTTCGGTGGAACCGTGAACGCAAAATATGTTGCGATCACCGGCGCTGGCGACGACTCTCTCGACTGGACCGATGGCTGGGTAGGTAAGCTGCAGTTTGCGGCCGTCCGTTCTACCATTCCTTCCTCAGATGACCCCCGCGGCATCGAAGGCGACAGCTTGAGCTCTGATCCAAGCGCCACGCCAATTTCCGCGCCACAAATCTCGAACTTCACGCTCGTCAGCGATCCAATCGCTGGGTTCACACAAAACACCGGCGTTCTTCTACGTCGCGGGATGGGCGGAACCATCATTAACGGTGTTGTCGCGGGTGATTGGCCAACTGGCCTCGACGTTGATACGTCGCAGACCTTTGACAATTTCACCAATGGTGACCTTGTCATTCAGTCGATCGCGATCGATGCAGACACCACGTTCGCGTCTGACTCGGACGGGGTTCCGGCCTTCGCAGCGTCTGACAATGTGCGCGGCTATGGTAGCTCTCTGACGGACGCCGTGTTCCCAGGAACTGCGGAAAACAACTTCCCAGTTTCGACAGCCCTTTCAGGCGACGCGTTCTTCGACACAGCCGATTATGTCGGCGCGTTCGGTCCGACCGAAACCGCCGCCAGCAGCTGGGCAAACTTCACGCTTGCAAACACATTGGTCCCACAAGCAGAAGCCGCTTGCCCCGCTGGAACTAATGACGCGGGCACAATCACCGAAGCCGGCACGACCACTGAGAAACTTCTTTGCTCTATCGATGGGTCAAGCGCGGTCACATCTGACCTTCGTCTGACGAATGGCGCTCAGATCGTTTATGAGCTGGACGGCCCAGTCTTCATTGGAACCGACCGCGGCGCAGACCCGGCTAATCCAGCCCCTGGTTCTGTCTCGGCCACGCTGACGATTGATCCAGGCGTGACGATCGTTGGTGAAGGCAATGACGATTACCTTGTCATTACGCGTGGCTCTCAGATCCTATCTAACGGGACAGCAAATGCTCCAGTCGTTTTCACCGCAAAAGGGGCCTTTGACGGCTCGGCCACCAGCGACAATGCGACCTTCACGCTCGATGCTGATACGAAAGGTGTTTGGGGCGGTGTCGTGGTCAACGGCCGCGCACCAATCAATGCGTGTGATGACAACACCCAGTCCGGCGGTACAATCGGTTGTGAAAAATCTGGCGAAGGCGCCTCTGGCCTCTTCGGCGGTGCAACGTCAGACGATGACTCGGGTCAAATCTTCTTCACCCGTATTCAGTACGCTGGCACGCGTCTTACGAATAATGACGAGCTCAACGGTCTCGCATTGCAAGGCGTCGGGTCTGACACCGAACTGTCTCACATCCAAATCTACAACAACTTGGATGATGCTTTCGAATGGTTCGGCGGCACGGCTTCTGCTCAGTACCTCGTTGCGCTTGGCGTTGGCGATGACAGCTTCGACTGGACGGATGGGTGGCAAGGCTCTCTGCAGTACGGCATCATTTACCCAGGTCGGAACACTGCGTCTGGTGCGGTGAGTGATGACCCGCGCGGCATCGAAGGCGACAATCTCAGCAGCGACAACACTGCAACGCCTGTTTCCACGCCGCACGTTTCGAACATCACCGCGATCTCCAGTGGAGATCCGGATGTCGACACAGGCTTTGTTCTGCGTCGCGGTATGCAGGGCACGTTCGTGAACTCAATTGCCGTGGGCTGGCCGGACGCCGGTCTCGACGTGGACAGCACGCAGACGATCACAAACGTTGGAAACGGAAGCCTCGAAATCGAGTCTCTGTTCCTGAGCGGGAATGGCGACGATCTCGAAAATGATGGCGAAGACCCAACCTTTGTTGCAGCAGACAACATTGTGACGGGTGAGGCGATCACTTTGAGTGGTTTCGCATTCCAAGACGGTCGCCAAGGCGTTGTTCCAGGCGCAAACGAGAACGCCGTTCCAGTGTTCGACGTGACCGGGATCGGCGAGCTTGAAGCTGTCGGCTATGTTGGTGCCGTCGAAGACGCGGATGATGATTGGTATCTCGGCTGGACCGTCGACCAAGATGGCGACCTAACGTCCAACTAATCCAAAGCTAAGAGGCAAGGCAGGGCGCAAGTGCGTCCTGCCTTTCCGCCTTTTTCATTCAAAAATCTCTTACTGGGCGGAAGGCTCAGTTCATTTTTAGAGGCCCGCCAATGAACCGCTCCAACATATTTTACTCGATGCTGCTTTCGAGCGCCTGCCTCATCGCGATGCAGACTGCATATGCGCAAGAGACTGAAACCGTCGAAACCGTAGAAGAGCCAGAAGAAGCGCGCACGCTGGAAACCGTCCAGGTCCGCGGGCGCTTCATTCCTCAAGAAGTTCGGACGACCTCCGAAGTCGCGAACTTAATTGATTCTGCGGACTTCTCTCTGCAGGGTGATAGCGACGCAGCCGCTGCTTTGTCGCGCGTGGCCGGTATCGCAACGTCGCAGGACAATTTTGTCTATGTGCGCGGCTTAAATGAGCGTTATTCAACAGCGCTTCTCAACGGTTCCCCCTTGCCATCGCCCGCTCCCTTGCGCCGCGTTGCGCCGCTGGACTTGTTCCCGACTTCAGCCTTGAAGTCTATCTTGGTGCAAAAGACGTATTCACCGGACCTTCCTGCGGAGTTTGGCGGTGGTTTGGTCGACATTCGAACCAAATCTATCCCTGATGGTGGGTTCTTTGAGGCTTCGATTGGTGGCGGCGTCAACACGTCTGGATCATTTGAGCCGGGCCTCCTCTACGATGGGTCTGACACAGACTATTTGGGCTTTGATGATGGTGCGCGGGATATTCCGAGCCTCGCCAATGGCCTCACCGCTGATTTCGGGCGCGAATTGGTCGATAATTCATCGCTCCTCGTCGTTCAGCGCGGCGATATCCCCGGCAACTTTAGCTTTGGCGCAACCGGCGGGAACATTTTCGATCTAAGTGAAAATGTTGCTGTCGGTTTCATCACTTCGGTGGGCTACAGCAATGAATGGGTGTCTAAAGAAGGCCGCCGCGGCAATGCC
>CBDIHJ010000034.1:0-75570 GCA_965279045.1 Henriciella sp. | reverse complement strand
AGAGTACTTCCAAGGCCTGCTCTTTCATATTGAGTATCCGCAACGCTTTTTGGGGCGGACCCTGATCGCGCGCCAAGGTTGGTGGAAAGGCTTCTTCGGGGACAAGAGCCTTCAGAAAGTCGATCTGGTGGCGAAAGAACTGGAAGACAATTTCACCATTTATTCAAATGACCAAGTGGAAGCACGCGCCCTCTTAACACCGGATCGGATGGAACGCTTGATCGCGCTCGAACGCCATTTCAAAGGCGGCAAGCTGCGTGGCATTTTCGAAGGCGATCATCTCACGCTCGCGCTCGAAGCCGATAACCAGTTGAAGCGGGCTCCGTTTGGAAGCCGCTCGTCGATCCAGACCGCTATGTCAGTGCTCTGACGGAGATTGGATTGGTCTGTGATGTCATCGATGGATTCCTCACCCGAGAGTGGGTCAAAGACAAACTCTAGGCGTCCCGTCTCACATTTTTTCGCGCATCCAGCGAATTCGGCCTTGGAATTGCATTAAATTTGACCTGTGGGCGAAGGTTAATCTTGAACTTGATGTGCGAGATTGAATGTGGGTGCTTGAGGTAAGTCGATGTCGACGAGAATAATACAAGACGTTGATGAACAGTTGCGAACGGTTCGGAGCGATACCACCGTGTCGTCCAAATCCTTTACAATCGCAACAAATGATACAGTCGACGTTGCGGCAGCCCTCTTGCCTCGTCGCCGGTTTCCCATTCGTTTTTCAGGCATCCGCATGGGACTGAAATGGTTGGATATTTTGGTTTCCTCGCTGATCGCGAGCTTCTTTTTACTGCTATCCGGCGCAGGCTTCCTCTTTGCCTCAGTGTATCAATTTACGCCATTCGCGCTCATCCCGGTTGTCCTGTCATGGAGTTTAAGGACATCTGGCGCCTATCATTTGGGCTTTCAGCGCGGCATTATCGACCATGTCTTAACCACCGGGTACGGCTCTGGAATCCCGCTCGCGGTCCTCGGATTAATCATTAATTGGATCTATCAGGAAGACGTCGCGCCATTCGCCTTAGCGGCGATTTTCTCCTCTTGGCTCGTCGTGAATTGCATCCATATCCACGTCCTGGTGATTGGCCGTCATCTCGCGCGCGCAGGCTGGATTGGCGAAAACGTAGTGATCGTCGGCGCGACCGAGAACGCCCAGCGTTTGATTGAGCGCAACAGTAAAACCCGCGAACTGAACATTGTCGGTATTTTCGACGACCGCCTGTCTCGCGCACCAAAATCTATGGCCGGGACCCCTTTGCTCGGACGCTTGGATGATTTGTTTGAATGGGATCGCCTTCCGGAGATTGACCGGATCGTTGTCACAGTCACCTCAGACGCGCGCGATCGTGTGCGCGGCATGGTGGATCGTCTGAGAGTGCTGCCACACCGGGTTGTGCTTCTACTGGATTTAGACGGCTTTGATCCGGAAACCGAAAGCCTCGCGCAAATCGCGCACTCACCCGCAGCTTATGTGTCAGGCAGCCCTCACGATGCGCGCCGCGCTATGTCCAAGCGCGTCTTTGATCTCGTCTTTGCGAGCCTGATGCTGATCGCCTTCAGCCCGATTCTCTTGGCGTTATCCATCGCCATCAAACTCGAAAGCAAAGGACCGGTCATCTTCCGGCAGAAACGTCACGGGTTTAACAATCAGATTATCAGCGTCTGGAAATTCCGCTCGATGCGGCACGATCCACAAGCGGAAGAACGCATATCGCAACAAACCATTGCCGACGATCCACGCATTACGCGTATCGGAAAGCTGATCCGCCGGACGTTAATTGATGAACTTCCACAGCTTTGGAACGTCCTAAAGGGCGAGATGTCGATTGTCGGCCCGCGCCCACACGCGGTCGGGATGACCAGTGAAGAACAAGCCGTTCAGGGCATCGTTGGCGACTATGCGCATCGCCATCGCGTGAAGCCAGGGATCACAGGTTGGGCGCAAATCAATGGATCGCGCGGCCCTGTGCACACAAAGGAACTGGTCCGCGAACGCGTTCGGCTCGATATGGAATATGTTAACCGATCGTCCTTCTGGTTCGATGTCTATATCATGCTGATGACGCTGCCGCGTCTGTTCGGCGACGCGACGAAAGTGCGCTAAAGATGACCGCTCAGAACCTTCGTGCCGACTCTGCGTCGGAACCTGACGAAACGCTCGTTACTAAAGTTGGCGCGACCCTTGAGGGCGAAGCAGTCATGACGAATGCAAAATCGGGGGATGCACGCCTGACCATTTGCGTTCCAACTTGGAAGGACAGCGCCGACGCATTGTTGTGCAGCTTGATCCGGCAGCCTGGCGCCGAGCAGTGCACGCTTTTGGTCTTTGATGATGGGTCCTTGGATTCCGATCTGACCCGCCAATTGGTGCGCCACATTCTGCGTTTTCCTGGCCCCGCACGCTTGATCTCGGCGCCGAAAAACTCCGGTCGCAGCCACGCGCGCAATCGGCTCAAAGAACTCGCCGAATCCGATTGGATCCTGTTCTTAGACGCCGATATGCAGCCCGATGATGAGGATTTTCTCAATCGCTATCTAGATACAATCGAAGCCGAAAAAGACCCATCACTCATCGCGGGCGGGTTCAGCTTGTTGCATGCGACCCCGACCAGAGAAACATACTTGCACGCTATGCAGTCCGCGACATCTGAATGCCTTTCTGCAGCCTATCGCGCGGAAGAGCCCGGCCGGTTTGTCTTTACCTCGAACATTCTCGTTCATCGCAGCATCCTTGAAGACATCGCATTCGACGCAGGTTTCTCGGGCTGGGGATGGGAAGATGTCGATTGGGGTTTGCGGGTCGCGCCGGTCTATCCGATCATCCATATCGACAACCCCGCCACCCATCTCGGCCTTGATACAGACGCGCGCCTGATTGAGAAATACACCAGCTCAGCCGACAACTTCTTGAGGCTCATCGAGCGCCATCCGGATGCGATGGAGCAAACGCCGCTCTATCGCTGGGCAGCGCGGTTTAGCCGCTTACCGTTTGAAGCCCGGTTTCAGAAGTTCTTTCGCGCGACAGCTCAGATCCGAATCTTGCCCGTTCGATTGCGCCTGCTAGCGCTTAAACTCTACCGCGCATCGGTCTATGGGGCGCGTCTATGATCAGTGTTGTGATCCCAACTTTTGATCGTCCTGAGGGCCTCAAGCGCGCCGTGAGAAGTGTGTTTTCGCAAAGCCTCGTCAGGAAAGGCTTCGAATTGGTGATCGTCGATAACACCCCGGATGCGACCGCGAATGAGGCGATCTCTGAATTGCGCAGCGCGTGCCCAGAATCTATTACATTTGTCGCGCTTCATGAACCTGCAGCTGGGGTCGCCAACGCCCGCAATACCGCGATGTCGGTGGTCAGCTCAGGTCTTGTTGCATTCCTCGACGACGACCAATCGGCGCCGGAAACGTGGCTGGAAACCCTATTGGCGGACTATAAAAAGGTTCCTGCGGCTGTAACGTTCGGCCCCGTCCAAACCGCGTTGCCAGAAGGCCAGCGTCGTCACCAGGCCTATTTCGAGCAATTCTTTGCCCGCGAACCCGGTCTGAAATCGGGATACATTGAGGAGTCCTTCGGGTGCGGAAACGCGCTGATTGACTTTGCCCAAATCCCCGGCGGTGAGCCTTGGTTTGATACGGATATGAATGAGATTGGCGGCGAAGACGATCTCCTATTTCAACGGGTGCGCCGCGCGAAGCTGCGTTTCGCTTGGGCCGCTGATGCACCGGTCTGGGAGCATCCTCCGGCGGACCGCGTCACACTTCGTTACACCCTTAAGCGCGCCTTTTCTTACGGCCAAGCTCCGATCACGTTAGCAAGACGCCAAGGTCGCAATCGCTACGACCTGGTTGCACTTTGGATGGGGATCGGCGCCGGCAAAGCGATCTGGCACGGTGCACAATGGAGTGTGCTCAGCCTCGTTCGCCATCCAGGACGTGCTTTCCAGCTAGACCGGGCCGTGCGCGGGATATCAAAAGTGTTCTGGTGGATCGATTTACGCTTCTACGGCGCCGCCGCGTTGAAGCGCAAAGGGGTTACGACGGACCTGCCGACAGCGCCCGCCTTTGCGCCAGAAGCCGAGCAGGCTTGATGGTTGCTACGCCTTTCGGACGCATGGTCAGTTTCGCCGCCAGCGCCACATAGAGCAGCCAAACGATTGAGTTCTGTTGCAGCGATGCGCTTTCCGAGAGGCTAAACAAGAAAAATTGGGCGCAGAATGCCAGCGCCAAGACGCCCGTCCATGTGTCGATCGACGCCATCATCGAACGAAAGACGGTCAGCAAAAAATCCAAAGTCAAAAAGAACAAGCCGACGAGGCCGAGGGCAAGCGTGACTTCCATCCAGCCATTATGCGCTGTTGGGGCGTCCCATTGCAGAGCTTCACGGACCCAATTTCCCGGATCACTCTCGGGGGACCAAAATGCGCCATAGCCATATCCAAGCAGTGGGCGCTGTTCGATATAGTCAATCAAGACGATCCAGATATCTGTCCGACCGGTGAGCGTCATATCTCGACCTAGAAGCTGAAAAACAAATTCAGGCGCGAACACAAGCAGGGCTGTACCCGCCCCAACCGCAATCGTTCCGAGCCAGGCAACAACCAAACCTGTATTGAGCCCACGCTTCATCAAGGCCGCCGTCGTCAGGATAGCAAATCCGAGCAACATGCCCAGTAAGGCGGTCTTGGACGTACTCAGCAAGATCAATACAACGCTCAGGCCGACTAGGCTGGCCCAGTGCCAACGAAACGGGCGATCCATAATGGCAAGAAACGCTCCGAACAAAGCGGCGCGCGCCATCATCCCGCCAAGCTGGTTCTTTTCGTAAAAGAGTCCCTGCCACGCTCCAATGTGGACTTCTTGCATGCGCCCAAAGGATGGAACTGCGAGGCCCGTCAAAAAGCTCGAGACGGCGACAATAAACCAGGTCAGCGCGATCGCTCGCAGCATCGTCTTCCAACTGTAACGCGTGCCAAGATAAAGTCCGGCAATTGTCGTCATGATAATCGCAAGACTGCGGCGTTGGGTCAGCCCGGGCTCAATCGACCAGGCGAACGAGACTGCGCAGACCGCCAGCAACCCCATCAAGAAGGGTAACCGCAAACAAACTTGAGCGATCTCGCGGATTTTCCAAACCGTCCCGGCGAACGCGACGGCGTAGATCGGGAGCCAGAGATAGCGCAAGAGCGGGGATCCGTCTGACGTCTGATCGCTAGAAACCAAGCGCGGCAAGATACCTTCGGTAAATACGAGCAAAACCGCGATTAAGAGCGCAAATTCCACCCGTCCAACAGGACTGTAAGACGTCTGTCCCTGTCGATTAAGCGCTGAAACGATTTGCGAGCCTGGCATCGGCTTTCACTCTGTTCATCACAGCCCCAAGGATACGCCCGGTTTTGGCTTCGATCTCCCGGCGCGCACCGTCTATCTCAGCCGGTGTTGTGGAGTCCGAACGAACAACCAAAATCGTCCCATCCGCAACTCCAGCCATCGTCACGGCGGCAGAGGAATGCTCGAGAGCAGGCGCATCAATGATAACCCAACCTGCCATTTGGCGCAGAGCCCGCCACCAATTCGGAGACTCTTGGAGCACCACGCGCTGGCCGCCTTTTACCCGCTCACCCCGGAACCGCGTGACCAGCAGGTTTAGCTTATCAATGTCGTGAGCGATGAGCAGTTTTTCCTGCTTAGCTTCAGCAATGCGCGGTGTGATCGTGTAAATCTGGGGCTGCTTGAGCGAGGCGTCATAGGCGCGACCCGGACGCCCGATATCCGGCGCAAACCCATTTTTGAAGCCGTTAAATATTGTGTTGCTGCGAAAATCGAGATCGACCAGCCAGACGGGCTTATCGGAGCGCTGTGCAGCAACGCAGGCGAAACTCGCCGCCATACTGCTCACACCCTCTCCACTGCGGGCAGACGTGAACATCAGCACGCGCGCACTGGTTGACGTCGCCCCCAAGCGGGTCGCGGCGCGCCAGACAGGGCCCAATTCTGTGCGAAGATCGTGCATTTGTTGCCACGCTGAGAGTCTTAACGCTCAGCGCTATCATGATCTTGGTTAACGGGACTTTGCCAAAACCTCGGCGCTAAGCCGCACGGATCGTACCGAGTACCGGGATACCGGTTGTATTTTGAAACGAGCTGCTCGTGGAAAATCCGGACCGCGTGAACGTTCGCAATAGGCCAACGATCAGAGCCGTGAAGCCCGCAAAAAGCAGGGCGAGAACAGCGACAGGGAGCTTTAAGCTGCTGCCTTCAATCGGCACAGTGGCAGGCTCCGTCACTTTCACACTATCGGCTTCTTGAGCGGTGATCCCTGCGACGGTGCCTTCGCGTTGCTCGCGCTCAGCAACGGTGCGGATACTGGCTTCGATCAAATCGCGATTACGCTGCAGCTCGTTCCACTCGGGCTCCAGGGCCGTAAATCGATTGAGCTTGTCTTCGACAGCGCGCAGCTGGCGCTCAAGCTCTGCGCGTTGTCCGGTCAATGACTCCGCTTCCGCTTCGAACGTGTTGAGCGAGGTTTCAAGCGCCTGATAGGTCGGGTTTGGACCTCTTCGCACGGTTCCAACCGGAGAGTCCTGCTCGGCCAAGAAGGTCCGCAGCTCATCAATTTGGCGATCAATCGCCTGCACGCGGCGGCTATCTTCGGTATAATTCACGAGGGCTTGGTTGCGCTCGATTTCGAGCTCGCGCAAACGCTGCGCACTGGAATCTTCAACGTAAAGGTCTTGTTCGGGATCCGTATTTTGTAGTTGCGTTCGCGTGCGCGAGACCTGGCCTTCGACAGCACTGGCGCGGGCATTGACGTTGAACAGTTCGGTCGAAATGGCCGAATAGAGGCTTTGGGCGGTCGAACGTTCGCTGCCAAAGTCGCGGATGTCATTGTCGCGCAAGAATTGTGAGATTTCCGCTTCTGCCTCAAGCAATTCGCCTTCAAAGCGTTTGCGCTCAGCGCGGAGCTGATCGACCGGTCGGCTGCCGAACAGTTCGGCGCGGCGTTGCAGGTATACCGCCATCGCAGCGTTGAGAATCTCAGACGCGACCCGCGGGTCTTTATGTTCAAACCCAACCGCAATGATATTGGAATTGGGCGAAGCATCGGACCAGAAATTCTTCTGCAACGCGTCGACGCCTTTTTGGAAGAACTCGAACTCCACCGCTTCAGCCAAAGCAGGGTCTGTTTTTGCAAGCTCCTTGTCTCGCGCTTCCGCAAGCTCTGGATAGATGCGCTCTAATGGAAAACGCGCCAGAGTCCGCTCGGCAACAAGTTGGGTTTGCAGGATTTGCAATTCGCCTTGGATAATCTCTTGAATGCCCGGCCCCGGATCGAAGCTCGGGTCACTTAAAATCGAGCTAGATCGGACTTCATCACCTGATGTGACATAAAGCGCCGAACGCGACTCGAAGGTCTTTGGCATTTGAAATGCGAGGAACAAGCCCAGCGCAAAAATCGGAAGCCCGACCAAGATCATCAGCCATTTCGCACGCCAAAGCTGTAAGATAATATCGACCACGCCCAGCCGGGGACGCGCCGGCACGAAGCCAGCGTCCGTCTGAATCGCCCCGGATGGGCCCCAGTCCGAAATGTCGGTCATCCGTATCGGCTCCGAACGTGCATTTGATCGGATTCTTCATACTCGCTTGATACTTCCTTAAACATTAACGCAGACGCTAATGAGCAGATAAATTCACCATAGAAATGTGATATGAAACGTCTGCTCGGCCTCGCTTTGCTCCCGCTTATTATCTCGGCGTGTCAGATGAATACGCCGATTGAGTCCGAGCCGTTCCCACAAAAAGAGTGGCGACATGAAGACGGTATGGACGCGTTCTATCTGCTCGCCCCAGGTGATCAGCTCGAAGTCATCGTACACACGGCGCCAGAGCTCAGCCGTACAGTCACCGTCGGTCCAGACGGACGCTTCCGGATGCCCTATTCAGGCCCGATTGTTGCCGCCGCCCGGACCGTCGATCAAGTTCGCGAAGGCGTGCAACTCGCGATGGCGACTGAACTTAACGATCCGGACATTGATGTCCTGCTCGCGGGAACAGCCTCACAGCGCATTTTTGTTGGCGGCGAAGTGACCAGCCCAGGCATGTTCGAGATGCCAGGGCTCATCGATCCGCTTCAAGCGATCATTATGGCCGGTGGCGTGACGGATACAGGGAGCACCAGAACCGTTGTCCTGATGCGCCGTATGCCCGGCGGAGACGTAAAATCCGCTGTGTTCGATTTAAAAGCGGGCGTCTATGATCCAAGCCTTGCCGACTGGGCGCCTTTGCGTCGTTTCGATATTGTCTACGTCACACGCAAGCCGATCGCCGATCAGAACCTGTTCGTCCGCCAATATATTCGCGACGCGCTGCCGATCGACTTCTCCCTGTTCTACGATATTGCGGGCAATAACCGCTAATCAGGCCTTTTACCGATCTGCAGAACCGCTTATGCGAAGGGAAACGCATCTATAGGAGCTTCCCATCATGGCGGACGCCGAAAACACAATCATCATGGAAACCTCAAAAGGCACTGTTACAATCGAACTGCGCCCGGACCTTGCCCCTGGGCATTGCGATCGCATTCGTGAGCTGGCCCGCGAAGGTTTTTATGATGGGATCATCTTTCACCGCGTGATTGATGGCTTCATGGCGCAAGTCGGATGCCCGAACGGCACCGGCATGGGGGGCTCTGACAAACCCAACTTGCAAGCTGAGTTTAATCCAGAGCCCCACGTTCGCGGGATTTGCTCTATGGCGCGCACAAACCAGCCACACAGCGCCAACAGCCAATTCTTCATCTGCTTTGATGATGCTCGCTTCCTCGACAATCAGTACACAGTCTGGGGTAAAGTCACTGATGGCATGGATGTGATTGATCAGCTCGCCAAAGGTGAGCCGCCACGCAATCCAGACTCCATTGTCTCTATGAAAGTTGCAGCAGACGGCTAAAGTTCATCTGTAATAGGTGAGACTGGACGTATGGCTTCGGCACAAAGCAGACGGAATTTGCGATGGTGGAGCGGGCGTGTGCTCGGCTCGCGCATCGCCCGGCTGATTTTTGCGTCCAATCTCGCCGGCCTGATTATCTTGATCGTTGGGGCCATGGTCCTCAACGAAATGCGGGCAACCTTCGTCGTCTCCAAGAAGCAGGACTTGGTCGGTCAGGCGCAATTGCTGGCCAATTTGATCGGCGATGACGCCGCCTATGGCGAGCCGCAACCGATCCTTGATGATGGTCTCGCCAAAGATGTGATGGCGTCCTTATCGTTGCCGCAGACCATGCGCGGGAAGATCTATGATTTAGATGGCAATCTGGTCGGCGACAGCTATTTCCTTTCCGATCGCGTGATCGTTGAGAACCTCCCCCCATTGCAAGATCCAGATCGGCTGACGGTTTGGAGCAAAGGCTTGTCAGAGTGGGCGGTGTCGGTGCTTGGCTCCTTCCGGCCTTCAGAAGGCGAGGATGCGGTCCGCACGTTGACCTTCGAAGAAGAGTTTGCCGAAGCCATTATCGGCAATGAAGCGGCGAGCCAGCGGTTCAATGATCGCGGGCAGCGGATCATTTCAGTCTCGCTCCCGATTCAGCATGTCTCAGCGGTGGTCGGAGTTCTGACACTGGAATCGAACGATATTGATGCGATTATTCGCGCCGAGCGAGCGGCCCTTATCCCTTTTATCGCCGTAGCCATCCTGGTTGCACTGGTCACGTCTGCGCTGTTGACCATCGGGATCGCTAATCCGCTCCGTCGGCTGGCCAGCGAAGCCGATAAGATCCGCAGCGGCTCAAGCAGCAAGCTCGATTTGGAACGGATCGCGAAGCGCCACGATGAAATCGGTCATCTCGCGCAATCGGTTGAGTCGATGACCGAGGCCCTGTTCGAGCGCATCACTGCGAACGAAGCGTTCGCCGCCGATGTCGCGCATGAGCTGAAAAACCCGCTCACATCAATCCGCTCCGCCGTTGAAACCTCAGAAATGGTCAAAGACGATCCCGCCGCTCTTGAGAAGCTGCGAAACGTTATGGCCCAAGATGTTAAACGTCTCGACCGGCTGATCACCGATATCTCTAACGCATCGCGGCTTGAAGCTGAAATCACCCGGATTCCCACCGAACGGCTCGATATATCGCGCTTTGTGAGGGATGTGGTGCGGACCTATGAAGGTCTGGAGCATCAGCGCAATGTGAAAGTGGTGTTTAAAGACGCCACCATGGATGCTGGGCTCATGGTGCGCGGTCGAGAAGGCCCCCTCGGACAGGTCTTACGCAACTTGGTCGACAATGCGCGATCCTTCTCGCCCGAAGGCGATGAGGTGACCGTGACGCTCGAACAAGCCCGCCAGGGTCCGCAGACCACCGCTAAAATCCTCGTGGAAGACAATGGTCCTGGCATTCCGGAAGACAAACTCGAGAAAATTTTCGATCGCTTCTATACAGATCGCCCTGAAGGCGCTGCATTTGGCAATAATTCAGGCCTTGGCCTGTCCATTGTCGCACAGATTGTGACCACTCATATGGGCACCGTGATTGCCGAGAACCGCAATGAAGGTGGGGCCCGGTTCACGATAGAACTGCCTGCCATGTAGCGCGGAAATGCTGCTACATGAGAATTGAACGCCCCTATTGAGAATGGTTCCGAGTTGTGCTATACATTTGTGACACAACACCATATCCGAGCCATGCTTATGTCGGCATTTGACGAGATTTCTCGCCGGCAACGTGGCTCGTTTGCGTAGAAGAAGAGGTCCACCATATGGCAACAGCAGATGCGGCAACAAAGCTAGATTTCCAAGCTGGTCAAAAAATCGTCTACCCCGCTCACGGTGTCGGAACCGTCACCGCGATTGAGCAACAGCAAGTCGCTGGCATGACCTTGGAAGTTTACGTTGTCTCGTTTGACCAGGACAAAATGATCCTGCGCGTGCCGACCAATCGTGCGATTGCGTCAGGAATGCGCGCCCTAGCAGGCTCAAAACTGGTTGACGATGCTCTGAAAACTCTCGGCGGAAAAGCGCGGATCAAGCGCACCATGTGGTCACGCCGGGCACAAGAATACGAAGCGAAAATCAATTCTGGAGATTTGATTTCAATTGCAGAAGTCGTTCGCGACCTGCACCGCATGGAAGATCAGCCCGAGCAGTCTTATTCTGAGCGACAGCTTTATGAGAGCGCTTTGGATCGCATGGCGCGTGAGCTTGCTGCGGTCGAGAGTATTGATCACAGCACGGCAATGGATCGTCTGGCTGAATCGCTCGCAAAGAAGAAAAAAGCCGCCTGAAAGGGTGAGCCGGAAGACGGCGAAGAGACTTAATGGAACGCCCCATCGGAAACGGTGGGGCACTCTTTTAGAGCGCTCAAAATTTTTTCAAGAAAATTTTTGATCCACTCTCGGAAACCTTTCGTAAAGACCTATGAACACCCTCTTAAAGGGTACGGGAGGTCGAATGACGAATACGGTTCAAACGAGTGGAAACCCAGACCGGAGTTTCGTACGCAAAGCGATGAAAGCGCCAATGCTCGAGGCGGAGCATGAACTCAATCTGGCGCGGCGATGGCGAGACCATGAAGACGAACGGGCTTTGCATGAATTGACCACCGCCTATATGCGCCTCGTCATTTCTATGGCCTCCAAGTTTCGCCATTACGGCTTGCCACTCGCGGACCTCGTCCAAGAAGGAAATGTCGGCCTCATGCAAGCCGCTGCCCGCTTTGAACCTTCCCGTGAGGTGCGGTTCTCAACATACGCTGCGTGGTGGATCCGTTCCTCCATCCAAGACTATGTGTTGCGGAACTGGTCGATTGTTCGAACTGGGACAACCGCCGCACAGAAATCGCTCTTCTTCAATCTTCGCCGGTTGCGTGCCAAAATCGATGATACCGGTGACGCCATCATGACGGCGGAAAACAAGAAATGGGTATCCGAGCATCTCGGCGTTCCGGAACGCGATGTGGAAACCATGGCCTCTCGCCTGTCCGCTTCCGATCGCTCCCTGAATGCACCTCTGGCGGTCGACGGTGATGCGCAATGGCAGGATCTCTTGCCAGATGAAAGCGCCACACCGGACCAGATGGTCATGGAAGAACGCGACAATGCTAAACGCAAAGAATGGATCGCTGAGGCCCTTAAAGTTCTGAATGAACGCGAAACACTGATCATTTCCGAGCGCCGCCTCACAGATGACAGTGTCACGCTCGAAGTGCTGGGCAAACGCCTCGGCATCTCAAAAGAGCGAGTCCGCCAGATCGAACACCAGGCACTCAACAAGCTGAAGAAGACACTCACGAAAATGGTCGGCGACCCTGAAAAAGCAGGTTTGATCCCAACCACATAATCACGGCTTCCCCCCAGACGTCATTCGGCTTCGCAAGTTGGATCTTGCGAAGCCGTTTTTCTATTCCCACATGAGATCCGAACGGGTTGCCGCTGAGCGGGACCCGCCTTGGAAAACCCGACCCGCGCAACACCTGTTGGCGGGCTCATAATCTGCCTTTGAAAGGGGATGAGCATGAATTTTGAAACCTACACCGAACGCGCGCAAAGCGTCCTCCAAGCCGCGCAAACCGCAGCCCTCGCCAATTCCAATCAGCTTTTTCTGCCCGAGCATATCCTAAAGGCGATGCTCGAAGATCGCGATCAGCTCGCCGTCAATCTCATTCGTGCGGCCGGCGGGCAACCTGAGCGCGTCGCACAAAGCCTAGAAACCGCGCTGCGAGCGATCCCAAAAGTGAGCGGCGGGCAAGGCGGATTGCGGCTCGACCAGAGCACCGCAAAACTCTTTGCTGAGGCCGAAGCTGGCGCCAAAAAAGCCGGCGACAGCTTCATTACCGTCGAGCGCATGCTGATTGCGCTGGCGGGTCTAAAAGACAATAAAGCAGCCCAAGCGCTTGCCGATGCCGGCGTGACGTCGAGCCTATTGGAAGCAGCGGTAACCCAGCTGCGCCAAGGTCGCACGGCGGACAGTGCCAATGCCGAAGAAGGCTACGAGGCGCTTAAAAAGTATACCCGCGATCTCACCACAGACGCCCGATCCGGCAAGCTCGATCCGGTGATTGGTCGCGACGAGGAGATTCGCCGGGCGATCCAGGTTCTGTCACGACGCACGAAAAACAATCCGGTTTTGATTGGGGAACCCGGCGTCGGTAAAACGGCGATCGCAGAAGGCTTGGCGCTGCGGATTGTCAATGGCGACGTTCCCGAAAGCCTCAAGGATAAGCGCTTGCTGGCCCTAGATATGGGCGCCTTGATTGCCGGCGCAAAATTCCGCGGCGAGTTCGAAGAGCGGCTGAAAGCTGTGCTGAAAGAAGTGGAACAAGCTGAAGGCGGCATCGTGCTGTTCATTGATGAGATGCACACGCTTGTTGGCGCCGGTAAGACCGATGGCGCGATGGACGCGTCCAACCTTATCAAGCCGGCTCTGGCGCGCGGGGAGCTGCACTGTCTAGGTGCCACCACACTCGATGAGTACCGTAAATATGTTGAGGGCGATGCCGCATTGGCGCGCCGCTTCATGGCTGTCTATGTGGACGAGCCCACTGTTGAAGATACGATCTCAATTCTTCGCGGACTGAAAGGGCGTTATGAAGCGCACCATGGTGTGCGCGTTTCAGATGCCGCCATTGTGTCCTCCGCGACCTTATCGAACCGCTACATCACGGATCGCTTCTTGCCCGATAAAGCCATCGATTTGATGGACGAAGCGGCCTCTCGCCTGCGTATGCAAGTCGATTCTAAGCCTGAGGAACTGGATGAAATCGATCGGCGGCTCTTACAGCTGCGGATCGAAGCAGAAGCGCTTAAAAAAGAAAAAGACTCCGCGTCCAAAGACCGCCTGCAAACGATTGAAGGGGAGATTGGCGAGCTGCAAACCACGTCCGACGAACTCACCACCGCTTGGGCGGCTGAGAAAGACAAACTGAAAGGGGCAGCCTCGGCCAAGGATGAGCTCGATCGCGCGTATGCCGAAATGGCGGAAGCCCAACGCGTCGGTGACTTGCAAAAGGCGTCAGAACTGAAATTTTCGACGATTCCCGAACTCGAAAAGCGGATTTTGGATGTCGAAGGCAGTGATGATAACGGCCAAGATGATGGCCTGGTTTCGGAAGTCGTTCGGCCAGACCATATCGCCGCTGTTGTGTCCAAGTGGACCGGCATTCCAGTCGACAAGATGTTGGAGGGCGAGCGCGAAAAGCTATTGCGCATGGAAGATGCGCTGCGGGCGCGCGTGGTCGGTCAGGAAGATGCATTGCAAGCAGTGTCTAACGCGGTACGGCGCGCACGCGCCGGGTTACAAGACCCGAACCGCCCAATCGGTTCCTTCCTGTTCGTCGGTCCAACGGGCGTGGGTAAAACCGAGCTGACCAAGGCGCTTGCAGAGTTCTTGTTTGACGATGACAGCGCGGTGTTGCGGTTGGATATGTCCGAATTCCAAGAGAAGCATTCGGTGGCACGCTTGATCGGAGCGCCGCCCGGATATGTCGGCTATGATGAAGGCGGAGTGCTGACCGAATCCGTACGGCGACGGCCTTATCAAGTCGTGCTTTTTGACGAGGTGGAGAAAGCTCATCCAGACTTGTTCAACACATTGTTGCAAGTCCTTGATGATGGTCGCTTAACTGATGGCCAAGGGCGGACCGTGGATTTCAAGAACACGGTGATCATCATGACCTCAAACCTCGGCGCTGATGCAATCGCGAGTGGCGATGAGGGAGAGCTCAGCCCGGCCCAGCGCGAAGCGGTCTCGACCGCTATCCGAGCACACTTCCGTCCGGAATTCATCAACCGGATCGATGAAACCGTGTTCTTCAAGCGTCTCGGACGTGGGGAGATTGATCATATTGTCGATATTCAAATTGGCCGTTTGGGAGGGTTGCTGAAGGATCGAAAAATGTCTGTCACTCTGTCCGATGCGGCTCGGGAGTGGCTAGCGGAGCGCGGCTATGACCCGGTCTATGGCGCGCGCCCCTTGAAGCGCGTGATCCAGAAAGAGCTGCAAGACCCGCTTGCACGATTGTTGCTCGAAGGCCGGATCCACGATGGCGAGACGATCAATGTCGACGCCGAGGCGGATAGCTTGACGATCAACGGCGTTCCGAACGACTTCGCGAAGGGGGCTGCGGTCTTAAATTAGGGGATCGTTTACCCACATGAAACGTTCAGAGAAGGCAGCTGCGACGCGCAGCTGCCTTTTTTGTTGCAAGTGCAACAATTTCATCAAACCGATATACAATTGAAACGAATGTGTCGCGGAACGCTGGCACATGCGCGCTGCCGGCAACAGGAGGCCGGTTTAACAAAGGACAGAACCCATGCGTTTTGTAGTTTCCTCCCTGCTCGCGCTAGGCCTGATGGGCACAGCGCAAGCCGCCACGATTGAAAACGTTGAAGTCGAGATCACCTACAAGGTGGCTGACTTAGAGACGCCCGAAGGCGCCAAAAACGTGCTCGAAACCATTGAGCGAGAAGCCCGCAAAGACTGCCGGATTGGCGGGGCGTATAAGCGGATCATTGACGGAATGGTTGATGACGTTTGCTTTCGCGACATTGTTGCCAAGGCCGTTGCTCAGATCGACGCGCCAAATCTAAGCCGTGTCTACCAAGCAAGATTGCAAAAATAGCGCGCATCGCTCGCACGCTTTCGTTGTGAAACCTCCGGCCGCGCCTGGTCGGAGGTTTTCTTTAGATTAAGGCGCGGGCGGCGCAACACTCGCCGTGAGCAAGCGCGGGCCGGTTTGAAGGTCGGAGGCGCGGATTGCGTCAATACGGTCACGTTCGACTTCAAAGGCCGCGAAGATTTCGGGATCCATGGCCAGCTTCCGACCTGTCGGAAGCTTCAAACGCATAACATCCAGCGCTTTGCCGTTACGATAGACCTCATAGTGCAAGTGCGGCCCCGTCGAGGCGCCGGTTGAACCCACATAACCAATGATTTGCCCTTGGCGGACACGTGTCCCTTTGCGAACACCGCGGCCATACCGCGACATATGTGCGTAAGCGGTTTTGTAGCCTTTGGCGTGTCGGATGCGGACATAGTGCCCGTAGCCGCCATACCGGCTCGCACGCTCAACGACACCATGACCTGCAGCATAGATGGGTGTGCCAGTTGGGGCAGCGAAATCAGTGCCTTTGTGGAGCCGTGTAAAACCGCTGATCGGATGACGCCGCGGTCCGAAACGAGAGGAAATACGCGCTCCATTAATGGGCGTTTTCATCAAGAATTTTGTCGAGCTTTCGCCATTGGCTTGGAAATAGTCGGTGACGTCTTCGTCCGGGGTGGTGAACCGGTAAAAGGCCTTGTCGACGGCTTTGCCGTGTAAGGCCGCGTAAATCACATCGCCGCGGCGAATGACATTGCCACGTTCATCCGTCAGCACATTGAAGACCATTTCAAATGTATCGCCCGGGTGCACTTCGCGTTGGAAATCCAAATCATAGGCAAACACTTGAGCGAAATCGACGACTTGCTGGTCTTCTGCGCCGAGCGCCTGCGCATCTTGATAAAGGCTGGTTTCAATCGTTCCTTTGACAATCAAAGGTCTTGGGATCAGCGCCGAATCCAGCGCCATAGCTTTGAATTCATCTGCGTGCGTGCGTTTGGTGAGCAAGCGACGACCTTCATCTAGCTGGACGCTGATTGAGTTTAGCGCGCCATTTGACAAGTGGGCCTTCAGTTCCAAACCGGGCCGCACCCGGCGGGCATCCAAGAGCTCGGACTCGGTCAAACTGAAAAGCGCTCGGTGCCCATCGCTGTTTGGCAAATCCAATCGCTTGATCAAATCCGACAGTGTTTCCCGTCGCTTCAGTGTCGCCGTTTTCATCTCAAGGGGCGCAGCGACCCCAAATGCTTCCGGTTCAATCGGCAAAGAAGCGAGCGTGGCTTGAGGCTCTGCTGCAACCATGGGAAGCTCAACGGGCACCTCTTGCTCGAACTCTGCGGTCATCACCAAGAGCGCCGACAGCAGCACGAGCGCGCCGAGGGCAATGAGACTGCGGGTGCCGGCCGTCATCGGTTTCATCCTATGAAATACTCCTAGCAGCGGGCTCTTTGGCGCTGCTCACAAACACACCTGGCCAAACTCGTACAAGAATTGTGCCGTTAAAGACTTAATAACCAGTTCCTTAATCTGGCAAGATCTTCAACACTTCTGACGTATTTCATTTCCGTCATACGACGAGGCGCCGATGACAGGTCTCATGCGCCGCTGGGCTATAGACTTCTCCGACACCGAGCCTAAATCGACGTCATGAAAACAACACTTCTGCTCGCCCTGCTCGCGGTCTTGGGGCTTTGTTTCACAGCGTGGGGCGTGCTCTCTATGTGGGCAGAACTCGGGGTGCACATGACCCTACATGGCTGGATCGCCTACGCCCTCGGAGCGGTGTTCAGCATCCTCTTGGCAGGCGGCCTCTTTTTTCTAACGTTCAAAAGCGCACGGGACGGCTTTGATGACATTGATCGTCCAGAAGACCTGAACGATTAGACACGTCAGAACCGCGCGAATCGGTTAGACAGGGCGGAACTGAGTTATTGGGGCTGAGATATGATTGAACCTTCTCGACTCGCGGCATTTATTGCGTCTCGCATCTGTCACGATTTGATATCACCTGTTGCATCGGTGAACTCTGCGCTGGAACTCTTAGAAGAGCCCGGCGACGCAGACATGAAGGCGCAAGCAGAACAGCTTCTGCACAATGGCGCTGAATCAGCCGGGGCCAGGATCCAATTGCTGCGTTATGCGTTCGGATCCGCGGGATTGTCAGATACCGCCGCAGATCGTCATGAGGTCCAACAAATCGTCGATGGCTTCATGAAGAGCCATAAGCCCAGCGTCGAATGGGAAATTGATACAGATCACTTCAGTTGCGGTCACGCACGGGTGCTGATGAATCTTGTCATCATGGCCACAGCGGCCGTCCCACGTGGCGGGGTCGTCTCCCTCAAGGTGAATAATGACCAAGCCGGATTGCGTCTCACGGCCCTTGCAAAGGGCCCGAAAGCCCGTCTATCCGAGTTCACCGAAGCGGCCCTGTCAGGGAACACGCCTGAAGAGGGGTGGTCCGCGCGCACCATTCAACCCCTGTTTGCAAAAATGGTTGCGAATGACCTAGGTGGCGAGATCTCCGCAACCGCCGGAGACGAAGAGATCACCTTCATCGCCAGCGGCCTTCGCGCTGAAGGCTAACCATCTGTTAACACAATTTCACCCATATTGGGGGTCTACGCAACTTAGGCGGGTAGGTGATGAAACACTGCTTGATCGTTGATGATTCCAGAGTTGTGCGCACCGTTGCCGGTCGCATCATCAAGGACCTATCGTTTTCGGTGTCAGAAGCGGCCCATGGGGCTGAAGCTTTAGACATGTGCCGCAAAGAAATGCCAGACGCGATCCTTCTCGATTGGAATATGCCGGTTATGAACGGTCTAGATTTTCTACGCGCGTTGCGCCGAGAAGACCGCGGTAAGGATCCGATCGTTGTTTTTTGCACCAATGAAAACGATTCAGAGCATATCAGCGAAGCCATCCGCGCTGGGGCAAATGAGTATATTATGAAACCATTCGACGCTGAGATTGTGGAGAGCAAATTCTCTGAAGTCGGCCTCGTCTGAAGCAATTTCTTAATGAATTTGCGCTTTTCGGTAACCTTTGATGGTCTCTAAGGGCTCACCTCAATATGCAAGACAGCACATTTAACGAGCTCGCCGATCTCGCCCTCCGCATTAGCGGTCAGCATTTTGGCCCCTCTAAAGCCTATCTCATGGAAGCGCGCCTAAGCGCCATCTCGCGGCGCGAGAGTTTCGCGACGCTGGACGATTTGGTTCACTGTTTGAAGGCGCGTCCGAACCAGCGCTTCGAGCTTGAAGTTGCCGCGGCCCTTACCGGAAAGCGCACTCAGTTCTTTCGGGAAAAAGACGTCATAGAGCAAATCGTCAATCATGCGCTCCCTCAGCGTTTGAAACTATCGAAATCAGGGCGATTGCGCATTTGGTGCGCAGGCGTTTCGACGGGTCAAGAAGCCTGGTCGATCGCCATGCGGCTAAAAGAACAGGTTGGCTCACCGCTCAGTCGCGCGGAGATCGAAATTATCGGAACCGACATTTCGGGCGATTGTGTTGAACATGCTGAACGGGGAGTCTATGGCCACTTTGATGTCCAGAAGGGCCTGTCGATTCATCGTTTGATGACGAATTTCACGCGCCACAATACGGGCGACTGGCAGATTAATGATGATCTGCGCACCTCTGTTTCCTTTCGGCGTCATAATTTGCTTCACCCGGCACAAGACCTCGGGGCGTTTGACATCATTCTTTGTAGCCATGTCCTGTCAGGTTTGGGAAAAACCGCGCAGCGCGAGGCGATCAAGACGATGACCGCCCAATTGCTCCCCAGCGCCTATCTATTCTTATCGCGCTCGGAAAACGCAGAAGGCGTGTCCGACGCCATCAAGCCGTCTCGTGAAATGCGCGGCGCGTTTGAAAAACAAACCAAGTCGGTCAAATCCGCCGTCGCATAGCTCGCTACATAATTTAATAAAACCAAGAGTTGACGCATAATTGCAATTATAGCGTCATGCGGGTCCTGTATTGGGGAAGTGAAAGGGAGCGCACGCCATGACGATGCAAGAAGCCATTGAATCCTTCATCCGTCGGTACACTGATTTTCAAGGCCGATCGCGCCGATCGGAATATTGGTGGGTGTTTCTGGCGGGTCTGATCATCAGTATGGCCTGGGGGTTTTTGACTGGGTTGATCGGCGGCGGGTTCGGACCGGAAATGAACGCGATCGGGCTCTTACTGTCTGGAATTATGGGATTGTTCTTTCTCGCCATTCTGATTCCGAGCATCGCGCTAGCCGTTCGCCGGTTTCATGACCTCGGACAAACCGGATGGTTGATCGTGGTCTTCGCGATTGTCGGCATGGTGCCGATCATTGGTATTCTCTCCACAATTGGTCTCTATATTTGGTTCGCGATGCCCGGCACCGTGGGCCCTAATAAATTCGGTGCAGATCCGAAGGGTGGACACGATGTCGGTGTGTTTAGTTAGACCCGATAGATAGATCCAAACGACCGCACCTGCTGGCTGAAAGCGGGCAGGTGCATTTGTCCACAGGCTCTGATATAGGCGCGGCATGAAAGTCGAGCTTGATCTCTCCAAACGTCCAGATACCACGCCTGCGCCAACCTCGCTGGCGGGCCTGTCCCTGCCCGCCTTAAAGGCAGAGATGGAGGCGCTCGGCGTCGCACCCAAGAAAGCGGGAATGCGGGCCAAGCAGATCCGCCGCTGGGCACACCATATGGGCTGCCAAGACTTCATGGCGATGACCGATGTCGCCAAAGAGCTGCGCGAAAAGCTATCGCAGAACTATCACCTGAACCGCCCAGAGATTGCCGATCATCAGGTCTCCGTCGACGGCACGCAAAAGTGGCTCGTTCGGTTCCAGCCCGGCGTCGAGGGCGAGAGCGTGTTCATTCCCGATGTCAGTAAATCCGGCGCGCTCTGCGTCTCCAGCCAGGTGGGCTGTACGTTGAACTGCACGTTCTGTCATACCGGCACACAAAAGCTCGTGCGCAACCTCACCGCCCAAGAAATCGTCAGCCAAGTCCTGATCGCGCGAGACGCGATCGATGAATGGCCAAGCAGCATGGAGAACCGGCGCCTCACCAATATTGTCTTCATGGGCATGGGCGAGCCGCTCTACAATCTCGATAACGTCGCTGAGGCCATCGACACGATCAGCGATGGCGACGGCATCGCCATTGGCCGCCGCCGGATCACAGTGTCGACCGCGGGCGTGGCCCCGAAGATCCCAGAACTCGGCGAGCGGACGGGCGCCATGCTCGCGATCTCGCTGCATGCCGTGCGCGATGATCTGCGGGACGAAATCGTCCCGATCAATCGCAAGTATGACCTGCAGACCCTGTTTGAGGCGATCCGCGCTTATCCCGATCTTGGCAATTCGAAACGCGTGACTTTTGAATATGTAATGCTGAAAGGCGTGAATGACAGCCTCGCCGAGGCGCGCGATTTGGTAAAATTGCTGCGCGGCGTCCCGGCAAAAATCAACTTGATCCCGTTTAATCCATGGCCAGGCAGCTCGTATGAATGCTCCGACTGGGAAACAATCGAAGCCTTTGCTGAGGTCGTCAATCGCGCTGGCTATGCGAGCCCAATCCGTACACCGAGAGGCCGTGATATCTTCGCCGCCTGCGGGCAGTTGCGCTCTGAAAGCGTGAAGAAATCAGCCGCAGAAAAACGCCGGGAAGCGTTGGAGCGAACCGAGTAGTTACTGCGCGTAGCGCTCGCCCTTCGACTTCGCTCAGGGTGAGCGCTTGGTGGGGCGACACAGGTGCCGCAAGATCCGACTCATCCTGAGCGAAGTCGAAGGATAGTTGGGTAAGATCGTATACTATACTGCCCGAGCGCCGCGCACTAATCGCCCTGGCTTCGCACCTGTCGCCTCACCATAACGTTGGATAATCTCTCCCGCCACGACAGTGGCTTCATAGCCGTCAGCCTTCTGCATCAAACGCCGACCACCGGCGGGCAGGTCGTGCACGATAAAGGGCGCGTGCAGGGTCAGCCGATCGAAATCGATCACATTGAGATCGGCGCGATAGCCAGGTGCGAGCACACCGCGATCTTTCAAACCGACCCAAGCCGCGGTGTCCCGGCATTGCCGTTGGATCAGGAATTCAAGCGGGATCGTGTCCCCCCGAGATCGGTCGCGCGCCCAATGGGTGAGCAATGTGGTTGGAAACGAGCCATCACAAATCATTCCAACATGTGCACCGCCATCTGAAAGCCCTGGCAAGCTGGCGGGGCTCTCCAACATGGTTTTGACTGGATCCAAGCTGCCTTGGGCATAGTTCAAGAAAGGCAGGTAGAGCATGCCTTTCCCGCCACCTTCCATCATCAAATCAAGCGCGACGGCTTCCGGCGTCGTGCCCCGTGCTTCAGCAATCGCCGCCACGGTCTTATCCGCGGTTGGCTCATAATCTGGCGGGTCCCCCAGCACGAACATTTTGCCAAAACTACGCAAGATCGACCGCACGAACGGGTTTTCCGCATCGGGTTCATCATTCAACAGACGTTCCCGGAAAGTGGGATCCTGAAGTGCTTTATAACGAGCCTCAAACGGCTCGTTCGCAATCATCTGATAAACCGGGTGGCCGGAGAACGGGTTCAGTGTCAGCTCAAGACCCAGCAGCAATCCAACCGGACGCGGCCCGACTTGGGCTCGCATATCGAGCCCAGCTTCGGACGCGCTTTCAATTTCGCTGAGCAAGTGTTTCCACCCATCGGGCGACACATCGGCCTGCGCGAGCGAGACCGAAAGTGGTCGTCCTGAGCGTTCGACAATGCGTCGAAGCATAGCCGCTTCTTTTTGCGGATCATCGAAGTCCGAGACGAATTGCAGGACGCCTTTGCCCGCCTCGCCAAGCGCCATGGCGATCCCTGTCAGCTCTTTTTCGGACGCCGTCAGCGTTGGAGTCGGTTGGCCATCGGAGGTGCGGTGATTGAGTGTGCGAGAGGTGGAAAAGCCCAAGGCGCCAGCTTCGACAGCAGATTTTGCAAGCACTGCCATGGCCGCGATGTCGTCGTCGGTCGCGTCCTCCCGATCCGCCCCGCGATCGCCCATCACATAGACCCGCAGTGCGGCATGTGGCAGCTGGGCGCCAAAATCGATATCGAACTCACGGTTCTGCAGGCTGTCGAGATAATCCGGGAAACTCTCCCAATTCCACGGCAAGCCTTCGGCAAGAACGGGGAAAGGGATATCTTCAACGCCTTCCATCAAACGGATCAGCCGGTCATGGTCGTGATCCCGCACAGGCGCGAAACCCACCCCGCAATTGCCCATAATCGCAGTCGTGACGCCATGATTGGACGAGGGCGAGAGCGCATTGCCCCAGGTGACCTGGCCATCATAATGCGTATGAATATCAACAAAGCCGGGCGCGACGAGCTTGCCCTTGGCGTCAATCTCTTCTGCGCCGGAGCCGGAGACCTCGCCCACTTGGACGATCTTGCCCGCTTTGATCGCGATATCTGCGTCACGGCCGGGCGTCCCGGATCCGTCGACCACGAAGCCGCCGCGGATCACCAAATCATGGTCTGCCATTTGAGGACCTCCCGTATGGTTTTTTCGGAGTGTGCCAGCCCGGCTCGACCTGTCAAACCTGTCGCCGCGCGAGCTGCGGCGGGGAAGCAATTGTCAGCGCGGCAAAAACTTCCTACCTGAGAGCCATGATGAACACCCTCAAAATGCTCGTGGCGCAACTCAATCCTGTGGTGGGAGACATCAAAGGAAACAAAGCGCTAGCCGAGACCGCCCATGCCGAAGCCAAGGCGAAAGGGGCTGACCTGTTGGTCCTCTCTGAGCTCTTCATTCTTGGCTATCCGGCCGAGGATCTTGTCCTCAAACCGGCTGCGGTCGAGCATTCCATGGCCGCCATCGAAGACCTCAAGGCGCTCACCAAAGACGGTCCGTCCATGCTGATCGGATCGCCCTGGGCCACAGAAGGCCAATTGTTCAATTCCGTCTTATTGCTTGAAAAGGGTGAGATCCGCTTGCGCTATAACAAGCGAGAGCTGCCGAATTATGGCGTCTTCGACGAGAAACGGATCTTCAATGCGGGTGAAGGCAAGCATGTCCTGGTCGACATGAACGGGATCAAAGTCGGCATCGCGATTTGCGAGGACATTTGGTACTCCCGCGTTCCGGCGGCTTTGCATCAGGCCGGGGCTGAAGTTCTGCTTGTGCCGAACGCCTCGCCCTGGCGGCGCACGGTGAACGTTGAGCGCCACACGACCTTCTCAGCCTGGGCCAAGACCGGCGTGCCCTATCTTTTCGTCAATCAAGTCGGCGGTCAGGACGAGCTGGTCTTTGACGGCGCCTCTTACGCGGTCGACCATGATGGGACAGAGCATCAGTTGCTCGGCGACTTTGTCTCGGGTACCGCGCTCGTCACCTATGATGGTGACAGCCATCGCTTTGTACCGGCGGATGATCCCGCCAAGCTCACGACGGGCTGGGAGGCTGAATACCGCGCCGCAACCCTCGCCCTCGGCGATTATGTGAACAAGAACCGCTTTCCGGGTGTCGTACTCGGGCTCTCTGGCGGCATTGATAGTGCGCTGACAGCGGCCATGGCCGTAGACGCGCTCGGACCGGATCGGGTTTGGTGCGTGATGATGCCGAGCAAATATACAAGCTCCGTAAGCTTGGAAGACGCCAAGGCCTGCGCCGAGGCGCTCGGTGTGCGCTATGATACGATCAATATCGCCCCCGGCGTCAGTGCGCTGGATGAGATGCTCGGCGAGGCGTTTGCTGAAACGCAGCCCGATACGACGGAAGAGAATATTCAGTCGCGTCTGCGCGGCCTCACCCTGATGGCGCTTTCGAACAAGTTCGGGCACATGGTCGTCACGACTGGCAATAAGTCCGAAATGGCGGTCGGCTATGCAACGCTCTATGGCGATATGTGCGGCGGCTATAATGCCCTGAAAGACTTCTATAAAACCGAAGTCTTCGCGCTTTCCCGCTGGCGAAATACGGGCGTGCCGCTTGGCGCACTCGGCCCGGGCGGTGAGGTCATCCCGGAACGGATCATCACCAAACCGCCCAGCGCCGAACTGCGAGAAGACCAAAAAGACGAAGACTCGCTGCCGCCGTATGATGCGCTCGACGATATCTTACGCGGGCTGGTCGACGAAGAAGAAGACGTCGAAGACATCCTCGCCCGCGGTCATGACGAGGCCACAGTGCGACGCATTGAGCACTTTCTCTACATCGCCGAATACAAACGCCGCCAGGCTCCGCCTGGGGTGAAAGTCGGCTCGAAAAATTTCGGCCGCGATCGACGGTATCCGATCACCAATCGCTTCCGGGATGACTAAAAAAGCGCCGGTGACGTGTTGTCACCGGCGGCGCACCAGGAGGAGTTTGGCGCTTAGTTCTTGGATGCGAACATCGGAGTCCGAACCTCACCGTTTTCGTGAATCGCTGTGATGAAAGGGTCATTGATGGTGTCGACCGCAGCTTTGACAATTTGCGCGCGGCACTTTTTCTTGGCGCGACGGTTCGCATTTGAGAACGATGTCGTCTGGCGAGCGTGCAGTTCATCGCACGCCGCTTTGGCGGTTTCACGGATACCGTCATAATTGACTTGAGGGCTCAGTGCCGGGTCGTAAGAAATAGCGGTCGAGACCGTATCTTGGGCGACTGCTGATCCGGCAAATGCGATGGTGATGGCGGCAGCGGCGAAGGTTTTTGTGAGGTTGATCATTTTAGGCTCCAGTTGAGTTGAGTTGCAGCCCGTTTGGCTGTGACTGGAACTTGCCGGAAGACCGTCTTATGATCCTGACGGAGACTTTATGGTTCTCTGATCAATTCCTTATCCATTGAAAAATATAGGATAATTACAAATGCGTGCGGACTGGGACAGTTGATCTGATGGCAGAAGGCTTAGAGTCCAGGGATGGTCCGTTCATTCTCGATACCATTCGGGTCGATCCAGGCCTGTTGAACCTATCAAGTCCTCTCGGCGACACTCAGCTCGAACCGAAAGTGATGCAGCTGCTTCAAGTTCTCGCCGCCCACCCCGGACAAACGCTTGCACGTGAAGCGCTGATTGACGCCATTTGGGGGGTTCGGTTTGGCGGCGATGAAAGCCTTAGTCGAGCAGTAAGCTTGTTGCGCAAAGCCTTGGATGTCCCACATCGCTTGGGTCATTGTATCCGGACCGTACCACGGCGCGGATATGTCCTCGAAGCTGAGATTGCGCAAACACATTCGACTGGAACCAAATCAAAACGAACCGCTGAGCCGCTTATCGCAGTGCTCCCATTCGACAATCTATCATCCGATCCAGATACGCAGTTTTTCTCGGACGGAATTAGCGAAGATATCATTGATCGCCTGATGCGCGGTACGGACTTAAAACTTATCGGTCGTACATCGAGCTTTCAGCTTCGAGGTGAACGCAAGCGCTCCGCCGCGCAGGATCTCGGCGCCGACTATGTGATCGACGGGTCCGTTCGAAGAGCTGGCAATCGAGTTCGCATTTCAGCCCATCTTGAAAAAGCCGAGACGCGAGAGACACTGTGGTCAGAGCGCTATGATCGGGAGCTGACAGATATCTTTGCTGTTCAGGATGATATTTCGGAAAAAATCGCTCTTTCCCTTGATCAAAAAATGGAAGCCCAGCGTCAAACGGTGATGCCACCTGAGGTCTATGATCTCTATTTGAGGGGACGCGAATGGACCTATTCTACCGAACGCCTCAATGAAGCGATCGAACTGCTTGAACGGGTGACCCAAGAGGCGCCTGACTTCGCCCCGGCTTGGGGGGCGCTCGCTCGAAATAGAGCCATGATCCGCATGTACCACCCGGTTCAAATGCGCACAGAGTTGGACACTGGGGTTCAAGATGCGATCCATAATGCGCTCGCCTTAGATGCTGGCAATCGCGACGCCCTCAACGCGGCTTATCAACGTCTCGATCATTTCGGACCGATGCTCGAACACCATGACGCGATCTTCGATTTGCGGCGCTTCAGTAGTAATTCAGGCACCGGTCTGTTTCTGGTCAGTTTTCATGAGACCTGTATTGGCAGAATGCGACTGGCTTATGATTTGGCGCGCGAAGGCGCCCGCTTAGATCCACTCAATCCCATGTCGGCGAGTTATCCCGCCGTCGTCCTGTTCTACCTTGGAGAGCTTGAAAGCGCGCGGTCTGAACTCGAAGATAATCTCGACCGGTGGCCGGACGAGAATGGTATTCGCGCCACTCTGATCACCTTGCTGGCGCGCCTGAACCAGACCGAACGCTTGGCGCAAATCGCTGATCAAGACATACTGAACCAGCACCCATTGGCGGAGTTCTCTGGAATCATTGATCTGGCCATGATCCTGTCTCGCCGAGACTCGGCAGAGATGAAGGCCAAAGCGAAAGAGATCGCGGATCATACTCTAACTAAAGGATCAGCTGATCTGTTTCGCGTCTTATGGATCAGCCAATTTGGATTTACGGATCTTATGTATGATGTGCTTGAGCAGGTCGCGATCGGTCCAACGGGCGCGCCGGATGACGATATCGGCACCGTGGCCTACAGGTCGACGCTTTTGTTTGGCAATGAATTGAAAACCGCGCGTGGCGACCCCCGCTTTATCAAGCTTTGCGCGCGATTAGGACTGGTCAAATTCTGGCTTGAAACAGGCGTACGTCCAGACTTCGCGGATCAAGTCGATTATAATTTCGATGCGCTCTGCCAATCGCATGCAGAGACGCCGATCGATACATTCAATCCGTTCGGTGACCCTCATGGATAGGCTCTCATCCTGAGCAAAGTCGAAGGATCTAGGGCCAAATTAATCCGAGCCCGCCTCATCCTTCGACTTCACTCAGGATGAGGCCGTGGCACACGCACGCTCAAAAAGACTAAGGGCTTAGTGCACGCGCTCAAACACAGCCGCGAGCCCCTGCCCGCCACCAATACACATGGTTTCTAGCCCGTATCGCGCTTCGCGGCGATCCATTTCCCGCAGCAGTGTCGTCAAAATACGCGTACCGGTCGCACCAACTGGATGCCCAAGCGAAATGCCAGAGCCGTGGACATTGATGCGGTCAAAATCATCGCCTTCGAGCCCCATCTCAGTCGTGCAGGCCAAGACTTGTGCCGCGAACGCTTCGTTGAGTTCGATCAGATCCATATCCGCGAGGCTAAGACCGGCCTGCGCAAGCGCTTTCTGACTAGATGGTACGGGTCCGATGCCCATGGTTTTCGGCGGTACTCCGGCGAGCGCCCAACTGACCATCCGCCCCAGCGGTTTCAGGCCATATTTATCGGCCGCCTCGCGCGTCGCGATGATACAGGCCGCTGCACCGTCATTTTGACCGGACGCATTGCCGGCCGTGACCGTGGCATCGGGATCGGTTTTGCTCATAATCGCGCGCAGCGTGGACAGTTTCTCAACCGTAGTACCTGGGCGCGGATGCTCATCCGTTTCAACGATGGTATCCGCTTTGCGGCCTTTCACCGTCACCGGCACAATTTCTTCGGAGAACACTCCACTTTCCATCGCTGCACCTGCCCGAGCTTGTGAGCGGGCGGCAAGCTCATCCTGCGCGTCTCTAGAGATATTGTATTCCTTGCGCAGGTTCTCCGCCGTCTCAATCATACCTCCCGGCACCGGATAGTTCTCGCCGCCTGCTGTGACACGACCTCGTGTGAGGCCATCTTCCAGGCGTATATTTGGGCCTTTGACCCCCCAACGGATTTCTGTCGAATAATGTGGCGCTCGGCTCATCGATTCTGCGCCGCCCGCGATCACCACGTCGGCGCCGCCCGTGGCGACCGTCATCGCGCCATAGATAACCGCCTGGAGCCCGGACCCACATCTGCGATCGAGTTGAATGCCGCCGGCGGTGACGGGTAATCCCGCGTCCAGCGCCACCACCCGCCCAATCGCAGGTGCGTCCATAGTGGGATAGCAATTTGCGAAAACCACATCCCCGACCGCTTCTCCTGGGAGCTGTGTGCGATCCAACAATGCGGTGACCACTTGTGTCGCGAGCTCGTGGACGGGTGTGCTTTTAAAAGCGCCTCCGAAAGCCCCGACCGGTGTGCGCAGAGGTTCACAAATCACCACGTTTTCAAAGATGGACATGTCGGGATACTCCTTTGGAATTCTCTTATCGGACAGCGATGGATGGCCTGAGGTTCTAGGTCTTGCGCTTAACTGGACGGGGGAATGTTCATCCCTGCCTGTACAGCCGGTCGCGCCGCCATACGATCATGCCAGGCGGCGACATTGGCGAAGGTCTTACCGCTACCGCTTTGAATCGGCCCAAGCGCCACAATCGACCAGGGATAGATCGCCATATCCACAATCGAATAATCACCCGCCACATAGTCTTTGCCAGCGAGCTGCTTGTCCAAAACCGTGTAGAGACGAACCGCCTCATCAAAGAAGCGCTTGATCGCGGCTGGCATCTTCTCGTCCGCCCGGTTCATGAAGTGATTGAGCTGGCCTAGCATCGGCCCAAACCCACCAACTTGCCAGGACAGCCACTCCAAAACCTTGGCGCGCCCAGCGGCGTCTTGTGGAAGGAACTTGCCGGTTTTCTCAGCCAGATGAATGAGGATTGCGCCTGACTCAAAGACGCTGACATCCAGGTCGCGATCATAGATGGCTGGGATTTTATTGTTCGGGCTGATCGCTAAGAAATCAGGCGAAAACTGTTCGTCCTTCCCGATATTGATCGGGTGGACGTCGTACGCCGCGCCCATCTCTTCCAAGGCGATCGAAATTTTGCGCCCGTTTGGGGTGGTCCACGTGTACAAATCAATCATCGCAGTCTCCATTCAAGTGGGGCCCCGCGCGCGGGCGCCTATCGCCGATCAGTCATAGGCGCTCTGGGCGTCACCGCAACGCGTTTCCTATGGGAACCCATGTGCGCCGTCGCGGAAGACTCGAAAACACGCCCGCTTGATTTCCTAAACATCGCTCGTACGCTCGAAGCCGCTGCATTTTAAGCGAGGGGAAATCCGAATGCGAGATCAAGACCTGACCTTCGATCTGGTCGCGAACTATGTCGCCGCTTACAGGTCGGGTGAGCGTTCAATACACGCTACGGCGTCTGCTTCTGAACTGCGACGTGCCTTCTGTTTACCGCTTAACGCAAAACCTTTCCCCGGCGACCTTGTCATCCAAGAATTGATCGACGCGGCGAGCGGGGGCCTGGTCCGAAACACAGATCCTGGCTTCTTTGCGTGGGTGATGGGCGCGTCCGATCCGGTTGGGGTCGCCGCGGATTGGCTGGTTTCGGCCTGGGGTCAAAACTCTGCGATCTATCAAACCGCGCCGGCCGCTGCGATCGCGGAAGAAGCCGTCGCGGCCTGGCTATTGGAGCTTTTCGATCTACCGCGCGAAAGCTCGGTTGCCTTCGTCACGGGGGCGACCATGGCCGGCTTTGTTGGACTGGCCGCAGCTCGTGGTGAAGTACTGCGCCGGGTCGGCTATGATGTGGATGAAGACGGCCTTCAGGGCGCACCTCTGATCTCGATTTTAACCAGCGACGATACGCATGTCAGCAATCTCGCAGCATTGCGGTTCTTGGGGTTTGGGCGACGGAACATTGTTCGAGTGCGTTCTGATGCGCGCGGATTAATGGATCCCGACGCGCTCGCGCAAGAAATGTCGGTGCGCGGCGGCCCCAAGATCATTCTGGCGCAAGCAGGCCATATCAATAGTGGCGGCTTCGAAGACTTCGTGGCGATTTCGGAGCTTAGCCACGCTCACAATGCTTGGATGCACGTGGATGGCGCGTTTGGCTTATGGGCCCGGGTTCTACCCGAGAAAGCTCACCTCACGGCTGGGTTAGAGCTGGCCGACAGTTGGTCTGTGGATGGTCATAAATGGCTTCAAGTTCCCTATGATTCCGGCTTTGCGATTGTGCGCCATCCGGAGGCTCACATGCGCGCCATGTCGAAGGATGCCGGTTATCTTAATCGGGCGACGGAAGATGGACGTAATCCCGCAAACTTTGGGCCGGAACTCTCACGTCGCGCGCGAGGATTTGCGACTTGGGCCGTCATAAGGTCTCTCGGCCGAGACGGCATTATCGACATGGTGCGGGCGCATTGCATGGCGGCCCGCCGCTTAGAAAAAGAGGTCGCAGCAATCCCAGGCCTCGCCGTTTTGAACCCGGTCGAGTTGAACCAACTGGTGATCGCTTTCGAGGACTCTGCTGAGGACGAAAAAATGCCGGAGCTGGCTCGACTTGTGAATGAAGATGACCAATTCTTTGTTCGCCCGGCCCTTTGGAAATCTCGCCATGTTTTGCGAGTTTCAATCATCTCTCAATTTGCCGACGAGGGCTTACTCTCGCGTTTTGGGAAGCGGTTGAACCTCGCTTATGAGACGCTCAAGCAAACCGCCGGTTAGGCCTCCATCGCAGCGATCGCCGCTGCAACGGCAACGGTACGCTCTGCCTCTTCCAAGTGGAGCAGCTCAGTCATCTTGCCATTCACCTTAAGCACGCCTTTGCCAGCATTAGCAGGATCCGCGAACGCTTCGATCACGGCTTGTGCTTGTTCCACATCTGCGGGTGCCGGGGCAAAGACATGATTGGCGGTCTCGAGTTGTGATGGATGGATCAGGGTCTTGCCGTCAAACCCCAGCAACCGGCCTTGTTCGCACTCTGACCGCAAGCCCTGTTCATCGCCGATGCCATTAAACACGCCATCAATGGCGAGCAGGTCATAAGCGCGGGCCGCTGCGACGGAGAGACCAAGCGAGGTTTGGAACGCGGTTCGCACCGGCGGATCATTCACGCCGCGCAACTCTTTGGCGAGGTCATTGGTCCCCATAACAAAAGCGGTGAGACGCGTGCGACCGACGGCTTCTGCGATATCTTGGATGTTCAGGATGGCCTTGGGCATCTCGATCATCACCCACAGCCCCATTGAGTCTGGCGCGCCCGCGCGGCTCATCGCATCATCGAGCCGGTCAATATCACCACCATCAATCACTTTTGGCGCCAGGATCGCATCAGGCCCCGCTTCAACCGCGGCTTTTAAGTCTAGTAACCCCCATTCCGTGTCGAGCCCATTGATCCGGATCACCACTTCACGCGCACCATAGCCGCCCGCTTTCACCGCCGCGCAGACCGTATCGCGGGCTTCGAGTTTAGCCTCGGGCGCGACCGCATCTTCCAAGTCGAAGATCACCGTATCGGCGGGCAAAGACTTGGCCTTTTCCAACGCGCGCGGATTGGCGCCTGGCATATAGAGGCAAGAGCGGCGAGGGCGATGGGCAGGTCCAGACATGGAGGCTCCTTGACGGATAAGAAGGTTCGCGACACGAGTGCCTCTTCGCGCGTTCGAAATCAACACTCGCCCGGGGTCAATCATGGATACGATCAACCTCAGATCCGCCGAACCGAGCGACTTTGATACGCTCGGCGAAGTGATGTTCGACGCGATTCATAAAGGCCCGACAAAGTATAGCGCAGCGCAGTCAATGGCCTGGGCCCCTGAACCGCGACAGGGCTCGGCCTGGGCGGATCGACTGAGCGGGAAAACCATCATCCTGGCAGAGCGCGGCACGACCGTATTGGGCTTCATGTCGATTGAACCCGGCGGCTATGTGGATTTTGCTTATATCCTTCCGACTGCGCAAGGCTCAGGCCTGTTCCGTAAGCTCTTCAATGAGGTGCTCGCGCACGCGCAGCAAGCCGGAGAGGCTGAGCTGTCAACGCATGCCAGCTTGATGGCACAACCCGCTTTTACGGCCATGGGGTTTACCGTGGACGTCCATGAAACCGTCGAGGTCGACGGCCAAATGCTGGACCGTGCACGGATGACGAAAACGCTCTAGAGAGGCGCCATGACTGATTATCCCATCTCTGGTTTCGCTGCTCCCGGCTTTGAGCCTGTGCGCGAAGCGTTCGAAGCGAATTTCGACGAAGATCAAGAGCTCGGTGCCGGATTCGCCGCTTATCTCGATGGGGAGCTCATCATTGATTTATGGGGTGGGTTCGCCGATCGCAGAAAAGAACGCGTTTGGGACGAGCGCACGATTGTGCCGGTCTATTCAACCACAAAGCCCATCGCCGCGCTAACGCTTGCGCACGTCATCGATGCTGTGCCCGCCGGTTATGAAACGCCCGTTGCCGACCTCTGGCCGGAATTTGAGGCCAATGGAAAAGCCGACATCACAATCGCGCAATTGGTCTCGCACCAAGCGGGATTACCTGGCTTTGTGGAGCCGATCGATCCGGCGGTCTGGCTCGATCCGGAAGCGTGCGCAGCCGCCCTCGCCCCGCTCGCGCCGCTTTGGACGCCAGGAACCCAGCACGGCTATCACCCTCTGACTTGGGGCTACTTGATCGGTGAAATCGTGCGGCGCATTGATGGGCGGTCGCTCGGCACCATTCTGCGCGAGGAAATTACAGGACCCGCCGGCATTGATTTCCAAATCGGCACACCGGCCGCAGAGCATGACCGGGTCGCTGAGATCATGCGCCCCCGCGCGCTTCCGGATCTTGGTGAGATCAATGAGGCCACCCGCGCGGCCTTTCTGACCAAATGGTCGTCGCCGGATCGCGGCGGGGCAATCTGGCGCGAGATCGAGATTCCATCCGCAAATGGGATCGGCACAGCACCCGCCGTTGCGCAACTCTATGGGATTTATGCACATGGCGGCATGCTGAATGGTGCGCGCGTGATCTCAGACGCGGCCTTCGAAGCGCTCACTCAAAGCCGTGCCAAAGGGCAGGACTTAGTCTTGCCGTATGTGACGGAGTTCGCCGCAGGCGTGATGCGCAACAATATCGGCCTATACGGACCAAACCCAGAGACCTTGTGCCATTCTGGCTGGGGGGGGTCCTTAGCGCTCGGCGATCCAGACCGACAGTTAAGCGCCGCTTATGTGATGAACCGGCAGTCGAACAGCCTGCAAGCGGACCCACGCGCAACGCGGCTCATCCAAGCGTTATATGGGTGTTTATAGCCCCTGTCTCGGATTGAGACTCGCCTCAAAGGCGAAACTGGCATGGGGCTTGCTCAGTATCGGGGGAGTTTGGAAGCTCTCCAATCTCTCCATCTATGCTTATCTTGAACCCGGCCACCGAGCCGGGTTTTTCTTTAGCGGACAGATGCCGCCGCGCGCGCCAAGCGTCGCGCTTTCGCCTCCCCCATCAAACTATCGACCGTGAAGACAATGAGCGCGGTCCAGATAAAGCCGAAAGCAATCGCGTGGGTTAAACCGAACGGTTCTTTGAAAATGTAAACCGAGATCAAGAATTGAAGTGTCGGTCCGATATACTGCATCATCCCCATGGTCGAGAGACGCAAACGCTTTGCAGCAAGGGCAAACAAAATGAGCGGTGTCGCGGTGATCGGACCCGCGGCCAGCAAAAGCGGGATATCCCATCCCCCATCGCCCATAAGGCGCCCGTCGGGTTGCCCCACAAACCAGCCCAGCCAAATCATTGCCAAAGGCGCAAGCAGCGCGGCTTCAACAACAAAGCCTGCGCGGCTGTCCACCTGCACCTGCTTGCGAATGACAGAATAGAGGGCGAACGTGATACAGAGCACCAACGCCACCCAAGGCAGATAGCCTAAAGCGCTGGTCATGACCGCAACGCCAATCGTGGCTAGCCCGACCGACACCCATTGCGCCGGACGCAAACGCTCCGCAAAGAAGACGGCCCCGATCAAAACATTGATCAGCGGATTGATATAGTAACCAAGGCTCGCCTCCATCACGCGTTCTTGGCCGACAGCCCAGATATAAAGCAGCCAATTCACGCCAATCAGGAGCGCTGAGAGGCAGAGCCAAAGCACATACTTTCGGGTCAGAGCGGCGCGTAATTGCTGCCAGTTGCGCGCAATCACAATCAGGATCAGTCCAGTCGGAACGCTCCAGATGATGCGGTGCGCCAGCATCTCTTCCGGTCGGATATGATCGAGCGCCCGAAAGTAAAGCGGCAGACCGCCCCAGATGGTATAGCATCCGAGACAGCAAATGAATCCGAGGCGAAGCGCAGGTGACATGCGCGCCGGGTAACGCTGATTGATGTCCAGCGCCACCCGAAACTTGCAACAGCGCGTTTGGCCTTAAGCCTCGGCGGCTGCGTGAGCATCATGCTCATGATAGGGCAACACCTCGGTCACGCGATAGACCAAGGCCTCGTCACCATGATGCGCGATGGTAACGTACTCTCCCGGGCGGAAAACATGGTCGCCCAGGCGATAACCCCCTTCGTCAGGACCCTCGCGGTCTTCGTCATAATGGAAACGCCATTTGCTACCATTATGAGTGAGCCAGCCATCAGCATGCTCCTCTGGGTCGGGGTGAAAACGCCTCACGGTGCACTTCTCCCGGGTCTCGCGCCACGCCTCAAGGTCTATCTTCGCCTCAGCGTCGAGCGGGGCGATAACGACATAGCCTTGGCGATCATCGCCGTCAGGCATCTCAGGATTGCGCGCGAGACGCAGGACAATCTGTTGTAGTGACATGGTTAGGGCCTCCTTATCGGCAAAGCGCGAGCGCAGGCGCTTCATCGCTGTGTAGTAATTTGCTGGTGGTGCCGCCGAACAGCATCTGTCCAATGCGATTGTGTCCGTAGGCCCCCATAACGATCAGCGAAGCTCTTTCGGTCTCCGCAGTTTTCATAAGGGCTTGCGAGACAGGACCGCTGATCGTCACGTCTGCGACTTCCAACCGTTCCTCATGCAGGAGTTCGATCAAACGCGTTTTGGAGTCTTCGCAGACATGTGCCCATTGATGGCGGATCTTGTCGGGGTTCTGGGCGATCACAACTTTCTTGTAAGACCGGATCAAGGGCATGTGCAGTTTCACAGCACGAGCTGCGATCGGGCTGCCATCCCAGGCAATGATGCAGGTATTGGATGTCGAAACCGTTTTTGGCGCTAAGACGAGAGGCAAGTTGGCCTCCATCAAGACGTGCTCAAACACCGCGTTAAGCGGATGGTTCGATTGGGTCGCATCTTTGGGCAACACAAACGCATCAGCAAGCGACGCTGCAGCGGCACCGTGAGATGCAATCGACCCAACCTCTTTTTTAAACTCGGCTTGAAGCCAGGATCCCGCCGCTTCAGCTTTCTGGGCAAAGACCTCCTGAAACTCCTCGACCAATTTCTTCTGCGCTTCGGCCAAGGATTGGATCGCCGCAGCGCCCCATAATGACGGTTTCCGCACCCGTTATATAAACCACAGAATTGGCTGGATCTGGCAGAGCGCATAACCCGGTCAGGTTGGTCTTTATCCGTTTGGCGAAATCAATTGCAGTGTCCAATGCGGGATGGATTTCGTCCACATTGCCACCGAGCATCACAGTCACAGACATCGATAGAGCCTCCCTAAAATCGACTTTCGTCTAATTTAGGAAGCCCATGTTTTGCCGAGTATAAGGAACCATCCGGAGTGTTATCGATACGCACTTATGGCTTATTCTGAAAGCTTGGCTTGGCGCGCTCAAAGCGGTTTGTCTTCATCATCCAAAATGCGATGCGCGGCGCCATCCAGATCTTCATATTGATCCGAATTCACTGACCACAAAAACGCCAAAAGCCCTAATAAACCGAGCCCCAGCGCAACCGGGATGAGATAGACAATAATGTTCACGAGGCTTGCATACTATTGATGCGAAGCGCGTTCAATGTGACGATCAATGACGAGGCCGACATCGCAATCGCCGCAATTAAAGGCGTAACGTTTCCAGTGACAGCAATCGGCACGGCGATCATATTGTAAGCTGCAGCGAGGCCAAAGTTTTGGAGCATCACACCCCGCGTGCGTTTTGAGACACCGAGTACCGATTGGATCGCCTTTAGCCCCCCGGAATAGACCGCATCAGACGCCGATTGCGAAACGTCCATTGCGCCCCCGGGTGCCAGAGACGCATGTGCCATCGCCAGGGCCCCGGCATCATTCAGTCCATCTCCGACCATCAGGACTTTCTTGTTCTGCGCGCTGAGCTCACTCAAGCGGGCGACCTTGCCCTGCGGCGACACTTTCGCGCGCCAGGTCGTCACGTGCAGCTGTTTTGAAATCTCCGCGACAGCGGCTTCCGTGTCGCCGGATAAGATTTCAATCTCCAAGCCTTTCTGTCGCAAGCTTTGAAGGACCGTGCTGGCATCGGATTGCAATTGATCTTGAAACTGGAATTGCTGCGCGCGTCCATCGACCGGCGCAAACCAGAGCGATGGTCCACCCGTCTGGGACGTCGCCTCAAGACCCACCCATTCTGCGGAGCCAAGCCGATAGCGGCGTCCATCAATCCAACCTTCGACGCCGAGCCCCGGGACCTCACGGACCTCAGCCGCAATGGGTCCAGCTCCAGCAGCAGCAACCACGGCTCTTGATAAAGGATGGCGGCTCGCGCGGGCGAGCTGCGCGGCGAGCATAAGGTCATCGCCATGTTCTGAGATCAGAGTCGGCGTCCCGAGCGTGAGTGTGCCTGTCTTATCGAGCACGACGTGATCGATCTCTGCGAACCGTTCCAAAGCATCGCCGGAACGCAAATAGATTCCGTTTTTGAACAACCGCCCAGACGCCACAACTTGCGCCACAGGAGCCGCTAGGGCGAGCGCGCACGGACAGGTAATAATCAGGGTCGCCACCGCGACCATGATCGCTTCACGCGGCCCCGCACCAAGCATCAGCCAGGCGATGAGGGTAATCGCCGCGGTCGTATGAACAAATGGCACGTAAAGCGACACCGCTCTATCCGCGATCTTGCGATAGCGCGCCCGCTTCTGTTCCCCAGCTTCGAGCATGCCCGCAATATCCGAGAGCAAGGAATCGGACGCCTCGCCTAGGGCTTCTCCCTCAATCGGACGATCGAGATTGACGGTCCCTGCATATAAAGTTTCACCGACTTGAATCGAACGTGGCAGGCTCTCGCCGGTGACGAGGCTTTCATCAATGCTGCTTTCGCCGGACGTGATCTTGAGATCGATCACTGAGCGCTCGCCCGCCGCCAGGAAGATCAAATCGCCTTTGCTGACATCTTCCGCCCGGACGCTTTCCATTTGACCATTGCCGGCGACGCGATTGACCGAACGGTTCTGCAACGCTGCCAAATCGTGCGCAGCCGCATGCGCCTGCCGTCGCAACCGCGCGTCAAGAAATCGACCAATCAGCAGGAAAAAGAGCAACATTACGCAGGCGTCGAAATAGGCGTGCGCACCGCCAATCGCTGTTTCCCAAACGCTGACGCCGAACGCCAAGGTCAGCGCCAAGGAGATCGGAACATCCATATTGGCCCGGCCATGCTTCAGCACGGACCACGCCGATTGAAAGAAATGGCGGCCGCTAAACAGTAAAATTGGAAACGCGATGAGACCCGAAATCGCATGCAGCGCGGTCCGCGTATCTTGGCCCATCTCGCCATGCCCGCCCCAAACAGACACGGACAGCAGCATAATATTCGCCAACGCGAAGGCGGCCACTCCCATGGAGATGAGTAGTCGGCGTTCTTCCGATTTAGCAGATTGCGCGGTCGCATCTTCGGAGAAAGCTGAGACGCCATAACCAAGCCCGGCGACGCGCTCAGCAATTTGATTGGCAAGATCCGCACCGGACCACGCCACGAACAGCTTACCATTCGAGAGATTCAAGCGCGCTTGCTCGACCTGTGGGATCGCTTTAACCGCGCCTTCAATTTTCGATAGGCAGCCGCCGCATTTCGCGCCGCGGACAGACAAAGTGAGTGTGTCCAGACCATTCTTTCTGCGAACAAAAGCGGTCATATCGCCAGCGAGCGCATCGCTCGGGGGTTCTAATCCCGATGGACAGCCTTGAGCTGGCGAAAGCGCTATTTCCGTCATGACACAATCAGCGTTTTATCAACATTGAAGACCAAGGCCTCTCCGCTCGCGTCGAACACGCTGATGCGCAGGTCCCATTGACCCGCCTCAAGCCCATCTGTCTCGACACGGTATTCGCCAGCCATAGCCGCTTGGAACACCAAGTCGCGATCGGCATCTTGGGTCGCGCGGCGGCGGATTTCTCCGATGACCACATAGTTGGACAGGGGCTGACCATCTGCATCGTTTAAACGGAAAACCAAGTCATTGCCAATCAGCCCTGCTTCCGCGGTCCAGCCCAGCTCAGCCTGCGCGGCGCGCGCCGCCAAAGTGTCATTATAGTTCAATCCCTGGACGTATGACTTCTTCACATCCTCGCCCGGAAAGCTGGTAATAGCGTGGTAGAGAAACACACCATTGACGGCGAACATGACGCCAAAAAAGCCAAGCATAATTAGTAAGACGTGCCAGCCTTTTAGCTCTTTCTGAGACGTATTAGCGGATGGGTGGAGTTCAGCTTGGAGCATCAGTTTGGTCCTCTAAAAGACGCGCGGTTAATATCAGTTTCGCCGGTCTCGGCGTCCTGAACAGAAATGGTGATTTGGCGTTGCGGCGCACCGGCTGGCGCGCTGATCAGCAGTCGATACCGATCGACCCCATGAGACTCGACTGGGAGTTGAATCGACTTCGACCCGTCATGTTCAAATCCGATGACAGAGTAAGACAGCCCCTCAATCCCCGTAATGCTGACAATCATCGTGCGCGGCTCAGACAGCTTATTGACGAGCTTCAACGTATAGCCGTTTTGAATTTCACCGCTCGACAGCTGCACAAATGGCGGCGACCGGTCTTTCAGCACGTTCGCCTCGATCGTGGCCTTCGTCGCCAATCCCCAAACCATTAACGCACTGATCGCCGAGATCAGAATCACATACAGGATCGTCCGTGTCCGGAGCACACGGTATTTCGGGGGCGTTTGATGTTGGCTCCGCGCCGCAACAGCGACATCGGTATCATAAGCAATGAGACCCGTCGGGCGCCCGATCTTAGTCATCATCTCATCGCAGGCATCAATGCACAGCGCACAGTGGATACATTCCAATTGCGAGCCGTTCCGAATGTCGATCCCGACGGGGCAAACTTGGACACATTGGTCGCAATCGATACAGTCGCCGCGCTCATCCCAGCTTTCAGATTTCCGCTTTGGGCCGCGCGGTTCACCGCGATCATAACGATAGGTCACATTCAGCGCGTGCTCATCCGTGAGTGCACCCTGAATCCGCGGCCACGGGCACATATAAGTACAGACTTGCTCGCGCATCCAACCGGCCAGGAAATAAGTGGTCATAGTCAGGATACCGGCAAACCAATAGGCCGAAAGCGGCGCCTCGCCTGTGAACCAGCCCTGCGCCACAGTCGGCGCATCGTGCCAATACAGAATGAACGCCCCGCCCGTCCAAAAGGCAATGACCAGCCACACTGTGTGCTTGCCGAGTTTGCGCCAGGCCTTGTTGAAGGTCCATTTCGAATGGTCGAGACGCATACGGGCTGCCCGGTCGCCCTCGAAGGCACGTTCAACCCATATATAAAGATCTGTCCAAACCGTCTGGGGGCAAGTGTATCCACACCAAACGCGACCCAAAAGCGAGGTAATCAAGAACAGACCAAGAGCTGCCAGAATGAGCAATCCCGCCAAAAAATGGATGTCCTGCGGCCAGATCTCGATGAAGAAGAAATAGAATTTCTCACTCTCAAAATCAGCCAGTACCGCCTGATTTGGGATCCCTTCTCCGCGCTCCCAACGCAGCCATGGCAAGAGATAGTATACGCCAAGCGTCACCGCCATTACGACCCATTTAACAGATCGGAATTTGCCGTGCGCCAGCTTTGGATAGATTTGCTGGCGCTTGGCATAAAGATCCTTCGGCGGAGGCGGGGTAGGTCCCCCACTCCCCGCCGAGGGGTGCATGTTGAGCGAGACTTGTCCCATGGAGGCGCGCCTTATTCGCCACCACCAAGGGTGTGGACATAGACCGCAAGGGCTTTGATCGACGCATCGTCGAGACGGTCTTGCCAAGCCGGCATATGCGAGTTGCGCGCATTATAGATCGTCGCATGGATCGCATCCTCGGACCCGCCATAAAGCCACTCTTGGTCGGTCAGATTTGGCGCACCTTGTAAGCGATCGCCTTTAGCATCAGCGCCGTGACAAGAGGCACATTGCTGTTCGAATGTGACCGCTGCAGCTTCAGCAGCATCCGCGTCATGTGGCTGACCAGAAACCTGCAAGACATATTGCGTGAGATTATCAATCTGTTCGCTAGGCAAGAGCCCGTCACGTCCGAAGCGTGGCATCAGAGAGAAGCGCGTATCTGGATCACCTTCGTGGCGAATGCCGTGGCGCAGCGTGTATTCAATGCCATCAAGAGTACCGTCCCAAAGCCAGACATCGTCGGCCAAGATTGGATACCCGATCGCCCCGCGACCGCCGGCCCCGTGACAGGTGGCACAATTGTCGCCGAACAGGCTTTCTCCCATGGCGAGCGCAAACTGCTGAAGCTCGCGATCGGTCTCGATTTCTTCAAGAGAGGCGTCCAGCAATGACGCGGATTGTTCAACCCGTGCGGCCTTGAGATCGGCAACCGCCTCTGCCACCAGAGCGCGATCAGAATGTCCACGCACACCAGGCGTATTGGTGCCCATGCCGGGCAGCGCTGGAATGGCAGGCATGAAGATCATATAGATCACCGCCCAGACAATCGTCACATACCAGATGATCAGCCACCAACGGGGCAAAGGCGTGTTCAACTCTTTGATGCCGTCCCAGCTATGGCCCGTGGTTTCAGTTCCACTATGGGCGTCAACGTCTTTGATATCATTGGCCATTATGAGGGCCTCCATCTTCTAAAGGCAGACGAGCTGCAGCATCGAATTTTTCCTGATTGCGCGGCCAGAGCGCGTAAGTCAGCGCGCCAGCGAACATCAAAACGAAGTAGACCAGGCCACCTGTTTGCGCGAAGCTAGAGAGGATCTCGTACATACCTGTTCCCCTTATCGACGGTTGCTAAGATCGCCGGCTTCATAGGTTGAGAAATCAACCAAAGTTCCGGTCATTTGAAGGTAAGCGACAAGCGCATCCATCTCGGTGATCTCGTCAGGATTGCCATCCCAGTCGCGGGCTTCAACGGTGCCTTCGCGGCCCGCTTCCGCCTCATAGAGCGACATCAGGCTGTCATAATAATCGAAGCCCTTATCGTTCGGATCGGCTTGAGCCAGGATATGCCCTTTGGCGTTCTCGATCATTTCGTCAGAGTACGGCACGCCAACCAAGCGCTCGGTTTTCAGGCGATCTTCGATGCCTTCATACTTGAGCTTCTTGTCCATCAAGAAGGCATAAGGCGGCATGATGCTTTCTGGCACGAGAGCGCGCGGGTCGATCAAGTGGTCGACTTGCCACTCAGCAGAGTATTTACCGCCAACTCGGGCGAGGTCTGGACCAGTCCGCTTAGACCCCCACTGGAACGGGTGGTCATACATGCTTTCCGCCGCCAGCGAGTAGTGGCCGTAGCGCTCGACTTCGTCGCGCAGCGGACGGACCATCTGGCTGTGGCAGACATAGCAACCTTCGCGGATGTAAATGTCCCGGCCTTTTAATTCGAGCGGCGTGTAGGGGCGCATGCCGTCTACTTTCTCGATCGTATTGTCCATGTACATGAGCGGGGCCATTTGGATGATTCCGCCAATGGAGACCACGACGAGTATGCCGATGGTGAGGAGCAGTGAGTGGCGCTCCAAGATGCCGTGATTATTCATCAGTCCCATGAGTCTCAGGGCCTCCTATTCAGCCGGTGCCAGCGCACCGCGCGGCTCTGGTTTTGCGTAAGGATCACTCTCGGCTTCATCCAAGGCTTTTGCCTCGCCGTGGCCTAGAGCAGTCCGGATCAAGTTGACGGCCATGATGCCCGCGCCTGCGAAGTATAGTGTGCCACCCAACGCGCGGATCATGTAGCTAATGTGCTTGGCCTCAACGGTTTCCACGAAGCTATATTCGAGGAAGCCATACTCATTGTAAGCGCGCCACATCAGGCCTTCCATGATCCCGGCGAACCACATGGAAACCATGTAGAAAATGATACCGATCGTGGAGATCCAGAAATGCCACTCAACGAGCGATTTCGAGAACAAGGCCTTCTTGCGGTATAGCCATGGCACCAAGCAATAGAGGGCGCCAAAGCTGATATAGCCGACCCATCCCAAAGCACCTGAGTGAACGTGACCAATCCCCCACTCGGTATAGTGGCTGAGCGAGTTCACCGCGCGAACCGACATGAGCGGTCCTTCAAAAGTCGACATGCCGTAAAAGGCGAGTGAGACGACCATCATCCGAACAACCGGGTCTGTACGCAGTCTGTCCCAGGCGCCTGACAAGGTCATCACGCCATTGATCATACCACCCCAGCTCGGCATCCAGAGCATGATAGAGAAGGTCATTCCGAGCGTCTGCGCCCATTGTGGCAACGCCGTATAGTGCAGGTGGTGCGGACCCGCCCAGATATAGATGAAAATCAGCGACCAGAAGTGTACGATAGACAGCCGGTAAGAATAGACCGGACGGTTCACGCGCTTCGGAATGAAATAATACATGATCGCCAAGAAGCCGGTGGTCAGGAAGAAGCCGACCGCATTGTGGCCATACCACCACTGCGTCATCGCATCCTGCACCCCGGCAAAGACCTGCACGGATTTGGAGCCCGTCAAGCTGACCGGAATGGAAAGATTGTTGACGATGTGCAGCATCGCAATTGTCACGATGAAAGACAGGTAGAACCAGTTCGCGACATAGATGTGGGGTTCTTTACGCTTCCAGAGCGTGCCCAGGAAGACGAGCAAATAGACGACCCAAACCAAGGTCAGCCACAGGTCAACATACCATTCTGGCTCAGCATATTCTTTTGATTGCGTGACGCCCATCAGGTAGCCGGTCGCCGCCAGCACGATGAAGATCTGATAGCCCCAGAAGACGAACCAAGGCCACATCCCGCCCGCCAGGCGCGTCCGGCAAGTCCGTTGGACCACGTAGAAGCTGGTGGCCAGCAGGACGTTCCCACCAAAAGCAAAGATCACCGCACTGGTGTGCAGCGGGCGTAATCGTCCGAAATTCGTCCATCCAAGTTCAGGGAAGTAAAACAGGTTCGGCCAGGTCAGCTGCAGCGCGATCACCACACCGACCAGTAGACCCGCAATGCCCCAGAACATCGAGGCTGCGACCCCGAACTTGACCAGAGTATTCTCATACTCGGACTCATCGAATGGGTCGCGATCGACCAATCCACCCGCCCAAAGCGCGGTTCCAATTAGGAAGCCTCCCGCCAAGACCATAAAGGTCAAAGCCTGATACTCCATTCCCGCATCTTTGGCGAAAGTTGCCATTAAGAGCGCAAAAAATAGGAAGATCGCGGTCAATACCCCAACCCCTATAATGCTCGTATTATTCCCTCGTCTGAACGACCCGATCATTTCTGCCATAGCCGACATACACCTCAGTTAGTCCCCCGAAAGACGGGGCGGTTCCAGCTCAGCCGATGCATATCTTTCAGTGTTGAGGCGCTGAATAAGGGATATCCCCTATGTGCGTTTGGGACGCGATCTCTAGAACGGCATGCAAGAAAGCATGATCAGGATTAGACATGACCCCTTTGATGCAAACGCTTTACGGACTGGCCATGATTGCGATTGGCGGCCTCAAGACTTGGCTCCATATGGGCAGCGTTCCGGTGCTCTCACTACCGATGTGTTCGGGCAAAACGGTCACACTGGCGACCGCGCAAACCAGCTGGTTTGAACAAGCCCATTGCTGGGGTTGCTACATGTTGGCAGCAGGGCTCGTCATCCTCGCAATGGCCGGCCTTTCGGCCTACAAACAGCGGCGCTCTGTCACCGCAGACATGGATTGATCCGTGCCTGACGCCCATTACAAAGGGTGGCTGATGACAGATAATCAGCATCCTGTCTTACAAGACACATCGGGGCGTTACGGAGATCGTAAATCGCTCGAGCTCTTGATGCGATCGATCCTCGCATCGGTGCCAGACGCGATGATTGTCATCAATGATACCGGACAGATTATGGCCTTCAGTGCCGCGGCAGAGCGTCTGTTTGGCTATAAAGCCAATGATGTCGCCGGCAAAAACGTCTCCATCCTGATGGAAGACAATCATCGTAAGCACCATGACACATATATCGACAATTACATGTCGACTGGCGAACGACAGATCATTGGCATCGGGCGGATTGTTGAGGCCAAACTCGCGGACGGGCGCGTTATCCCGGTCGAACTGAAAATTGGCGAAGCCGATATTGACGGCGAAAAACTCTTCACGGGCTATATCCGAGACATTTCAGAGATTCAGGCCAACGCCCTGCGGCTCAATGAGATGCAGGTGGAGTTGGCGAATTTCTCTCGATTGAGCGCCGTTGGCACGATGGCGTCAGCGATGGCACACGAACTCAACCAACCGCTGACCGCGGTCGCGAACTATCTGGAAGCGGCGCGTGATCTGTTGGACAATGCCGATGCGGACACCCTCGCCTTCATCCAAGAAGCATTAGACGCCGCGGCCAATCAATCGATCCGTGCCGGACAAATCGTCAGACGGCTTCGCGATTATGTGTCGCGCGGCGAGCTTGATCTACGCCCCGTCCAATTGCCGACCTTGATTGACGATGCCGCTTCGCTCGCGAAGGTTGGTATTGAAGGACAGCTTGCGCGGGTCATCTCGCGCATCCCGGAAGACTTCCCTACCGTCCTCGCAGATCGGCTTCAATTGCGACAGGTGATCGTCAACCTCATCCGTAACGCAATCGAGGCATTATCAGAGACCAAAAACCCTCAAATATGGATCTCCGCGACAGTCGAAAACGACCTCGCCATTATCAAAGTCGAAGACAATGGCCCGGGGTTTCAAGGCGCTGAAGATGCCTCACCTTTCGACGCCTTCAATAGCACCAAGCCTGGCGGCATGGGGCTCGGCCTGTCGATTTGTCAGACCATTATGGATGCCCACGGCACAGTGATTGAATATGCCCCATCGGACAAAGGGGGAGCTGCGTTCACCTTCTCCCTGCGCCTCGATAAAGGACTCGTAGAAAATGCCTGATCGAACTGTATTCCTTGTCGATGACGATGAAGCCATCCGTCATTCCGCGAGCTTCATGCTCCGCCATGCCGGCTTTATGGTCAAAACCTATCCAGACGGCATCACGTTTTTGGATCAAGTCACCGACGATAATGACGGATGCATCCTATTGGATGTGCGTATGCCCGGTATGGACGGGTTAGCGGTGCAGAGCGTGCTCAATCAGCGTGGAATCAACATGCCGGTAATTATTCTCACCGGTCATGGCGATGTCCCAGTCGCTGTGGAAGCTATGAAAGGGGGCGCCATCGAGTTTCTCGAAAAGCCCTATGAAAAGCAGGCTCTGGTGGGCGCGATCGAAAATGCGTTCAGTTTGCTCGACAGTCAGTCGGCGGATGACAAAAGAAGCGCGGATGCGCGCGCGAAATTGACCAGTCTCACACCGCGCGAAATGGAGGTTTTAGAGTGCCTCGTTGCTGGAATGACGAATAAGGGGATCGCCCAAGCGCTCTCAATTTCACCACGGACGGTCGAGATCCATCGCGCGCATATGATGGAAAAACTCGATGCTGACAGCCTGTCGAATGCTCTACGCATGGCATTCTTGGCAGGAATAGGTGGAAAGTGACCTGCGGAACACTACCTAGAGACGTGTTGCAGAAAAGAGTATACAACTAAAGTATGGTAGCCACAGCCGAACTCCCATCCCGCGACCAGCGGGCCGTTCACTCCAGACTTATTCTGATTGAGGATGATGAGAACGTGCGTCGTTCGATGACGATGATGATGCGCGCACGCGGCTACCAAATCGATTCCTATCGCAGTGGCACCGAATTCCTCATGATGCGCGGTCAGCATGGTGGCGACTGTCTGTTGATTGATTACAAAATGCCACGCGTCGATGGCTTGGAAGTCATGCGGCGGATGCGTGAGCAAAATGATGACACGCCCGCGATCATGATTACCGGATACTACTCCGCCACACTTCGCGATAAGGCGATCTCCGCCGGATATGCAGATATTCTTGAAAAGCCTGCAAACCCGAACGCCGTCATTGATGCCGTCGTCCGACTGATGGGCTGAGCTCAGTCCAAGCGCGTCACCACAATATCTTTGTAATAGACCTTGCTGTCGGGATCATGCGCCTGAAGCCCGAATGTGCCACTGGACAGGCGTCGATCGGCATCGGGCCAGTCGTCTGGCTGTTTCCATTGAACCAACAACTCTCCATTAACCCGGGTCGTGACGGTCCCGTCTTGGACGCGGATTGTATACTCGAACCATTCATCATCTAGATGCGGTGCAGTTGCTCGGGTGATATAAGCATTGCTGTCAAAGCCGAGGGCGGGCACCTCATCGGCATCTTTGTAAACGCGCAGATCCGCAACAGCATAGACACTTCCCGTCTTGCGATAATCGTATTGCGTCGCATTCACCTGCGCTTCCATTCCAATTTTCGGCCAATCTTCGGCTTGATAAGCGGTGTGGAAATAGACACCCGAATTCGCACCGGGCTTGGTTTTGACCTTAAGAGAGAGCTCAAAGTTCGTAAAATCCGTGCCATGTTCGCCGGCATAGAAGAGATGCGCGCGCGGACCCTCAGCAACGATCGCACCGTCTTCAACGCGAAAGCTTTCGGGGTTTTCCTCCGTGACCCGCCAACCGTCCAAAGTTTCGCCGTCGAACAGGACCAAGGGTTCTGCCTCAGCCGGGGCAGCGGGCGTCGCACAAGCGCTCACGACCATCCCAACGCTGAAAACTGCCAGTTTGTACTCTTTCATCTCAAATCTCCCCATTAAAGATTGGTCGGGCGCTGCAGCCCCAGAGACGCCAATTGTTCGTCCAAGTGGTCGAGCGCCTCTTGGGTCGGGCCGGCATAGTCGCCAACGGCAGGGCGATTGCCGAGATATCCGAGCCATGCACTGCCAGGTTCGGACGCAAAATAGGCAGACACTGACAAGTTACGGAACGTGTCGAACGCGTCCGCCTGCGCCGCGACATCGTCCGTGACACGGTCTTTCCATGCGATCCGATCCAGCAGGTCCACGCGCTGAGCCACTGGCGCATCTGCGAAAGATGTCGCTCCAGCCGCCCGCGCTTCCCCTTCAAGCCATTCGAACAGGGCAAATAAAGCCGCCCGGTCGTCCTGAGTTTGCTCATACGGGGAGGACACCCATTCATCGATAAAATCGGGGATACCGAGCGCGCTGCCGGATGGGATGTCGCCCATGGGCGGGATCACCAGATCGGTCAGCACCGCGACCAATTGCAGCTGCGCTGAGGACATGGTGCGCTGCCAGGTGACCGACGGCATCATCAAATCCGGATCAGCGCCATAAGGCGTGCCATCAATTGGCTTGGCTTCCCCTAAGAGTGGCCCTTGCGGTCCCAGCTCTCGATCCGGGGCGCCGCAGGCCGCAAGCATGGGCGTAACGCCAATACCGGCCAACATCCATTTCAATGTTGTTCGGCGATCCGTCTTGGGCAGATAAGGATGGCTCATATCGCACCTCGCTTCATCTCATTCACCAAGTGATCGGCGCCGCGCATTGCCAGAGTAAGAATGGTCAGGGTCGGATTCTTATGTGCTTTTGAAGCGAAAATGGCGCCGTCTAGGATGAACAGGTTTGGGACATCCCACGTCTGACCAAAGCTGTTCGTGACCGAATCAGCGGCGGTCGCCCCCATCCGCGCGGTTCCAATTTCGTGAATGATAACGCCGCCGGCCGCGATCGCATCTTTCGGGTCTTTTACCTCACTCACCACGCGTCCACCCATACGTTCGATCAGTTCAATCGAGGCCTGTTGCGCGTGAGCGACTTGCCCATATTCATGTTCGGAATGCTTATAATGGAACTTTAAAATCGGGATTCCGAATTTGTCCTTGGCGTCTGTATCAATCTCAGCAAAGCAGTTTTCGTTTGGGATCATTTCTCCGCGCTGCGCGAAGTGAATAAAGCTGCCATAATAGCGTCTCGCGGCCTCCAAAGCGCTCAGCCCATAGCCATCCAAGCCGCTCCCAGACCCCATGCCCGGCGCGCTAAACTGAGAATAAACTTCGAGATGATAGCTCCGCGGGAAGTCTAATTGACCCGCGGCTTGTTCCTCATATTGCCAGAACGGGATGTAGACATGCATGCCCATAGCCCCGTCTTCATTGTAACGCGGACGGTTTTCGAGGGCCGGGATTTGACCCGTGATTCCAGAGCCAACCGTGTCCATCAGGTTTCGACCCACTTGCCCCGACCCATTGGCGAGCCCCGCAGAGTCGTTTGCGTTCGAATTCAACAAAATCCGAGCGCTTTCTGCCGCGCTCGCTGCCAAAACGACGGCGCGCGCGCCAATGAACTTGTGCTCGCCAGTCGTCTTATCGATGTAGCGCGCACCATTTGCTTTGCCGTCTTCGCCCGTCGTGATTTCGTAGACCATAGCATCCGTTGTGATGGTGAGATTGCCGGTCGACCGCGCCCAAGGCAGCAGAGACGTCGTGGTCTGAAAGGCCGCGCCAATATTGCAGCCCCGCCCGCACTCGGTGGCCCAAAAACAGGGGGACCGCCCGTCGCCTTTGTCCCGTGTCAGCACGGCGCGCCGGGCTGGAACGCAAGGAATACCGATATCGGCCGCCGCCGCCGCGGCAAATAATTCTGGCACGCGGGCCTTTGGCGGCGGTTGAAGAACGCCCTGACCGCTGTCCGGATGATTGGCGAGCCCAGAATTAACGCCATAAACCCCGATCAAGGCCTCGACGCGATCATACCACGGCGCAAGCTCTTCATAGGTCATCGGCCAATCAAAGCCTAAACCATCGCGCGTTTTTGGCTTGAAATCATACGGTCCCATGCGGAAGGAATTGCGGGCCCAATGATTGGTTCGTCCGCCGAGCATGCGCGTGCGCCACCACCGAAACTCTGTGTCTTCGCCGGTTGAGTATGGCTCTCCATCAATGTCCCATCCGCCATCAATTGTGGCATTGTAGAACCCAAAGTCCTTGTCAGGCGTGCCCGTCCCGAGCAAAGGCGCGTCTCGATTTTCTGAGAACATGGGTGTTTCGGCCACCGGGTCATAGTCCCGGCCAGCTTCCAGCATGTGCACCTTCACCCCGGATTGAGTGAGCATATAGGCGGCCATACCGCCACCCGCGCCCGACCCAATCACAAGCACATCGTGCTCATGATCCGTCATACCCAATTTCCTCCCACTTTTTTCAAATGATAACTACGATGTTGAAAGAAGCGCAACCGGCACACGGTTGGGGATTGCCCTTGCATCCGGCTCTGCGATACCAATCTAAAAGACTGGATATCGGGAGACGCAGATGAGCGAAACGAGCAGCCCTACGGCACTACAGTACTTGGACCGGGCCATGGGAGGCCTTCGCGATCTTGGATTGATCAAAGAAGATAGCAGCGCAGGATCTGCGCCTATTGTTGCCCTGCTGGAACAAATTTCGGATCTCGAACCTGATAAAGTTGCCGCCATCGCGCGGACTTTGGACCAAGCCAGCGTGTTTAATGATGTCGTGCGCGAACAGATATCTGGGGTCACGATTGGTGAGCGATATGAAGGGATCACCTCGGCCTTTAACTCCATCCGCGATGATGCCCGCAGCTTGGTTGATCAGTACTCGGATGGTAAAATCTCAACCATGGAACGGGTGTCCAATGTTTGGATGAAAATGACCCGCGGCGATATTGCGAGCCGGTTTGCCAAGATCAAAGACTTGTACTTGGAAGTGCAAACTGAAAGCGCCAATCAGATCGATCGGGAACAAACCATCCTTGAGGCGTATCTCGATTTTCGCGGCGCGCTGAAACAATCTGAGGTGCTCGGCTTGGACGTGCTGGACCTTGCCACCTATGAGCTTGAAGATGCCCGCGCGGCGGTCAATGAAGCCGTCGCCAAAGTCGCCGGTTATATCGGTGAAGACCCCGCCGAACGGGCGAAACTCGAACTCAAGCGCGATGAGAGCCTGCGCGCCCTTCAATCCGAAGAGAAGCGCTATCAGATCGCCAAAGATCTCTCGGACAACATCACCATCGGCTACAATACGTCCGAAGTGATTATGGCGCGTCTCGTTCAAATCACGACGGCCAAAGAACGCGTCTATTCGCAGTCGGTCAGCTTCTTCTCGACCAATGAAGTTGTCCTGACCGCGCTCACGGCGAGCTTCACAGGCATGCATGGTCTGCACGAAAGCACGCAAACGCTCGAAGCGATGAAAGACGGCGTCAATAAGAGCCTCGAAGTGCTGGCCGACATTGGCGGTGAGATCCAGGAGGCGGCAACCAAAGCTGGCTACGGGCCAACCGTTTCAGCCGCGTCTGTGAAAATGCTGGTCGACAGCGTCGTGAATTATCAAGAACGCACGCAAATGATCATCGCTGAGATGCGAGATCTATCGACGAAGAACTCGCAAGAGATCCGCGATGCCGTTGAGGATGGCAAGCGCCGCTTGACCAAGCTGGTCAATGATGGAGCCGCCTTGGCTTTGATCCCACGGAGCTAATGTGAGCGAAGCGGCCGCAGAAAACAAACCGCTGGATGAAGTGCTACTCGCGATGGACGTGGTCGACACGTTACGCCATCGCGAGAAGACATTAATGCGAGAACTGGACGAAGCTGGTCGACGCACGGAACTGATCGAGCGCTTAAAAGACATCTATCACGCGCAAGGCATTGAGGTCCCGGACTCTGTCATTGAAGAAGGCGTCAAAGCGCTCAAAGAGCAACGCTTTGCCTATGTGCCGCCCAAATCCTCTCTCTCCGTGCGTTTGGCCAAGATTTACGTTTCTCGCGGACAATGGGGCACCCCTGTCATAGGAGGGCTCGCCGCTTTGGCGGTCGCTGGCACCGTCTACCAATTTGGGTTCGCAGGCCCAGCAGCCGCGCGCGCAGAAGCCGCTCAGATCGAACTCACCGAAACGCTACCGCAGCAAATTGCTTCCCTACGCAGCGAAATCGAAGCCATTGCGACGCAGCCCCGCGCAAATGACGTCGCCGCAACCTACGTTCAAGACGCCCAAACCGCTTTACGCGCCGAAAACGCAGAGGCTGCAAAACAAGCGATTCAATCCTTGGCACAATTACGGGATGAGCTTTCGACCTCATACGAGATCCGAGTCGTCTACGGACCGGATGAGCCAAGATCGGGCGTGATCCGCCTGAATGACAATGTGCCCGGCAATACAAATTATTACCTGATCGTAGAAGCAGTCGATCCGGCAGGACGATTGGTTGAGCGCTTGGTCACCAATCAAGAAAACACACAAACCCGCCGCACAAGCCGGTGGGGCCAAGAAGTCAATGAAGCTGATTTCAATCGCGTCGCGGCCGACAAACAGGACGACCTCATCATCCAAGACGCGGTGATTGGGTCCAAGCCAATCGGTGCGCTCGACCCAGACTTTTCTGTCGAGACGACCGGCGGGGCGATCTTGGAGTGGTGAGATGAGTTTTCGCATCACCGGCCGAGAAGCCCTTTCGACGTTCGATCGCGCAGTCGGGCGCTTGCGCGATAAGGTCGCCAAAGCCATTGATGCCGCAGACGACCTGGATCATCGCGAAGCTGAAATCGGGCAAGAACAGATCGATCGCTTTCTTAAGCTTACGGATATCCGGCTCGATGAAATCGAAGACAGTGATCCGGCGGACCTTGACCGAATGCACCGAGACGCCAAACGCCTGCTCGACGAGCATGACGCCTATGTGGCCCGCGAAGCCGAGCGTTTGGCCACGGCATCTGAAGCTATTGCGGTATTAGAACGTCAACGCGACGAGCGCTCTGATCATCGTGCGGCGCTATTGGAGACTTACGAATCCCTGGTGGCGGAGACTGAAGCGACGCTCAAAACCGATGCCGATTATCTCGCCCTACTCAATGCCAGTGACGAAGCGGCCGCGGTCGCGGAGCGAGCGGAGCATAAGCTCTTGCTCGCCCGAGAAGAGCTTGACTCCAAAGGGGCGCCGTATCGAGACGACCCCTTGTTCTCTTATCTTTGGGACCGTAAATTTCGAACGCCAGACTACAAAGCCATGCCGATCTTTCGATGGCTTGACGGATGGGTGGCCCATCTCTGCAAATATGATCAAGCTCGTGCTAACTTCGCCCGCCTAAACGATCTTCCAGTTTGGCTTGAGGAGCATGCTGAAGCTCAAACCGTAGAGGCCGAACAGGCGCTCGTCGCTTTGGAACAAAAAGAAGCCTCCGCATTGGAAGAGAGCGGGGCGGAAAAAGTTCGCCTAGAAGCAGACGCTGTCGTTGAAACAATCCGCGCGATCGATGCACAAATTGAACAGAGCGAGACGCAGCATGGCGTGCTCGCCGAAGCGCATGCCGACGCATTGGCCCGAAAAACTGGCCCCGCGCAAGACGCCCGGCGGCTTCTACATCGCGGGTTACAGCGATTGGACATGCCCACTTTAAGGCGTCTCGCCGCTGAAACCTATACGCCAGACGATGATGATTTGGTCAGTGATCTGGTCGATCTCAAACGCGAAGAACTCAGCCTCGAGATTGAGGCTGAAGACGTCAAAGCTCTGCCGCGGCACTTAAAGCAGGACCTCTCAGCCTTAGAAACGCTGCGACGGCGCTTCAAACACGGGCAATTGGACAGCGCTTACGCTCTGTTTCAACCCGCAGCCATCGATCAAGCGATCACAGCGGTCTTGGACGGCGAGACCAGCCCAGATAAGGCCTATCGCAGGCTCAAACGAAACGTAAAACGCCGTGAACCGCGTACCAATTCAGGGTTTGGCGGGCCGCGCAGAAGCAATTCACTAGGTATCCCAGAGGTTCTGGGAGAAGTGGCGTGGGAAGTCTTCCGCCATAGCGATCTTGGTCGCTCTATCGGGTTGCCAAAGCAGTTTCCGGGCGGACGGGGGTCTCGGCGAACTTCTTTTCCAAAACCACGCCGTCGCAGTGGTGGCGGTGGCAAGCGTGGAGGCTGGCGTACCGGCGGCGGGTTCTGAGTTTGAGCGCGTGAATCGCGCCAGCGCTAACGGACAATGAAGGCCATGGGGTTCCTAACGCTGGCGCGCTCTACGCTATACCAATCAGCTGGCGCGGGAAAATCCGCTAGGTTGCATCATGGCATAGAGCTGGTCTTTGAGCATGATCCGCTCACGCCGCAGCGCCAGTTCGGTGACGTCTGCTGTGGGTTCGATCCGCTCTTCCATTCGGTGAATTGTGCGATTGATCTCGTGATACCGATCCGCGAGCTTCGCAAAATGCGCGCTGGTCCGCTTCAATTCGCTGATCCGATCTTTCGCTTCCGGGAAATCGTCGACGAGTTCGTGAGGGGTATGGCTCATAAAAAGCTCCTCTGGTCTATTTGAAACCAGAGGAGCGAAATTGAACGGCGAAGTCACTTCGTAGAAATGCTTATACCGCCGCGTTATTCAGGGTCACCTTGTCGCAGGATCGTGCGTTTACCGGCATGATTGGGAGCGGAAATCACCCCCTCCTCTTCCAAACGCTCGATCAAGGTCGCGGCTTTGTTATAGCCGACTTTCAGGCGGCGTTGGAGATAGCTGGTGGAGGCGCGCTTATCACGCAGCACAATCGCCATCGCTTGGGCATAGAGATCTTCATCCTTATCGCCAGTGGAGGTGCCGAGCATCGCATCCATGATGGCGCTGCCGGTCCCTTCTTCAGGCTCTTCCAGTACTTCCGGGTTATAATCCGGTTCGCCGCCATTATCGCGGAGCCAATCGACCACCGCTTGCACTTCATCATCCGAGACAAACGGACCGTGGCAGCGTTTCGATCTCACACCCGCGGCTTGGTAAAGCAGATCGCCCATGCCAAGCAGCTGCTCGGCGCCTTGCTCGCCGAGAATCGTGCGCGAGTCGATTTTGGTCGTCACCATATAAGAGATACGGGTCGGGAAGTTCGCTTTGATCGTCCCGGTGATCACATCTACAGACGGACGCTGCGTGGCCGTGATCAAGTGGATGCCCGCGGCCCGTGCCATCTGCGCCAAGCGCTGAACACAACCTTCGATCTCCTTCCCCGCGACCATCATCAGATCAGCCATTTCATCAATCACGATGACCAGGTTCGGAACATGATCGAGCGGCAGGATTTCTGTTTCGTATTCTGGTTTTCCACGATCATCGAAACCGGTCTGAACTTTGCGCGTCATATGCTCGCCGCGCTTGCGGAATTCGGCGGCTTTCTTGTTAAAGCCAGCCAGGTTCCGAACCCCGGCCTTAGACATCAACTCATACCGCATTTCCATTTCGCGGACGGCCCATTGGAGGGCAAGAACCGCCTTCTTTGGATCTGTCACAACTGGCGACAAGAGATGCGGGATGCCTTCATAAATGCTGAGTTCGAGCATTTTGGGGTCGATAAAGATGAAACGGCACTCTTCGGGCGGCAGTTTGAAGATCAGCGATAGGATCATCGCGTTCACACCGACCGATTTCCCCGACCCGGTTGTCCCGGCAATCAATAGGTGGGGCATTTTCGCAAGCTCCACCACCATCGGGGCACCACCAATATCCTCCCCAAGCGCCATAGGCAGCGCCGCTTTGGTTTTGGTATAGGCCTCATTGTCGAGTAATGATCTTAGATAGACGGTTTGGCGTTCTTCATTCGGAAGTTCGATGCCGATCGCGTTTTTGCCGGGCACCACAGCGATCCGGCACGAAACGGCGCTCATCGAGCGGGCCACATCGTCCGCGAGCGAAATCACGCGCGCTGATTTCACCCCAGCAGCCGGTTCCAGCTCAAACAAGGTCACAACCGGGCCTGGGCGTACTTCTCGGATGCGACCGCGCACACCAAATTCCCGCAACACTTCGGCCAAGCGGTTGGCTTTGGCGAGCAAGGCGTCTTCATCGATTTCGCTGCGTTGGGCGGGCGGCACTTGCAAAAGGTCAAGCGGCGGCACTTTAGCGCCGCGCGCCTTGCGGTTCCGACGGACTTGAGGCTTGGGAATGGTGGCTGAGCGCGGCGCGGTCACGGTGACCGGTTTCTTCACAGGGGCGGCCATTTCAGCCGTCTCTGAACGATCTTCCTCAACGATGTCCGGCGCCGAAGGCGCAGCCGGTTCGCGCTCTATGATCCGGTCATCGGACCGCTTAATCTGGGTCTCGGGCTCGTCAAAATAGTCGTCCAGAGTCGGTTTCTGGCGCGACTTGAACCGAGACAGCAGACCGCCTGCCCGGCGCGCAGCCCGCGCACCAGATTGGCTAGCCGCGGCTTGCAGCAAACGCGCATCCCCGCGGCGAAAGCCGAGCGCCGCAAAAGCACAAAGTAAAGCCAAACCACCGGCCACGAATCCGGCCAAGACTTCTGGCATTGGTAAAAGCAGTGCCTTAAACGGCATCGCCGATAGGTCATGTAAGCCGTCGCCGATCATCCCTCCCAAGCCAGCCCGAAGCGGCCATGAGGTCGGCACTGGCCAAGCCGCGAAACAAGCGGCGGACAGAGGCACAAATAAAGTTCCGAGCAACCAACGACGGATCCTCGGCGCACCAATGAGCACCGTCCGCATCGCTCCGCCGATCATTAACGCCAAACCAGCCACCCAGGCTGACCAGCCGAGCAATTGACGCATAATATCCGCAAACACCGCGCCACCAGATCCAAACAGGTTTTCAACACTGCGATTGGTGGCCGCATTCCAGCTTGGATCGAGCGGATCATAAGACCCAACACTGCCGCAAATAAAGACGCCAAGCGCGAACGCACCTGTGCCGGTAATGATCCGCCATACTGGATCTGAGACTTCCCGAATCTGGGCCGCTTCTGCGATTGTATTCGCCATAATCTACACTCCGGTCACGTCGGACGTTCTGAACCAAAAATGAAATTACAAGCGCGGCCTTAAAACGGCGCTAACGGACATGAAATTGCCCAAAAGAAACCCCCGGTCGCAAAAGCGCCGGGGGTAAGTCGGGAGGAAACGCTTCCAAACAGGAAGGAAGCGTAGGATTGCCCGCGCCGGACCGATCCGGCACGGGCAAACTGATTAAGAGGCGAAATCTGGATAGGCTTCGACGCCTGTATCCGCCCGGTCGAGACCGAGTTGTTCGTCCTCTTCGCTGACGCGCACACCGATTGTGGCTTTCAGCGCGAACCAAACGATGGCTGACAAGATCGACACAACAACACCCGTCAGAACGATACCAACCAGCTGGCCGACATAGCTTGGGTCGCCGGCTTCGTTCGGAGAAATCGCACCGGTGTGGGACAATGGTACAATCAAAGTCCCCCAAATGCCGCACACCAGGTGAGCTGGGATCGCGCCGACGACGTCATCGATCTTAAGCTTGTCGAGCAATGGTACAGTCAGGACGACCAGCACGCCGCCGATTGCACCGATGCCGACGGCCATACCCATGCTCGGCATGAGCGGCTCAGCCGTGATCGAGACCAGACCACCGATGGCGCCGTTGAACGCCATGGTTGGGTCGACTTTGCCCTTATAAAGGATCGCCGTAAGGATCATCGCAGCCAGAACGCCACCAACAGCGGCCATATTGGTGTTCGCGAAGATTTTCGCGACCGCATTGATGTCATCAAACGTGCCCGCAGCGAGCTGAGACGCGCCGTTAAAGCCGAACCAACCGAACCAAAGGATAAAGGTACCAAGGGCTGCCAGCGGAATGTTTGACCCAGGCATCGGGTTCACTTTCTCCCCGAAATATTTGCCCGCACGTGGCCCGATAATGATGGCACCAATCAAGGCCGCCCAGCCACCGGTGGAGTGCACAAGGGTCGATCCTGCGAAGTCAGAGAAGGCCCATTCGCTATCGAGGTAACCGCCACCCCACTCCCAGCTGACAACCGTTGGGTAGATGAAGGCGGTCAGGAAAACGACGAAGATCAGGAAAGGCCAAAGCTTTACGCGCTCTGCGACCGTGCCTGAAACGATTGAAGCCGCTGTCGCGACGAACACCATTTGGAAGAACCAGTCAGAGCTTGCCGCATATCCGGTATCGAGGGACTCCTCGCCAGACCAAGGAATGGCGCCTGGAATGCCGATAATACCGCCCAATGCCGTCGAGGCGGGGTAGGCAATGTTGTAGCCGATCAGCCAGAACATCAGACCAGCGACTGAGAAGAGAGAGACGTTCTTGAGAGACTGCATGGACGCGTTTTTGGAGCGCACCAGGCCAGACTCGAGGCAGAGGAAGCCTGCTGCCATGAACATCACGATCAAACCACCAATCAAGAAGAGGTAGCTGCTATCGACGTACGCACTGACGGCGCTCGCCTCCTGAGCGTGGGCTGCAACCCCCGCAAATGCTGCAATCGGTAGCATGGCTGCGCCCCGCATTGCTTTACTCATCCATGAACTCATTGCCCGATATCTCCCGCAGCTCTGGTTAATTGACCTCGGCAAAAAACCCGCCTGCCTGGTTTTCCGCCAGAATTAAAAAGATGTTCATCTGCGACGAGCGAAGGCGTGACCAAAATTCGGGCAGGCTGCGACCCAAACGCCCGTTTGTCTGTCAGGCATGGACCGATTGCAGTTGAGCCCATACCTGTAGGGCATGGCTGATCAAGTGTTCGACTTTGCAATCGTAGGTGCCGGTCCAACCGGTGCGTCTCTGGCGCTGGGATTGGCCCAATCTGGGCTGGATATTGCCCTGATAGACGCGCGTGATTTAAGCCAACCCGCCCGGCGCGATGGACGAAACTTTGCAATAGTTACAGGGAGTTGGCGACTTCTCACCTCGATCGGCATCGCGGACGATCTGCGCGAAACCAGTCAGCCCTTGAACGGACTTGAAGCTGTTGATGGTGGTACGCATTGGTTTGGGCAACCCTCCGTTCTGTTCATGAAAGAAGACATAGAAAGCGTCGATCCGGACGAACCACTCGGTCAGATGGTCATGGCTGAACCCTTGCAAGCCCGTCTTGATCAAGCCGTCCAAGACGAACCCCGGATTGAGCACTTTACCAATGCCCGGTTCGTGGGCTCTGTCCTAGAACCTGGCTATATTATCGCTGAACTCGAGTCCGGAGATCAGGTGCGCGCCCGGCTCCTCGTCGGGGCGGACGGTATGAACTCTCCCGTTCGCCGCGCCGCTGGGATCGATACAGAAGGCCGAGATTACGAAAAATCTGTCTTCACCGCGAATGTTCACCTCGCCAAACCCCATGATGGGATCGCGCGCCAATTGTTCACGCCAGAAGGGCCGTTCGCGACACTGCCACTCAAAGGCGATCGCGCAAATCTTGCTTGGTATATGAAACGCGGCGCGGCGGAGACCTTGGCGGAACAACCGATAGACGCGATTGAGGCAGAACTAAACGCCCGCTTCGCAGACTTTGCCGGCGAAATGACCCTTGATGGCAAGGCTGGATCGTACCCCTTAATCCTGCAACTTGCGACCGAGATTACAGCCCCGCGCACCGTTTTGATCGGCGATGCGGCCAGGCGCGTGAACCCGCTTGCCGGACAAGGTCTCAATCAAGGCTTTCGCGATGTCGGGGCACTCATCGAACTCGCCCAGGAGACACTCCATTTAGGCGGCGAGATCGGATCGCCGCAAATGCTGGACGCCTACAGTCAGGCTAGACGCTTTGACGGTGCAGGCACGGCTTTGGCCTTAGATGCGATTGATCGCTTATTTTCGAATGATCACACGCTGACCAAACCGATCCGAACATTGGCGCTTATCGCAGCTTCAAAGATTTCACCGCTGCGCCGGATGCTCGCCCGCAAAGCTAGCGCGACAGAAGATGGCGTAGCCGGTCCGCTGGCGGACTGGTAGGGCGCTCAAGCCAAAGCACGCCAGAGTTATACAAATATAAGAACGCATCAGTAGATTCTTGCGCGGCCCGGCCGGCGAGTTCCCCGGCCATGCGGCGGTTCGAAATGCGTTGCAAACACGCCAAACCAACGATCGGGATGCACGTCCACCAAGCGACAAAGAACGTGCTCAAGACGCCGGCAACGAGCATCACATCTGAAACCAAGTCGAGCAGCCAAATCCGATTGGCGTAGTGTGCCCCCAATGTTTTCAGGACGTCTAAGCGTTTGTGCAAATAGTCAGCGTCCAGCGCCCAAGTTTGGTCAGGCGTGGCCTCGATCCGCACTGTGGTTCGGGGCTCTTCGCGCTCCGCGGTAGATTTAGCAATGGCTGACATTCTACGCTCCGTTGAATCGCAGAATACCTCTCAGGGCTTAACGAAACCTATCCTAGCGTTATGAACTCGCTTTAATGGAAAGCGCGTGGAGCCCGGTCTCGAACTCCGGTTTGAGCGCCGCCATGACCGCGCGTTGCATCGCGACGCGGTTCAAACCTTCAAATTTCTCTGAGCTGATCCGCACTGTATAATGGGTCTCACCCTCTGGTCGCGCGCCCGCATGACCGGCATGTTTGTGGCTGTCATCGACAATCTCGAGGGCACGAGGTGCAAATTCTTGTGTCAAAAGGTCATGAATACGCTGTGATCTGGTCATATGTTCTGGTCTCTTTAACCCGAAGCAACTATGTTACCCCGCTGATGGATGACGGATACGAATATCGCCCCAAGTTCACCGATATAAGGGTGAAGCCGCCGGCCGACGAGACTTCGCGTGCAAAAGCCGCGAAAACAAGGATTTGTGAGCATCCGAGCTGCGACCTGGCTGGGGAGTTTCCAGCGCCGAAGCAGTTTGGAGACGGCAAACACTATTTTTGCCAGCGCCATGCGGCGGAGTATAATCGCAACTTCAATTTCTTCGAGACCATGACCGAAGAGCAAATCAAAGCGTTCAATGAGAATGCGCGATTTGGGTTTAAGCAGACTTGGAAATTTGGGGCCGGCCCGATGGGCGGCGACAAAGCCAACAAGGCGCATGACCCTAAAACTTGGCAAGGGGCCGAATTCTTCCAAGACCGAGCCGCCGCCCGCGAAGAGCGGCGCGCCAATCGATCGGCGACAGGCTTGGCGAAAAGGGCGCTTGAAGAACTCGATCTCGATGCGGATGCAAAAGCGCCAGAAATTCGGGCGCGCTATGCCGAATACGTGCGTCGCTTCCACCCCGACTCAAATAGCGGGGACCGGTCGTCTGAAGAAAAACTCGCACGCGTCATTCGGGCCGGCAAAACGCTAAAAGCCGCCGGTCTTATGAAAGACTGAGCAGATCGCTTGCCGAAATGCCAAAATCAGAGCAATTTCAAGGGATGGAGGACACACCCAAGCTCTCATATGCGGCATATTTTGACCATCCGCTGAAACGGCGCATGGTCCGCACGATCGAGCGTTTATCAGGCCAGCCCTACTTGCAACGGCTCTATGAGAGCTATCGCGCAAATCTCACCGATGAGCCGTTCTTCGCAGCGGCAATTAAACTCTTAGATCTGGACGTAGAGTTCAGCACAAGCCGTTTGGCGCAAATCCCCGCCACAGGTCCGTTGGTCATTGTTGCCAATCATCCCTTTGGAGTGCTGGATGGACTGCTCATCTCCTGGCTCGTCTCCTTGCGCCGGAGTGATTTTAAGGTCCTCACAAATGCCGTCCTTGATGGCGCACCGGAAGCGCGCGAATGGCTCCTTCCCATCGACTTCAACAACACCAAAGAAGCGCGCGCGACCAACATCAAAACGCGGGCGGAAAGCCTTGAGCGTCTGAAGAATGGCGAGTGCATCATCGTCTTTCCAGCGGGCGGCGTTTCTACGTCGCCGACTCCGTTTAGCCGCCGAGCCGTCGATGATACGTGGAAACCGTTTACGGCGAAACTGATCAGTCATAGCGGCGCCAGCGTGACCCCCATCTTCTTTGAAGGGCAGAACTCGCGCCTTTTTCAATGGGCCAGTCACATGTCGATTGAGCTGCGCTTGGCGCTGATCTTCAGAGAAGTTAAGCGCCGAGTAGGCACCGCAATCCCGGTCCATATCGGCGAAACGCTGACGCCGGAGACTTTGGCCAGTGCTGGCAAACGCCAAGAGTTGATGAACTTTTTGCGCGAGCAAACCTACGGCATGGCGCCGTTTAAACAGCAAGCGTCTCTCGCTCGAGCACACAAACGGTTTCAGGAATCGAAACCGTCAATCTTCCACTGATCTAAGGAATATAAACCGTATAGACGACTTCGGCTTCGACATCGAATGTGCCGTCACTGAGGTCAATATTGCCGGTGTTCCAACGATAATCGAGATCGAAGCGCACCGATTGATCGGCAATCGTGCCGAGCGCCGCGGCGGTTCGGCGATTGCCGCGAAAGATATCGCGTCCTCCTGTGAGGGTCGAAAGTCGGCGATAGCCATTCCACTGCACCCCCGAAGCGGCCCCATTTCCGGAATGCGGAATTTGCGCCGCACTGCCAAACGACAATCCGCCATCATTGCCCGACTGAGTCATCCGCATACGCAGACGGATCAAATTCAAATCCGCAGGATCGCCGACTGGAGACGCAACAACGTCAATGTTGAACGCTGTGTTCGTTGCAACGTAGAAACTGCTCAGGATGTCACTGCGAATGGTCCGGACATCCGTCGCTGCCCGCAAACCGAACGGATTGAGGACATCAGAGGCGGACGTAAAGCGGTCGCCCTGGCGCGTGGTTTGGTTTGGACCCCCGCGCACACGCTGAATGCGAAGCGTTGCCCCGGTTCCGTCCGCAAACGACTCGTCCAAAGCATCCAGCGTCCCGGTCACAACGGTATGCACATCGCTGCTGATCAGGTCTGTGTCACTGCCCGTCTGGTCGACAATGAAATCCGAAACGATCGGAGTCGAAGAGCTGGCATCTGCAGCCCATACAATCGCCACCCCATTCACATTGAAGTGCGGGCGATCGATCGTGTCGCTCGTCGATGGAAGGGCCGCACAAAGGCCAGCACCCATAAAGGCTGCGCTCATCCTGAGCCAGGCGGGCGCACTATATCTTTTTTTATCCCTCATGGGATCGTGCGTATCAAAACTCTGTTCGGATACGGATAAATCAATCGGACGAATTTGATCGAATTAACCATGGTGAATTAGCCCAGTCAGGGCCTTGCTTTTTCAGTGTAATCGCGGTCATTGGCGCGGGTTCACTCGAGACGGAGTTATCGACATGGCTGGTGTTGTCGTTGTCGGCGCCCAATGGGGCGACGAGGGTAAAGGCAAAATCGTAGATTGGCTGTCGCATCGCGCCGATGTCGTGGCGCGGTTCCAAGGCGGACACAATGCTGGCCACACTTTGGTGATCGATGGCACCACTTACAAGCTCAACCTGCTCCCTTCTGGCGTTGTGCGCGGTGGCAAGCTGTCCGTCATCGGCAATGGGGTTGTCGTCGATCCCTGGCAGCTCCTATCTGAGCTTGAGAACATGGAAAAAGCGGGAATCCAGCTAACCCCAGATGATTTGCTCTTGGCCGAAACGGCCTGCCTCATCCTCCCATGGCACCGCGACCTGGACGCCGCCCGCGAAGGCGCTGCCAGCGATAAAGCCAAGATCGGGACCACCAAACGAGGGATTGGACCGGCCTATGAAGATAAAGTCGGTCGCCGTGCCATTCGCGTGGCAGATCTCGCCGATGAAACGGCGCTCGATCAAAAGCTGGAACGCTTAATCGCTCACCACGCCCCTTTGCGGATCGGCCTTGGGCTCGAAGCGCCAGACGCCGCCGCATTGAAAGCCGAGCTGCTTGAGATCGCCCCCAAAGTCCTCGCTTTTGCCGGACCGGCCTGGAAAGTTCTCGGCGAGAGCCAAAAGCTTGGACGCCGGATCCTGTTTGAGGGCGCTCAAGGGGTCATGCTCGACGTTGACCACGGCACCTATCCATTCGTGACCTCTTCTAATGTTGTGTCTGGCCAAGCGGCCGCTGGCACGGGCCTCGGACCGCGCGCGGTGAGCTATGTGCTTGGTTTGGCCAAAGCCTATACAACACGAGTCGGCACAGGCCCGTTCCCGACGGAATTGTTTGACGAAATTGGCCAAGGTCTCGGCGAACGCGGTCATGAGTTTGGCACCGTCACCGGACGCGCCCGGCGCTGCGGCTGGTTTGATGCAGTTATGGTCCGCCAAGCCTGTGCCGTCTCCGGCGTCGATGGCCTCGCCCTGACCAAGCTCGATGTTTTGGACGGGATGGAAGAAATCAAAGTTTGTACAAGCTATCGCCTGGGCGACGAAGTATTGGATTACCTACCCGCCACCGCAGCGGCGCAAGAGGCTGTTCAACCGGTTTACGAGACCATGCCAGGCTGGAGCGGCTCGACGCGCGGCGCGCGTTCCTGGAACGATTTGCCCGCAGAAGCGGTGAAATATGTCCGTCGGTTAGAAGAACTTGTCGGCAAACCCTGCGCGCTCGTCTCGACCTCGCCAGAGCGCGAAGACGTGATCCTCATGCGCGATCCGTTCGAACAACGCTAAACGCGGGGAGCCTTCTAGCTTAAAAGTTCGGCAATTGCCCGGTCGCCGCCCACGGCATTCCAACCGCCAAGACGACGCTGATCACCAGACCAATCAGCGCGCGCCCGGCATCCGATCCGACGTCCATCATGGCCGCGCCGCGTTCGCGAAGGGCAGTCACGAACGAGATCGCCATCTCACGACCCGCCAGTAAGCCCAAGAAGACCCAAGTCGTGCTCATCGGCACGTCGTTCATCTCTTTGAAATAGAACAGAACAATTGCGTAGATGAGGTCGACAATTGTTGCCGCGCGAATGTCCGTTGTGTGCGTTTTCGATAGAACGATTTTCTGGATCTCGCCGCCACGTGTCTTGAAAATGTAAGCCATCATGGCCGCCATTAGCAGCGCGCCGCCGATAATCACTTCCGGCCGAAACACCATCATTTCGATCGAACCGTCCGCGGCGTAGACGGGCTCGCGCGGCATAAAGACGAAAATATTCGCGAAATCTTGGAGCAACCAAGTCCACCATAGGAAGCCTGTCGTCGACCACTGGAACACGGTCCACATCGGGTGAAGGCGTTCATCATCATCGCGCGTCCGGCCGACCCAGACTTCCCACATACGTGAGATCAGAAGCCAGACAACCGCGCCCGCCGCGAACGCCACGACATAGCCTAGGAGGGACTTCAACAGCATGCTGCTCATCACACCCTCTGTTGCCGCACCGCCGGACAAAGCAAACACGGTTAAGACCAAGAAGGTGGTTGATACCGGGATCCCGAAACGCGTTAGGAATAACAGAACGATTGGCGGCAAAGCATGCCACCATTGGATGCCGTCTTCCGGATATGGGATCTTATTCAGCTTGCCGTCGGCAATGTCGCCGCCGCCAAAAAACAGCTGAAACAGCAGCGCCGCAACCATAATCCCAGCCGCGAAAATCCAGAGCAGCCACCAAGGGCGGTGGGAGTTTGACGCTAGAAATGTACCGAGCGTTTGGATCGAATCGTTTGCGATAACGGCGTAAGCGGCAAAGAAGAATCCAATGAGGGCGAAGATTTCGTAACCAGCAAGTGACATGAGGGCTCCTCAGCTAGCCCGGCAAATGCCGAATTGCTAAGCTCGCTACCGGATTAGGGAAACGAGATCAATCGCCCAAAGGGAGATTTCGCAGCGGCATTCGGACCCGGGTCAATCCCGTTTGGTGATGCGGCAAAATTGGCACAACCCGCTCGAGCGCGATGGTATTATTGCGCGACCCAGCCGCCATCCATGCTGAGAATGGCGCCATTGATGCCGTCACCGCCAGGCCCGCAGAGAAAAGCGGCGAAGGCGCCGATCTGTTCTGTGGTGACAAACTCCTTCGTCGGCTGGGCCGCAAGAAGCACATCGCGTTTCACTTCTTCTTCCGATATGCCGCGCGCTTTCGCGGTATCTGCGACCTGCCCTTCCACCAAGGGCGTGTAGACATAACCCGGGCAAATCGCATTGCAGCGCACGCCCTGCTCTGCCCCTTCCAAGGCGACGACTTTTGTCAGGCCCGCAATCCCATGCTTCGCCGCCACGTAAGCCGACTTAAACGGCGAGGCGACCAAGGCGTGGGCCGATGCGGTATTGATGATCCGCCCCCAGCCTTTTTCTTTCATGCCGGTAATCGCCATGCGCGTGGTGTGAAACGCCGCCGACAAGTTCAGGGAAATGATCAGATCCCATCGGGCCACCGGGAAGTCTTCAATGGGCGAGACATGTTGAACGCCAGCATTATTGACCAGAATATCAGCCCCACCAAAATCACGTGCGACATAGCCCATCATGCCCTCAATCGCGTCCGGGTCTGTGAGATTCGCCCCCGAGAAGCCCGTTTTGACGCCGAATGTGTCAGAAAATTCTCGCTTTAGAGCCTCGACCTCTTCTTCCGTCGCCAAACCGCTCAGAACGATATCAGCGCCTTGTTCCGCAAGCGCTTTCGCGATCCCTAAGCCGATCCCGCTGGTGGATCCGGTGACCAGAGCGGTTTTTCCTTTGAGCATTTTGCGTCCTTCCATCTTGAGTGCACCACGAGGCTTCGTTAGAGCAATTGCGGGTGGCTTAATAGACGAGTTTTTTATCGATGACGGCAACGCTTGAATCTTTTCGTCAGGGCTTCCCTGATTTCCTTTTGATGACAGGCACAGCTGGCATCTTGCTCCTCATCGCGAGCACCATCTACATCCTTCTCACGCCGTGGAAGGAATTGGCGCTGGTACGCGGCGGGAATGGTGCAGCTGGATTGGCGCTCGCCGGAGCAATTACCGGACTCGCGATCCCGATCGCGTCTTGCTTAGCCTCGAGCCTGTCTTTGGTCGATCTCCTGCTTTGGGGCAGCGTGGCGCTCCTACTCCAGCTTTTGACCTATCGCATTATCGACATGATCTTGCGTGACATTCCGGGACGTATTCAAAATGATGAAGCCGGTGCGGCCATCGTTTTGATTGCATCGAAGCTTTCAGTTGCCATGTTACTGGCAGCGGGTCTGTGGGACCCGAATATTGGCCGCGTCTAAGAGGAGCAGATACGCGTGTTAAGATGGATCCCCGATTGGGTCATTTATGCCCTCGTGCTCGCGGTGGTCCTCTGGGCAATCTTTTCGGGCGGAACCGATGACGCGCCCCCGCCGCCGCCCGAGGCGATCCAAGAAGAAGGCGCGATGCTGCCGCCCCCGTCGGCGTTTGACGAACGCGTCTTGGTGCAAGTGACCTCGCCAAAAAGCGGCATCGGAACGGCCTTTGCGATCAATGATCGGGGACAATGGCTAACCGCGCGCCATGTCGTCGAGGGCTGTAATGATGTCGCCCTTCTGGTCGCGCCGGGTCAGTATGATCCCGCCAACAGCGTCGTGATTTCTGAGAAATATGACCTTGCTCTGATTGAAACTGAAACCAGTCCGAATCCGGCGACGCTGAACACGGAAAACGACCTACGGATTGGCACTTACGGCTTCCATGTTGGCTATCCGCAGGGCCGGCCAGGCGAAGCGGCATCGCGATTGCTGTCCAGATCAAACCTGGTTTCACGCGGTCGACGCTCAAACAGCGAGTCGGTGCTCGCTTGGGCTGAGACCGGGCGGACGCGTGGGCTGATGGGATCGCTCGGTGGCTTAAGTGGTGGTCCAGTCTATGACGAAAACGGACAAGTCCGCGGAGTCATTGTTGCTGAAAGTGCGCGGCGTGGCCGCATCTATACCGCCGCCCCAGAAGCTGTCGCAGAGTTTATCAAAGCCACCGGCGCCGAGACGATTGGCGAGCAACCGCGCACCTTCTCGGCCAGCACATATGGACGTGAAGCTGACTATGCCCGCCGCAATTTACAAGTCGTCAAAGTCGCCTGCAGTGTGGATGAGTAAGCTTTGACCTTTGCCGATCGTTTCGTCGCAACTGTGCAGAGGCATGGGCCGCTTTGCGTTGGAATTGACCCACATGCCGGGCGGATTCCAGAGCTCTTTGGCGGCGACACGCCAGCGGGTCTCGAAGCCTGGGGCCTCGCGATCATTGAGGCCGCGATTGGACGCGTCGGCATTGTCAAACCTCAGGTTGGTTTGTTTGAGCGTCATGGCTGGGAAGGCATCCGGGCTTTTTCCAAGGTGTGCGCCGCTGCAAGTGAGGCAGGGCTCCTAGTGCTCGCCGATGCAAAACGCGGCGATATTGGCTCGACCGCTGAAGGTTACGCGGCCGCATATCTCGCGGCAGATGCGCCCTTTGCCTGCGATGCGCTGACCGTGAACCCATACATGGGCCTCGACACGCTGGAACCGCATGTTCGTATAGCGGAGCAATCCGAGAAAGGCGTGATCGTGTTGGCGCGAACGAGCAATCCCGGCAGCGCAGATTATCAAGCGCGCGATCTCGAAGGCGCCCCACTTTTTGCCCGCGTCGTTGAGAGCTTAGCCCCAATGATGAAGCGTCTGGAAGGCGCGAGCGGTTGGTCGGGACTGATGTTGGTCACGGGTGCGACGGGACCAGAAGAAGCCCGGCAATTGCGTGCCTTGGCCCCGAACGCTCTGTTTCTCGTTCCTGGATACGGCGCCCAAGGCGCAGGCGCGGCAGATGCCGTGGCCGGCTTTGTCGGTGGAGCGGGCGGATGCGTCAACGCGTCTCGATCCGTCACGTTTCCAAAAGGAAGTGAAGTCGCCACCTCAAAGGAGGAGTGGCAGGCATTGATCGAAGCGGCAATTGACACCGCTCAACAAGACCTAAAACAAGCGCTCTAGCCTTGGCCTTTGACCAATAGGGTTAGGTCTTCTGGTTCCCCAATCACCGCGACATGATCGCCTGGCTGTAGAACCTCTTTCGGGGCAGCAATGATAATGTCGCCATCGCGTTCAATAATCGCGATCAGACAACTACCCGGTAAATCGATTTCCGCGAGCGGACGCCCGACATAGTCTTGCAAGTCGCCGAGATCAGATATTGGGGCATGCAAGAAATGATCATCTCGCATCAGGATCTCATTCATATCCTTATCCGAAGTCGCCGACAGCCAACGACGTTCGAAATCGAAGGACTGAACCACTTCTGCCAAATGACCGGCCAGCCGTAAGTCCAAACCTGCAGGCTTTCGCGGGCATATGAGCATCATAATCGTGTGAACATCCCGCGCTTCTTCCATCTCCATTTGGGCGAGCTTGGTGAATCGGAAGACCACCAATTCCGGGCTCGTGAGTTCGTCATGACTGCGATAGGCAAGCAGGACATGTTCGCTCAGAGGATGCAGGGTGGCCGAACTTTTGTTGAACACATCTTCCATGATCGACTCATCGATTTCAAAGGCACTGTGCCCAATATTCTTCACCTCATCGATCAACATCTCGCGCGTGTAAGAACCATGGCTATAGGTATGGACCACACAGCGCGCGATCAGCGCTTCATAGGTCAGGTTTTGCTTTTGAGTGCGGTCATGAATGATGGTCATGAGCTCGCGCTCAAGCCCTTCATAGCGCATTTGTCCAAGGCGCTCATGGACGTGATAAATCGCGCCGCGACGGGCCAATTGGCCTGATGCGTAGAACTGGAACCAGAGCGCGCAAGCAATCGTCAGCATACCGGTAAAGCCAATCGCCAGAATGCCCATTTCAACGATCAACCAGAAGGAAATCAGAATGCCGAGCACCGGAAGCCATGGATAGAATGGCAAGCGAAAGCCTGGCTTGTAGGTCGCAATACGGCTTTCCCGCATGACGATCACAGCGACACTGACAAGGCCAAAGAGGAAGAGCTGGAACGCACTTGCCAGCTTTGCCACGGCCTCGACATTGAACAAGAGCAGCACGGCAATCATGCTGAAAGTCGTCACTGCGATCGAGAATACGGGCGTCCCGAAGCGACCGATCGCGGCAAAACGGTCTGGCAGCAATTTGTCTTTAGCCATCGCATAAGGATAGCGGCTGGCTGACATGATCCCGGCATTACCCGTCGAGGCAAACGCGGCGATCGCAGCCACAACAATCAGAATCACCCCCAGATCCAGCGGCCAATTACCGACAAAATAGCGTCCCGCATCTGCGACCGGAGTGAGGCTGCCATACAGCGCATCGACCGGCAAAATCGCAATAATCACAACCAAACCTAATGTATAAATGGCGGTCGCCGTGATCAAAGACAGAACCATTCCAAGAGGGATATTACGGTCCGGGCTTTGAACTTCTTCTGCCACGCTCGCCACTTTGGTGAGACCTGCATAAGACACAAAGACGAGACCAATCGTCGACACGAAGCCCACCGTTCCAGCGGTGAAGAATGGCTGTTCACCCGCATTCGGGCGCAATCCATTTGCGACGCCGGTATGCGCGAGGCCTAAGATCACAAACGCGGCGAGAATAACCACCAACGTGCCGACAAGGAGGCGTTGGAGGAGCGTGGTTTCTTTCGCTCCAACCGCATTGATGAGACCAAATACAAGCGTCAGAATGACCGCAAGCACGAGGATCGGAACGTCCAGGTAGAGGCTGAGATAAGCGCCCATGCCGACCAGCGCGAACGCACTTTTAAACACCACTGCAATCCAAGAGCCGAGCCCGCCTATGGTCCCGAACAGGGGGCCCAGCGCACGATCGAGGAAGTAATAAGTTCCACCCGCCTTTGGCATCGCAGTCGACAATTCGGCCATGCACAACATGGCTGGGATGATCAGGAAGCCCGCGAGCAGGTACGCCAAATAGACAGAATCGCCCGTATAGCTCGCTGCAATTCCGGGCAAAAGAAAGAATCCGGAGCTGAACATCGCCCCTGTTGAGACGGCGTAAACGTCAAACAGGGTGAGGTTTTTCTTCAGTTTTTTCTCGTCTGACATCGAAACCCCGCGTTCAGCCTGTCTTCGCATCTGCGATATAAGTCGCCGCGCAGCCGACACCACCTTTTTGTCAGTTCGCCGATTGCCGCAAGGTCCGCCCTCGACAGGATTGCGATTTTGCCTAGTGTCCAGAAGCATAAATGGCGCGATAGACGCCATTCTGAGTGAGGAAACGAGGAAAGCGTTCATGAAACCGCTGAATTACGCGGCCCTGGCGGTCGCATCCCTGGTCGTCCTGTCAGCCTGTTCGGGCGGACAAGAGCCGGCAACCCCAACCACGGAAACCACAAACGAAACCCCCGCCGAGGCGCCAGCCTTTGCGGCTGTGACCGACGCGCGGCTGAATGATGCTGCAGCGACCCCGGCCGAATGGCTCGGCTATGGCTTTGATCGCGAAGAAACACGCCACTCGCCGCTGACCGGGATTACCAAAGAGAATATCTCTGACCTCGGCGTCGCCTGGACCTACGATTTAGCGACATCGCGCGGCGTGGAATCAACCCCAATCGTTATTGATGGTGTGATGTATGTCACATCGGCCTGGTCGATCGTCTATGCGCTCGACGCGAAAACCGGTGAAGAACTTTGGGTCTATGATCCCGGCGTTGATCGCGCGGTCGGCGTCAATGCGTGCTGCGACGTCGTGAACCGCGGTGTCGCGCTCTATGATGGCAAAATCTATGTCGGCGTGATTGATGGACGGGTGGAAGCCCTGGACGCCAAAACTGGCGAGCTCGTCTGGTCACAGATCACCGTCGATCAGTCCCGGCCTTACACAATCACCGGGGCCCCGCGAGTGGTCGACGGTAAAGTGCTGATCGGGAATGGCGGCGCAGAACTTGGTGTCCGCGGGTATTTGAATGCCCTCGACGCCCAAACCGGTGAGCTCATTTGGCGCTTCTACACCGTGCCGAGCCCTGACAAACAACCTGATGGCGCCGCCTCTGACAGCGCGTTCGAGACTGTCGGGAACGTCACTTGGGGGGATACCGGCGCTTGGATCACAGATGGCGGTGGCGGCACCGTTTGGGATTCCATCATTTATGACCAGGAGAATGACACTGTCATTTTTGGCGTTGGCAACGGCTCTCCGTGGAACCAGTCCCTGCGCGACCCATCTGGATTGGACAATTTGTTCCTATCCTCGATCGTAGCGGTCGACGCCGACACGGGTGAATATAAATGGCATTTCCAGACCACGCCGGGAGACAATTGGGACTATACGGCCACCCAAACTTTGATCATCGCAACGCTCCCATTGGGTGAGGACGGCGCAGATCGCCGCGTGGTCATGCAAGCGCCCAAGAATGGCTATTTCTACGTGCTTGATGCCGCAACCGGCGAATTCATTTCTGGCAATAATTATGTGCCGGTCAATTGGGCTACCGGATTGGATGAGACCGGTCGCCCGATCGAAGTGCCAGACGCCCGCTATGCCGAAATTCCGTTCATGCAGACGCCCGGTCCGCTCGGCGGACACAATTGGCATCCTATGGCGTTTAATCCGGACGTGGGCCTGGCCTACATTCCGGCCCAAGAAATTCCGCAAGCCTATGCCACCGATCCGCGATTCCAGGACAATTCTTCGAAATGGAATACCGGCGCAGACTTCGCCGCGGGTGTGCCCCAAGTTTTGCCTGGCGAAGTTGTGAAATTCCTCCGCTCTGGCTTGAAAGGTCGCCTGATTGCTTGGGATCCGGTCGCGCAAGAAGCGCGGTGGACGGTTGAACATGCCGGACCTTGGAATGGCGGTGTGCTGTCCACGGCTGCCGGCATCGTTTTCCAGGGCAAACTCAATGGTGAGTTCGCGGCCTACGATGCCGCCACCGGCGAAGAGCTTTGGGTCGCCGACGTGAAATCTGGCGCGGCTTCTGGGCCAGGCACGTTTGAAATCGATGGCGAACAATATGTCACCATCACGACTGGTTGGGGCTCGGCCTATCTGCTCACGGCTGGCGGCCTTGCGACCCCAGACGGCGTACCACCAGCCGTGGGCAAAGTGGTGACGTTCAAGCTCGGCGCGACCGAAACAATTGCCGACATCGACATTCCGTTGGTCGAACCGACCCCGAAAACCGCAGAGTTCGGCACTGAAGAGCAATTGGCCGAAGGCCTCGTCCATTATGCGCGCAATTGTACGGTCTGCCACGGTCCATTCGCGGCCAGCTCTGGCATCCTTCCAGACCTCAGATGGTCAGCATACACGATGAATGCGGAGTCTTGGAAAGGCGTGGTCATCGATGGCAATCTGCAATCGATCGGTATGGTCTCGTTCGCGGATGTGCTCAGCGAAGAGGATGTTGAAGCGATCCGAGCCTATGTCGTTCAGCAGGCGCATAATCCTGAGGGCTTAGCGGCAGACGCCAGTGGCGGAAGCCAATAGTCACTCCACGAAAAGACCGAGCTCTTTTTGTTTTTTCTTCGACAAGCCATCGGCGACAAGCCGGTGGCTTGTTTTGATATAGGCCTGCAGGTCCTCATCACTGAGCCCCGGCGCCGCATAATGCTGGATCCACTTCATCCCGCGAGAGGCGAGATAAGGCGCAGGGCGCAGCCCCGGTTGTTCGCTCATAATCTCAAATGAGAGTGGCGTGACTTTGAACGTCACAGCAAAGAAATCTTCATCCCCCCAACCGGCAACGGCAAACACTTTGCCCCCGACTTTCCAAACGTGGCTGCCACCCCATTGAACGACCCGACTGGTCGCGGTCAGTGCCCCACAAAAGTCATTGTACTCGTCTAGCGTCATGAAAAGATGATGACAGACCTATTTGTTCACTTCAATGATGGTCGGATTGAGGTTACGTTACCTTAACTGTGAAGAGGCGTTTTCCATGCAATTTATTGTCGCCCTGATTGGCTTTTTAGGCTTCATCGCGGTCTGGTATTGGCGCGTGAAAGCGCTGCAAGAAGTTGCCAAAGACGGTCGCAAAATCGCCGAAACAGTTAGCAATCTACCACGCAAAATGCGGTTCAAGAATAAGTCTGGGAAAGGCGGATTGGCCGTCGTCGACGATCCGCGAGAAGCCGCAACCATTCTGATGCTCGAGATAGCGCAAGCGCGAGGAACCCTGACGGAACGCCAGGAAGCTGCGGTGCGCGGTGAGATCATGCACCATTTCGAGTTTGACGAAGGCGATGCGAACGCCCTGATTGGGCAGGCAGGCTGGCTATCGCGAAATGGCGGCGCGAGCCATGTCGTGGTGTCGAAAATGACCGATTTCGTCCGGGGCGCGCCTGGAATGACAAGTAAGGAACTGGTCGATCTCGATGGTATGTTGGTGGCCGTCTCGGAAGCTGAAGGCAATCCAACTGAAAGCCAACTCGATCTGCTTACCATCTACCGCGACAAAACGGGCCTGCGCGTCTAGCTTTTCACGGTACGTAAGAAGTCTACCTCCTGACCCCAATGGAGGATGCTCATGCGCGCAGTCATTATCGGATCGTCTGGCGGGATTGGCGCCGCGCTCACGGCGCACCTTGAAGCGCGCGAAGATGTATCATCCGTCTATGCCCTATCGCGCCGCGGTGAGCACCAATCTGCGGGTAAAGTCTCAGGCTTGCCATTGGACCTCACAGAGGAAGACAGCATCGCCGCGGCGGCTGAAACCATCCGCGCGGACGGCGCGCCCGATCTCGTCATCATTGCTGCTGGAATTCTATCGGACGCGACAGGGTTGAAGCCCGAGAAATCTCTGAAACAGCAATCTTCTGACGCGTTCAAGACGGTCTTTGAAATCAATACGATTGGCCCGGCTTTGGTTGCGAAACACTTCTTGCCGATTATGCCACGCACTGGGCGCGCTGTATTTGCGGCGCTGACTGCCCGAGTTGGATCGATTTCAGACAATCGGATCGGCGGCTGGCACGCGTATCGAGCGTCAAAAGCGGCGCTGAACATGCTGATTCAGAATTATGCGATTGAGCAAGCGCGTCGCAACGCTGATTTTATCGCTGTGGGTCTCCACCCCGGCACCGTCGACACGGCGCTTTCGAAGCCCTTCCAGTCCGGCGTGCCAGACAAACAGCTTTTTAGCCCTGCGCAATCTGCGAGCTATTTGCTCAAGGTGATTGATGGACTCACCGCATCTGACAGTGGCAAAATCTTCGATTGGGCCGGCAAAGAGATCCCCGCCTAAGTGCCAGCCAAATTCATCAGAACATCATCCGCGTCATAGGCGTTTGGATTATCCGGTTTGGCGCCAGGCGCTGTTATGATTTCCAGAACATGTTCGACCGGCCCCGATGCGCCCCCGCCTAGGGGGAGTGCGATGCCGACGCCAACGCCGACACTGGAGCGCCCACTGGATCCCCCCGATCCGCCAATCGAAACTGAGGTTCCACCGCCGCCCGAAAGTTCACCAGTATCCGTGTAAGCCGTCACCACTTGGAACCAATCATCTCCGCGCTCCAACGTCACTTCGGCCGCGCGGCGCAAAGCCCGTGTCCGCGCCAACTCCTCAGAATTATCCTTATAGGTGATCCGAAAGCGATTATTCTCAATGGGGAGCACGGTGTAACCTTTAGCGTTCGCGCTGGTCGCCGGTCCATAGGGCGCACTTGTCGCGCAAGCACCCAAGAAAACGAGGGCGGGTATGCAGATCCATTTAATCATCAAGATACTCCTTGTAGTGGCTGTGGCGCTCCTTGCGTTCGCCATCATACGCTCGATCACGAACCCAGCATCCGCAGTCGCTATTCCAAGTGAAGGCTTCGCCCATCCCATTCACGCGCAAGTGTGAAGACGCAAACGACCCATCAGAAGTATTGCCATACATGTCAGCATAGCCATCGCCATTGCTATCGCATGTGTAGAAACTCCCCGTATGGCGGCAACTATAGGGACCGACATAGTCGCCGTACGAATAGGCCGCAGGCCAACCCGAATAAGATGAAAATGCGCCTGGGGCGTAATAGGCCCCCGAATAGGCATTGATCGCGCTCGCCTCATAAGAGGCTTCTGCCAAACCCTGTGCGAGACCTGCAGAGATCGCTTCGAGTTCGGCTGTTGTACAGGCTGCGAGCATGAGCGCCGAAACTCCGATCAGACCAGAATCCTTGAACTTACGCATGGGCCACTCTCCCCAGTCTTCCATCACGAAAAAACCATAGGTCCCCGAAAATGAACAGAACACAACTCAAGATGAACGTGCCCCAACGCATTACAACGCGTTCATTCATTTACCATCCTGTAATGATCGCTGCAGGACGGGGGGCAGGCACAGCTGACATTAGTCGCTCTGAACTGCAGGCGTCCGACCGCGAAAACTCGCGCGCGTCCGTAGGCGCATTGAGTTTGCCGCGAAGGTGCTCGCGAGAGCGGCACAAGAACGGGCGACGTTTTAAAGGGGAGCGTCGTCCGTTCAGCTTTCTGATTTGGGCTCGTTGTGGCGGCGACCAAAATCGGCTTCTGCAGTGTCCAACCCGGCATCGATAATGGCCGCGCGAATACCGCGGGCGCGCGTGAACTCTTGCATCA
>CBDIHJ010000033.1:0-74186 GCA_965279045.1 Henriciella sp. | reverse complement strand
CGACAATTGTCAGGGATCCGCCATGCTCAACATTCCGGGCGGCACCAAAGAATCGCTTCGGGCGTTGCAGCGCGTTGGCATCGACACCACCAGTCAAAACCTTACCGGAACTCGGAACGGACGTATTATAGGCTCGACCGAGGCGGGTGATTGAGTCCAGGAGGATCACAACATCGCGCCCATGCTCGACCAAGCGCTTGGCTTTTTCAATCACCATCTCTGCCACCGCCACGTGGCGAGTCGCGGGCTCGTCAAAAGTTGACGAGATAACTTCGCCTTTGACCGACCGCTTCATATCGGTCACCTCTTCCGGGCGTTCGTCAATGAGGAGCACGATCAGATAGCATTCCGGATGGTTTTCTTCGATCGATGCGGCAATGTTCTGAAGGAGGACCGTTTTACCGGTCCGCGGCGGCGCCACAATCAAAGCACGCTGGCCCTTACCAATCGGCGAAACAATATCGATGACCCGGCCCGAACGATCTTTTTTGGTTGGGTCCTGACCTTCCATGAGCAAGCGCTCTTCTGGATAGAGCGGGGTCAAATTGTCGAAGTGGACTTTTTGACGGGCTTTCTCTGGGTCCTCGAAATTGATCGAGCTTACATCGGTCAGAGCGAAGTAACGCTCATTTTCGCCAGGCTCTGCAATCGGGCCTTCAACCGTGTCGCCCGTTTTCAAACCTGCTTTTTTGAGCACTTTCGGACTGACATAGATATCATCCGGCCCCGCCAAGTAGTTGGATTCCGGAGAGCGCAAAAAGCCAAATCCATCCGGCAAGACTTCAACAACCCCACGTCCGATAATCTCAACTTCCTGCTCTGCAAGCTCTTTCAAGATCGCAAAAAGCATATCCTGCGTTCTGAGAGAGGACGCATTTTCCACTTCCAGCATCTCGGCATAGGCCAAGAGGTCGGTTGGAGATTTTGCTTTTAGCTCACGCAAATAAACTTGAGACGGAAGATCAATTTCAGGGACAGTATCAGGCATAGTGTGCCGGGTTCCAAATGTAAGATTGGGGAATCATCGTGCCCAGAACGGGCGGTGCGCCGGACGGCGTCTTGACCCGCTTATGCGCAAATCATTCCCATTGGTCAAGAGATCGGACTGTGAGCTCTTAGAAAGGTTTCACCACGGCCATTATGACCACACCGATCATGATCACAAATGGGAGCTCGTTGAGCATCTTCAAGGATTTTGCACTCACGGCCTGATCCCCCTGGTCGATCTTCCGACCAATCGAGATGAAATAACCATGGACCCCGCTAAGGGCTAATACGAGCAATAATTTTACGTGCATCCAGCCATTTGTCAGGAGGGCCTGGTTCATGACCAGCATGGTAATCCCAAGCCCCCAAACGATTAAAAGCGCTGGCGTCAGTATAATCCGCCGAAGACGTGCCGAAGCGTCCTTCATCGTTTCGAACAGTTCGCCCCCAGGTTCTGCTTTGGACTGGTGGAGCTTGTAACGCGGAAAAATCAACAATCCCGCCATCCAGGCGACAACGAAAATGATGTGGATCGCTTTCACCCATACGTAGACTGACATAGTCTAGCTGTGCTCCCGAACCAATTGCACCACACGCTCAACATGTGGAATCGGGGTTTCCGGTCTAACGCCATGCCCGAGATTAAAAATATGCGGGCGACCTTTATAGGCGTCTAGCAATTCTCGAACGCGCCGATCCATCGCCTCCCCACCCGCGATTAAGAGCAAGGGATCGAGGTGACCTTGAACAGCCATGCTCTCGGGCACGGCTTTGACAACATGCGCGGGATCGATGGCCGTATCGAGACCAATTCCATTCACATCCACCTGCTCCGCATACGCGCCAATCATCGTCGCGGCTCCGCGCGGGAACCCGATTATTGGGACGGTAACACCTAATTCCCGTAAGCGTTTCACCAAAGCCTGGTTCGGATCGATAACGAGGGTCTGGAATAAATCAGAGGGAAGCCCCTCGGCCCAAGACTCAAAAATCATCAAAGCATCGGCACCAGCTTTGACTTGCGATGCGAGGTAATGTGCAGAGATTTCCACCAAGCGTGCCAATAGCGCTTCGAGAAGATCGGTCCGATTATACGCCCAACCGCGAGCCGAGCTTTTGTCGGTGCCGCCGCGGCCTTCGATCGCATAAAGCGCGACCGTCCATGGGGCGCCGCAAAACCCAATCAGGGCTTTATCCTGAGCAAGACCATCCCGAACGCGGTCAACTGTTTCATAAACCGGGGACAAGCGCTGAACCGCTGTTTCTACACTCGTTCGCTGAAGGTCTGCTTCGGAATCCACCGTTTCAACAATTGGGCCCACACCTTTTTCGAATTTCACATCTAGACCCATCGCATCAAGCACGAGCAGAATGTCAGCGAACAGGATTGCTGCATCCATGTCGTAACGTCGGATAGGTTGAAGCGTGGCTTCGGTCGCCATTGAAGGGGAATAACAAAAGTCGAGAAAGTTCTTCGCCTGACTGCGAAGCTCCAGATATTCAGGCAAATGCCGCCCAGCTTGTCGCATCATCCAAAGGGGAACAGGAGAACTCGGTTCGCCGCTAAGGACTTTAAGAAACCGTGATGCACTGCGATCGACCATATTAAACCACCAACCCAAAAAATTACCTGAAAGGCCTTATCATTATTAAGCGGTGAGTCTCGTGGAAAATGTCACTGAGGATGAGTTGTCCTGCAAAAATCCACAGCTTGTCCCCAGTTCTGCGCACTATTAATACCTTGTTAACCATCTGATTAATTTGTAAATTATTGGTTAACAGCAGGACTGAACGAACGTCTGGAACAGGTGATAAACCACGAGAGTCAGATTCGTGCATCTGTGCGATTCAGAGTCAGTTTTGCGGCTTTTATGATAATTCCACAATACATCCACAGGGCTTGTCGAATTCGCCTCGCTCCGGCAGAGACCAAAAGAAACCTAACAGGATGACCATGCGGCTCGCGATTTACTTCAATGTTCACCTCGTCTCAGACTCTACCGGCGAAACTTTGAATGCGGTTATGCGTGCTGCTGCGGCGCAGTTCGATCGAACCATTCCGCTTGAGCACAATTATTATCTGGTCCGCTCGGAGCGTCAGCTCGATCGGGTCATGGCGGAAATCGAAGCCGCCCCTGGCGTCGTTTGGTATACGATTTCAGACGAGAATTTGCGCCGAAAACTTGAACAGTTTTGCCGGCAGCGCGGCATTCAGACCCTGCCCGTGCTTGATCCCTCCATCCATATGCTCTCGCGGCATTTAGGGATTGCGGCGAGTGAACGGATCGCGGGACAGCATGCTTTGAATGATGATTACTTCAAACGCATTTCAGCCATCGATTTTGCGCTGAACCATGATGACGGTCAAAACGTGACAGGGCTGGTGGATGCGGACGTGGTCTTGCTCGGGGTGAGCCGAACATCCAAAACACCGACCTGCGTTTATTTGGCCAATCGAGGCGTGAAGGCCGGAAACATTCCTCTCGTTCCTGGAATCCCATTGCCGACCTTGGTTGAAGAACTGAAGATTCCGATGGTTGTGGGTCTAAAAATTGGCGTTGAGCGCTTGCTGCAAATCCGTAACCAACGCCTCAAATCGCTGAATGAAGTGTCGAAAACAGATTATGTCGACGAAGAAGCGGTGCGCGCTGAAGTGACTGAAGCGAGTCGTTTGTTTCAGCGTAATAAGTGGCCTGTCATTGATGTCTCCCGACGGAGCGTCGAAGAGACCGCTGCGGCGATTTTGAACAAACTCAATGAGCGCCGAGGGTTTATTTGATGAGTGCTGTCATTTTGGCCTCAGGAAGCGCGAGTCGGCGTGCGCTCTTGTCTGGCGCCGGCGTGGACGCGAGATTGATTAAGCCAAATGTCGATGAAGACGCCGCAAAAAACACTATGCGTGCAGATGCCGTGAGCGTTCGCGATCAAGCGATGCATTTAGCAGAGCTTAAAGCGATAAAGGTTTCCCGATCTGAGCCGGGTTTAGTGATTGGGGGCGATCAAATGCTCAACCTCAATGGTGTGGCATTTGATAAGCCAAAAGATTTGGCGGCGGCTGCCGATCATTTGCGACGGCTATCAGGTCAAGCCCACACTTTAGAAACGGCCATTGTGATTGCTGAGAATGGCGAACCTGTTTGGCGTTTCTTGGCGCGCCCTAAACTCACCGTCCGTACACTGAGCGAGAGTTTTATCGCTGATTATATCGATCGATCTGGCGACGCACTATTAAGCACAGTCGGCGCCTATCAGCTCGAAGGACTCGGGGCGCAAATCTTCTCAAAAATAGAAGGCGACTATTTTTCTATACTTGGACTGCCCCTGCTCCCTCTGCTTGATTATCTGAGGGTCCGCGGAATTCTAACGCAATGACGAGGCTACTAGGCGTTATCGGCGACCCAATCGCTCACTCAATGTCTCCGCTCATTCATAATGGCTGGATCAGAGAGTTTGGCTTCAATGCCGCTTACGAAGCGATGCACGTGCGTGAAGGCGAGCTCACCGCAGCTTTAGAGACCTTGGCCAAACGAGACATACTCGGTGTAAACGTTACCCTCCCGCATAAAACAGCGGCGCTGCAGGCCGCCAAGATTACTTCCGATGCCGCTAAACGGATTGGCGCCGCGAACACGTTGACTTATTTGGGAGACCAGACTTGGCGCGCCGACAATACGGACGCGCCAGGATTTTTATTAGCATTAGGTGACAAAAATCCGTCCACTGAGGAAATTGTCATTCTCGGCGCCGGAGGTTCGTCACGGGCGCTCCTTTATGCGCTGGCTAGTCGGGGCTTTACGGTGCGGGTTCTCAACCGGACGGTGTCGAAGGCAGAGGCTTTAATCCGTGAGCTTGGCAACAGTAAATCCGGATACGGAGATATATCTCAGTATAAGGAATATATTGAATCTGCAACGACTGTAATCAACACGACCAGCATGGGATATTTAGATCAAATCCTTGACCTCCCAGATGGGCTGGATCGGCTCTTTTTTGATATCTCATATGGCAAAGTTTCCGCTCCGCAATTGGCGCATGCGCAGGAAATGGGGTGGCAGATCCAAGATGGGGTCTCAATGCTTGTCGCGCAGGCGGCTTATAGTTTCGAGATTTGGTTTGGTGAGCGTCCCGATCTTGAAAGTGGGCTCGCGCGGTGCCGGCGTGCCTTGGAGGCGATATCATGATCATACTTGGATTGACCGGTTCGATTGGAATGGGGAAATCGACGACGGCAGATATGTTCCGAAGCTTAGGAATTCCTGTTTATGATGCGGATGCTGCTGTACACGAATTATACGAAACGGGTGGGGCTGCCGTCGGACCTTTGTCCGAACGGTTTGGCGATATCGTCAAAAATGGCGCGATAGATCGCGCCGCACTTCGGGCAAAAGTGGTCGATGATCCTGACGCGATGAAAGATCTCGAAGCGATCGTGCATCCATTGGTGGGGGCGAGCCAAATGAAGTTCCGCCAAGAAGCGCTTGATTCTGAATCTAATTTTGCCGTGTTGGATATTCCGCTCTTGTTCGAGACAGGCGGTGATGGTCGGTGCGACTATGTGGCCGTCGTTTCTGCGCCCGCAAGTGTTCAAAGAGAGCGGGTTTTAGCGCGTGGCGAGATGAGCGAAGACCAGTTTGAAGCGATCAAAGCCAAACAAATGTCCGACGCGGACAAACGGGCCCGCGCGGACTTCATCATTAGTACAGCTTTTGGCTTTGACTTTGCCCGCGCACAAGTTCAAGCCATAACCGACCTATTAAACGCTATAGCGATGGACTCGCGCGATGACGGACCAGATTCGTGAAATTGCCTTCGATACCGAGACCACTGGGCTCGAATGGGATAAGGATGATCGCATTATTGAGCTTGGTGCGGTTGAACTGATCAATCACGTTCCGACCGGGAACACGTTTCAAACCTACATTAACCCGGGTCGCGCGGTGTCTGAGGCGACCATCCGCATTACGGGCATTACCGATGCGGATCTGGTCGATAAGCCGCAATTCGAAGATCCATCTATCGTTGATGCGTTTCTCGAATTCATCGGGGATGCCGTCCTCGTCGCACACAACGCAAAGTTCGACCGCGGCTTTTTGAACATGGAGCTGCAGCGCTGCGGCAAATCCCCGATCCCAGATGAACGTTGGGTGGATACGGTCGAAATCGCGCGCAAGAAATTCCCGGGTGCGCCGGCCAGCCTGGACGCTCTGTGCAAGCGCTTCGATGTCAATGCAGAAGCGCGGACCTATCACGGGGCGCTTTTGGACAGCCAATTACTGGCCGAGGTGTATCTGGAATTGCTCGGAGGGCGTGCCCACCGGTTCGATTTTGGTGGCGCCAGCGCTGTCTCAACTGGTGAAAAAGTTCCCGCTCAGCAGCGACCCACACCGCGTCTGGGGTCAGTCCCCGACCCCGATGCTGCGACCCACGCCGAGTTTATCGAAACGCTCGGCGAGGACGCGATTTGGAAACGCTACGCCTGAGGCTCGGTCGGCGGCGGAGCAGCGGCAGCTTGTTGCTGTGCCGCGGCCGCGGCTGCCCGCTGTTTTTGAGTCGTGTAAAGCTGGCCGAAATCAACCGGATCAATCCGTAATGGAGGGAACCCACCTTCTGCCGAAATGTCTGCAATGATGCGACGCGCGAATGGGAACAAGATCCGTGGACACTCAATCAACAGGATGGGTTCCATATCTGCAGCCGAGAAGCCCTGTAACTGGAAAAGACCCGCATAGTCCATTTCCAGAAGGAAAAGCGCCGTGTCTTGCGTGCCCGCGCGGGCCTTTAATTTCAGCGTGACTTCGAAAACGCCCTCATCGCCTTGCTTTGGCGCGGCGCCAACATCAATCCCGAGCTCAATATTCGGCTGATCCTGAACGGTCGCGCCAGGATTCTCGAAAGATAGATCTTTAATATACTGGCTCAAAACGCGGATCGCTGGGCCAGCTTGCTGAGGAGGGGATTGAGGCGGAGTCGCCATGTCTGGGGTGTCTGTCATTGCACTTCACTCTAACGCTTTCGATTACTGGCGCGTAACATGTGCCATAAAGTGGCGCAACGGTGGGTGGCACTTCCGCGAAAGCCCCTATATGAGTGGCAGAAACCTTGTATAAAGAGCCTATAATGTCCTCTTCTATGATCGAATTTTTAGTTTTGGCCGGGATTGCCCTGTTTGTTGGGTGGCGACTGTTCGTCACACTTGGCCAAGACGAAGGGCCACCGGACGGCCGAAATCGGATGCCGTCGCCGACACCTAATCCGACGCCTGCCAACCAGGCCCCGACCGGCGCGGATGTTGTCGAGCTGCGCCCCTCTTTTACAGGACCAGCCGCAGCTGGCATGGAAGCGATTTTCGAAGCGGATGGAAGCTTCGATCCGAGAAGCTTTATGCAAGGTGCACGCTCCGCTTATGAAATGATTGTGGGTGCCTTTGCGCGCGGCGACCGCGACGCGTTGAAACCCCTGCTCGACACAGATGTCTACGAGGCCTGGGACGCTGCGATTACTGAGCGTGAGAAAACCGGTGCCGAAGGCATGCAATTGCTGCGTCTGAAGAAGGCTGAGATTACCGACGCGTCGCTAGACGAGACCGGTATGGCTCGAGTCACGGTTTTATATGAGTCCGAACTTGGCGATGGCGAAACCACGACAAAGGCTGCAGAGCTCTGGACCTATATGCGACAGACCAGTTCCAATGATCCAAACTGGTTGTTGGATGACGTCGACACGGCTGATTAGGCCGGTTCCAACCAGTGAATCGTAACTTGAGCGCGGCGCTCAAACCGTCCTAGACTCAAGTGCATGCGAATCAGTGGACTTCTTTGCGCCGCACTTTTGGTGCTCTCGGGCTGCGTTTCGAGTGCGAACAGAGCGCCGACGCAACCTGTCATCAGTCAGCCCCTGCCGGTATCACCGAGCGACTTAGCCATTGCTCCAACGCCTGTGGCATTTGACGCACTGCCCGGTTGGGCCACATCTGATTTGGCGCCGGGTCTGGCGGCGCTCAGGCGAAGCTGCGAGGTCTTTGCGAAGCGGTCTCAGCAAAACCTCCTTTCAGATAAAGCGCCTTGGGCGGGACGTGTGGGCGATTGGTTGCCGGCTTGCGCCGCGCTTGATGTGATCGAAGATGAACGCAGTGCGCGAGCCGTGCTGCAGGCATTGTTTACGCCAGTTGAGATTGTTGATCCGGCAGGGAGCTCACGGTTCACGGGTTATTTTGAACCAACCTATGAAGCCCGGCTGCGTCCGGAACCGCCGTTCACGGAGCCTGTGCCGGGGCGCCCGGGGGATCTGATCACGTCGTCTGGGCGCGTATATCAAACGCTTCCGGACGGCTCTCGTCGGACGTATCCCATCCGGGCTGAAATCACGCGAGATGGGGTCCGTGCGCTCGCTTATGCGCATCCGGCGGATGTCTTTTTCCTGCAGATTCAGGGCTCGGGCCGTTTGATCTTGCCCGACGGTCGGACGCTCCGCGCGGTCTATGCTGCGAATAATGGGCAACCGTTTCGATCGACTGCGAACTGGCTTTTGGAGCGCGGATGGATTGAGCGTGGGGAAGCCAATATGCAAGGCATACGTGCCTGGATGGACCGAACTACGCCGCAACGGGCCCGTCAGGCTATGAATGCCAATCCTAGATTTGTCTTTTTTGATATTGAGCCCGAAGGTGATCCGCGGCTTGGACCCAATGGATCTTTTGGGGTGCCGCTGACGCCGCTTGGGTCGGTGGCGGTTGATCTGGATTATCATGCCGGCGGCGTTCCGATGTTCGTTCAAACAACGGCACCTGGCTTGGGAGGGACCTGGTCTGGAATGATGGTCGCTCAGGATACCGGCGGCGCCATTAAGGGCCCGGTGCGGGGGGACCTGTATTTTGGGACTGGGGAGAATGCCGGTGCATCCGCCGATACAGTCAATGCACCAGGCCGAATGTGGGCTATGTTGCCCCGCGCGGTGGCCGAGCGAATCCGAATTCGAAACAGCGCAAGCGCATCTATGTCTGGACCGATTGTCCTCGCGCCCTAGAACACGAGGCATGAGCCGTCGTGATCTCTCCGATAAAGAAAAACGCGCATGGTCCGCCGCGACGCGCTCGGTGACGCCTTTAAAAGGTCGCCGCAGAACACCCGCAGGGACGCCGCGAAAATCGACCGAGCAGGAATTTTCGTTCGCCCTCGCGCCGCGCGCCAAACCTTTCGCGTCCCCGCAGAATCGAGAGAACGAACGCGGTGTCCGCCGTGGTCGACAAGCGATTTCAGCAAGCTTCGATTTACACGGTCATACGCGAGAGTCCGCGTTCAAGGTTCTGCCCGGCTTTTTGGCGCGAGAGCAGGCCAAGGGGTCTAAATGCGTGATTGTGATCACGGGAAAAGGCAAATCTGGCGAAGGCATATTGCGCCGCTCATTTCTCGATTGGTTGGACCTTCCAGAGGCACGCGCTTTGATTAGCGGATATGCTCCGGCGCACGCCAAGCATGGTGGGGGCGGAGCTTGGTATGTGTTCTTACGTCGTCGCTAGAAACGAAAAGGGGCAGCCGGAAGCCGCCCCTGAACACGCCACACACTCTACTTGCCAGAGCCTATAGCGTCGCTGTGTTAATGAATTACGACTGTTTGGCGAGGAGATTGCGAATCTCTTCGAGCAGCACTTCTTGCCGCGGCGGGGCCGGTGGTTCCGCTGGCGCCTCTTCTTCGGCCTTTTTCATCATGTTGTTCATGCCCTTAATGATCAGGAACATCACGAACGCGACGATAAGGAACGAAATGACCGCAGAGATAAACTCGCCAATTTTGATCGTGACGGCTTCTGTGACAACCGTTCCGTCTTCCGCCAACACGGCCGGCGCCATTTCATAAACCCAGCTGCCAAAGTCCAATCCGCCCAAGACCGGGCTCAGCGCAGGCAGGAAGACCCCCTGAATGAACGCGGTCACCACAGTTGCGAAAGCCCCACCCATCACAAAACCAACGGCCATATCGACGAGGTTGCCTTTCATGGCAAACTCTTTGAATTCATTGAACATTTTATACCCCTTCAGTAGTCCAGACCCAGACGTCTGTACCAAAGAGTGTTAGAATTCTGTGATTTGGTCAAATCTGCAGAACAGTTGTGTTTTCAGGAGCTTATCGGGACTCAGGATCGATTCCGTCATTGACACGGGCGCGCAATTCTTTGCCCGGACGGAAGAAGGGGACCGATTTTGCGTCAACGCTCACCGCTTCTCCCGTACGAGGATTGCGGCCTTTGCGGGCCTTTCTGTGGCGCACAGAGAACGCGCCAAAGCCGCGAAGCTCGACACGATCGCCCCGCGCCAAAGCGTCGGCAATCTCGTCCAAAATAACGGAAACGACTTTTTCGAGATCCTCCGGACGAAGTTCCGGATTCTCTTCGGCAAGTTTTGCGATCAGTTCGGATCTCAGCATGTCTTTGAACCTAAACGAAAAATGCGACGGAGACTAGGCCTCCGTCGCAAAATACTTGTCCATTACCTGATTGTTAGGTTTGGACTTGATCAGCTTTAAGCTTCGTCGCCCTCAGCCGCTTTTTTCTTGGTCGCTTTTTTCTTCTTTGGCTTCTCTTCTGCAGCTGGCGCTTCTTCCTCGCCGCCGGTCGCTAGAGCGGCTCCGAGAATATCACCGAGAGACGCGCCGCTATCGGCAGACCCGTACTGAGCCACGGCCTCTTGCTCTTCAGAGATTTCAAGCGCTTTGATGGAAACACCAATGCGGCGAGAAGATTTGTCGACTTGAGTGACTTTCGCGTCGATTTTGTCGCCAACCGCGAAACGCTCTGGGCGTTGTTCGCTGCGGTCGCGAGACAGATCAGAGCGACGGATGAAAGCTTTCACGGCTGGATCGCCGAACTCAACCTCGATGCCGCCAGATGCCACTTCGGTGACCGTACAAGTGACAATTGCGCCGCGTTTGACGCTGGCATTGTCCGCGATTGGGTCGCCGCCGACTTGCTTGATGCCGAGCGAAATCCGCTCTTTCTCAGTGTCGACGTCGAGGACGCGAGCCGTAACGGTGTCACCTTTGTTGAACGCCTGGATGGCTTCCTCACCAGACTGCTCCCAAGAGATGTCGTTGATGTGGACCATACCATCAAGGTCTGGGCCGAGGCCAACGAACAGACCAAACTCTGTGATCCCGCGGACTTCACCTTCAATGTCGGTGCCGACCGGATGCTCCGCCATAAAGGCCGACCATGGATTGTCTTGAGTCTGCTTGAGGCCGAGAGAGATACGGCGCTTCTCGCTGTCGACGTCGAGAACCTCGACGAGCACCTCTTGTGACGTAGAAACGATTTTGCCAGGGTGAACGTTCTTCTTGGTCCAGCTCATTTCAGAAACGTGGATCAAGCCTTCGACGCCGTCTTCCAGTTCAACAAATGCACCATAATCGGTGATGTTCGTGACCTGACCAGACATGCGCGTGCCGACCGTGTACTTGGCTTCGATATCGTCCCAAGGATCGCTTTCCAGCTGCTTCATGCCGAGGCTGATGCGCTGGGTCTCAGGGTTGATCTTAATGATCTGGACTTTCACCGTATCGCCGACATTGACGACTTGGCTTGGGTGATTGACCCGCTTCCAGCTCATGTCGGTGACGTGCAGGAGGCCATCAATGCCGCCAAGGTCAACGAACGCACCGTAATCGGTGATATTCTTGACGACGCCTTCGCGGGTATCGCCTTCGTTCATATCGCCAACGATTTCCGCGCGCTGTTCGGCGCGGCTCTCTTCAAGGATTGCGCGGCGCGAGACAACAACGTTGCCACGAGCGCGGTCCATTTTGAGGATGGCGAAAGGCTGAACTTCGTTCATCAGTGGGCCAACATCGCGCACCGGGCGGATATCGACTTGCGAGCCCGGAAGGAAGGCATTTACGCCGCCAAGATCGACGGTGAAGCCGCCTTTAACGCGGCCAACAATCGCGCCTTTGACAGGCTCTTCCTTGTTGTAATTGTCTTCCAGACGGATCCAGCTTTCTTCACGACGCGCTTTGTCGCGTGAGAGAACAGCTTCACCCATCAAGTTTTCGATGCGGTCGAGATAAACTTCGACAATATCGCCAGCTTCAGGCTGATTTTCTTCAAGCAGGAATTCTTTGGCTGCAACACGGCCTTCGGTTTTCAGGCCAACGTCGAGCACGAGATAATCGCCATTGTTTGAAATGACGGTGGCTGGAACAACTTTGCCCTCTTGCAGAGTGGCGGCTCCAGCACTGTCCTCGAACATAGAGGCAAAATCCTCAGTCGAGGGGTTCATTGAGTCAGTCATGGGGTCTCCAAAAGCGCAGCATTACGGGGTTCACGGCCAGGTGCCCTATGCCTCTGGTCCGACGTCGCTGCGATGTCAGGGATAAGCTTTTGAGCGCCTTTAGATTTGGGTATTAAGACCCAGAGCTCTCAGAATTTTGGGCGATCACGGCCTCAACCGCTGCCCGCGCTTTATCCACAGCCGCGTCTATAGTCAGATGAGTTGTGTCGATCAAGACTGAATCTGCGGCTGCGATCATCGGAGCGTCTGCCCGGTTCTTGTCGCGCGCATCGCGTTCTTTGAGTTGGGCGATCATGTCTTCGAGCGAAAGCGTATCGCCTTTTTCCTGAAGTTCTCTCCACCGGCGCTCGGCGCGCACCTCAAGGTCGGCATCCACCCAAAGCTTTACGTCGGCATCTGGGCACACGACTGTCCCGATATCGCGTCCGTCTAAGACGGCGCCTTTGGGTTGCCTCGCAAAGTTTCTTTGGAGTTCAAGCAAGGCGGCGCGAACCTCGGGAACCGCTGCGACTTTGGAGGCGGCCTGCCCGGCGTCGCCGGTTCGCAATTCGGCTTCTTCAAAATCGTTGAGATCAAGGGTTCGCGCGACAGCGGCAAGCGCTTGATGATCATCAAAGTCGACGCTTTTCTTGATCGCAGCGACGCCCGTGGCTCGATAAAGGCGGCCAGTGTCCATATGCGCCAAGCCATACCAGGCAGAGAGCCGTTTCGCGATCGTGCCTTTTCCTGAGGCGAGCGTGCCATCAATCGCAATTATCATGACTGACCCTCAAAGAAATCGGCGCCGAGCGCGGTCATGTGATCCATAAACTCAGGATAACTTGTGGCGATCATTGCCGCATCATCGATTGAAACCGGCGCTTGTGATGCGGTGCCCATGACGAGCGCGCTCATGGCAATCCGGTGATCATGGTGTGTCTGGACGAGCCCGCCTCCAGGCACAGCCCCGGCGCACCCTTCGATGATAAAGCCGTCCTCGGTCTCTTCAACCGCGACCCCGTTCACACGTAGCATGTCCACGACGGCTTTGATCCGGTCGCTTTCTTTCACGCGCAACTCAGCCGCGCCCTTAACCACGGTCGTCCCCGTCGCATAAGCAGCGAGGACGGCCAGGATCGGGAATTCATCAATCATGCTGGGCACGAGATCGACCGGAATGTCTGCGCCGCGAAGGTCCGCGCTCTCAAAACTCATATCGATCAAACGCTCCCCAGCGGCTTCACCAACATCCTCCGCCCCGACCGGAGCGCCCATCAAAGCCGCCGCTCGGAAAAACCCATCGCGTGTTTCATTTGACATCATGCCTTCGATCAGCACACCCCCGCGCGGTGAGATCATGGCCGCAGCGGCGAGGAAGGCGGCAGAGCTTGGGTCACCTGGAACGATCGTATCTTGCGCAAAAAGAGACTGACCACCTTGGATCGAGACGATGTTCGCCGGTCCGTCTCGCTGGCTGTTCACCTCGGCGCCAAAGCCTCTGAGCATTTTTTCGGAATGGTCGCGTGTGATGCGACTTTCGCGAACTTGCGTCTCACCATGCGCGTTAAGTCCGGCGAGCAGGATGCAAGACTTGACCTGTGCCGATGCGTGCGGCGGTTCATATGAGATTGCGTGCAAGTCAGCGCGTCCGTGTAAGATCAAAGGCAAGCGTTTGCCATCGCTGGCTTCATAGGTGACGCCCATTTGCGCGAGCGGATCGAGAACACGTCCCATCGGCCGACCTGAAAGGCTTTCATCGCCAATGAAGCGCGCCGAGATCGGATAACCAGCAACGACGCCGAGCATAAGGCGGGAGCCTGTGCCGGAATTGCCAAAGTCTAAGTCGACGCTTGGCGTTTTTAAACCACCACTGCCAACGCCTTGCACGCGCCAAGACCCAGTGCCGATGCGATCAACCTGTGCCCCAAGGGCCGCCATCACGCGGCCTGTATTCAAGACGTCTTGCCCTTCGAGCAGACCAGAGATTTCAGAAGTGCCTGTGGCCAGGCCGCTAAGGATGAGCGCGCGGTGGCTGCATGACTTATCGCCAGGCGCACGCAGTGTTCCGGCGATCTGTTTCACCGGACGGGAAGTCCACACCATGTTTCAGGGGTTTCCTTTAGTTACAGTACCTAGCGAAAAGCGCTTTGACAGGCGCAAGCGTTTCTGGCAAGCGCGCGGGCAACGAATTTCTCACCAATGGATGAAAAATATGGCTGATCCAGAACTAGGCACAAAGCAGGTTTGCCCAAACTGCGAGTCAAAATTCTACGACTTGAACAAACGCCCTGCTCTGTGTCCCAAGTGTGGACACAGTTTCGATCCGGACGATGAGTCCGCTCAGGCGACAAAAACCAAAGTCCGCACGGCCGCTGCGAAAGAAGCTGTGCCAGAGGATGAAGACGACGATCTGGAAGAAGAGGAAGCGGCCGCTGCCGCTGCCACGGCGTCTGATGATGAGGATGAGGCCACGGAAGACGAGGCCAAGGAACTTGGCGGGGATGAGGACGAAGTCGTGCTCGACATGTCCGGCGGCGACGAAGACGATGATGCCGCACCTGGCAAAATGCCTGCTGGCTTCAGCGAAGACGGTGTCGACGATGACGATGACGACGAAGACGGCGATGATATCGACCTCGACGAAGAGTTCGATCTCGGCGACGACATTGACCTCGATGATGACAATGAACTTGGTGAGCCTGATGCAGACGACATCGAGCCCCAGGACGATGATAAATAGGACTTGATTGGACGGGCGGGAAACTTTATGCCCGCCTTTCCCTTAAAGTTGGGGCCATAGCTCAGTTGGGAGAGCGCTTGCATGGCATGCAAGAGGTCGTCGGTTCGATTCCGTCTGGCTCCACCATCCTCACTTTTTCCAAACGATTGCGCGTTGGTTTGCCGAGCTATTACCGTCGTGCCTTGAAGAAAGCGCGGAGCAGATCGCCGGCTTCTTCAGCGCGGGTCTGATCTTGTTCAACTTCCGGACGCCAATGACAGGTCGGTTGTTCAAAGAATTTTGGGCCATGGAGTATTCCGCCGCCCTTGGGGTCGTCGGCCGCAAACACGACTTTCTCGATACGCGCCAGACTGATGGCCCCGGCACACATCACACAAGGCTCCAGCGTGACATAGAGGTGCAGCCGGGGAGCCGGTAGTTTTGAAGCTGTTCTGACGCGGCCCTTAGCGCACGGATTTCAGCGTGTCCGGTCGGGTCATGATCGGCAATGGGCTGATTGTGGGCCTCAGCGATGATGACACCTGTGCTCGGATTCACAATCACCGCGCCGACCGGCACTTCACCGATCTTTGCAGCTTGGCGCGCAAGATCGAGCGCGCGGGTCATGGGATCGAGTGTGGTCGTCATATCTTCCCCATCGCGCCGCATGCGCCTAAAGGCAACCCATGCGCATTGTAGCAGGACAGTTCAAAGGGCGACCCATTCAAGCGCCGAAGGGGGATGCGACGCGGCCAACTTCTGACCGGGCGCGCGAGAGCCTGTTCAATATTCTCGCCCACGCCGATTGGGCGCCGTCGCTCGAGAAGGCCCGCGTCATCGATCTGTTTGCGGGATCCGGCGCGCTTGGGTTTTGAAGCCTTATCGCGCGGGGCGAGTTTCGCCCTCTTTGTCGAAACCGCGCATGCGGCGCGGGGCGCGATACGCCAGAACATTGATGCGCTCAGTCTGTTTGGGATCACGCGCATTCACCGCCGAAGCGCAACCGAGCTGGGTGAGAAACCGGCTGGGTTGGGGTCCCCTTTCAATTTGGCCTTCATGGACCCGCCCTACAATAGAGGGCTCGTTGCGCCCTGTCTCGCCGTGCTCCGGTCTGGCAAATGGCTGGCGGATGAGGCTTTGATCGTCATTGAGACTGCAGAAGACGAAACCCTTGATTTAGCCAGCTGGCAACTTGTCTCGGAGCGTTCGATTGGCGCGGCAAAGTTCTGGTTCGTCAAAGCTGACTAGTCCTGAAGGAACTCTTTCTGGAGATCCACGCTCGACTCGCCTGTTCCTAAATATTGCGCACACGAGCCGAGCCAGCGCTCCGCCTCGGCGCGGCCTTTGTCGCGAAGATCGGTCAGGAAAGTCCAACTCGTATCGTACTTGGTCTGCAGAGATAAGATCTCGCAACACTTGCCCACCGCGCAGGGCATGAATGGTGAGGCGGCGATACTTCTTCACCATTGGCTCTTTCAGCATGCCATCGTCTAAGAGTTTTTGGACAAAGGCGATCGCCCGCAACTCGCCAATCAATGAGGCATTGAAGCTGATTTCATTGAGGCGATCCATGATCTCCGGCACGCGCCGTGGCACGCCGAGGCGCGAAATTGGATTGAGCAGGACAAGCAAAACATCACGCGGCGCTTTTGCATAGATGAGCGGAAAGAGGCTCGGATTGCCCATATACCCGCCATCCCAATAAGCGCTGCCATCGATTTCGACAGCTCGAAACGTCTGGGGCAGACAGGCCGAGGCGAGGACAGCATCCCGCGATATCTCGCCGTCATGAAAAACTTTGACTCGCCCGGTTTCGACATTCGTGGCCGACAAGAAGAGATCGATTGGGGCCGCATGCACCGCCTCGAAATCAATCGCTTTATCGAGCGCATCGCGCAAAGGATTGATATCGAAAGGGTTGAACTCATAGGGGCTGGCAATGCTGGTGAACGCCATTGCTGCTTGGAAGGGGCCAAAGGGTAGGCCTGTAAATGGAGAATTGGCCCATGAAAACGCAGAAAACGGCGCGCCTTTCTGCGAGATCGTGCGCCAATAGCGTTCCAGGTTTTCCTTTGCACCATCTTCTCCGCCTTGCGCGAGCCCGGCGGCAAAGGCAACCGCATTGGTTGCGCCTGCGGATGTTGCTGTAATCGCTTTGATGGTCAGGCCTGGCTCTTCAATCAACCGATCGAGCACGCCCCAGGTGAACGCTCCATGCGCGCCGCCGCCCTGAAGCGCTAGGCTAATCTCTCTGTCTTTAGGTTTCGGCATGACGGGCTTTCGTAAGAGTGCCGCTCCCATGGCACAAACTGTTTACGAGGTCTTCAAGACATTCTGTGCAATCTGCCTGCCATGAGTGCGCCTGCAAAACCTGTTGAGAGCCTACGCCCCGTCCCTGCGGTTGGGATCGTGTGCTTTCGCGAAGATCAGGTTTTACTGATCCGGCGCGGGACACCGCCAAAGCAAGGGGAATGGTCCTTGCCGGGTGGACGCGTCGAGCCCGGTGAACCCGTGAGGGTCGCTGCATTGCGTGAATTGCGAGAAGAAACAGGGGTTCAGGCGCGGTTGATCGACCTGGTCGATGTTGTCGACGCCATCTTCAACAATCGCGCGGGCGATCTCATTACGCGTCATTATGTTCTCGTGGATTTTGTCGCGGAATGGATCTCAGGGGAGCCTGTTGCCGGCGACGACGCCGCGGCCGCACAGTTTTTTCATCTTTCAGATTTAGCCTCGCTGGAGATGTGGGACGAGACGTTGCGCGTCATCCACGCTGCCGCGGCTCGTCGAGAAGACACGCGAGAGGGCGAAGCATGATCTCTTGGTTAGGACACTTTCAATTGGGTTTCCCGAACGTGCAGGATGCGCCTGCGCCAGACGGGACTGATCCTGCCGCCGATCCGATTGAAGCCATCACAGAAACAACCGCGCAAGCAACCGAAGCAGCGACCGAGTTTGTCGACTGGATTGGGTCTGGTGAGCTCGAGGCGCTGATCGCGCTTGGGCTCGTCATTCTACTGACGTCTCTGCAATGGCTGGCGCGCTGGGCGATCCTCAAAGGCATTGTGAAGCTGCCGCAAAGCGATGATTATTCGTTCGCGGCGCTGTTCCACCGGGTGATCCGCCGCTTCCATACCTATTTTATGATCGTCATCGCCTTTGCAATCACGGATGCGATGCTCGGCTTGCCACAAGCGGTTTCGGTGATTGTGAAGATCTTCTTTGTGCTCGCAGCGATCTTGCAAGTCGCCGAATGGGTTCAGGAGTTTGCGGTTTCCTTCATTCGCCGGAACGTGGCGCGCTCCAGTGGTGATGCGCGCGCGCTCGCTTCGGCCTTCAACATCATCAAATGGTTTATAACCGTCGCGGTTTGGTCCGTTGCGCTCCTTTTGATCCTCGACAATGTCGGCGCGGATGTCACCGCTCTGCTCGCAGGTCTCGGTATTGGTGGTATCGCGATTGGTATCGCGGCCCAAGGCACCTTCCGGGATCTGTTTTCATCGCTGTCCATCGTCATCGATAAGCCGTTCCAGGTGGGCGACACGGTGCGCTATGGCGAGAGCTGGGGAATTATTGAGGAGATCGGGCTAAAGACCACGCGCGTGCGTGCACGGACGGGCGAGCAGATGATCATTTCGAACACCAATCTGCTCGATTATGAGATTCACAACATGCAGCGCATGGCGCGGCGCCGGATCGAGACGGCGTTTGGCGTGATTTATCAAACCGACCCAGACCTGGCGGAGCGCGTGCCCGAGATTGTCGCTAAAATTGTCAAAGACGTTCCGGCAGTGGATTTTGATTATTGCGCGATGTCGGCTTTCGGGCCGAGCTCGCTCGACTATGACTTGGTGTTCTATTCGCTGCAGCCGGATTTCAATCGCTCAATGGCAGCGCGGTCGCGAGTTCTGCTCGCCTTGTTCCGAGGGTTGCAAGACCATGGACTAGAGTTCGCGTATCCAACGCAAACCCTGTTTATTGAAAATATACCTGAAAAGGTCGCCTAAGGCGTTATTCGACTGTCCAGCCACGCGGTGTGCGTTTCGCTTCCAAGGTGATTGTGCCATTTTCGGCCGTTTCTTGGTAGCGCGTCTGACGCTCTTCCGAGGAGGATCCAGACAGGCGCAAAATGACAGCGAACGCGGCCAGGGCTAAGCCTGCAGCGGCCGTAGCGACGGCAATCAATCCCGCCATAAAGACGATAGCAACGGCGAGGACACCTTTCGCGAACAGGTTTCCAATTCGACGCAAGAGCGCGAACAAGTTGTGCGGAAATCCATAAGGGGCGGTGTGTGAAGCGGTCATCTTTATCCTCGTACGCCAACTAGATGGCGTGCAAGTGGGGTGCCGTCAATGTTTTGATCATGACAGATGATCAATTCGCCGCGATCAGGCCTCTTTCGGCGCGGATCCGAGCATAAGCGCTCGTTATCGTGGCAGCTTTTTCATGTGCGGCGTTCTCAAACTCTCGTGGGGCACCGTTCTGGATGACTCTATCGGGATGATGATCCGCCATGAGTTGGCGGTAGACTTTGCGGATCTCGTCGAACTCTGCGTCATGGGCGACGCCGAGGATATGATAGGGATCGTCGCGATCTGCCCCCATATGGCTGGCTTTAATTCGGCGGAACGTAGCTTCTGAGAATCCAAAGGCTTCGGACACCGTGCGCAAATAGGTGATTTCATCTTCGGTGACGACGCCGTCCGCTGTCGCGATCATGAACAAACCATCTAAGACACCTTCCAGCAGGCAGGGTCGCGCCGCATATTTACGGCCAATCTTGCGCGCATAGGATTCGTACCCTTTGACGGTCTGCTGCGCTAAGTTGAATACGCGGCGAACCGCGGCGGCGTCTTTCGGCGCGGTTTGGAAGACGCGCGAGAAGACCATGATTTCATCGTCTGTGACGCGACCGTCCGCCTTCGCCATTTTTGCGCCAAGCCCGACCACGGCCGCGGTAAAGCCGACATCGTTTGGATCGGGCGCGCACTCGATATCTGCGGGAACCGGATCGTCCTCCACATCAACATCAAACAAGCGTTTGCCGCTCTCAATGAGACGTTGCCAAAGATTCATGGACACACCTATAGCGCGTATTTTTTAGAAAAGTGAATGAGCGATTCTGACACGCGCGTTAAGCCGTCGGAAAAGAATTCATTAAAATCGAGTCATTTCGAAAACTATTTTATATACGATACCGTACTTAATACGACACCGAAATAGTTCGGGTCGTAATTTGTAACGGAGATACCCCGTGAAATTCGCTACTCTTTTGATTTCTGCCGGCCTGCTCGCAACTCCAGCGCTTGCCGAACAGTGCTCTTCTAAAAAGTCCGCTAACTACACCAATGCAAGCTATGTGACCTCGGTTGCTGGCGAAGGTTACACCAAAGCCAAAGCTGATATTGTTGATACCGCTGCAGCTGCTGGCTCTTTCAGCACGCTTCTGGCGGCGGCTGAAGCAGCTGGCCTGGTTGACGCCCTGAAAGCTGAAGGCCCTCTGACTGTCTTTGCGCCAACCGACGAAGCCTTTGCGGCGCTTCCAGCGGGCACCGTTGAGAGCCTGCTCTTGCCAGAGAACAAAGACGCGCTCGCCGGCGTCCTGAAGCTGCACGTCATTGCGGGCAAAGTGAAATCGACAGACATCGCTGGCCAACAAATCACCGCGACCACACTTAATGGTGATTTGGCAGTAGACGGTACAGATGGTGTTGTCCTGACGGCACCGGGTTCAACCGCAACCGTTGTTGCAGCCGACGTGTCTGCGTCGAACGGCGTGATTCACGTGATTGACACGGTGCTCTTGCCAGCCGGCTAAATCGTCACAGGTTTATTAACCATAATGGGAAGTGAGCGTCCCCCCACCCCGCGCTTCCCAAGCGGTCCCGCCAGTCTCCCCCACTGGCGGGACTTTCTTTAGGACGGTGTTTTCGGGTTTTCACCCTTAAGCGTAGCGATTTCGGCCTTTAGCTCCTGCAAAAGCGCGATAATTTCATCGCGCTCTTTATCCGCGGAATCGAACTCTTCATCCATCTCACCCTCGATTTCGTCGAGATGTTCCTCAGTCGCGGCGCGCTGCTCGGCTGCTAGTGCATCGACAATCAGTGCGATAAACAAGTTCAATACGGCAAAACTGGCGATGAAAATGAAGATCAGGAAGAAGAAGGGCGCATATGGGTTCCCATCATCTACGACTTTCTGGACGACTTCAAAGCGCCACCCGTCCATGGTCATGACTTGGAACAGCGAGTAGGCGGAGCTCGGCAAATCACCAAACAGCTGCAGAACTTCCTCATTGTCCGTGTTGCCAAACAGGTTGGTCGCCATCACCGCGCCAACATAGGTCAGCAAAGCGAGAACAGCGAGGATTGCGCCCATTCCCGGCAAGGCGTTTAAGAGCGCTTCGGTGATCCGGCGCATCATTGGAACGATGTGCAAAAGGCGGAGGATCCGTAAGACGCGCATTGCCCGCATGACCGAGAACGCAGCGCCACCGGGGACGAGGGAGACACCGACCACCAAAAAGTCGAACCAGTTCCACCCTGACTTGAAGAATGTGAAGCGATAGACGAACAATTTCAGCGCGATTTCAATACAGAACACAATGGTCACGGCTTGGTCGAACCAGCTGAGCGACGACACCAGGCCCGAGGGCATGGAGCGCTCATAGGTCAGAACACCAAGGATGACAGCGTTCACGATGATCAGCGTCGTGATGAAATTCCGAAACAGCTTGCCTTCAATGAAGCTTTCAATGCGCGAATTGCTGGTCTCGAGATCGAGCGTTCCTTGTTTCATCGCATCAACCCTTCCATGGCGCCCCAATCAGGCGAATCTCTTTGAGGGTTTTAGCGCTGAAAAAAATCGGATCAATCGGAGACCAGATAAACCTGCACTCCGGCAAACTCGAAGCTCGATTCGGCGACAGCGCCTCCTGCTTCGCGCGCTCGTGTCAGGCAAGCGTCCGGATCGGGATGCGCGAGCGTGTATGAGCTCAAGAAGTCTCTGTCACCAGGCATGAATTGAACCGGACCATCCTTGGTTTGGAGCGTCCAAACATCATGCCCGAGACTTTGAGCTTCTACGCCCAAAACGGATGCCCATCGCGTTGCAAGGGATTGCGGGTTAACAGCGCTCAGCTCTGCGTGTCGAATGGCGCCTGGCTTAGCGTGCGCTTGCCAATCTGGGCCACCCCATCGCCAGGATGCGGGGGGCCGCGCTTCATCAATAGAAACGATCGCGGCGCCGATATCAGCCGGATGCAGATGACTGGCAGAGATATCGTCGACATCGATGTCCCAAACGCGCCGAATGTTCGCGGCATCGGCGCGGGCCCGCACCCCGCTCAAGTCATCGGTTTGGAAAATCGCCATATAGCCGCCGCGGCCGTTCGAGCGGTCAAGAAATCGGCCTGCAGCGGTATTGTCTGCAATAGGTACCACAACTTCTAAGAACTGATCGCCGAGCGCGAAGACCCCATTGGTCAACCCGAAGACTTTCACGCCGGGATCCACGAAGGCTTCCCCAAGATCCAGAATGTGCCTTAAGCGGTCGATATCATCCTGTTCATGCGAGGCGAAAACGAGCTGTCGAATGCGTGGAAGGGCCATAATCAATTCGCCGAGGTTGTCGTATCGCTGACGACTTTCCAATCGCCGTTGATGTTTCGGAACACGAGCGTAAACAAACCGGAGGGCTGATCTTTCTCGCGTTGTAACGCCCAGGCGCCATGCACAACGGCAGCGCTCTCACCGAGCAAAGTCACGTAGAGCTCATCAAAAGAGAGGGTCCCCATCAGGCTGCGGTCGCTATAATTGGTTTTGTAGCGGTCGCGAGTCTCTTGCCAGCCGTAAGTCACCGATCCCCCGGAGGCGAAGCGTAGCTCAGGAGATGGCCAATAGCCATCCATGAATCCGTCAATATCGCCCGCATTCCAAGCCGCTTGTTGAGCGGCGAGTACGCCGAGAATTCGATCTTCTTCCGATGTGCTCGACTCGGAGCGCTCGATCGTCTCGGACGATGGGGGCGTGACACAAGCTGATACGCCGGCTGCCAGCGCGAGTCCTAGTAAAATTGAGCGCAGCTGCATTCGATCCTCCCCAGGGGCTATTTATCAGGTGCAAAATCATTTACCCGCTTTGACAACTTGGCAAGGGTCTCCATATGAGCGCCAAACCAATGGGAGCGATATTTCATGATGATGGCGGTTTTGATCCTCGGCGGATTCGTCTTGCTGTTTATCGGCGGCGAAGCCTTGGTTCGAGGTTCCGTTGGCATCGCGCGAAAAGTCGGCATGTCCGAGCTGGTGATCGGTCTCACTTTAGTTGGCTTTGGGACGAGCCTACCGGAACTGGTCACGAGTCTGCAGGCCTTGAGCGAAGGAGCGGTCGGCCTTTCTATTGGGAATGTCATCGGCTCCAATGTCGCGAATATTATGTTGGTGATTGGCGCCGCGGCGTTTGTTCGAGCGATTACGACCAACCCTGCCGCTTTGGCGCGCGATGGCGCGTTTATGGTGGCGGTGACGATCCTGTTCGCCGTGATTGTCTGGTTTGACGCGTTTACGCGCACCACTGGGATCGCATTTACTGTCTTGCTGGTCGCTTACCTTGTGATCTCAGTTGTACTCGACCGAAGGGCCAATAGCGCTGCAGGCGGGATGCACAGCGATGAAGCTGAAGAATTCGAGCATGATGACCCGACTTGGCTCGCTATTGTGATGACAATCGGAGGAATTGTTGGCGTTATCTTTGGTGCGCGTTTCCTGGTTGAAGGCGGCTCAGATGCGGCGCGACTATTGGGCGTTTCCGAAACCGTGATTGGCATTTCCATTGTCGCGATTGGCACCAGTCTTCCGGAACTCGTGACCTCTGTGGTTGCCGCTCGTAAAGGCAAAGCCGATGTCGCGCTCGGAAATGTGTTAGGGTCGAACGTGTTTAACATTCTCGGCATTTTAGGCGTCTCCGCGATCGTATTCCCATTCTCGCTGATCGAAACGGGCGCGGCGGGCGTGCCTTTGGAAGTTGCGGCTATGCAATTTGGCCAAGCCGCCAGCATGGTCACTTGGACCGATATGGGGGCCTTGTTCTTGTCAGTCTTCTTACTCCTCGCTTTTGCCTTTACCGGTCGAAAACTGGCGCGTTGGGAAGGCGGCATCCTATTGACGGCTTACTTCCTTTACATCGGCATGCGCTTCGACTTGATCCCGACCTTTGGAGGCTAGGTGATGGCAGACAAAGACATTTATCAAGGGCTCGATCAGCTCGGGCAACAGATTGCGGCTCCGACCTCACCGGATGAGGCCAAGTTGGAACGGGTGCCCAATCCACATCCCGATACCCTTTATTTGGCTCGCTTTGTCGCTCCCGAGTTTACGTCACTCTGCCCGGTAACGGGGCAGCCCGATTTTGCCCATTTGGTCATCGACTACGCACCGGGGGATTGGTTGGTGGAGAGCAAGAGCCTCAAGCTTTTTCTCACAAGCTTCAGAAACCATGGCGGGTTTCACGAAGACTGCACCTTGCGCGTTGGGAAAGAGATCGCCGATCTCCTCGACCCGCGTTGGCTTAGGATCAGTGGGTACTGGTATCCCAGGGGCGGCATTCCGATCGATGTGTTCTGGCAAACGGGGCCCGTTCCAGAAGGTTTGTACGTTCCCGAAACGGGCGTCGCGCCGTATCGTGGACGTGGCTAAACGTCTGTTTCGATAGACTTACTCAGCTTCTATTCAGTTTAGCAGCGCTATCTCATCCATATGAAATGGCTCGCTACAGCGCTTTTGGGGATCGCGCTCACCCTCTCATCTGCAGCACAGACGTGTGAGAAATCAGAGACGGCCTGTCTCCTTGATGCGGCCTGGAGTGCGGCTCTGGTGTTGCCAGAGGATAAGCGCGATCGCCTCGCGCCGCAGTTTCTTGAACTTGCGATGCTGTCGGATGAGCCTGAGCTGTTGCGCGATTGGGAGGCGAGGTTTGAGCGCAACGCCGACACGCTTCGGCCCTATCCTGATTATGGTTGGCAAACCGCGGAGCCACTTTTGCGAACGGATGGCGTGGACGGATTGATCGCTCGCGCGGAATCGCGTGCGGCGCCGTTGAGTTTCGGTCGTGCGGACGTCCTCCTCGCTGCAGGCAAGCATTTCCGTCTATCAAACCCCAGGTCTGCATTGCGATTAAACCAGGCCCTTCTTTCGATTGCGAAATCGGCTTCCAAGTTTGAACGCCCGAGCTTGGCGCATGCTGCGGCTGAACTCGCAATGGCGCGCTGCGATCTGCCGCTGTTAGAGGATGCAATCGCGCGAACCGACGCTCCGAATAGTATTCGTTATGCCTTTTGGAGGGCACGAATTGCTGGCGATGCGATGTCATTGCTTCCCCGCGTGAGAGCCATCGATACGGATGAAGACACGCGCGAAGTGCGACGGGTCTTGAACGGTTACCGGGCGATTCTCGAGCTCGGCTATTGCTCGTCCGTGAAAACCGAGATTGGCGGCTGAGCGATTCAGCTTATACCAACACTATGATGGAGCCGGATCAGGACCCGCCTGAAGCGATTTGCGGTAGCGCCGAAGTTGGCGCGCTCGCGCACTTGTACCGAGCCGAAGTCTATCGCTCGACGATCTGGCGGCAACGCCTCGATATGACGACCAATTGGGCGGTGGTGTCGACCGGGATCGCCTTCTCCGTCAGTTTTGCGAACGAGCAAGCTTCACCCTTGCCCATCGTTCTGGTCGGTTTGCTTTCGGCCATGTTCCTCATTCTAGAAGCGCGGCGGTATCGTTACTTTTACGTCTGGAAATTCCGAGCGCGGATGATCGAGATCACAAATTACGTTCCGATTCTGCAGGGAAAAGGCGCGCAAATTCCAATGGATAAAGGCACAGCCTTGTCTGATGATTATTTGCGGCCGCGACACCGGATTTCTTCCATGCGCGCCATTGGGCGACGATTGCGCCGGAACTATGGTTGGTTGTTCGCAATCCAGGGCGCCGCTTATTACGCTAAGATCGGCATGCACCCGACCGACGCAACGACGTGGGGAGAATTCCTGTATCGCGCCCATATTGGCCCGATTCCGGGGTGGTTGGCGCTGTCGTCGGGTGTTGCGTTTCACCTTGGCTGGATGGCTTTTGCTTTTTACACTTGGCGCTTAGAGAAAGCCGATAAGCGCGTCACGGCGGATTATCTTGATCCAGAGCTTGCCTCTGGTGTCGCTGATGATGGGGCGCGCTAGCGCGCCACGCCTGGCCCATACTATTCCGGTCTCGCGGTGGCATCGTTCGGCCCGCCTACGTTCCCACTATCGCACTGATAACCAATATAACGTGACTTTTGTCCCGACTTTTTGGCTTTGATGCCGTGGAAGATTTTGCAAGTACCGGTTCCGTTGAGGATGGTCTGAATGTCTTCGCAGGGAATCGTGACGCCCTGAATAGAGCCAGCAAAATCCTGAGACATGGCCCGGACATCGTAGAAGTCTTTATTGGCCTTCTTGTCCATATTCATGGTCTTGCTGGTGCCGGCCGGGATCTGCAATTTATTGCCGGCTTTATCGCCATTGCCTTTGCGGGCTTTGATGACGATGGTCATCGCGTTGGATCGCTGATTGATGTTTGACGAGCCTTCAGAGCCTCCAGAGTCGCCCGTGCGATTCTTGAATTTGATATTGCACTTGCCGTCGTTCAGCGCGCACTTGGTTTGCGAGATATCGCACACTTTGGCGCTCGCAGACGGTGCGGCAAAGGTGAGAGCGGTGCCTATGAGGGCAGCGGAAAAGAAGATTCGAGAGCGCATGAAGGGCCTCCTTGGATTATTTGGATTCGAGAGATTGAGGGTCCGCCACTAGCCTTTTGGGCCCGAAACACTGCCGCTATCGCAGCGATATCCGAGCTGGTACTCAACATTCTCCTCCCCGAACGGCGGCGCGCCGTGGAAGATTTTGCACGTGCCATTGCCATTAAGGATCGCTTGCACCGACGCGCAGCTGATCGTGGAGCCCGAGACAGAGTTCATCGCCGGCGACGAGACTCGAATTCGATCGAAATTCTTGTTGGCTTTCTTGTCTAAGTTCATGGTCTTGCTGGCGCCGGCATCAATGCTGAGGGCATTGCCAGCTGTGTTGCCATTGGCTTTCACGGCCTTCACACGAATGGTTTGAGCCGAAGAGGATCGGTTCAAATTCGTGCCTCGATCCTTACCATTGAGGCCGGTCTCATTGATAAACTTGATATTGCACTTGCCATCATTCAGCGCGCATTTGGTTTGCGAAATATCGCATTGAGCGCTGGCGACGGGGGCTGCGAACGCGGTCATGAGTGTTGTGGCCAAACCGGCCAATAGAATCTGATGTTTCATAGTCTACCTCTCCTGATTGGGGGAAATGGGATCGCAGCAAGCGGTCAGTTCGGCCCGCCGAGACTGCCGCCATCGCATTGATAGCCGAGCTGGTACCTATATTTGCGGCTGTCATTGCTTCTCTGTTTGATGCCGTAAAAGACTTTGCACGTGCCATTGCCGTTCAGGACTTGAAGGACGTGGTCGCAACTCATGGTGACGCCGTCGACAGCGGCCATCGTTGGCGAGGAAATTCGGATTTGGGCGAACTCCTTGTTCCACTTCTTGTCGATATTCATCGTCTTGCTGGTGCCGGCTTCAATATTGATAATGTTGCCGGCGGGTTTGCCATTGTCTTTGACGGCTTTGACACGGATGATTTGGGCGGAGGCGCGTTGATTTAGCCTTGAGTTCCTGTCCGTCTTATCCTCGACGCCGGTTCGGTTGCGGAACTTGATGTTACACTTGCCTTTATTCTTGTAGCATTTGGTCTCGCGAATATCGCAATCTGCGCTCGCGGTGGGGGCGGCGAACGCCGCCATCAGAGATGCGGCCAATGCGGACATCAGCGAGTGGTATTTCATTCGAAACCCCCCTTGTCTTTGAGAATTGGAGTGCGGGTCCCGATCATGAGAGCGGCCCTTTCACGCTGCCGCCATCGCAGCTAAAGCCGAGCCGGTATCTGTAAGTGAGGCCACTTATGTGCTGTGCGCCATTGAAGATTTTGCAGGTGCCACTGCCGTTCAGAACGGCTTTCACCTCTTCGCAGGTCAAGGTCACGCCGCTGACCGTGGACATGGTTGGGGAAGAGACGCGGATATACTCGAAATCCTTCTTGAACTTCTTGTCCAAGTTCATCGTCTTGCTGGTATCGGCCTCAATATTGAGAACGTTGCCCGCGGCTTTGCCGTTCTCTTTGACGGCTTTGACGCGGATGATCTGGGCAGAGCTTTGTTGTCTCAGCGCTGTGTTTCCACCGGAGCCATTCGTTTCCGAAGTTTTGTTGCGGAACTTAATGTTACACTTGCCGCCATTCTGGTAGCATTTGGTGTCCTTGATATTGCAGTCGGCGCTGGCGGTGGGCGCAAGGAAGACGGCCGAAAGGGATGCGGCCAATCCGGCCAGGAGCATGCGGTTTTTCATCATTTCGGGCCACTCACCGCACCCGCATCGCAGCTATAGCCGAGCTGAGCGGTCAGGCTGTTGGACATCTTTGACGTTGCACCATTGAAGATCTTGCAAGTGCCATTGCCGTTGAGGACAGCTTTGACGTCTTCGCAGCTCATCGTGACCCCGCTGACAGAAGACAAGGTTGGCGATGAGATCCGGATCGAGGCGAAGTCCTTCTTGTATTTTTTGTCCAGGTTCATCGTGTTGGTGGTGCCGGATTCCACGTTAAGAATGTTGCCAGCCGGCTTGCCATTATCCTTCACGGCTTTGACCCGGACGATCTGAGCAGAGGATTTTTGCGTCAGTTTTGTGCCGCCTGCAGAGCCGCCTCTTTGGTCCGTCACGTTTCGGAACTTGATGTTGCACTTGCCGCCATTCTGGTAGCATTTCGTGGTCGTGATATCGCAGTCTGCACTGGCCAGCGGAGTGGTGAACGCGCCTGCTATAACCAAGGTGATACTGGCAATAAGCGCCTGATGTTTCATGGGAAAACTCCGAGATTGAGGGGATTGGAGACCATCTGACTCAATCTGGACCGCCGACATTGCCGCTGTCGCACTGATAGCCGAGATAGAAGCTGTATTCGCCTTTGGATTCGCGGCGTTGGCCATGAAAGACCTTGCAGGTGCCATTGCCATTGAGCACCGCCTTCACGTCATTGCAGGACATCGTAACCTTCTCGACACCAAACCCATTGCTTTGCGATGAGATCTGAATGTCCTGGAAGTTCTTATTGGCCTTCTTGTCGATGTTCATGGTCTTGCTGGTGCCAGCTGGGATTTGCAGTTTGTTGCCCGCTTTGTCGCCATTGCTCTTTTTGGCTTTGACGACGACCGTTTGCGCTGAGGAGCGCTGATTTATGGACGAGCTGCCATCGGATCCGTTGGCGTCGCCGGTGCGGTTGCGGAATTTGATGTTGCACTTGCCGCCATTCACCGCGCATTTGGTGTCTGAAATATCGCACGCTTGAGCACTCGCAGGCACGCTTATTGTGCCGATCAAGCCCAGCGCAAGACTGGCGATTAGAACGGGTTTGTTCATGGGGAGACTCCGTTTTCTGTGAGGTGTTCGATCAGTCGATGTCATCAGTTCGGGCCCCCGACATTGCCGCCATCGCACTGGTAACCGATGTATCGATAGGTCCGTCCGGAGCTTCTCTCCTTGCCTGCAAACAGTTTGCACGCACCGTTTCCATCGAGGATTTTGATAATCTCGTCACAGCGGAGTAAGCTGCCTTTGTAGGCTCCCGGCGCATTGTCTGAGGTGAAGCGGATCGCGGCGAAGTCCTTGTTCGCTTTCTTGTCGATATTCATCGTCTTCTTCTCATTGACCTGCAGCACGAGCTTGTTGCCAATGCGGTTGCCATTCTTGTTTATGGCTTTGACTTGAACCGCTTGTGCCGCAGAGCGCTGTTGTAGTTTCGAGCTGCCATCTGAGCCGCCGGAATCTCCGGTACGGTTGCGGAAATGGATGTTGCATTTTTTGCCATTGACGACGCATTTTGCCGTAGAGATGTCGCATGGTGAGCCGTGAAACTCGGCTGTTGCAGACGGGGCGGACAAGGCGACGGAGGCGGCAATCGCGACCCCGCTAAGTGTGGATCGAGAGATCATTCTACGTCTCCGGTTTCGGGGATGGTGCTCCGCGGTTTCATCAGCCGGGCCCTCCGACATTGCCGCTATCGCACTGATATCCGATCGTCCCTTGGACCTGGCCGCCAGACTTGCGGGTGCCCTGGAACAGTTTGCAGGTGCCGGTGCCATCGAGGATTTGGATGATCTCGGCACAGCTGATTTCGCTGCCGGCATACATACCCGGCGCATTGTCCGATTTGATCCGGATCTCCGCGAAGTCTTTGTTGGCTTTCTTGGAGATATTCATCGTCTTCTTTTCATTCACTTGAAGGACGAGCTTATTGCCGACGCGGTTGCCGCCTTTATCGATCGCTTTGACCTGAACCGCTTGCGCGGCGGAACTCTGCTCGAGCTTAGAGCTGCCATCAGAGCCGCCGGAATCTCCGGTTCGATTGCGAAAGTGGATGTTACACTTGGTGCCGTTCACCGCGCATTTGGCCGCTGAGATATCGCAGACCGATCTCGACTGTGCGAAGGCCGGGGCTGAAATCGTCAGCGACGCAGCGAGGGATACAAGGATAAGACGCATACTGTCGGTCCTGTGGCTTGGCGTCTAAACACCAAACAGAGCGCGCCACCGCCACTGTCAGATCTGGCAGCGGGCCCGTCACCGTGACGCCTGACTCAATTGCCTTGCGCTCCCCGCTTGGTTCCTGTATGTCCCCGCTTTCGAGATTTCAGGGCCGGTCAGTAATCGTCCCGCACCAGATCAAAGAGGCACCCCGCGATGAAAGCCGAAGGCCATCCAGATTATCACTTCATCACCGTCGTTATGACTGACGGGACGGAGTATCAGACCCGCTCCACTTGGGGCAAAGAAGGCGACAAGCTCGTCCTCGACATTGACTCAAGCTCACACCCAGCCTGGACCGGCGATCGCAATGCGAACCTCGACCGCGGTGGCCGCGTGTCTCGCTTCAAAGACAAGTTTAAAGGCTTCATGTAAGCCGCCTGCCAATTGGCAAGACAAAACAGAAAGCCCGTATCATTGATGCGGGCTTTTCTTTTGTGTCGTGCTGGCTAGTCTCGAGGTTTATCGCATGAGCCGCCGGGGACGCCATGAGTGGAAAAACACCGCCGCTGACACCGGATAGTTGGTCCGTCATCGAACAGCGTGACGGGTTTGCTGGGTTCAAAGACATCGCTGAGAATGTTGTGCGCCCGAAACTCGCCAAGGCGAAGCCGCGCCTGACCGAGCAAAACCCAATTAATGCGCTTTATGGCGGCGGTTGCGTGACCGCAGGGTTTAGCTTGCTCATGATCTTCGTTTTGACATCCGCGCTCCATTTTGTCGGATTCATCATTGCCGTCGTCGTAATCTTTTTCCTCGCAAAACCCGCCATCGCCAAGATTGCGGAACGTTTTGTGACGCGGACCATCGCAGACTTAGAGTTCCGCAAATCTGTCTTCGATCCGATCGCGGAACATATCGGATTAAACTACATTGCGGCCCCCGGAGGGGGACAAGGGATCGTGCGACAACAGAGTCAGGAAGGCCTGTTTCAGGGGAGTTTCGGAAAGCTCTTAGAAGCCCTTGATGCGCATAGCGGGCAGGAAGAAGCTGTCGCGGCCGCACGGGCTTCGGGCTTGGTCGAGTTAGTGACGGTCATCCATATCGGGGCTGCCGATGAAGAAACCAAGAAAGCCCGCGAGACGGGGCTCACCCGTCTAGAGGATGGATTTTCCGGAACGCATGAAGGCCTGGCCTTTGATGCCTTTGAAGTGGTCCGGGCCGCGCGTCGCACAGATGACGGAACGACTTATCCGGCTGAGCACGCGCTTTTGCTGGTGCTCAGACTACCACGGGCGCTATACGGCACAACGCAGATCCGTTCACGCAAGGTCGATTGGCACAAACCCGGCGAAGCAGAGCGTTTAGAAAAGGTCAGATTGGAGTCGTCAGAATTCGATGAAAAGTTCAGAGTTCGGTCCAATGATCAGGTTGAGGCTCGATTCGTCTTTACGCCTGATGTGATGGCGAGACTGCTCGATCTCGCGCATGGCGAGCAAGTGCGGGCGACCGCGCAGTCTGAGCACCTCGTCGTCGCAGTTGAAGGGCCGAACCGGTTTGATTTGACCAGTGAAGATACTGGCCTCAGCGGCGATGCTGCGATCCGGCTCGCAGTTCAGCAAATCGGCGAAATGCTCGACTTGGTCGAAGCTGTCGCTACGGTGTTTAACCTGGACTGAGATCGTCTCCAAAGAAATGGCTATGACCACAATTGTAGTCAAACCCGTTGACTTATTGTTTTTCGATATATACAGAAACCTTGCGTTCAGGATCGACAGCAACATTTTACGGAGCAACACCCATGATCCGCACTTTCACGGCCGCAGGCCTCATCGCTTTTGGCTTGGCCGGTACGGCCAGTGCTGAAACCCGCACCTTCGATGTCGGGTCTTTCACCAATATCGACATTTCTGCTGGGCTTGATCTCAGCTTTACAGAGGGCACGGCCCAATCTGTCACCGTTGAGAACAACAAAGGCGACTTCAGCGACATAGACGTTCTGGTCAAAGGCGACACGCTGGTCCTCAAGCGCAAGAAAAACAATTGGGGCTGGAACAATCGCCGCGAGCGCTATGGAATCACGGTAACTGCGCCAGTGATTAGCGGCATCGAAGCGTCATCTGGCTCCGACGTGTCAGGACAAGGCATGTCCGGCGAGCGGATCTCGATTGATGTTTCTTCCGGTGCAGATGTGACGGTCACCGGCGTCGAAGGCGGCATTGTTAGCATTGAAACCTCAAGCGGGTCTGACGCATCTGTCGCTGGAACCTGCACAACAGTTCGCGCAGACTCTTCATCCGGGTCTGACATCGACGCGCGCGACCTCGTTTGCCAAAACGGCGAAGCTGACGCTTCCAGTGGCTCGGATATCTCAATTCATGTCACGGGCAGCGTCAACGCGGACGTGTCCAGCGGCGCCGATGTCGATGTCTATGGTAGCCCGACAGATGTCACGACGGATAAATCCAGCGGCGGATCTGTTTCCATCCGCGGCTAATCGAAGTCGAAATCTTCCAACCGATTGCCCGGGTCCGGCCAAGTGAGGTTCATATCCTCCAGAGTGCCACGAACGATCCGGGCAATCATTGCGTTCCGGCGGGTTCGACTATCTGCAGGTACGATATACCAGGGCGCATGTTCGGTTGAGCAGCGCTGGACGGCGATTTCATACGCGTCCATAAAATCTGGCCAGAGCTTTCGGTCTTCCAGGTCACCGGGATTAAATTTCCAAAGCTTGTGTTCTTCGGTCAAGCGTTCACGCAACCGAATTCCTTGTTCCTCAAAGCCGACATTGAGCATGAATTTGAGGATGGTGACCCCGTTCTCTGTTAGGTGCTTCTCGAATGCATTGATTTGCTCATAACGCTGTTCGACCATTTCTGCGGGGGCGAAATTGCGCACACGGACCACCAGAACGTCTTCATAATGTGAGCGATCGAAGATGCCGATCCGACCTTTGCGCGGCACGGCTTCATGGATCCGCCAGAGATAATCGTGCGCGAGTTCGGTTTTGCTCGGCGCTTTAAACGCTTCGACTTGTAGTCCGAGTGGGCTGGTATCTGCAAAGACGTTGCGAATGACCCCGCTTTTGCCTGCTGTGTCCATGCCTTGCAGCACGACCAGAAGCGCCCGGTCGCGATTGGCGTAGAGCTTATCCTGCAGCTCATTGATCGCGGCGGCGTCCTTTTTCAGAGAGACCCGAGCTTCTTTCTTGTCCGGGAAAAGCGAGCGATCCCCGGAATCGCGATCGGCCAGTTTGAAGGGTTTGCCGGGCGTGGCGAGCAACGCGTTTCGGACCTCTGAGATTTTTGGATGTGTCACGCCCTACCCTCCTGACCAGACATTAAAAAAGCCGCGCCATGACAGCGCGGCTCTTTGATTTTGGCAAGCAGAAGACTGCTTATGAAGAATAGTATTCGACGACCTGGGCGGGTTCCATTTGAACCGGGTAAGGGACGTCAGACAATTCTGGCATCCGGACATAAGTCGCGGTCATCGCTTTTGGGTCGACCTCGATATATTCCGGCAAGTCGCGCTCTGGAGAGCCGAGGGCTTCCAAGACGAGTGCCATGTTGCGAGACTTCTCGCGGACCTGAACCACATCGCCTGGCTTCAGACGGTAAGAGCCAATATTGGTCTTCACGCCATTGACGGTGACGTGACCGTGATTGACGAACTGGCGCGCGGCGAAAATGGTGGGTACGAACTTTGAGCGGTAGACAAAAGCATCGAGACGCGACTCGAGCAGACCGATCAGGTTCTCTGCGGTGTTGCCTTTGCGGCGGGCCGCTTCGACGAAGGTCGCGCGGAATTGCTTCTCAGTGATGTCGCCATAGTGAAACTTAAGCTTCTGCTTGGCCATCAGCTGCATGCCGAAGTCAGAGACTTTGCCGCGGCGATTCGGGCCATGCTGTCCTGGCTTGTTTGGGCGCTTATTAACTGGTGATTTGGGGCGTCCCCAGATGTTCTCGCCGACACGGCGATCAATCTTGTACTTCGCCGAGTGACGACGTGACATATTAGACCTCAATTTTTGACGTGGGCTGGCCTCAAACCTTGTGTGAGAGGCGATTGCAACGGCAGCACCACACCGACCCGTCCTGAAGCGGCGTCTAAAACAGGATTACCGGCCAAGAGTCAAGCGTCAGCGCCAGTCGAATTCCTCTCGCGTGACGCGGCGGCGTGCCTTGACGATCGAGTGCTGATCCCGCCCCATAAAGAAAAGCGAAAATACGGGAGGAATGCATGACAGATCTATCAGGCAAAGTTGCCGTGATTACCGGCGCCGCAAGCGGTATTGGCGCGTCCGGTGTGGAGGTGTTTGTTGAAGCTGGGGCAAAGGTGGTCGCCGCGGACTTGCAGGATGACAAGGGCGAAGCGCTGGTCGCCCGTTTCGGCGGCGACAAAGTCGCTTATCAGCATTGCGACGTGACCAATATGGCGGATCTCGAAGCGCTTATGAAGTCGGCTGTCGATACGTTTGGCGGCCTCGATATTCTCTGGAACAATGCCGGCAGCGGCGGGACGTCAAGCACAGTCGAAGAGCTCGATCTGGAAGGTTACGACTTCACAATGGATCTGCTTTTGAAATCGGTATTCGCTGGGACTCATTTTGCCGTTCCACATATGATTACCCGGGGCGGCGGCAGCGTTATCAATACATCTTCGATTTCTGCGATTTGCGCCGGCTACGCGCCGATCACGTATTCGGTGGCGAAGAAAGCCGTGGCACATTTCTCGAAATTGGCCGCCGCAGAATTGTCCAAACACAAGATCCGCGTGAATGCGATTTTGCCGGGCTTCATCGCCACGTCGATCTTCGGGGCTTCACTCGGATTGCCCCGCGAGCAGGCCGACCAGATGGCGGAAATGGTGGCCCAGGCGGGCGGCTCGATGCAGCCCGTGGGGCGCACTGGACAAGGCGACGATATCGCGCAAATGGCGGCCTTCTTGAGCTCGGATGCGGCTGGGTTCGTGACGGGTGGTGAATTTGTGGTGGACGGCGGGATCACCGTTGGACCGCCGCACAGTTGGAACCAAGACTTAGGCGGCCCGATCCTCGACGCGCTCGGGATCACGCCAGAGCAAGCCGAGCAAATGGCGGCAGCCATGCGCGGCGGTCAGGGCAGCTAAGCGCTCGGGTCCGGCTAAGGCGCTCATCCTGAGCGAAGTCGAAGGATGATTGAAAAAGATCTGAACGAGGCGCCCTCGTCCTTTGACTTCGCTCTTGATGAGGGCTGAAGCGGGACTTAAGCCAACAAGCCGGGAATGGCTTCAACCTGCCGTAACAAATCTTCGGGTGTGGTCGACCTTGCGACCTCGGTTCCTCGATCATCGAACAAGATAAATTCGCCGTTTGACTTGCGTAAGGGAAAGCGGCGCCAGTGCGCTTGCGTGCGGTATAGGGTGACTTCTTCAGGGGACTCGCCGCTGGCCGACCAGCCGGTCCAAACATGATCCGCTGGAACTGATCGCCAAAGGCGGTCTATAGCGTCAAGATCGGCTGCGGAGAAACGGGACATGTCAAACAAGGGGGAAGCATCCGGTTACCAGGACGTTAAAAAGCCAAAACTGTCGGGCAATCTACAAGGCGCCCTTTTGATGGTTTTATCTGGCGTCGGGTTCACTTTCTATTTGCTCCTCAATAAATTGCTGTCGGCGGACGTGCACCCGGTCTTTTTGGCCTTCTGGCGGGCCTTTTTGGGCATGACGATGGCTTTGCCGTTTGTGGCGGCGATCGGGTTTTCCAAAATGAAAACCAAGCGCCCTGGACTGCTCGTTTTACGCAGCCTGTTCGGGACTCTGGGCTTTACGCTGGCCATTGTGGCGGTCTCGGACTTTTTCACGCTGACCTTGGCACAGTTTAACGCCATCAGCTTTACCCGGCCGCTCTTCGTGACCTTGTTGGCGGCGCTGGCGCTGCGTGAATTTGTTGGGCCGCACAGATGGGCGGCCCTTGTCGTCGGTTTCCTCGGTGTTTTGATCATGGTGATGCCGGGTCTGTTCTTCTTCTGGCAGCCCGGCGCGCTGGATATGACTGGATTTGATCTGGGCAGCTTGGTGGCCTTGATCAGCGCGTTCAGCCTTGCGGCGGCCATTGTGATGGTCAAGTTTTTGAGTGCGGAACTGCCCGCCATGGTGCTCTTGCTTTACGCGAATTTGTTTTCGAGCATCTTGCTGGCGCCCTTCCTCTATATCTTCTGGCACGATGTTTCGCTGCAAGATTGGGGGCTGATTGCGGCAATGAGCGCCTTCGGGTTCGCGTCTCAATTTTGTTTCATCTATGCCATGAGTATTGGCGATGCGTCTTTCTTGTCACCAATAGACTATTTGAGATTGCCAATGTCCGCGGTCGCAGATTTCTGGGTGTTCCGCTTGATCCCTGGGGTCAGTGTTTGGATCGGCGCGGCAATTATCGTGATCTCGACGTTCTATATTGGTTGGCGCGAACGGCGTAAAAGCAATCCGAAATCGTGAAGTGTGTCCCCCTTGTGAATAACGAACATTTCGTTCATTGTTCCCATTGAAGGAGATAGCATGACCAAAGTTCTCGTGACCGGCGCCACCGGCTTTATCGCTTCACACACAATCCTTGCGTTGATCAATAAAGGCTATGAAGTACGTGGCACCGCGCGTTCCGCCAGCAAAGCCGACAAGCTTAACGCGACGCTGAGTGCCTATGCGGGCAAGCCAATCGAAATCGAACTTGTGAGCGCGAACTTGAACCAAGATGACGGTTGGGCTGAGGCGATGAAGGGCGTGACCTACCTCCAGCACTTAGCTTCGCCGATCCCGAGCGCTCCGCCGAAAGATGCAAATGAGCTGATCGTTCCTGCAAAAGAAGGCGCTCTACGCGCCCTGAAGGCGGCTAAGGAGGCTGGCGTGAAGCGCGCGGTGATGACGTCCTCGTTTGCCTCGATCGGATATGGCTGGGGCGATCAACGCCCAGCCGTGCTTGATGAAAGCCATTGGTCAAAGCCTGAAAACCTCAAAGACAATACTGCCTACACACGCTCAAAAGCGATCGCTGAAAAAGCGGCTTGGGACTATGTGAACGGCGATGGCAAAGGGCTTGAGCTCGCAGTGATTAATCCGGTTGCGGTCTTGGGGCCGGCAATGAGCGCGGATGTGTCGGCATCTTTGGAGCTTGTCACGCAGCCGATGTTGAACAAAGTCCCGGCTTTTCCAAAACTGACATTTGGGATTGTCGACGTACGCGACGTGGCGCTCGCGCATGTGGCTGCGATGGAACATCCAGACGCAGTGGGAGAGCGGTTCCTGGTGGGCGACAAAGTTTTGAGCTTTTCGCAAATTGGCGAGATCCTGCGTGATGCCTATCCGGATCGCAAACTTCCCAAAGGCGAGCTGCCGAATTGGTTGGTTCGCTTGCTAGCGAACGTCAATCCGCCATTGAAACAGATCTTACCAGAGCTCGGCAAAACGCGCTCATATTCGAACGAGAAGTCGCAGCGCGTGCTAGGGATCGATTACATTCCTGCAAAGGATTCGATCCTCGCGAGCACCAACTCTCTGATCGACCTGGGCGAGCTTTAACGGCCCATTGCCAAATTGCGATTAGACGCCTAAGGCTCTCGCCATAAGAGGAGTCGGCGATGCTTCAGCGCGTCATCTGTTGCGTTTGTATCTGCGGCTAAGGCCAACCCGCCTTAGCCTGCCCCCGCTTTGATCCTTTTTCCAAACAGATGAGCCCGACATGTCGATCCGCCTTTATGATACGCTAAGCCGCGAAAAGCGCATCTTTGAACCCCAAAACCCCTCTCGCGTGACCATGTATGTGTGTGGGCCGACCGTCTATAATCGCGCCCACATCGGCAACTTCCGGCCGGTTATGGTGTTCGACACTTTGTTCCGCCTGCTGCGCTCCACCTATGGCGAAGACGCCGTGGTCTATGCTCGCAATGTGACCGACATTGAGGATAAGATCATCACGGCCAGCCAAGAGACCGGCGAGTCGATTGAGGCGATCACCAAAAAATATGCCGCCATCTATGACGAAGATGCAGCCGCGGTGAATGCGCTGCCACCGACCATCGTCCCGTGGGCGACAGACCATGTCGGCGAGATGCTCGAGATAATCGAGACGCTGGAGCGCAAGGGCTATGCTTATGCAACCAAGGCTGGCGTGTTCTTCAATGTCCCGCAAATGGAAGACTATGGCCGCCTGTCCAAGCGCAAGCTGGAAGATAATCAAGCTGGCGCCCGCGTGGATATTGACCTCGGCAAACGCGACCCGTCTGATTTCGCGCTGTGGAAATTCGCTAAAGAGGGTGAACCAGAAGACGCGATCTGGGACAGCAAATGGGGTCGGGGTCGTCCCGGCTGGCACATTGAGTGTTCAGCCATGGCGGCCAAGCATCTCGGCAAAACGGTCGACATTCATGGTGGCGGCATCGATCTTCAATTCCCGCACCATGAGAATGAGATCGCCCAGTCAGAATGCGCGCATGGCCAGACCTGGGCCAATTATTGGATGCATAATGGCTTCCTCGACATGGGCGGGGAGAAAATGTCGAAATCGCTCGGGAATGTGGTCCTGCTGAACGATCTGTTGAAAGACTGGGACGGCGAGGTGATCCGTTTTGCGATGCTGAGCGGGCATTATCGCGCGCCGCTCGATTGGACCGCGGATTTGCTGGAGCAGGCCAAAGCGACGCTCAACCGGATCTATGGCGCGCTGCGCCGGGTTTGGGAGGCTGAAGGCGGTGTGGCCACTGACGCTGGCGTACGCGAAGCTTTGAGCGATGATCTTAACACGCCGATCGCGCTGGCCGAACTGTCGCGCCTAGCAGGGGCCGCCAATGGCGCCGCGGATCGTAAGGATGAGACCGGCATGGCCGAAGCCCGGGCGGACTTGTTGGCGGCCGGCGCTTTGCTCGGTCTCCTGACCAAGACCCCAGCGGAATGGGAACAGGGCGGCGACAGCGATGAAAACGCCCGGATCGACGCCCTCGTGGCGGCGCGCGTCCAAGCGCGCGCCGACAAGAACTGGTCCGAAGCCGACCGCATTCGCGACGAGCTGGCCGCAGAAGGCATTGAGATCATGGACAGCGCTGGAGGGGCCACATGGCGTCGAACTTAAAGCACCTCTGCCTCGCGCTCTTTGGGTTGTTATTGGCTGCCTGTAGCAGTGTTCCTGAAGAACAAACCGCGTCAGTTTATTTGGTGCGTCACGCCGAGAAAGTGACAGGAGAAGCACTGATGGCGCTGCCGGACCGAAGCGATCCGCCGCTCACGGAATCCGGGATGCTGCGCGCGGAGCAATTAGCGGACTTGCTCGCTGATGCTAAGATCGTGAAAATCTGGTCGACCGACACCCGCCGCACGCGGGACACGGCTCAACCCTTAGCCGATCGTCTTAGTTTGCCTATCGAGATTTACGACGCCTCGGACTTGTCTGCATTTGCCGCGAAGTTGAAAGGTGAAATGGCAACAGCGCTGGTTGTTGGGCACTCGAATACGACCCCTAATTTGGCTGAAGCCTTGGGGGCTGACCCTGGCGCTCCGATTGTTGAAGCGACCGAGTATAACCGGCTTTACATCGTTGACTTAGCCACGGGGGATGGCGAGATTCAAAGGTTCGGAGCAGACTAACCCTCATGACCCAGCGGCCCGCTAAGGATCTCTCCAATGGTTACGATGCGATTGTAGATGATTATATCGCCGCGAGGTCCTCAAGCGGTCGGGATCTGGTCAGTGGCTGGGCGGAAGGCTTGCCATCGGCGTCGACCGTACTTGATCTTGGTGCCGGCTATGGCCAACCCGTGACGGCGGCCTTGGCTGAGGCCGGCCACAAGGTTTTTGCGATTGAAGCGTCCCCGGCGATGGTGGCTGAGTTCAAGCACCGTTTCCCAAACATACCAATTGCCTGCGAAGCGGTGGAGCAAAGTGATTTCTTCGGCCGAACTTTCGATGCGGTCAGCGCGATTGGACTAATCTTCCTTTTGCCGGAGGCCCAGCAAAGGAGGCTCATCAAACGCGTTGCGAGGGTTTTGCGTTCGCAAGGTGCGTTCCTGTTTTCGGCGCCGGTTGAGACGGGGCAGTGGAAGGATATTCTCACCGGCCAAATGTCATCATCTCTGGGCGAGGAGACCTACCGTGGAGCGCTCAAATCGGCAGGTTTTGCGGAGATTGCAAGCCTAACAGATGAGGCTGGGTCGCACTATTACGCAGCGGCGAAAGTTTAGGACTTTTGGACTCGGAGCTCGACGGCCGTGCGGCGAAGTGCTGCTTCTGCCAGGGTGAGTGAGCTCTCGAGTTCGCGCAAAGTGTCGCTCGAAACTGGCAACATCTCATCTTTCGCCCAGACCACGGCGCGCAGCATATCGGCGATGTATTCTATATCGTTTGAACTCAAGACTTGATCATTCATCGTACGTCCCTCGGCGAAAGCGCTTCGCCCCTTGTGCGCCCGGGCCGATACAGTGTTCGCGTCGGAGCCGAAACCCTTTGACTGCATGTATTTGCAGAAAATTGCAGTCCGGATACGTTATAACGGCAAGTAATCAAGCGACTTATCTTTGCAGTTTGAAAGGTCCGACTGCAAACATACGCAAGTCTAAGTGTCAGATTTTACAGGCCAAACTTGCGTTCCGTCCTCCTTGAAGACGGGTGCGGAGGGTTCGCGCTCTAAAAGCGCCAAGACGGTTTCGCTGGGGCGGCACAATTTAACGCCCTTTGGGGTCGCAACGAGCGGTCGATTGACCAGCACTGGATGCTTAACCATCGCTTCAAGCAGTTCTTCGTCTGGGACTGACGCGTCTAATAATCCCAATTCTTGAGCAGGTGACTTAGTGGTGCGAAGCGCGTCGCGCGGCGTCAGTCCAGCCGCGGCAAACAGGCTGAGCAATTGTGAGCGAGTCCAACCCGTTTCCAGATATTCGATAATGACTGGATCATATCCGGCGGCCTGAGCAATCGCCACAACGTTTCGTGACGTTCCACAGGCGGGGTTGTGGTGAATAATGACAGGGAAATCAGTCATCGAGATGGCTTTCGTGTTGCGGAAAGAGGAAGGCAGCGCAGGCTGTGGCGACGGCAGCGCCAATGAACTGAGCGCTGATAAAGCCCGGAAGGTCCGCCGGGCGCAGGCCAGCAAAAGTGTCGCTCAGAGCGCGCGCAATCGAGATAGCTGGATTGGCGAAACTGGTCGAAGCCGTCCACCAATAGCCGGCCGTGATGACCAGCGCGACAGCTGCGGGCACAGCCTTCGGGGCGTGTTTGATGGCCCCAAAAATCGCAAACACGAGCGCAAAGGTGGCAACGCCTTCTGACAGCATTTTGGCGCTTCCTGATCGATCAGTTTCTGCAATTTGGAGGAGCGGCAGCTCAAACATGGCATGGGCGAGCCAGGCGCCAAAGATGCAGCCTGTGACTTGCAGAACGATATAAACCAACGCGAGCGGTACGGAGATCTGCCGACGCAGAAAGAAAGCCAGGGTTACCGCGGGATTGAAATGTGCGCCTGAGATGGGACCGAGCGTTGCGACAAGCACCCACAAGATGGCTCCAGTCGCCGCGGTGTTGCCGATCAGCGCCACCGCAATATTTCCACCGCTCAAATCGAGAGCCAAGATGCCTGAGCCAATGACCACGCCCGCCAAAAGGAGCGAGCCAAGGAACTCGGCGAACAGTTTTTGTGCTTGTTCCAACGCCCAAACCCCTTTGCGTCCAAACAAATTGTCAGCTCGACCGCTTTTGGCTTAGACAAAGCCATGGCTCAAGTCCGAAATTTGCGAACTTTGTTGCAATCTTTGTGTTCTGAAACGGACGGGGAAACGGTTTCAGTCGGCGACTTATTGAACGCGGTTGGGCGCCGCTCTTACGGCCCAGTTCTGCTGTTGTTGGGGTTTATTGCGATTAGTCCGTTGACGATTATTCCAGGCGCGAATGTTCTGGTGGCGCTCGTGACTTTGATTTTTGCGTTGCAGATGGTGATTGGTCGTCCCTACCCTTGGATTCCCAAGAAAGCGCTCGAGTTCAGCTTTCCGCGTAAACATATGGTTCAAGGGGTCGCGATGGCGGACAAATACGTGGCGCAAGTCGACCGTTTTTTGAAACCGCGCCTGACCTTTTTGACGAATGCGCCTTTCGTGCAAATTGTTGCGCTGGCCTGCGTTGGCGCGGCTTTGGTCACTCTGCCGCTTTCTTTTGTGCCCCTTGGGCCTGTCATTCCGAGCCTCGCGGTATTGCTGTTTGGCTTGGCAATTACCGCGCGAGATGGTTTCGTTTTAGTCCTGGCGGGCGCGAGCTTAGTAGGCGCCTGCTATATCCTCATGCGGGTTTGGGCCGTTTTGCCCTTTGTGTAGGTCTTGATTTTAACCTATTTCGGCGCGACATGGGCGACATGGTCGATTTGTATCATAACCGTGTTCTGGAGCTTGCCGCCGATATCCCGCATGTCGGCGCGCTTGAGGATGCACATGGCTCAGCCACGAAAGTCTCTCGCATTTGCGGTTCGACGGTGCGCGTGGATGTGAAAGTCGAGGCCGATGGCGAGACAGTCGCAGAGATCGCTGTTGATCCAAAAGCCTGCGCGCTTGGCCAAGCCGCGACAGCCATCTTAGCGGAGCATGCGGTCGGCGCGACTTATGCGGAATTGGTCGAGGTGCGCGATGCGCTGCGAGCGATGCTAAAAGACGGTGGCGAACCACCACAAGGCCGCTTTTGGGAGTTGCGTCACTTAGTTGGCGTTCGCGATTATCCGCCGCGCCATGCCTCGACCATGCTCGCCTATGAGGCCATCCTAGAGGCCATGGAAACCGCCCGAACCAGTCGGGCTGCGGCAGCTGACGCGCTGCCCGCGGCCTAACTCAGCACAAAACCAGGGCTCGCGCCCTATTCGCCTGAGGTCAAAGCGTTTAAACCTGTTTCCAAGAGATTCTCTAGGACCGAGACATGTCCGGCCTCCGTCGCAAATTTATGTATGGGCTACTCAAAGGCTATAAGTTGACCTTGTCGCCGGCTTTTATGCTGTTTGGAATCCGTTGTCGCCACGAGCCGACCTGCAGCCAATATTGTGCCGAGTGCGTTTCGCGGCATGGCTTCTGGAAAGGCAGTTGGATGACGCTCGCGCGGATCCAGCGGTGTCGGCCTGGCGGCTCGCGTGGATATGATCCAGCTCCCTTGGAAACGAAATCTGTACCCTTTTGGGCTCCATGGCGCTACGGGGATTGGGCTTTGACAGAACGCCCGTTTCCTGATCATGGGCCAGACAAGAAATGAAAAGACAAAGAAGATGATTAAAGTCACGCTTCCTGACGGCGCGGTTCGCGAATACGAAGACGGTGCCAGCCCCTATGATGTGGCGGTGAGTATTTCCAACTCACTCGCTAAAAAGGCTCTTGCGGCAAAAGTTGATGGCGAGCTTTACGACCTGACGCGTCCGCTCGAGGGCGATGTTGAGCTAGCCTTGATTACGGCTAAAGATCCGGAAGGCTTAGAGCTGATCCGCCACGATGCGGCGCACGTTTTGGCGCAAGCGGTTCAAGCGCTCTATCCCGATACGCAAGTCACAATCGGCCCTGTAGTCGATGATGGCTTTTATTATGATTTCGCCCGCGAAGCGCCATTCTCCTCAGAAGACTTTGAAAAGATCGAAAAGAAAATGGCCGAGATTGTCGACGCCGACTATCCGATCATTCGTGAGGTCTGGGACAAAGACGATGCGATCAAGACGTTCAAGTCGATTGGCGAAGATTACAAAGCTCAGATCATTGATGACATCATCCCGCCGGGCGAGCCGATCACGGTTTATAAACAGGGCGAATGGTTCGATCTCTGCCGTGGCCCGCATCTGCCGAGCACGGGCAAGCTGCCTAAAGCCTTCAAGCTGATGAAGCTGGCTGGTGCGTATTGGCGCGGCGATAGTCAAAATGAAATGCTGCAGCGCATGTACGGCACAGCCTGGGCGAATGAGAAAGACCTAAAAGCGCACCTGACGCGCCTCGAGGAGGCCGAGAAACGCGATCACAGAAAGCTCGCGACGCAGCTCGACCTGTTCCACTTGGACGGGGAAGCTGCGGCGGGATCGGTTTTCTGGCACCCGAAAGGCTACCAGGTTTGGCTGCAAGTTGAGGCCTATATCCGTCGGCGTCTGTCAGAAGAGGGCTATGACGAGATCAAGACGCCGCAACTGATGGATGCGGCCCAATGGGAGAAATCCGGCCACTGGGGCAAATTCCGAGAGAACATGTTCGTCGTACCCGACTTCGTACCGGATGGCGAAGGCAAGGTGAAAGTTCCCGAGGACGCCAAGATGATGGCGATCAAGCCGATGAACTGCCCGGCCCATGTCGAAGTGTTCAAGTCGGGTCAGAAATCCTATCGCGACTTGCCACTGCGCTTGGCGGAATTTGGCTGCTGTCACCGCAATGAGCCGCATGGCGCCTTGCATGGAATCATGCGGGTACGCCAGTTCACGCAGGATGACGCGCATATTTTTTGCCGCGAAGACCAGATCATCTCGGAAACAGAGCGGTTCTGCGCGCTGCTGCAAAGCGTTTATGAGGATTTCGGATTCTCTGAGGTTGCTGTGAAACTCTCGACGCGCCCAGAGGTGCGGGCCGGATCGGACGAGGTCTGGGACCGCGCCGAAGCCGACTTGGAAGAAGCGATCAAAGTCACAGGTCTGCCTTATGAGATCATGCCCGGCGAAGGTGCGTTCTATGGACCGAAGCTTGAATTCCAATTGACCGATGCGATTGGCCGCGTCTGGCAATGCGGGACGTTGCAGCTCGATTTTGTGCTGCCGGAACGCTTGGGCGCAGAATATGTCGAAGAGAGCGGCGAAAAAGCTCGACCTGTCATGCTGCACCGCGCGATCTTGGGCTCGATCGAGCGCTTCTTGGGGATTCTGATCGAAGAATTTGCGGGGGCGTTCCCGCTTTGGCTCGCGCCGGTGCAAGTCGTCGTCGCGACGATTTCAGAGAACACAGATGCCTATGCAGAAGAGGTTGCCGAAGAGCTTCGTACTGCTGGCTTGCGTGTAGAAACCGATCTGCGCTCTGAAAAGATCAATTACAAAGTTCGAGAACACTCTGTGCAAAAGGTGCCAGTAATTGCCGTCGTGGGCGCGCGCGAAGCGGAAGAGCGCAAACTCGCGCTTCGCCGGTTTGGCTCTAAAGCACAAGAGATCGTGACGCTTGAAGAGGGGAAGTCTATGCTCGCGTTTGAGGCGCTGGCGCCTGACCAAAAACGCAGAGTAGGTTAGTAGATGTCCTTTGGCCCGAAAAGTTTTGCGCCATTCTTGGCGACGGCTTTCGTGGTCTGGCCGATCATGGCTTATATGGGCGCTCAAGGGTTCACCGGCTCGGTTGCCGTAGCAGCGCTCATTGGCCTGGCCTATGTGCGCGTCCAAGATATCAGGATTTACGCCGTCGTGGGGCTGGCCTTTGCCCTTTGGGTTGTGGCGTCTACCTTTTGGGCGCCGGAGGCAAAAGCGCTTTTGACCGGGAGCTTGCTCTCCGGTTCGTTCTCCATGGACATGCCCGGCATACGCTTTGGATTAACCGCTCTGGCAGGCCTCGGTGTGATGGTCGCGATTGGTGGTGCTACGGCCGGATCGGCGCGCATCAGCCTCAATGTGATCTTCGCGGCCATCGCCATCCAATTTGTCGGTGTTGTCGTCACGGCCCTTTTCATGCCGGAAATCCTCAGCTTGCTGGCGCCCTTCAGCGACCCGGTCAGTGAGATGCCGCAAAACCTAATGCGCAACGCGAACGCCTTTGCGATGCTCCTCCCCATTTTGTTGGCCTGGCTTTGGTTTCGCGATGATGCCCCGCGCGGGAAACTCGTCGCTGTGGCGGTTGGCATTTTGACAATCATAGCCCTAGCGCAAACGGGGACTCAGTCGGCGCTATTTGGGGTCGTGTTAATGCTGATCTGTTTGGCGGTGGTGCGTTATGCTCCGAAAAATGGTTTTAAAATCATCTTTTCTAGCCTGGCCTTCTACATTGTTGCCGCCCCGGCATTAATCGGGTGGGGCGTAGCACAATTGCGTCTGGCCGGCCTACCGCTTCCGAAATCCTTCTTTTCGCGCACCTATAGTTGGGAGCTCGTGGGTTCGAAAATTGGTGACTCACCATTTATCGGGCATGGTCCCGAGGCCTCGCAAGTCTGGCGTGACACGTTTGGGGATCACCCTGAATGGCTCAGCGAAGCAGCGACGCGCTATGGCGATGGATATGCTTGGGAAGTTTACAGGGTCATACCGATTCACCCGCACAATATGCCCCTGCAAGTCTGGGCAGAGACGGGTATGATCGGCGCGATCCTCGCGGCGCTGTTCTTATTCTTTGTCGGCTGGCGGATCAAAGCGCCGAAAGACTGGTCGCCAATGGCGCTTTATGCCGGGGCTGGGCTGATCGGTATGTGTGTCGCGATTTGCAGTTTCGCTTACAGTATGTGGAATGAAGCCTATTGGGCGAGCGTCATTCTGGCCTCGGCCCTGGTTCTCTTACTGTCGCGTCATTTGGGGTCTCCTAAAGCATGACCCGCCCTGCGGTTTCGGCCATCGTCGTGTCTTACAATACCGGACCACGCCTTCGCGAATGTCTCTACGCTCTACAGACTGATCCGGACGTGTCTGAGATCATTGTGATCGATAATGGAAATCCGAAAAGCGATTTGGCTTGGCTCTCTCGGTTTGCCGGTGATCGCGAGGCGGTTCAGCTGATCAGCGGGCACGGGAATGTCGGCTTCAGCGCCGGTGTGAACCTCGGCGTACGCGCCGCGCGTGGGCCACACTTGCTCATTATCAATCCGGACGCAGTTCTGCGATATGGATCTATAAAGTCATTGCAGGATACCGCATCGCAGGCTGCATTTCCCTGGATCATTGGCGGAAAGATTTTTGATCTACTCGGCCGAGAGGAACGAGGCCCGCGCCGGCGTGAGCTGACGCTTTGGCGCGCCGCGACCAGCGCGTTGGGGATGAACACGTGGACCTTGGAACAAACGCCCGCGCCATCTGGACCCATTGAGATGCCGGTGATTTCGGGGGCGTTCTTTCTCACAGACCAAGACAGTCTGCAGGCTCTAAACGGCTTGGATGAAGGGTATTTCTTGCATGTTGAGGATGTCGACCTTTGTCGCCGATGTCGGGAGTTGGGCGGCCAGGTCTGGTATGATCCGCGGGCCGGCGCACTCCATTATGGATCGACATCTGAAGCGCCAAGCGCCGTGGTGGAGCGCCATAAAGCCGATGGTCTCGCTCGTTACTTTAGAAAGTTTTCAAGTGGGCCATTTCATCGAGGACTGATTGAGCTTGCGCTACCCATCATGCGGGTTGGAGCTTGGCTTAAGCGTCGTTAGAAATCGCGCTCGACAATGCTGAGCACATCTGGCGTGAAGTCCTGAAAGTCGTAATCGGTAATCCGAAATGCCCAGCCCTCAGCCTTTTCATTGATCGCTTCAGCTCGCCGGGCCCCTTCGCCAGCCTCAACGGCCCGCAAGGTGACCCACAGCCCTGTGGGTTCTCGGAACCCCAAAAGGTTGATCTCAAGCCCATCAAAAGTCTCGCTAATATGTTGCGCGATTGGCGACGTCGTAAGATCGGCTGCGGGCTTTACATCAACTGGCGTGAGTCGTGTGATCGCGAGCGCGGTTGTCGAAGCCGCTAGTCGAGAGATCAAGCGGTCATCTTGGTTAGGCGGTGCGGGTAAAAAACTACGTGAATCTCCACCTTCGGTGCGACGAAGGTAAAGCATCCGGTTATTTGAGTCTGTAATGCGTACGGAGCGAATCGCTGACGGGTCTATTGTAATGATTTCAAAATCTAGCCACGCGCGCCGATTGTAAAATGGCGGAAGGTTGCCTTTGGCGCGGAACGTCTGAGCATTGTTTGGATCGCGCACATAGATGATTTCATTTTTGCGTCCAATGATTAGACTGTGCATTAGCTCAGCGTTTTCACCGAGCACTTCGACCAGAGCGCCATTGCCGCCTTCGAGCGGATCGCCGAGTCCAATTCGGTCATGCTTATAAGGATCGTCCGTCCGTTTTTCGTCGAAACTTAGGGTTTCCAGGCCGCTCGCAAGGTCGGCCAGGCGGTCCGGTCGGACCGGGTAACCCCCAGTCTCTTCGAGCGCCCAGCCGGACGCCGTACGTTGCAATGTGTAGCTTTCATCGGCGAGCGTAAAGCGGATGCGCTGCGAATCAATCCGCGTTTGACTAAAACCATTTAAAACAGGCTGTCCCATTTGACTGTGTGTTGCTCGGTCGGCCCCAAACGTCCAACTGGTCAGACCCAGAATTCCCCAAAGTCCGACGGCCAGTCCGGCCAGCATATAGATACGCTTCTTTCGCATCGTCGCGTGGGCCTGGCTCATGGCTTCGCCCTCCGTCGATTACGAATATACAGCACTAGCCCGAACACCCCAATGAGCAACGGACCACAAAGTATGGTAAAGAGACGCAGCTGCATTTCGAGCCGATCGATATCCCCACGAAAATCTCGTTCGATCTGTCGAAGTCGGCTCCGAGTTGTCACAATGTCTTCTCGCAGGCGAGCAAGTTCTTGTCGTTCGACTTCGCTCAATTCAGCGCTGACATCGCCATCAAAGAAGCCGCCCGTCGCACCCACGGATTGCAGCTCCTCCAAGCGTTGTTGGGATGTCGCGAGCCGAGCCTCGAGACGTGCTTGTTCGCTAAAGAAGCGGGTTTGCGCCGCTTCGCGCATGCGATCGACCGTCTCCATTGGACGCCGCCCAGGGGCTCGCGCCCGCAGACTCATCAGCTCAGATCCACCTGATAAGCTATCCAGCGCGTTCAAAATGAACGTGATATTGTCGGCAAAGGCGACGCCCGTTTGTAGATCGAGATGCAGCCCATCATCCAGCATATCAGCATCGGAGACGATGATAATATCTGCATCAATCGAGCTGGTGGACTGGTGGGGCGGTGCTTCCGCGGCTGCCGCTCTTGCCAGTTCAGCATAAATCGGATCATCCGGAATATCCGCGACCGGTGCACCATCGGGAAAAGCGCTGATCAATGCGCCAGACACTCTCACCGCCAGGGGGGCGGGGCCGATATCCCCAGCTTCATACAGCGCGACGGTGTCCCCGGCGGAGAGCTCGACCGCGGCGCGTTCCGCTGGAATAAAGCTCGGCGTTGGACCCGTTTGCATGAGGACTTCTCGTGTCCCGGGTGCGCCATCATTGAGAAGCAGACGGCCTGCGGCGCCAAGATTTATCGTGCGTGTGAGGTCCGAGGTCACAATATTTGTGCGCGACATCAGCCCGGGCGGGACGGCTAAGAACAGAGGATGTTGCAGGACGGTCGTGCGACCCTCGCCGGCATCAGCTTCGATGGACAAAGCCGTTTCTGTGTCAGCAATCGCCTCTTCTGCGAGGCGAACTCCCCAAACCGGCGCAAAGCGATCCAGATCGGAGCGCGTTTGACGATTGGTCATATTAAAAGGCCCAGTGCCTTGTGCGGTTTTAGCGGCCGGATCGAGCAAGATCAGAGCTCGTCCATTGCGAAGAATAAACTGATCGATCTGCCAAAGCTGCCAATCGGTGAAGCGCGGCGGATGCACCATCATCAGAACGTCGATCTCAGGCGGCAAATCGACGAAATTCTCTTCGATCAGCTCTACCGTGAAGGACTTACTCATCTCTCGACGGATCGTATACCCCGCCTCATCGGTGAGCGCGCTCATCCCCGGCAAAGTCGAGATCAATCCGATACGCGCCGGCTCGGGTCGATCCAGACGGGCCAACATCCGCGTGATATCATATTCCAGGCTGGTTTCTTGCTCTGGCGCCAAGAATGGGATTACGCGCTCATCGTCGACCGCGTTTCGACCGATCAGACCGAAGTAAAGCGGATCGCCGCCATTTGTGTCGACAGCGATCAGCCCCGCGGCGAGGGCTTCATCTTCGGCTTCTGAAAAGGGCGCGGGATCGATTTCTCGCAAGCGGACATTCCGTCCGCCGAGCGTATTGTAAGCCTGCAAAAGCTCGCGAACGCGCACCGCATAAGCGCGTACAGCGGGGAATTCTTGGCCAACACTCCTCGTATAGACAAAGGTCAGGTCGATAGGCTCGGCCAAGTCACTGAGTGTGGCTTCGGTGCCCTCCGAGAGGGTATAGAGCTTGTTTTCCGTAAAATCAGCGCGCGCGCCAGCGAACCAGGATTGGGATAATAAGTTCGCGGCGCCAAAGATCGCACAAAGCAACAGGCTTGCCAGTAAGAGATAGCGACGCGGGCTCATTGGGCGCCTCCACGTCGATGGCTGACAAATAGTGTATTCAAAGCGATGCACAGGCCGATAAAGCCGAAGAAGAACAACACTCCGCGCAGCTCGAGGACACCGCGTTGAGCCGTTTCAAAGTGGGTGAGGAACGAGAATTGCGCGATCGCATCTCCCGCGCTCGGACCGAATAGATCCGCGACGGCGCCAGAGACCAAGGGCCAACCTGCCGCCGTCAGTAAGAAGGCAACCAGGACGCCAATGACGAAAGCAAGGACGGCGCTTCGCGTCAGAGCAGAGACCGCGGCGCCAATCGCGAGATAGCCGCCAGCCATGATCAAACTCATTAGATATGTCAGGGCAATCGCAGCATTATCGGCTGGCCCCAAGATATTCACTGCGATCCACCACGGGAGCGTTAGGACCAAAGCGAGCGCCGCGACTGTCCAAGCCGCTAAGAGTTTTCCGATGACGAGTCCGGGAAGGCTGACCGGGAGGGAGAGCAAAAGCTCAGACGTGCCTTGGCTGGCTTCTTCCGACCAAAGGCGCATGGCGAGCGCCGGCATGAACATCATGAACAGCCAGGGATGCCAGTAGAAGAAGGGTGCAAGGTCAGCAGCCCCAGTATCGAAGAACCGAGATAGGTCCCACGTGAAGATCCCTAGTACAAGTAAGAAAATCGCGACAAAAACATAGGCGAGCGGGGTCGCGAAATAGGCTGAGATTTCGCGGCGCCATGCCGCCCGTAATCCGGTCAGAGTGCCCCTGAAGCCCATCATCAAGCAACGCCCTCGCGTGTATCGGCGAGCGCAATAAACGCTTCTTCTAGACCACCAGGTTGGCTCGCGGCGAGCGCCTCCGGCGTTTGGTCGGCCACCACTTGACCTTGGTCGATCACAATGACGCGCGAACACATGGCCGGCACTTCGTCGAGCGTGTGGGTTGAAATGACGATGGCTTTTTCTGGGGCCATCCGCGCAACAAGGGCACGAACCGCGCGTTTCTGAACAGGGTCGAGACCATCAGTCGGTTCATCCAAAAGAAGCACGGCAGGATCATGAATCAGCGCCGCGGCCAGTCCAACACGGCGGCGATAGCCTTTCGACAAAGTCGAGATGGGCTTACCCGCTACGGATGCGATGCGGGCATCAGCAATGACGCGCTCGACCGCGTTTTTGCGATCACCTCTCGACAGGCCATGTGCATCGGCCATGAACCGCAAAAAGGTCATCGGGGTCATATCGCGGTAAAGGGGTGCGCCTTCTGGCAGATAGCCGATCTGACTTTGCGCTTCGCGGCGCGCGGCAACGATGGAATGACCGTTGACGATCGCGTCGCCAGCATCGGGTTCTAGTACACCCGCAACCATGCGCATCGTCGTCGATTTTCCTGCGCCGTTTTGGCCCAAGAATCCGAGGACTTCGCCCTTTTCCAAGTGAAAGCTCAGGTCCGCGACCGCGACATGATCACCAAAGACTTTTTTGAGATTCTGAAGGTCGAGCATTCGGGTTCGCAGCTTGGATTCGCTTCTGGGTTAGAGCTATTTCCTAGCGCAGGCCAGTAAAGGGATCACCAAAACCGTGCAGCTAAATTTCTGTTCATGGGAAATTTAACGCGTCAGCGGCTGTATCGGATGTCGATGTTCGAGAAGGAAAGTGTCGAGCGGCTCAAAACAGTCACCCCGGGGGGCTGGGGGGGCTGATGGGTCCGGAAAGACTGCTAGACAGCGCCGCCCGACAATTGCAAACTGATGCTAATCGGTGACCGCCGCAAGGCGCGAATGGGGCAAAATTGCCCCAATCTGTATTAAAAATGCGTCACACCGGGTGACGCTGTAACGAATACGAGCGGTATGAGCAAAATTACCCCTTTGAAAAAAACCCGTCAATCGCCAAAAATTGCCTTTCAGCGCGATGAAATGGGCCTGATTCTCGATGTTTATGGGCGTTTAGTGATGTCCGGTCAGGCTAAGGACTATGCGATTGGTGCTCACAAAGACCAGGCGGTTTTTGCGATTTTTAAGCGCCACGCCGAAACGCCGAATTGGACCGTTTTGAAAACGCCCTCACTGGCCCGCATGCAGGGGGCTTACGCGGTTTTGGGGGCGCAAGGTCAGATCTTGAAACGGGGTCGAGACCTCAAACAGGTCTTAACCGTATTTGAGACGCGCAAGTTCGAGATTGTTCGCTAATTACTGGCCGACGAGTCGCTGAACGAGGCCCATAACGCCGGTAAACCGCAGACCGCCATCGCGAACGGCTAGTGCAAAGCAGACCCCATCTTGGTCGCCTGTGGGTTGGTGCGTATCGTTCGGGCCCTTGAGGCTGATATCGCCCGGACCGAAGTTTCCGCTTTCATCAGAGAAGCCGCCGGCAACGACGAGTGTAAACTCGCTGCCGGAATGACTATGCCGCGGCACCGTGCATCCAGGTTCGATACGATAAAGCTCAACTTCAGCATTGCTGCCTGCGTCTAGCTTGAGGCGGCGAATTCCCTGTGTCAGACCCTGCCACCTGCTCTTCTGAAAAGACGTCAATGCGACTTCGCGGAGGGGTTCAGGAAGACTGAGCAGCTCATCAAGATTCTCACCAGCCTGGTGGATGGCGGTCGCGCGCGTTATCGGTCGTTCTCCCGCTTCGAACGCGTCGATCATAGCCATCGCTTTGTCGATCGCATTCTCGCTGAGCTCCGCTTGCGCTTCGGTTTCTAAAAAGACGCCAGCAATCGTTTCGGCGCGCGCAACCGCGCGCTTCACGTCCGGCCGCAGGGCGGATTGAGTTTCTACAAGCAAGCAAAATGCAGGGTCTAAGCACCCTGCAGCGTAACTGCTATATATCTCACCGAAATCGCTGATGGTCGCTTTGCCCATGGGCTTGGCGCGCTCCTCGAAACTATCACTCACTTTCTGCGATATTGTCGGATCACGGTTATCGTCAAGCAAATGCAGCTCCAGATTGCAGTATTCTACTCAGTGATCGCGTTCTAGTGAGCCTCGTAGTCGCATGAATGCGAGGCGAATGCGCGATTTTACAGTGCCCAAAGGTAAGCCATAGGTCTTAGCAATTTCAGAATGCGATAGACCCTCATAGAAGGCCGCTTTTAGCAAAACAAGTTGCTCTTCCGGTAAGGTCTCGATGACCTCGCGCACCTTTACCTCCAATTGCGCCCGGTTGACCGTAATGTCCGGTTGCTCCGCCTCAGCAGGCTTCAGCATTGGATCTTCGGCGTCGAGTTCCGGTTTGTTATTGCGCCGCAAGCTATCAATTCTGCGATTGCGCGCAATTCGGAAAATCCAAGTCGAAACAGACGCCTGGCGGCGGTCGTATTGCTCCGCTTTGCGCCAAACGTTGAGCATAACTTCTTGCATAATCTCTTCGGCGCCGGAGGCGTCGCTGCCGAGGCGGACAAGATAGCTCTTGAGACGCGGGGCGAAGTACTCAAAAACTTCTGCAAAAGCCGGACGTGAGCGCGCGGCGGCAATTTGCTCAACGCAATCCGCGAGACGCTCCCGTTCTGACGGGTCACTTCCAGTTGTTTCGAGGGACACCTGTTTCCCCTGAGCGGCTTTATACTCGTATAAAGCGCCCAATTGTTGAGAATTGCAACCTTTGCGAGACAACAAAGTCATAATCACCCGTTAATCAAGTGTGTCTTAATTCAGCCCCATGAGACTTACATAAGATTCTGGCCTCTGGCTAGATATTTTATTGCATGTAGGAGAGTTTATATGCAACGCGTTGTTCTAGCGCTGTTTTCCACCCTTCTAGGGCTTCAGATGTGGTCGGCCTCAGCAAACCCAAGCGTTGTGCGCCAATATACCGATTGGGTTGTCTTTACCGAAGATATTGGCGGTGAGCGCTTATGCTACGCGGCCACGCAAGCCACGGATAAAGCCCCACGCTCAGCGGATCACGGCGATGTTTGGTTCTATGTCTCCAATTGGCAGTCCGGTAAGGCCCGCAATCAGCCGAGTTTAAAGGTTGGATACGAGTTGCGCGGAGATCTCCCTGGAAAAGCTCGAATTGGGCGTTCTGATTGGACGCTATTCGGGGTTGGGCGCGAAGCGTTCGCACAAGATAGCGATGACGCACAACTTGTGCGGCAATTAAAGCGTGGAAATGAACTTAGAGTAGAAGCTACCTCTGCGCGTAATACTCGTGTCACCTATCACTTCTCTTTATCTGGGTCGTCTGCTGCAATAGATCGTGCAGCTTCGGCCTGTCGTTAAATACAACTGCACTTTGCGAGCCCTGCTTTTGCAACCTGTTAAGGACTGCATGCGAATATTGCTGCAAGCTTTAAAAATTGGAGCGGGCGGAAAATGAAACTCACCAAGGCGCGGGAGCATCTCTCCCGCTTTGGCCTTGCTGCAGCAATGTGCTGCGGTTTGGCCAGTGCTGCTTACGCAGACAACACTTTGACGGAAGCGGGCACTTCTGTCTCGAACACGTTTACGCTGAGCTATAGCGTATCTGGAACCACGCAACCCGACATCACAAATGATGACACGACCACCGACCCAACAGCGGTCGTACAAGGGACGCCGACGACGTTTACAGTTGACCGTAAGATCGACCTCACCGTCACGGCCACCAACTCGCCTTTGTTGACGCCGCCTGGAGCGGATGCGACTTTGACCTTCGAATTGGTCAATAATGGCAACGATAACGCGGCCTATTCGTTTTCGATCGAGGACTTGGATTCAGGCGGCACGAGCTTTGATGCCTCGTCAATTATCATTCGCTATCTTTTGGACGCCAATAATAATGGCGCCGCCGATGACGGTCCCTTCACGGTGATTACCGAGACTGCGATTGGCGCAGCAGCGGGATCAGCGGCTGTCACGACTGATATTCCGAAAGGCGATCGCGTCTTCATTCAAGTTCAGGGCACTGTTGCTGCCAGTGAAACCGATAATTCCACCGATGATATCACAATCGTCGCCGAAACGCGGGACCCGGCCGCTTTTGCCAATGTGGGTGAAACCTCCGCCACGCCGGGCGCTGTCACCACGGCGAGCGTTGGCGCAAACGTCATTGACGGAGCGGCGCAGAATATTCTCGCAGATGGGACCGGCGTCGCCGCGTCTTCTGATGCAGACAATGACGGTTTATTCGCTGCTACCGGTATCATTGAGGTTCAGTCACCAGACTTGACCGCTGCTAAGACGGTTGAAGTGATTAAAGAGCCAGATGCAACCGGCCCGATCACAGATTGTGATACGGCGGCCATCGTTACGAACGCCAAAGCCGTGCCGGGCGCCTGTGTTGAGTATCTGATTACGGTTGCGAATACCGGAGATACAGTCGCTGCCACCGACCTAACGATTTCGGACATTTTGCCAGACGAAGTCGTCTTCATCTCGGCCTCTCAGTCCGGCTTCGTCGATAATGGGGGTGGCACGGGTCCAACACTGAACACGCCATCAGCCTCGACCAATTGCGACGGAACCGTCAGCACCTGCGAGATTGAACTTACGGATGCCCAGCTCGCTGCTGGTGTCACAGGTGAAATTAGTATTCGAGCCCTGATCGAATAAGGGCCGCTACGCGGTCTTTCAGGGACGCCTATCCAATTGGCCCCGGGGCTGTAATGGCGCCGGGGTTTTTTGATGCCCGTCGGCGGCATTTTCACGCGTCACTTTACCCCAACAGACCCCCGGTATTAACTGTACTTTCCGGCCAGATAGATCAAATTTCACCGATTATCCGAGCCGGATAATAACCATACTCCCTTACCGTCTTCACCATAGGGCAACGTCAGAGTGCCCGCATTGAGCTAGCGGACTGACCCAAAAACAGAGGTCTGCCGCGTGATGGTGGAGATTTGGGATGAGCTTCGGGCGGAAGCACATCATAGGCAGTATTTGCCTGCTCACGTATGCGTGGGTGGTCGCAATGCTATTTGCCGCACCGGCGTCGGCGGACCTCGGGGATCGCGTCACCAATGTCGCCACCGTTTCTCAAAGCACTGAAGATGGATTCCTCGTATTCCCCACCAATGAGGCCGTCTTCACGATTGAGGCGCGCAGCACGCCTTCGGACATTGAATTCTTCCGCATTGTCGAAACAGCGCCGGATGCGTTTCCAGTCCTCCTCAATGGGTCCGATTACAGCCCCTCAGGAAAGCCCTTAGGACCGTTCTTGCCGATTGGTGAGTCACCGCTCCTGAATTTTAAACCTCAAAACACGTCAAGTAGCACCAAGACAGGGGGCGGTGGCGGATCCTCTACTGCGTTTGGAGGACCTGTCGCATCATCTGATGATGGTTCGGAAATTACCGATAAATCCCTGGATACATCTTCTGAAGTCAGGATCATTCCAGCGCAGACGTATCTCGCGGGCGAGCTAATGATCATCCGTGTCGTCGACTTGGGTCAAAACGGTGATTCAACGCAAATCGAAACCGTTGTGACGGAAGTGACGGCGGATAATGGCGACCGGATCACGCTCAGGCTTTATGAGGACACACCGGACTCCGGGCATTTCTATGGGTTCTTCCCGACCACGGCCTCGCCAACACCGTCAAATGATCGATTCATGACGGCGCCGCAAGATACAATGCTGACGGCGAAGTATGTCGATGCCTTCGACGCGACTGAAGTCTCGGTCGATACGGCGGCGGTGGATCCGTTCGGACGGGTGTTTGATAGTTATACAGGCGCGCCTTTGAACGGTGTCAGCGTCACGATTGTGAACGCAGATACGGGGCTTCCTGCGGAAATCATGGGCATTGATGGTGGCGGAACGTTTCCATCGACTGTTGTAACAGGCGTCCCTTTGAGCGACTCAAGCGGGATCACCTACCCGGTCACAGAGGGGGTCTTTTTCTTCCCGCTATTAGCGCCGGGGCGCTATCGGTTAGAGGTGCAAGCTCCAGAAGGCTATGTCTATCCTTCTGTTCGGTCCATTTCAGAGATCCAGGCCCTGGAAAATGCGCCCTATGAACTCTGGCCGGATGCGTCTTTCTCTCAGGTCTTTGAAGTTACCACATCGGGCCCTGTGAATATCGATCTTCCCATCGACCCAGCCGGAGACGTTTTGATCCGGAAGCGCGCGGCTGAGCCTCAAGCGTCGATCGGAGACTTTATCGGCTATACGATTGAACTGGAAAACTCCGGAACGATTCCAGCACCGTTTATGTTGCTCGATACGCTGCCGGACGGCTTGCGCTATGTTGCTGGGACAGCCCGTGTGGACCAGCAACCATTTGCGGATCCAACCGTTTCGGCGGATGGGCAAGAGTTGACCTTTACAGGCGGATTGGTCCTCCCTGGTAGCACCATCCAACTAACCTACTTAGCGGCGGTGGGCCCCGGAACACCGCAGGGAACCGCCGTCAATCGCGCCGTTGCGCTCGATTCGAGCGGGGCTATCCTTTCCAACCAAGCTGAAGCAGCCGTTTTCATTGAGGAAGACTTGCTCACTTCGCGCCTCACCATTGTTGGACGTGTGGCAGAGGCGGCATGTGCGCCCGATCAATCCTGGGCGCGTTCGCTGCTTGATGGCGAAGGCGTGGGCGGGGTCCGTTTGTACATGGAGACGGGTGAGTATGTCGTTACGGACGAAAACGGGCTCTATCACTTCGAAGGGGTCACACCGGGCACGCATGTCGTCCAGGTCGATGAGGCGACCCTGCCCGCTGGATATGAGCCGGTCATCTGCGAAGAGAATACGCGATATGCCGGCAGTGCGCTTTCGAAATTTGTAGATGCGCAAGGCGGGAGTATTTGGCGGGCGAACTTCTATCTCCGCAAGACCAATGCCGTGACCAAGTCCGAAACGATAGACTTAGCGCCAACGCGCGGTGAAGATCTATATGATGAGGCATGGTTGAACGCGCAAACGTCCGACGGGTTGCAATGGATCTATCCCGCACCCGGACAAACGCCGACGGGCCGCTCAGTAGAGCTGGGTATCTTACATGGATCGAATGAGCGTGTTCGGCTTGAACTCAACGGCGCCACGGTCCCGCGTTTGAATTTCTCCGGTCGCGATCTCGCCGCCACACGCAATGTTGCGATTTCTCGCTGGGCGGGGGTCGATATTCAGCGCGGGCAAAACACCTTTGTTGCGGTCCTTCTCGATACTGAGGGGAATGAGCTGCAGCGCATCGCGCGTGATGTTTGGTTTATTGATGAGGTCGATCGCGCAAGCCTGGTCGATGACCAATCCATCCTCGTCGCAGACGGCCGCACCAAACCCACCATCGCGGTGCGCTTAGAGAGCGGTGATGGGCACGCGGTGCACGAAGGTCGTATCGTTGAGATTCAAGTCGCTGAACCCTACCGTTTGGCGCAAGAGGCTGAAGATGAGTTCGAATCGCCTGTAGATGCTGGCTTCTCAGCGGTGTCCGGAATCAGAGTCGGCCCGGATGGCGTTGCGCGCGTCGAATTGGAGCCAACGCTGGACTCAGGGCGGGTTCGCCTACAAGTTCAGCTCCAAGATGGAACGATGGAAGACATCAATGTCTGGCTCGCTCCTGAAAAGCGCGATTGGATCATTGTCGGTTTGGCCGAAGCAGAAGGGATGGCCGCGAAGCTTGAGGAAACCAACGGGCGGCGCGTTGATGACTTTTCCAGTGATGGACGCCTAGCCTTCTTCGCAAAGGGTATGATCAAGGGCGATTGGTTGCTGACCGTCGCGATCGATACAGCCAAACGCCGCGGCGCTCAGGATGGTGAGATCTTTAATGAGATCGATCCGAACGCTTATTACACGCTCTATGGCGACCGCACGTGGCAGTATGATGATGCAGAGAGCCGTTATCCTGTCTATGTCAAACTCGAAAAGAATACGTTCCAGGCCGTCTTCGGTGATTTTGAAACCGGCTTCTCCGAAACCGAACTTGGGCGCTATTCACGTCGTTTTTCAGGCATCAAAGCGGATTATGAAAGTGAAACCGCATCGATCACCGCGTTTGCCGCTGAAACCAATCAGACCTTTGTGAAAGACGAGATTGCCGCGGATGGCACGTCTGGACCTTACCAGTTGCGATCTGCGCCGCTTGTCCGGTCTTCAGAAGTGATCACGATTGAGACCCGCGATCGGTTGCGTCCGGACCAGATTCTCAGCGTGGTGCCGCTCAACCGCTACATCGATTATGAGATCGATTACGTCACCGGTGAGCTGTTCTTCCGGTCACCCGTCGCGGCAACGGATAGTGGTCTCAATCCGAATGTGATTGTGGTCGATTATGAGACGGCGGAAGAGGGCGATCGCGGTGTAACGGCGGGCTTACGCGCCGCTACGCGCTTGGCGAACGGACGTGTGCAAACAGGCGTAACTTTGATCCATGAGGAAGACGGCTCAACGCGTGAGTCAGCCGGCTCAGACCTGGTCGCCGCAGACTTGACCGTGGCGCTCAACGCACAAACCGAATTGCGCGCTGAATACGCCGCGAGCGAGTCACGCTTAGAAACGGGTGACGAGTCGGGCGAGGCGCTTTTAGTCGAGGCCACGCGACGTTCAGAGACCGTGAGTGTAACCGGCTATTTCCGGGAGGAATCGGAAGGCTTCGGCTTGGGCCAGCAGGCGTCCTCGACGGCGGCGCTGCGACGGGTCGGCGCGCAGTTGAGCGCTGAATTAGGGGTCGAGGACGCTGAAGATGGTAGCGATCGCTCGGTTCGAAAACTGGATGCGCAGGCCTATTATGAGCGAAACCTCAGCCAATTGTCAGAGCGCAATGTTGCTGATGTGGTTGTTCAGCAGGATAGTCAGACACTGGGTATGTCAGCTGGACTGCGTGCCGTGTCGGAGACGTTCGAAGAAACGGAAGACCAACGTCAGTCCATCTTGTTATTGGCCGGCTTGCGTAAAACCTTTGTCGACCAGGGCCTTACCATTAGTGCGGTCTGGGAAGAGCCCGTGACCAGCAATAGTAAGAATGATGATGAGGCCACCCTATTCCCGGGTCGGACCGTTCTTGGCTTGGATAAGACGCTTGGAAAGCGCGCAACGGCTTCGGTCCGGCACGAGGTCACCGATGGTGAAAACGCTTCGGGGCAAAACACGATTGCTGGTTTGACTTGGGAACCGCTGAGCGGCACGCAACTTCGCGCGGCATCCGACATGATCACAAATGACAGCGGGCGTCGCATCGGCGCGACGGTTGGCGTAGATCAAGTCTGGCAAGTGAATGATGCCTGGACCTTGGGGGGTGGCCTTGCCCGCCGCGCCAATGTCGATGGAGATGAAGATCCTCGCGATGTCGCACCTGATGCGGCGGTCAGCCCGCTCGCCGACGGTGTGCGCAGTGGTTTGACCCAGTCTGACCAATACACATCCGCCTATCTTGGTGCGAGCTACCAAGCTGACGGAATGGCGGGCTCTGGCCGTATCGAAGCGCGCGAAAGTTCTGAAGGAACGCGTTTAGTGGCGACCCTGGGCGGCGCGCGGGAGATCACAAAAACGCTGTCTTTTTCCGGGGCCGCGCGGCATCAGCAGGAAAATCTAACGGGTCAACGTGATCGCCAGGAAACTGACGTCCGCCTGGGGACGGCCTGGCGTCCGCGCGGCGAGGGCTTGATCGTCTTAAACCGGTTCGATGTTGGGCATCTGTCCGAGCAAGGGGTTCAAGAACGCTCAAAAATCGTCAACAACCTTGCTGTCAACGCGATGGTGACGAAACAAACGCAGCTTTCAGTCTATCATGGCGTTAAGCGAGTCGAGACGGATTTCGAGGGGGCGTCGGCAAAAGGAACCACGCACTTATTGGGCGCCGAAATTCGCCACGATGTTTACAAGGGCGTCGATGTCGGTGTGCAGACGACCTGGTCGTCGAGCGATGCCAGCCGGACGGAAGCTTGGTCATTCGGTCCAAGTGTTGGATTTAGCCCCGAAGATGATGTCTGGGTCAGCCTTGGTTGGAACGTATCAGGCTTTGATGATGCCGATTTTGAGGCCGCAAAATATCGGAATGAGGGGCCGTACATCAAGCTGCGGGCGAAGTTTGATCAAAACACAGCCAAAGGGTTGATCAAAAAGCTCGGCTTGGGTACGAAATAAAGAGTTAGCTAGAACCCGTAAGACACGTTGAGCTTTAGAATGCGATCGAGAGATTCTTTATCGGCAGGGGGATTTTCTTCGAACTGAAGCTCGTAGGACAAGCCTGCGCGCAAGGCATCGGTTAACGTTGTGCTGAGTTGCGAGCGAGATGACACGCTTGTGGTGGGCTCTGAAAGCGTCAACTTTGAATCATGGTTGAGGCTCCACCCGTCTCGCAAATCCCATCGCGTATCCAGAGCGCCATATAACACCCAATCGTGATCTTCCTCACCGCTTAAGTCTTGACGAGAATACTGATACCCCGGTCCAATTTCGCCGCGCAAAGAGCGAGAGCCTTGATTGATGAAGTAGTAACCCGCGCCAGCCCCTAAAAAGGCGCGATAATCGAACCCGGAGAATTGGTCGCTGTCGAACGACCCCCGGACATAGCCAAACACATCTTCTGTCCAAAGCGTGTCTAATTGATAGGATGCGCCCCAATTTTCCTGGGTCCGTTGCTGATTTGCGCTGCCTGTATTGGCATACGCTTCCATGCGATGAATATTGGCCCGGATCTTTGCGCTGACTTTCAGGTGCGCTCCCAAGATCGACGTGTCGGTGTTACCCGATGTGTAAGCCGCATTGGCATCGAGCCGTCCTTCAAAGTTTTCGAGAAACTGAAACTTCGCAGGCTCCGGCGCTTCCGCAGTGACAATTAAGGGGGATATTTCGAGCGGTTCAGTGGGTTTCTGCAGCGCTACGACATGGGCCGCGATGGCGGCGCCGTGGTGTGGATAAGCGAGATTCGCAGCATTAACGACCGCAGCGAGTTGGTCTGGGTCTTCCAACCGGACCGCGGCCGATAAAATACGTCGCGCCCCTTCTGGCAGTGTTTGCTCGACCCTATCGACGGGCTCGATGACCGCAATCGTCTCGACTGGCGCGAGCGCCGTTTCAAACATGATCAAACCTCTACAAACGCAAGAACCCAAGGCGCAGTCTCGCGCTCAGATGTTCTGGCTGCGGTTCTCGCATTGAACTCTTTGAAAGATGCTTAACGCCCGGTGCGGATCCTATTCTGGACTTGACTTAGGTGTCGCCCCCCCGCACGAGACGCGCCATGGCCCAGGTAAAGATTTGCGGACTTAAGGACACGGCGCACATTCGTGCAGCAGCGGAAGCTGGGGCCGATTGGGTCGGGTTTGTTCTGTTCCCCAAAAGTCCGCGAAACATCCTCGGCGATGGAGAGGATGGCTTGGATGATGTCATTGATCTTTGCGAATTCGCTCAAGACCTCGGTCTCTTATCAGTGATCCTATTGGTCGATCCGGACGAAGACCTGTTCGAAGAGATTCTACACGATGTGGAGCCCGATGCGATTCAATTGCACGGAAACGAGAGCCCCGAGCAAGTGGTGCGCTGGTGGCGCGATTGCGCGGGAATTTGTGAGTTGTGGAAAGCGGTCAGCGTCTCGAACGAAAACGATCTCGAAGAGCTCGATCGTTGGCGCGTGGATCGACTATTGATTGATGCCGCACCGCCGGTGGACGCGGATGCTCCGGGCGGTAATGGAGAAACTGTGGATTGGTCGCTTTTAGAAGGGTTTGAACCAGATGTTCCTTGGTTGTTGGCGGGGGGGCTGACGCCTGAGAATGTCGAAGCCGCAATTGCTGCGACAGGTGCAGCTGCGGTCGATGTGTCCTCTGGCGTTGAGCGCGAGCGCGGCGTAAAGGACGAAAACTTGATCCGGGCGTTCATCGACGCCGCTAAATCTGCCTAGAGACTGAGACAATGGAATTGAGAAACACTTGGGACCAGTGGCCCGATGAAAATGGGCGGTTTGGAGACTTTGGCGGTCGCTATGTCGCTGAAACGCTGATGCCTTTGATCTTGGACCTCGAGCAGGAATATCGTGCGGCGAAACAAGATCCTGCTTTTGCGGCTCAAATGGATGACCTCTGGGCCCATTATGTTGGTCGACCGAGCCCGCTCTATTTTGCTGAGCGGCTGACGGAGCATTATGGCGGCGCGAAAATCTATCTCAAGCGGGATGAGCTCAATCATACGGGCGCTCACAAGATCAATAATTGCCTTGGCCAGGTCTTGCTGGCGATGCGCATGGGCAAAACCCGCATCATTGCTGAAACCGGCGCCGGACAGCATGGCGTCGCCACCGCAACGGTTTGTGCCCGGTTTGGCTTGAAATGCGTAGTCTTTATGGGCGAGACGGATGTTGAGCGACAGAAGCCGAATGTGTTTCGGATGAAGTTGCTGGGTGCGGAAATTGTACCCGTGTCATCTGGTACGGGGACGTTAAAAGACGCGATGAATGAAGCACTCCGAGACTGGGTGACCAATGTCGAGAACACGTTCTATTGCATCGGTACCGCGGCGGGCCCGCATCCTTATCCGGAATTGGTGCGTGATTTCCAAAGCGTCATTGGCAAAGAAGCCCGCGCCCAAATTATAGACCGTGAGGGGCGTCTTCCCGACGCTGTTATGGCGTGTATTGGCGGTGGATCGAACGCCATCGGGCTGTTCCATCCTTTCATAGAAGATGAAACCGTTCGGCTGATTGGCGTCGAGGCATCGGGGCACGGAATTGAAACGGGCCAACACGCAGCAGCTTTAAACGGGGGTGCGCCGGGTATTCTGCATGGCAATAAAACCTATCTCTTGCAGACAGATGATGGTCAGATCATCGATGCGCATTCAATCTCAGCGGGTCTGGATTACCCCGGCATCGGTCCAGAACATAGCTTCTTGCGAGATACAGGTCGAGCTGAGTACTTAACTTGTACGGATAACGAGGCGCTTGAGGCGTTTCAGCTCTGCACGAGATTGGAAGGGATCATTCCAGCCCTTGAGCCCAGCCATGCGCTCGCGCGCCTCGGAGATGTATTGGAGACTTTGGGCCCCGATGGTCTGCTAATCCTCAATATGTGTGGGCGTGGTGATAAGGATGTCTTCTCCGTCGCTGAGGCGCTCGGCGTGGAAATGTAATCTACCAAAAGTCATAGATTTCAAAATATCTACCGAAAATCATAGTTTGTTATTTATCTATCTCTATCGATAGATAAATGGATACTCGCACGCCTTATTATTTGCTCCTGGCCGACTTGAAGAAATCGAGCCGTCTGTCACCGCGGGAAAGTCAGGCCGCGATGGCACGTTTGCTTCCTGAATTAGAGTGGCAGAACCAACGTGCTGCGCGTGATTTGGTTTATCCTTTAGAGGTCAATTACGGCGATGAGTTTGCGGGCCTCTTTAGCAAACCGCATCTGATCCATCGGATCGTTTCAGAGATACGCGATATGTTGCGACCTTTCGCAGCGTTTCGGTTCGTTGTGGCGTATGGCCGGATCGGGTACGCGGATGGCTCGATCCGAGAAATGGGCGGGCCGGTTTTCGAGATGGCAGCCATGGAACTCAACCGGCTTAAGAAAACGCGTGGCTACGGGGCTTGGTTCATTTCAGAGGGCGCAACAAATCTCGCTCTCACCGCGATGACAAATGCCGCGGCAACCTTTGTGGCCAACATGACGGATTATCAACATGCCGTGTTTTTGCTTCAGAAGGCCGGATTGAGCGGCAATGAAATAGCCGAAAAACTGGCAAAAGATCCGCGCTCGGTCTCGAACGCCAAGCAAACAGGACACGCCAAAACAGTGCTCGAAATCGAAGCGGCTATAGATGAGATGTTAAAGTCCATCGGGTGACAAACAGATCCGCTGGTTGACAGCCGCGCGTAGACGCAGGAAGTGGCGTGAATGTCTACCGAAGAGCTAACCCTTTATCGCATTACCTGCCCGCGGCAGCGTGTAGCCCGCGCGATCGCTGACGAAGCGGTGGAGGCGCGCGTCGCTGCATGCGCCAATATTGAGGGCCCAATGGCCTCGACCTATCGCTGGAAAGGTGTGGTCGAGCAGGCCTTCGAGTTCATTCTTTGGCTGAAGGCGCCCACAACGAATTTTGCCCGCGTCGAGGCGATTGTCGCCAAACACCACCCTTATGACGTGCCTGCGATTGTGGCGCTCGGGATAACCGAGGTAAATGCGCCGTATGCCGCCTGGGTCAAAGACAACACGGATCGCAAATAAATGCCGACATCCCGAATAGTTACGCGCTTTGACAAGGTTAAAGCTGAAGGCCGAGCGGCTTTGGTCGCCTATATGATGGCGGGCGACCCAGATCTTGAAACCTCCTATCAGGCGCTTTGCGAGCTGCGTGATAAAGGAGCAGACATTATCGAACTCGGTGCCCCGTTTACCGATCCTATGGCGGACGGCCCAGCGATCCAAAAAGCGGCGCTACGGGCGCTGGCGAATAAAACCACGTTGACCGACGTGCTGGCGATCGCAAGACGCTTTCGAGAAGACGATCAAGAGACGCCACTGATCCTTATGGGCTATGCGAATCCGGTGCATACGCTCGGCTACGAGGCCTTCGCGGCCGCCGCCGCCGAAGCCGGCATAGACGGGACAATCCTGGTCGACTTGCCGCCGGAGGAAGACCAACCGATCCGCGACGCTTATGCGAAACATAATTTATCTGTCATTCGCCTCGCCACGCCGACAACGGACGAAGCCCGAATGGCGAAAGTCGCTGATGGTGCAAGCGGCTTTCTTTATTACGTCGCTGTGGCCGGTGTGACCGGAGCCGGGTCGGCCGATCCGAGCGATATTCGCGAAGGCGTTGAGATGGCGCAGCGTATTTCGGGCCTGCCGGTTTGTGTTGGATTTGGCATTAAAAACGGCGAACAGGCAGCGGCCATGGCGAAAATCGCGGATGGTGTTGTGGTCGGTTCTGCATTTGTCGAACACGCAAGACTTGCAACTGTGGCCAAAACGCCACAAATTGCAGTGGAAAATATGGGCAAACTGGCCCAAGAGTTAAGCACAGCGCTAAAGGGTGGAGCGGCTGTTGCGTAAAGTCCGGAAACGGACAAAGGGATGATGACGTCATGAACTGGCTGACGAATTTCCGTACACCAGGCCTGAAAGGGCTTTTATCGGGCACTAAAAAAGACACGCCGGATAATCTCTGGGTGAAGTGTCCAGTGTCTGGCGAACTGGTTTATCGATCTGATCTTGAAGAAAGCTGGTATGTCACCCCAGCAGGCGCACATTTGCGCATTTCGCCGCGTCGCCGGTTTCGACTGTTCTTCGATCATGAACGCTGGGAACCCATTCCCTTGCCGCCCGTACCAGCAGATCCGCTCAAATTCAAAGACGACAAAACCTATCCGTCGCGGATTAAAGGGGCCAAATCGAAAATCGCCAAACGCGATAAAGAAGAGGCGCCGGATTCAGGATCTGTTTCGCCAATTGCGCAAGATGATTGCATGGCAGCGGCGTTCGGAAAGGTGGATGGCATACCCACCGTAATCCTGATTCAAGACTTTGCCTTCATGGGCGGATCACTTGGCATGGCCGCCGGAGAAGCCTTTATCGCTGCCGCGCAAATGGCGGTTGCGCGTAAAGCTGCATTCGTAATTTGTACTGCGTCTGGTGGCGCCCGGATGCAGGAGGGCACGCTGTCGCTCATGCAAATGCCGCGCACGACGCTCGCCATTCAAGAAGTGAAAGACGCAGGCTTACCCTATATTGTGGTGCTGTGTGATCCGACGTCGGGCGGCGTATCGGCGTCATATGCGATGCTTGGAGACATCCACATCGCAGAACCTGGCGCGATGATCGCCTTTTCAGGCCCGCGCGTGATCGAGCAAACTATCCGCGAGAAACTGCCGGAAGGCTTCCAACGCTCAGAATTTCTTCGTGAAAAAGGGGCTGTCGACATCGTCACAGATCGCCGCGAGCTCAAAACGACGCTCTCGCGGGTTATGAGCCACCTTATGCCGACGAGAAAAGCGGCTGAAAAAGATGTTTCGACGCTTCCCGTGGAAGCCCCTTCTGCCGACGCACCCGCGCCGAGAACTGACAAGGCTTAAGGCTCTATGTCCGCCACGCTAGAGGCGGCCCTCGATCAGTTTGAAGGCCTATATCCCGAGACAATAGAACTTTCGCTTGGGCGGATTGAGGATCTACTCGAAACACTCGGGCGTCCTCAGGACAAGCTGCCGCCAACGATCCACGTGGCGGGGACAAATGGCAAGGGCTCGACGTGCGCCTATTTGCGGGCCATGGCCGAAGAGGCGGGGCTCAAGGTCCATGTTTACACGTCTCCGCATTTGGTGCGGTTCAATGAGCGCATTCGGCTCGCGGGCGACCTGGTCACAGATGAGGCGCTGATCGAATGGTTGGATCGCGTCCACGCGGCATTAGACGGTCGTCCCATAACCCGGTTTGAGGCGACCACGGCGACGGCTTTACTGGCCTTTAGCGAGGTTCCTGCCGACTTACTGATCTTGGAAGTTGGGCTGGGGGGTCGGTTCGATGCGACGAATGTGCTTCAGACCCCAGCCCTGAGCGTGATCACACCCGTCGATTTTGACCACAAACAGTTTCTTGGTTCCGACCTTGCGAAAATCGCTGGTGAGAAGGCGGGAATTATCAAGCCGAAACTTCCAGTCGTTTCGGCTATACAAGCGCGTGTCTGCGGTGATGTGATTGCTGCGAGGGCGAATGAACTTCAATCACCACTAACCTCGCTTCGGATTGAAGATATTGAACGCGTGCCTGAATGCGTGGCCTTACCGGGAACGCATCAACGCTATAATGCGGCGCTGGCCGGTCTTGCCATGCGCACGCTGAACCACCCAAAAATTAATGATGCCGCGATCTGGCGCGGCGCGCAGTCGGCGATTTGGCCAGCGCGGATGCAACGGCTCAAATCCGGTCCAATCACCGATTTAGCGGAGCAGGCAGAAGTCTGGCTCGATGGTGGGCATAATCCGCATGCGGCCACCGCGATTGCCGAGCTTCTGCGCGAAATGGGCGGGCGAACCATTATGGTTACGGCGATGATTGCCAGCAAAGACCATGGCGGCTTCTTTCATGCGTTTAAGGGCGCGGTGGAGGCGGTTTACACCATTCCAAATGCGCCAGGGCACGCAAGCGCGCCGCCGGAGTACCTCGCTCAAACCGCTCGGACTTACTTACCAGACGCGCGTGCTTTTCAGTCTTTAGAGGCGGCGATGGTCGCCGCGGGGACAAGCGGCGTTGACCGGATCCTAATCGGCGGATCTCTCTATCTGGCGGGCGAAGTGTTGGAAAAGAACGACCAAATACCGGTTTAGGCGTTCTTGATGGTCAAACCGCCATCGACCGGAATTACGGCGCCGTTCAAATACGAAGCGGCCGGTAGGCAGCACGATAGGGTAATGTGTGCAACCTCTTCTGGGATTCCATAGCGGCGGAGCGGCACGCGGCGTTTTGCAAAGATCACTTTGTGCTCATCTGGAATTTCAGCGTTAATATTGGTCTCAATCGGGCCCGGGCAGATCGCATTACAGGTGATTCCATCTCGGCCCAGATCATTGGCCATCGCGCGCGTCAGACCGATAACGCCATGTTTGGCTGCCACATAAGGACCGTTTCCGGGTGTGGCGCCGAGCCCTTCAGTCGAAGAGATGTTCACGATCCGACCGCCTGTTTCCGTTTTCAGCAGATAGGGCAACGCCGCACGGATTAGTCGCTGATGAGCGGTCAGCATGACATTTACGCTATCATGCCAGATGTCTTCGTACTGATACTCAGACGGATGCGAGAGCCGTGCGAAACCAGCGTTATTAATGAGGATGTCGAGGCCTCCAAACGTCTCCACCGTCGCCGCCACAGACGCTTTGATCGCATCGTGATCGGCGACGTCCAAAGCGAAGGATGCGACGTCTTCAAAACCGGCATCGCGGATTTCTTGCGCCACCGCTTCAGCGCCTTCGCCATTGATATCTGTCGCCATGACTTTTGCGCCTTCGCGGGCAAAGAGATGCGCCGTCGCGCGTCCCATACCGCTCGCCGCACCTGTGATGAGAACGGTTTTGCCCGCAACGGAGCGATCTAAGTCCTGGTAGGGTTTCATGGCGCGTTTCCTTTTTGGATCACGCTAGCGGTTCTCGCTCACAAAAAAAGCCCCGCCGTAGGGCGAGGCTTTTCTAAAAAATATCGATGCGACCGCTTAGGTGTTTTCTTTGATCCACTCAGTGATTTTTTGCTTCGACATCGCGCCGGGATGTGTGGCGGTGACTTTGCCGTCTTTGAAAATCATCAAGGTTGGCAAACCCCGGATGCCATATTTCGACGCGGCCATTGGGTTGTCATCGACATTGATTTTCGCGACTTTGATGTCGCCGCTCATCTCGTCTGCGACAGCGTCAAGATGCGGAGCCATGGCCTTACATGGGCCACACCACTCTGCCCAGAAGTCAACAACGACAGGCGTGTCGCTGGCGACGGCGTCATCGAAATTCTCGTCGGTAATATGTTCAGCGGCCATTTTGACCTCCTTTAAATTCATCGTGCGGCATAAAATAGGGACTCTTTGCGCGCGTCAAACCCTGCTTTCAACACGGTTTAGGGAATCTGACAGTTGATTGGCCGCAAGTTCGATCAGTCGAGGCCCATCCGTGTATAAGAGCGCGCATCGCACCGGTCGATCCGGATAGATCGATTGCAGAACAGATCGATAGGCCGCCATTTGCCACCAAATAAGCCGTTTCGACCGCTTCGGCCGACTCTGGTGCGGGTCGGTCGGTCTTATAGTCAATGATCAGCACCTGCTTCTCGTCGACCAATAAGCGATCGACCCGGCCATTGACCATTTGACCTGTTGGCAATGTGCCGACAATGGCGGCCTCGCTGCGCCCGTGAGGAGCGAACACGTCTTTGAACGCGGGTGCTTCCAGTGTGCGCAGCGTCACGTCCAGCATTTCGGCGCGATCCGCATCATCTAGATCTGTCTCGCGCAACAGGAACTCGCGGCCCCGCTGCGCGCGGATCGCGTCGGGTAATTCGGGCAAGACTTGCAGCAAAGCGTGGATCAACCGCCCACGTTTAAGGGCGGTCTTGCGTTCGTCCGAGAACGGCCGACTGACTTCCGAGCGATCTTCGGTCAAACGTGACGGCGCTGCCAGGCGCAATGGCGGGCGGACCTCAGGGGCAGGCTGTGTCAACCAAAGCGGAACCTCTGCTGGCATGGCCTGCTTTTGCGACGGTTCTGATTGCAAAGGCGGCGGATCCCCGAACGAAAGCACGTCATCGGGAAGCTTTGTATCGTCTTCATCGCCTTGCAAGGCGCGCATGGCTTTCAGGCACCAACGATACCAAGACAAACTCGCATACCCAGCTTTAACATTGCCCAAGCCGGCGCCAGCTATGATCAATCGATCAGAGGCCCGGGTAAGCGCCACGTAAAGTAGGCGGCGAGATTCGCGTTCTGCTGCTGCATTGGCCTCCGCTCTTAACTTTGTGGTGGCGTCCGCATCTAAGCGCGACGATGGACTGTAAAGGGGAACGCCGTTGGCAGTGAAGAACATGGCGTCGCTGACGGGTTTTGTCGCGCCCGTCGTATCCGGGAGGATCACGAGGGGGGCTTGAAGTCCTTTCGCCCCATGCACGGTCATGACACGGACAGCCCCATCTGGCTCGCCGAGTTCACGCTTTAGAACTTTGGCCTGGCCTTCGGTTTCATCCAAAAAGGTTTGCAGGCTCTTGGCTTGCTTCATATCAAAACCCAATGCACCGGAGACGAGCGCTTGTACGGGGTCGCGCACAGGCTCTCCAAGGCGCTGAATGAGACGATCCCAACCACTCAACCCAGAGCCATCTCGCTCTGTCAGCGCTCGGGTAAGAAACTCAAACGCGGGCAGATGACGATGATTAATCAAGCCTGCACAAAACTCTTTTGCCGAGGCAAAGGAAGGGTCTGTCTGTTGGCTTAATCGGTGCCATAGGGTTTCGTCTTTGGCGCGGTCATGGGCTAGTACAAAGAGGTGTTGATCATCGTCCACCAGGCCGCAAAACGGACCGCGTAAAATCTCGGCCAGCGCCAAATCATCGCCGGGCTGAAGCGCAAACCGAATGAGATTGAGGCAATCTTGAACGCCAATATTGTCGAGTAATCGCAAGCGGTCCGCGCCGGCAACGGGAATGTCCTGCTGTTTCAGGCTATCAATGAGAGCGTCGAAGAGTTCGTTGCGGCTGCGCACAAGAATAAGAATGTCCTCTGGCTGCAAGGGCGCTCGCTTCCAGCTACGATCAGGCTGTTCGCGCCAGACCGTCTCGCCGCGATCCAGCATTTGGCGCACGGCGCGCGCAACAGAACGCGCTAAACGACGGCGCGGCGCATCGGCCGGAACATGATCAGTTGGCGTCGTCCAAGCATTTTCTTCGCCATCCGCCGGCGTCGGCAACTCTAGCGGCCAGAGTTCTACGCGTCCGGTTTGATTGGCGCGCCGCGGTGCATGCGGGACAATATCGGAGTCGCGCGGCGGTTGGCTGTTGGTCGGATCGTATGACAGCGGCGCACTCGTTCGGACTTGATCGACAAAAGTCAGAACTTCTGGTGTCGACCGGAAGGACATGGCCATCTCGGGAAGGTTGATCGCTCGATCTTCCGCATCCGCGATAATCTGCTCCCTCCGCAAGAATTCTTGCTTTTCGTCATCAAACTTTTGCTGATCGGCGCCCTGGAACGAATAGATCGATTGTTTGGGGTCGCCGACGACAAATTGAGTTCGTGGCTCGGCAGATCTCTCGCGCCCGAGCCCGGCTTGAAACTCCTCGATCATCGCATTGATTAGGGCCCATTGCGATGGACTGGTATCTTGCGCTTCGTCGAGTAAAAGGTGGGAGAGCCCGCCATCGAGCTTATAGAGAACCCATTCCGCGGCTTTAGAGCGCGTTAGCAAAGCGCGCGTACTGGCGACTAAATCGTCAAAGTCGAGCGCGCCGCGAAGACGTTTTTGCTCTGTGTAAGCATCGATCACTGGAAGCCCAATCTGCATTAAGGCCAAGCTGCGCTGGGCAAGGGTTGAGGCTTTAAGTCTTGCCTGCACCGCTTTCATTCGCGTGATCTCGCGTCCTTCCGGCGCGCCGCTTTTTTGGTTTCGGCTAAATAAGTCTACGGTGATTGCCCCGGCTTTCCCCGTGAATGGATTGCTACCGGACGGGAAATCTTGTTTTGCGCCAGCAATGGCAGACATATAGCGCGCATAGCGTTTCTCTGGATCTGAGAGGCTCAGCACGTCGGTGAGCGCGCTTAGGAGTGCGCTATCCGCTTTTCCCGGCGTACCAATTTGCCGAAGATCTTCGATGACAGATTGGATCGGCGTTTCTGGAAAGTCGCGACCCATTGCGGCTTGTAAGATTTCAGCAGGCGTTTCGCCGTTGGCGCCGCTCGCATCTTCAATTTGGGTCTTCAGTTCCTTATTGGTACTAACGTTCATCCGAAACTGATTGAGCGCCTGCCGTTTAAATTTTAGAGCGTCCAATGCGGCATGAATTCCGAGACCTCCTGTCGCCTCGGCCAAAACGGCCATTGCATCCGGGTGCTGATCAGCGGACGCCTCTAAGCCTTTGGCCAGGACGGTACGCCACAACGCCTCCGCTTCGTCTTCTTCAATCGCTTGGAACCCCGGCGAAACCCCCGCCTCCAAGGGAAAGCGCCTTAAGATCCGAGCGCAGAAGGCATGAATGGTTTCGATGCGTAGTCCGCCGGGCGTTTCGAGCGCGCTCGCAAACAATCGGCGCGCTTCCCGAAAATCTTCCTCCGTATACTGATCTGGATCACGTCCCTCAAGTTGAGAAAGAGATTTTCGAAGCGACTCGTCTGAGGCGACGGCCCAATCGCCCAAGCGCGAGAAGAGTCGAGCCATCATCTCGTTCGCTGCGGCCTTCGTGTAAGTAATACAAAGAATTGAATTCGGTTTTGCGCCTGGACGACCGCCTGGGCGACGCAGGAGCAGTCGCGCGACTCGGTCAATCAGTACTTTTGTTTTGCCCGACCCCGCATTGGCTTCGACCCAAGCTGATTGCATAGGATTGGCCGCTTGGGCCTGGGCGTTCTTGGCCCGCTCGAAGGCAGCAGACTCCGGCGAGAAAACGGTTTCAGTCATAGGTCGTGAATCCGGTCCATTCGTCCCGCCGCGCCAAGCGTGTATAGGCACTTTCATAGTTAACGCGTTCCGGTCTGGGCGCGCTCAAATAGGGATGCTCCGGGTCGGCGAAGGCCGTCAACAATCGGATTAGTCCGGTCTCCGCAGCCTTGATCAAGGCGTCGGGTGTGACAGATTCAAGCGTTCCGCGCTGCGCCGCCGCGCCAAGTGTTTGGACTTCGAATTGTGTGCCAAACCGCACATAAGTCAGCGCCGACACATCGCGCGTGCCGAGTTTTTCATAACCGCCTTCTCGCGCAATCAAGCCTTGCAATGGCATTTGTGGACTAAGGCCCGAGCGAACTTGTTTTTCGCTTGGTGG
>CBDIHJ010000032.1:0-66548 GCA_965279045.1 Henriciella sp. | reverse complement strand
GCGGGATTGCGCCCTCCGCTGTCGCGGGCGCGCTCGGCGCCGATGTCGGTCTTTGGGAATCGGCTCTATTGCGGTTCACCCCGTCCGGCACCTTGCAAGTCTTTACGGGGTCTCATAGCCACGGGCAGGGTCATGAGACAACTTTCGCGCAATTGGTCTCTGACCGGTTCTCGCTGCCGCTGGAGCGAATAACGGTCATTCATGGCGATACGGATAAAACGCCCGTGGGAATGGGGACATATGGCTCCCGATCGCTCGCCGTCGGGGGGTCCGCGATCCTCAAAGCAGCTGACAAAATTATCCGCAAAGGCACCCAAATCGCGGCGCATCTGCTCGACGCTGAAGCAGGCGAAATCGTCTTCGACGCAGGACATTTCAAATCGACGAACCGCAATGCCAGCGTCCCGCTCAGCGAGATCGTACACGCCGCTTATGTCCCGCACGATTATCCTGAGGACCTAGAGCCCGGCCTTGAAGCGAGTGCCTTTTACGACCCAGTCAACTTCACCTATCCATCGGGGACACATGTCTGCGAAATCGAGATCGATCCCAAGTCGGGTCTTATCGAGCTTCAAGCCTTCACGTCGGTGGATGATTTTGGGCAAATTATCAATCCGCTGGTTGTCGACGGTCAAGTGCAGGGCGGGGTCGCTCAGGGGCTTGGCCAAGCTATGATGGAGCATGCGCTCTATGACCCGAAGACCGGTCATCTCAACACCGATTCCTACGAGACCTATGCCCTGCCGCGCGCTATCGATCTGCTCGACATCCGCACGGACACGACCCAAACCTTGTGCGAGTCAAATCCAGTTGGCGCAAAAGGTTGCGGGGAATCGGGCACCATTGGCGCCTCCCCTGCCTTCATGAACGCGGTTAGCAACGCCCTCGGTGTTCGCCTAGAGATGCCGGCCACACCTGAAAAGGTTTGGCGCGCGTGCCAGAACTTTCAGCGAGGCAAGCATGACTAGGCCTCGTTTTCATACCCCCACTTCGCTCACCCAGGCGCAGGCTTTGTTGGATGAAGCTCAAAACGCAGTTTTGGTCGCCGGGGGTCAGTGGTTGGTCCCGCGGCTAAGCCGTGGAGATGATGCCGCAGAGGACTTAGTCTCTACGCATCAACTCAATGAGCTCAGAGGTATTACCCTTGGTGATGATGGGCTCACAATCGGCGCAGGTGAAACACATCGTGCGATCGCCGAGTCCGCGGACGTACAAAGACATTGCGCCCTCCTCGCTCAAATCGCGAGCCAAATCGGTGATCCCGCCACGCGCAATCGAGGGACCCTCGGCGGCGGTTTGTGCGCGGCCCCTCTGCAGAGTGATTATAGTCTGGCCTTGTTCGGTCTCGATGCCGTTCTAAACACCACACATCGAAGCCTGCCCGCTGATCAGTTTCTATCCGGATCAGACCGAGCCCAATTCGCTCAAAATGAAATTCTCATCTCAATCCGTTTCCAAGTGTCGAGGACAGGCGCGTTCGAGAAAATCGCCAATCGCGCCCGCAATACCGCGGACGCCGCGCTCTTGGTCACCCAGCTCAACGATCAGCAACACCGCGTCGTGATCGCAGGCGAGCGTTGCGCTCCTCAACGTCAAACAAAAATTGAAGCGAAACTCGACGCAGGCAAAAATATCTCACCAAGAGATTGGTCAAGCTCTGACAGTTCCCTGGATCCCTTCTTTGCGAGCCAACTCGACGCGCTCTGGGATCAAACCAAGACCGCCTTCTGAATCTCGCAGTTCTGAGAAGGCGGGCAAAATGTCGGATTATTCGACCACGTCGCGGACAATTCGAAAGCCGATATGTGACGTTCCATAAGCCAAATCTTGGGCTTGCCGTGCGGCGGGTCGAAAACGATAGCAATAAGACTTCGCGCACAGAAACGATCCCCCCTTGATCGTCCCCACGGCGATCCCTGGCTGAGATATATCCAAGCCTGTTTCGCCCGCCAATTGTCGATCGCGTTCCGCGTGCGATGGCGCATATGGCGTTTCTGTCCACTCCCAGACATTGCCAATCATATCGTGCAGACCGAAGCCATTAGCGGGAAAGGAAGCCACCGGCGCAATGCCTTCAAACCCGTCACCTTTGGTGTTCGCTATTGGAAAGAGACCTTGCCACGTATTGGCTTTGGCCTGACCCGCCTCGCGCTCGGCCTCGCTCCAAGCAAAGAGTTGCCCGTCTCGTCCGCCACGCGCCGCATATTCCCACTCCGCTTCTGTGGGCAGTCTCGCCTTCGACCAGATGGCAAACGCTGTCGCATCTTCTCGCGTGACGTGGGTGACTGGCGCATCGGGATCGGGCGGGGCAGACCCTGCCCCGCGCGGTGCACGCCAGTTTGCGCCTTCAAGCCACATCCACCAATTCAGATTCTGGGGTCGAACGCCCTCGGGCGGCTGAAAAACCGCGGCGCCGGGTGGAAGATCTATTCCAGGTCCATTTGAATCCGCCGCTTCCCATCCACGCTCAGCGCGCGTGACGTAGCCTGTCTCATCTACAAAAACCGCAAACTGAGCGTTGGTGATTTCTGTCCGCGTGATCTCGAAAGCCGACACGCAAGCTTCGTGGACGGGCGCTTCTTCAGGGTAAACTCGGGTTTCGCCCATGCGAAAGCACTGGTCCTCTAAAGCAACCCAATCAAGTGATTGCGCCTGGCTGCCGGACTGGGCGAACACCGCAAAAGCAATAAGCGCGATCCCTTGGCGGATCATGGCGCAACGGGCTGCTCGTATTGCGCGCGCCAAGCCGAGATATCGGCCTTGAACCGCTCGACCTCGTCCGGATGCGCCGCCGATGCATCGACGAGTTGACCCGGATCATTGTTCAAATCGTAGAGCGCGGTCTCACCGGTTTCAGGCAGCCAAACAAAATGCCAATCGAGATCGCGGCGATAATATCCGCCAAGGGCGGACCCCATATGATCATCGGTGGCATTGTTTGGATTGCCGCGAAAATCTGTGCCGGCGCGATGTTGAGTCATGCGGCCGATAAAATAGTCGCGCGCATTGGACAAATCTCCACCGGAAATCTTCGGCTTCAGCGAATATCCAGGGAGCCCCTCCGGCGCGGTCACGCCCACAAAATCCAAAATGGTCGGCATGATATCGATCGCGCTCGCCAAGGTTTCGGTATCACGCACGGCAGAGATTTTACCTTGCCAGTAGAAAACAATCGGGGTGCGGAATCCCGTTTCGAAGAAGGAGCCTTTTCCGCGCGGACCCCCATTGGCGAGGGTGATATGATTGTCCATATACTCGACATCCCCCGCCTGTTCCCAGCCATTATCATTGACATAGACGATCAGCGTATTGTCTAGCACCCGCTCTTCGCGAAGCGTATCCAAAAGCTCGCCAACGCCCCAATCAAACCAGGCAATGTTGGCGTAGTAGAGTTTCGCGGATTCAGACAGGTCGTCACGATCCTCATAATATTTGAAGAACCGATCCGGCGCGTTGAGCGGCGTGTGGGGCAAAGCCGGTCCATACCAAAGAAAGAACGGTTGATCGGCGTGCTCGCGCACAAAGGACTCAACCGGCTCCATCGTTGTTCGGCCGATTTCGTTGCCGCGCCCGCCCATGAAGGTGAAGAACCAACGATCGCCGAGATCAGCCGCATCGCTCCACTCCCAAGTCTCCGTCATGCCATGCGTGAACCCGCCATGGGCATAGGACTGTTCCCACCATTTGCCGCTTTGATGCGAGACATAGCCCGCTTCGCCCAAAACCCGCGGTAGCGTCGCAAATTGTTCAATCGCCGAGGTCTCGTATTGCCGTTTTAAGATGCCTTTTTCTTGCGCGGTATCGACGCCGTCCGGCAGCGGTTTGCGCGTCATCGCCGCCTCAGCGATTTGATTGGCTTGGTCTTCATACTGGACCGGATACAGCCCGGTGATCAGACTTTGCAAAGTCGGTCGGCAATGGTTTGATGTCGAATGCCCGACCTCAAAGACGGCCCCGCCATTGCCAATAATATCCATGTTCGGCGTAATGACGTTCTCGTCGCCAAGGAACCCAAGATAGGGCCAGCCAAGATCATCCGCGATGATCAAGACCACATTAGGAGGCCCATCAGGTCGGCGCGGAATGACCGTTCGGTCGATTTCGCCCGCATAAGTGTCCTCATAGACACCGCCAAAATCGAAGGCTTTATCTGCGCCTTCGCTCGGCTCCAAGCTTTGGCACGCCCCGAGTGAAATCAGCGCGAACGCGCCAAGAAGCGGCAAGTGTTTCATTGTTTCCTCCAATCAGCACTCTGTTGGTGCCGAGACCTGGAGACTACGCGATGAACGGGTCTGAAAGCAACTGGTTTGCATAAATTTGCATAAATTCACACAGATTGAATCTCGCTATTGTGTTATCTCATAGGATAACGCAGAAAAATTTGCGACTATTTTCAAGAACGTTTGTGTTCAGAATCTACCAAGCCCGCTGCTTCGCTTTGGCCAGCAACGTGTCTGGAGATTCCTCTTCAGTGAAACTGCGAACGGTTCCGCTTTCAGAGTTTGCCTGCACGATAAGATTCAATGCCTGGATCTCGCTGACGGGCGGAGAGTGAAGGAAACCTTGGATATCATCGCATCCGAGCGTGTTGAGCAAGAAACGCTGCAATGGTTAGCGACGCATGGCATCGACATGGATGCGAGTTACGTCTGATGGGATGGAGCTATTGTGTCCTTTTGCTCCCATCTCTGAATTAAGGGATTTTTCTCCGGCTGACGGCATGCGGTCTGCTAAGACCCGGTTTCGTTATCCATTTCGCCAAGGAGCGATGCATTGCCACCCGCGGCGGTCGTATCGATGCAAGTATGGCGTTCAATAATACAATAGTCGTCAATGTTTCGCGCGCTGACCAACGGAATAATGGGACCCTCGCGATCTGCGAGTGCGACCCGACCTGTGCGGACGGACGCGTCATCCGACCAGAGCGCCACAAGGCTTATCCCTTGAACGTCTTTGAGAGCATCCAAATCCAGCGTTCCGTCTAATCCGTCTTCACCGACATGACCTGGCGCCACAATGAACGCGGGACAGCCCGTGCTGCGCGCTGCGCCTGCTTGGCGACGTGCATCATCGAGGGTCGGCCCTAGACACAGTACGAGACCGCGCGGCCATGTCGAAAGCTCATTCTTCTCCCCCGTCGGACCCGGCATTTTCGTTTTAGAGAGCCGTTGCGGATCTTGTCTCGTAAAGCTTTCGAGCGCCGCGTTGAGCCGAGCGGCGTCGATTGAGGCCGCAGCATATGGCGAAGTGACGACTCGCTCAGCTTGCGTGAACCGTTTCACATAGTGTGGCCCGCCAGCTTTCGGGCCGGTGCCGGAGAGGCCTTCGCCGCCAAACGGTTGGGATTCAACGATCGCGCCAACTTGATTTCGATTCACGTAGATATTGCCGACGGCGAGCTGGTCCGAGATCTCGCGAACGCGCTCATCTATTCGGGTGTGCAGACCGAAAGTTAGACCATAGCCAGTTGCATTCACATGCTCCAAGACGGTTTCGAATTCATCGGCATCGAAACGCGCGACATGGAGCACGGGACCAAAAACTTCGTCCTTTAGATCAATAATTGATTCGACCTGGATGACGGCCGGTCCAACAAAATGGCCCTTCATCGGGGCGGCAAGCTGTTTGAGTAATCGGCCGTCGGCTTTCGCTTGATCGATATAGGCTTGGATATGGGTTTGCGCGTCGGCACTGATCAGCGGCCCGATATCTGTCGAGAAGGCCCAAGGGTCACCGAGCTCCACCTCATCCATGGCGCCGAACAGCATGTCGAGGAATCCGTCGGCAATGTCGTTTTGGACGTACAGGCATCTTAGCGCCGAACAGCGCTGTCCGGTCGATTGAAACGCCGACACAATCGTGTCTCGCACCGCTTGTTCAGGAAGCGCGGTTGAGTCGATGATCCCGGCATTCAGGCCGCCTGTTTCAGCGATCAAAAAGGCATCGGGCTGAGCCTGGCGGGCAAGGGTTCTGTTGATCGCCTGAGCTGTTGCAGTAGAGCCGGTAAAACATGCCCCGGCTACGGTTGGCGATCCGACTAAGGCTTGGCCAACGGATCGGCCGTGTCCAGGGAGAAATTGCAAGACGTCTCTCGGGACGCCTGCCTCGTGCAATAGTTTTATGGCGATGCTGGCAATGATCGGGGTCGTTTCAGCGGGTTTCGCCAAGACACTATTTCCAGCGGCCAAAGCTGCAGCAATTTGGCCCGTAAAAATCGCCAACGGGAAATTCCATGGCGAGATACAAGTGATAACGCCCGCGGGCAAATGGGTCGATAGAACAAGCGCCCGATTGGCATAATATCGCAGAAAATCGACGGCCTCGCGCAGCTCTGCCACTGCATCCAACTGGGTTTTGCCTGCTTCGCGCGTCAGCACGGCAAAGATTTCACCGAAATTCGCCTCATAGAGATCGGCGGCGCGGTTGAGCGTGGCGGCGCGGGTTCGCGCGTCTGCCTCTAGCCAGATCCTCGCGGCTTCGAGCGCCGCGGCGGCATCAGATTGTGACGCAAGCCTAACCACACCCACCTCATCATTGGGGTTGGCCGGATTCATCAGCGTTTCTTGACCATCCCCTTGCCAGTCTACGGCCAACAATGGTTCAGCGGTCCAGCGCTCGGTCGCAAAAGGTGCGCGCGCCTGTTCTATATCATCCGTATCGGCGCGGTTGCGCAAATCCCACCCTTTTGAATTTTGGCGCTGGGGGGCAAAGAGCTGCGTCGGATTTTTGAGCGCGGCGGACTGCCGGTTCGAAAGGGCGTGATACTTCTCGACCGGATCTTTTGCGATTTGTGTTGCCGGCAAGCGGCGATCAATCACTTGATTGACGAAAGACGAATTAGCGCCGTTCTCCAACAAACGGCGCACCAAATAGGCCAGTAAGTCCTTGTGCGGCCCGACAGGTGCATAGATCCGACAGCGCGTGCCCGCTTCTTTCAAGAGATAATGGTGGAGCGTTTCACCCATGCCATGGAGACGCTGAAACTCAAACGCGGAGGTGTCATCGCAAAGCTCGAGAACTGTCGCCGCGGTCTGGGCATTGTGGGTCGCAAATTGCGGGTAGATACGATCGGTCATGCCGAGCAGTTTTTTGGCGCAACACATATAAGCGACATCGGTCGCGGTGCGTTTGGTGAAGACCGGAAAATCACTCACCCCGTCAACTTGCGCACGCTTCACCTCGGTGTCCCAATAGGCGCCTTTGACCAGCCGCACCATCACTTTACGGTCATAGCGTTTGGCGGTCGCGTACAACCAATCAATCACCGAAGCGGCGCGACGACCATAAGCTTGAATAACAAGACCAAGGCCATCCCAGCCGGCGAGACTGGGGTCCGCTAAAAGCGCTTCGAAGACGCGCAGAGTTGGCTCAAGGCGGTCAGCTTCTTCCGCATCAATGTTAAAGCCGAGCCCGCGGTCCTTCGCGGCTTGGGCGAGCGATGCGACCCGGGGCACAAGCTCTGTCTCTAAACGCGCTTGCTTGGCGAACTCGAACCGTGGATGCAAGGCTGACAATTTAACCGAGACCCCTGGCGAACTCTGAATGTCAGACCCGATCGATTGGGCCCCGATCGCTTCAATCGCGCTGGAATAAGACGCGTAGAACTCGGCAGCGTCTTTTGCGGTAAGCGCAGCTTCGCCCAACATATCATAAGAATAAAGATATCCCTTTTTACGTTCCGCTTCGCCGCGCCGGATGGCTTCTGAAATGGTTTGACCGAGCACAAACTGGTCACCCATTTCCTTCATGGCGCGGCGTACAGCAACGCGGACAACCGGCTCGCCGAGGCGTTTCACGGTGCGATTAAGGAGGCCCATCACACTTGCAGAGTCGTCATCATCCAAAACGCGCCCGGTGAGCATCAACGCAGCGGTCGAGGCGTTGACCAAGGCGGATTGGGATTTGCCTAAATGCTCGTCCCAATCATAAGGCGCGATCTTGTCTTCAATCAGCGCATCAATGGTGCCCGGGTCCGGCACACGTAGCAGCGCTTCAGCCAGACACATTAAAGCGATGCCTTCATTCGTGGAGAGCCCATACTCGGCTAAGAACATGTCCATGAGACCTGGCTTACCGTCCTCTCGCATATAACGAATGAGATCGACCGCACGGGTTTGGATACGCTCGCGCAGGGCTGCCGATAAGTCTGCCTCTTCGATCAAATCGCGCAGGACGACATCTTCATCCTCTCGATAGCGCTCATTGATGCGCTCAAAGGCAGCTTCGTCATACGAAACGGAGTAAGTTCGGGTCATCAATTTGCCGTCGCCGAGCGCCATAGTTTTATCCTTATCCTTTTCTGTCAGCGGCGCTCGCATGGCAAGCGCGTCGGGGACCCAGGGCCGGAACTTTGCCCTGGCATCCGCCTGTGAGTTTTCTTTGCGTAGGTCTCGCGTGGCCTCAAAAAACCGGCTGCGGGTCTTCCGCCATGGCTGCTTCCAGCTCAGAATGAGCTTTTGCGACCTCTTGTTTTGGGTTCCGTCCAAATACGCTCACCAAATAGGCCGCGAGGCCAGAGAGAAGGAAACCTGGGACAATTTCATAGATGATTTGCGAGAGAGACTGACCGCCAATGGAGATTGGAGCATAGAGCCAGAACAAGACGGTACCGGCGCCAACAATCATACCCGCAAGGGCCCCGTCACGGGTCATTCCTTTCCAATAAAGCGACATCAGAATGATTGGGCCAAACGCAGCGCCAAATCCCGCCCAAGCGTTTGAGACGAGCGACAGAATGTTACTTGAACGATCGAAAGCCAGTAGGATCGCCACCAAGGAGACCGCCAACACGGATAACCGCCCGATTAAGACGAGTTCAGACTGGCTCGCTTCGCGGCGCACAAATGTTTTATAGAAATCTTCCGTCAACGAACTCGACGAAACCAGCAATTGCGAGGAAATCGTACTCATGATTGCCGCCAAAATCGCGGCCAAGAGAAACCCTGCAACAAGCGGGTGGAACAGGGTTTGAGACAGCAGAATAAAGATCGTTTCAGGGTCGACCAGCGTGTCATGCAAATCGTTTTGCTGAACGTAAGCGACACCGACCAGTCCAACCAGCACGGCACCAATCACAGTCACAATCATCCAGGTCATGCCAATATAACGCGCCGTTGTGACGTCTTTCAGAGACCGGATCGCCATGAAGCGGACAATGATGTGGGGTTGGCCAAAATATCCGAGCCCCCAACTCATCAGTGAAATAAAGCCAATAAGCGTGAGCCCCTCAGTCCAGCTGAAGAACGCGGCCCGGCTCGGCCCGATGCTGCCATCGGTTGCGATGGCGGGCGGTGCGGACATCACAGCGCTCTCTGCACCGCCAAAGCCGCCAATGGTCACCAGCGCGACGATCGGCACCAAAAGCAAGGCGAGGAACATGATCGTGCCCTGAACAAAGTCGGTCAGACTGACCGCGAGGAAGCCACCAATCATTGTATAGGCCAGCACGACACCTGCGGTTACAAAAAGCCCGGTCGTGTAGTCGAGCCCGAAAGCCGATTCAAACAGTTTACCGCCCGCTACAATTCCAGCTGACGTGTACAATGTGAAGAAAATCACGATCACCATGGATGAAATGATCCGCAAGGCACGTGACCGATCGTTGAAGCGCTTTTCGAAATAGTCTGGGATCGTGATCGCATCGTCGGCCATCTCGGTGTAGACCCGCAAGCGCGGCGCAACCAAGCGATAGTTGAGGTAAGCCCCGATCGTCAGCCCGACGGCAATCCACGCCGCGTTCAACCCCGAAAGATAAATCGCGCCCGGCAGCCCCATCAGCATCCAGCCTGACATATCTGACGCACCGGCCGAAAGGGCGCCGACAGCAGGATGCAATTGGCGTCCACCTAACATGTATTCGGAAACATCACTTGTGGACTTTTTATACGCATAGAGCCCGATCCCCAGCATCAGCAGGAAATAGGCTCCGAGGGATATCATCTCTGGCAGCGAAATACTCATATTGTCGGTTCAGGTTCCTTTTGGTGACTGATGGATCGGACTGATCTTAAATGTGCTCGAATGGATTAAGCGCGGGTTTGCCCATCGCCATGCACGATGTACTTGAAACTCGTCAGCTGCTCCAATCCAACCGGACCGCGAGCGTGCATTTTTCCCGTCGAAATCCCGATTTCAGCGCCCATGCCGAACTCTCCACCATCTGAAAATTGTGTCGAGGCGTTGTGCATCACCACCGCGCTATCGACGGTTGCGCAGAATTTGGCGGCCGCCCCGGCGTCTTCGGTCATGATAGCGTCTGTATGGCCAGACGAATAAGTATTGATCAGGCTTAGGGCTTCTTCGAGCCCCTCGACGATGCGCACAGACGCGACAGCATCAAGATATTCGGTCGACCAATCTTCTTCGTCGCCCGCCACAAGACGTGGATCGAGACCACACGCAACCGTGTCGCCACGCAGTTCGCAATCGGGCATTGCATCCGCGAGTGCTGGCACGGCGCGCGCCGCGATATCTCGGTCAATCACAATGCTTTCAGTCGCACCGCAAATCCCGGTTCGACGCAGTTTGGCGTTGCGGATCACAGCCACCGCTTTGTCGAGGTCAGCAGCGGCATGAATGTAAGAATGGCAATTGCCATCGAGGTGCAGCAAGGTTGGCACCCGCGCCTGATCTCGGACCAATTCAACCAAACCGCGTCCGCCTCGTGGGATCACCAAATCAACATAGTCAATTGCACCAAGCAGAGCGGCGACGGCGGCACGATCGGTCGTCTCAACAGTTTGGACAACATCCTTTGGCAAACCAGCTTTAACCAGTCCATCTTGCATACAGTCGACGATCTCGCGGGTTGAGAGTCGACTCTCCGATCCCCCGCGTAAGATGATCGCGTTCCCTGATTTGAGGCAGAGCGCACTGGCATCAGCGCCCACGTTCGGACGTGATTCGTAGATCATACCGATGACACCGAGCGCACACGATACGCGTTCAATCTTTAAGCCGTTTGGACGATCGAACGTCGCCATTTTTCGCCCGACCGGATCTGGCAGATCAGCGATTTGTTCCAGCGCCAGCGCCATAGCCTCGATGCGGGCCTCGTCGAGTTTTAGCCGATCAATAAAAGCCGCATTCTTTTTCCCTTCGACGCTCGCGACATCTTCGGCATTTGCCTTGAGAATAGTTGTTGCGCGCCGACGTAAAGAAGCTGCAGCCGCGATGAGCGCGCTATTCTTTTGTTCGGTTGAAGCCACAGCGATCACTTTAGCGGCGGCTTTGGCGCGCGCGCCCAGCTCATTAATATGGCCCTGAATTCGATCTTCGAGACGAGTCATTTGGGGTCCTGTCTTTTAGGAGGAAATTAGCGCAGCTCGGTTAGGAGGTCATGTTGAGTGTCCATGCGTTCCGGCTACGCAAACAAACGGTCAAAGTCCATGCCGTCCGGCGCATTTGGCATCGGCAGACGTAGGAATTTGGCGGCTGAGTTTAGTACATGAGGTACTTGAGGGCCGCTTCCAGCGGAGCAGAAACAGGCGCAATCGCCCAAAAATACTTTTAATTTTAAGATGGTGCGGCCGAGAGGACTCGAACCTCCACGGGTTGCCCCACAGCGACCTCAACGCTGCGCGTCTACCAGTTCCGCCACGGCCGCACGCCGGGTAGAGCGCGCCATATACGCGGCAGTGCCACGATTGTGAAGCGAAAAGTCTTCGCTATATGCAGTCCAATGACAGATCGTCCGACCGTACTCTGGGCCACCAGCCCTACCCCCGTGGATTATGATGCCGCGCACGAGGCGATGAAAGCCTACGCGAAAGCCATTCGCGAGGAAGGGGCGCCGGAAATGATCTGGTTGCTGGAGCACCCGCCGCTTTACACGTCGGGGACCAGCGCCAAGCTCGAAGACTTACGCGATCCCTCTCGTTTTCCAGTCTATGAGGCCGGTCGCGGCGGCGAGTACACCTATCATGGCCCGGGACAGCGCGTCGCGTATGTCATGCTTGACGCCGCCGCTCGCGGCCGAGACGTGCGCACCTTCGTGGCCAATTTAGAGCTCTGGATTATTGAGGCACTGAAACGCTTTAACATTGAAGCCGGGACGCGCGAAGGTCGTGTCGGCGTTTGGGTCGACCGCACGCAACCAGGCGGACAGCTTCGCGAGGACAAAATCGCGGCGATTGGCATTCGCCTCAAGCGCTGGGTCAGCTTCCACGGGATCAGCCTCAATGTTGAACCCGATCTGGAGCATTTTACTGGGATCACCCCCTGCGGGATTGATGATCCACGCTATGGCGTCACGAGCCTGGTTGATCTCGGACGCCCGGTCGATATGGCGGAGGCGGATGACGCCCTGAAGCTCGCTTTTGAGCAAGTTTTTGACTCGGCGACGATTGCGGGCGCGCCTTTGGTCTAGCCGAACGGGCGCTCCGCCGACATACCCGTCGGATCACCATATCCGTCATACGCATCCGGCTCTGGGTCTTTGCCAAAGTTCGGGACGCGCGCGACCCAAAGCAGGCTCCAAATCATAATCAGCGTGTTCATCAGCACGATGGGTGTGTTGAAAGCGCCAAGGTTTGGACGAACGATAAATTCTTCTTTGCTCGGGAGAGGATTTTCAGGACTTGGGCCTTGATTCCATCCGCCCGGAGGGCCGCCGCGGCCTTGTCCGCCGCGTTGCCCGCGCTGTTCGCCGGCGCCTTCTTCCCCATTCTCACGGGCTTGTTCAGCTTCGAGTCGCGCCTTTTCGGCTTCGGCCTGTTGCTGGCGTTGTTCTTCAAGGCGGGCTTCACGCCAAGCGGCTGGATCGGCGAGGAATTCAGCACGTTTTTCATAGAGTTCGTCATATTCGGCGGCTTTTCCGGTGACGCCTCCGAGAAACAAAACCGCCCCGATCACCATGGGCAATAAAACGACCAAGGCCCGCAGAGAAATCTTCCCCGCATGATTTAAACGCCGCGTGTGGATGACATAGGAGCAGATCGATGTAATCGCGAGCACAACGGCGATCAGATAGCCATGGAACGCCGACAAGCCTGCTGTATCAACGCCCGCGATCCCGATCACTGTGATAATCGCGCCGACACCGACCCATGCAAAAAGACCGGCAAAAAACAGAAGCGTCCAAGCACGCGTGAAGTGCAGCTTAGGCGAGGCCCCGGTAGGATTGAACAAAGTGTCGAACCACCGCATGCGCTGGGGCAGTTCTTCTTCATTTGTGATCCAAGGGCGCTCTGGATCGAGGGCAGTTTGGGAGGCAGTGGCGTCGCTCATAGCGAATTCGTCCTTTAGTGGTGCTCTTATCTTGCACGCTTATACACAGATCCGAGACTTTATCAATAAACGATAAAAATTTATCGACAGGCAGGAATTATTCGAACGTATCCGCCGTGCTCGTGCCGGGAACGGGCCCATGCTTATTCTCCCGCGGTTCGGTCTTTAAGAAGCCGAGCACCACTGCGACCACAAGATTGGTCACGACGATTGTCGCGATCGACAAGGGTAAGAGTTTGGCGGCCAGGATTTCAGCCCCTTCCGTCATCCCAGCCCAATCGCCAGACAACATGCGCTCTGTCATTTCTTCCTGAATGCGCATCTCTTCTGGTCCCATGAAGAGCGGTGTAAAAATCAGGCTGAAGATGAAATTGAAAATGATCGTGCCGATCCCAACCCCGATCACCCACCAGGCGGTCAGCCCCGCATCGTGGAGCCTTTTTCCATAAACACAGATATACGGGTAGATCAGGGCGTAGCTGAGCAAGCCGAACAGCGTCCCGAGCATCACTGAGCCCGCTGAGACCAGCACGCTGGCCACGGTCAACACCACCATGCCTTGCCAGAACCGATTGCGCGCAATCCGTCCGTTCGGATTAAAAAGAAGATTGACCATGCCGAGCACCTCCGTTTGCCCGCAAGCTAGTGATATTCGCCTGCGAGACAATTAAAATTGCCCGTCCTATTCAAATTCCAACATGATTTCGTCAGCCGCGACGCTGTCCCCTGCCCCGACATTAATTGCTTTCACGGTGCCATCGGCTTCAGCGCGAATAATGTTCTGCATCTTCATCGCTTCGACAATACAAACCGCTTCACCTTCTTGAACCGACTGGCCCACGGCAACATCGATCGAAACCACAAGTCCAGGCATCGGCGAAATGATCAGCTTCGACAGGTCCGGTTTTTCCTTTTCAGGCAAGCGTTTGTGCAAATCAGCGACAATCGGTGAGCAAACCAGCGCATTTAAACGCACGCCGCGATGTCGCATCAAATAGCCCTCAGATTGGGGGGCCACTTTGACCGCGATAGCTTTGCCGTCGAGAACGCCCTCAACAAGCGGCTGTCCAGGCACCCATTCTGTCACGAAAGAATGCGCCTTTTTGCCGATCTTAATCGTCGCTTCGCCTTCGCCCAGGTCCAATTCGACGGGGCAATAGTCCTCACCAAGCGCGACCACCCAGTCCGAACGCAGCGGCGCGATGGGCGACATCCGGCCGGTCGTCTGGCCCGCGCGTCGCACCAAGACGCCGTGTACGTAGGCGGCGACAGCGGTCAGCATAACACTCTGCTCTTGAGTCGGCGCTGTGCCTTGGAATCCGTCTGGGAATTCGTCTTTGATATAGGCGGTGGTGATATTGCCTGACCGGAAGCGTTTTTCGTCCATGACCGCAGCGCAGAACGGCATATTGTCTTGGATGCCTTCAATGTGGAAGCGGTCGAGCGCTTCTGCCTGGACGTCCAGAGCCTGATCACGGTCTTTGCCATGGGTGACGAGTTTTGCGATCATCGGGTCGTAAAACATCGAGATCTCGTCGCCCTCGCGCACACCGCTATCCATACGGACCGTACCACCGGCGAGTTTTCCCTCTGCCGGCGGAATGAAGCGCTTCAGGCGACCGATCGATGGCAAGAAGTTGCGATACGGGTCTTCGGCATAGACCCGGCTTTCGATCGCCCAGCCATTTATTTTCAAGTCTTTTTGCTTAAGGCTCAGCTGCTCGCCATAGGCGGAGCGGAGCATTTGCTCGACCAAATCGACACCCGTGATCATTTCCGTCACCGGGTGCTCCACTTGCAGCCGTGTATTCATTTCGAGGAAATAAAAGCTCTTATCCTTGCCGGAGGCGACGAACTCAACGGTCCCCGCACTGTCATAGTTCACAGCTTTGGCGAGCGCGACGGCTTGCTCACCCATTTTCTTACGCGTGGCTTCGTCCAGCAGTGGTGATGGGGCCTCTTCTAGCACTTTCTGATTGCGGCGCTGGATCGAACATTCGCGCTCAAACAGATAGACACAATTGCCATGCTTATCCCCCATCACCTGAATTTCGACGTGGCGTGGCTCAAGGATGAATTTTTCAATGAAGATCCGATCGTCGCCAAACGAGGCGGTCGCTTCGGCTTTCACCGCCGGATACCCCTCTTCCACGTCCTGATCATCATAAGCGATCCGGATACCTTTGCCGCCGCCCCCGGCTGAGGCTTTAATCATAACCGGATAGCCAATTTCCCGGCTAATCTTGAGCGCTTCTTTCGTATCTTTGATCAGACCCATATGGCCCGGCACGGTGGAGACCCCGGCCTCAGCGGCAAGCTTCTTAGAGCTGATCTTATCGCCCATGGCTTCAATCGCGTGCGGATTGGGGCCGATAAAGATGATCTTCTCTTTTTCCAGCCGTTTGGCGAATTCGGCATTCTCGGACAGGAACCCAAAACCGGGATGCACCGCTTCCGCGCCGGTTTGCTTCACAGCATCAACAATCTTGTCCATGACAAGATAAGATTCAGCGGCGGGAGATGGGCCGATATGCACCGCTTCATCGGCCATTTCCACGGCCATAGACCCGGCATCGGCATCGGAATAGACAACCACCGTTTTAACCCCGAGGCGTCGACAGGTTTTAATCACACGAACGGCAATCTCACCGCGATTGGCAATCAGGATTTTGTTGAACATTTACAGGCCCCGTGCGTGTTTCTTTGATCGTCCGTTGCCGGACTTAGAATGCACAAGGGCGCTTGTCGAGGCTGCCGCTTGGGAAGTGTGATCAGCGCGTTTAAGCGGCGGCGACAAGGCCTTCGGTAAAGCCTGGGGCTTCTTGCTTAAGGAATTCAATCAGAGCGGTTTCAGCGGGCGATATTTTTTTGTCCCAGCCCAAGCGGCGTTTCAGCCAGGTTTGCTCTTCATCCGTAACCCGATTTGCATCGCGCGAAGCCGCGTCAGCCGCCGCCATACGCGCATCCGCCGCTTTCTTGCCGCTATAAGTGACCTTTTCGAACCAGTTCCCCGAAGCGAACGACGCGCCCATGCGCGCGAAGAACCCGCCTGCATTCGAGGAAGTATCATTGAGCCACGCCTCGCGCGACAAAGCCTCTTGAACGGTCTGCGGGGCCGGATGCGCCCGCGCCATCAGATGATTACCGACCGCCCGGGCAAACAGATCATTCCACGTGGTCGCATTGCGCGCCTCCGCAATCGCATCATTCGTTTTGAACAAAATGGCCGCTTCATGCGCCGTCACCCAGAGCCCACCATCTCCGGCCCCAGCATAAAGCGCATAACGCATCCGTTCGACCATATTCATGTTGGCGACACTGTCCGCAATGATCCGCGCGCTGATCGCTTCCAGCGTGTAGTGGGCGAGCGATTCAGGCGCCCCTTTGGCCTGGCGTAGCACCGCCAGAAGCAGATCAATTTCATCGAGTCCAGGCTTTTCTCCATCCATTTGGACTTGAGACAATAGCCACTCAGCTTCCTCATCGGTGACCCAACCTTCGGGCGGTTCACGCGTTAGGAGATAGTCTTTTAGCGCTTCTTGGAACCGCGACGCCCATTCAGGGTCGGTGGCCTTCAGCACATCATTTATCCGGAACAGCGCCTCAGCTTCGCCTCGGCTGACAATGCCGTCTTGATACGTTTCGTTGACGATCCGGCGGGCCTCAGATTCCGACATTTCGCCAAGCTGCGCCACGCGCGCCATCATAACTTTGGTTTCCTGATCCATGAGGACCCCCGTACACTTTGCCGGGCACACTTGCAGAAAGCCGTTGCTAATGCGTTTACGCGGGCTGGGTTTCGATATGCATGAACCGCGTGAAGAGATGCAGCAGCTCACGCGGCATTTCTTTCGGCAGCAAGCCGTCGACCGGGTCATCATGCTTGATGATCATCGCGTTTCCCTTGGGGTCGTCGACGCGAAAATAGTTCATCGCCCAGTTAGGGAAGGCCCCGTTCACTGATATTCTCGCCAATGATTTGAACCACGCCAAAATGACGATGGTCTTTGGTAATGCGATCGTAAATCTCTGAAACTTCGTCGCGATCACCCTCCAAGGCCTGCATAAAAATGGCGACCATTATGGGCCAGAAAGCCTGTAATCATGCGCTCATGATTGTTGGATACAGACACATCCAAAATATCGCCGATTTGCGTAGCGTCGACGCTATCTTGAGCGGTACTGACATAAACAAGGCGATACATGAATAACTCCCCGTATCACCCTTAAGCCGCTCTGGCGGTAGCGCAATGCGATACAAGCCGGACGTGTTCTGTAAAGTTCTACGGCGCCGCAAGACGTGTAATCAGCTTGTGGCTGGTAGTTTCTGTCATTCGCTGTCATATATACAGGGACCAGCGGGCAAACGTTTAGAAAGTACAGGGCCGATGAGTGAAGCTGATATCATGTTGCCGATGCGCACCGGCGAAATCCGAATTCATGATGAAGCCGGATTTGAAGGCATGCGCAAAGCTGGCCGCCTGGTTGCTCAGTGCCTGGATATGCTCGTCGACGAAGTTAAACCTGGCGTCACCACCGGTCATATTGACGATTTAATCCGCGAATTTGTCTACGATTCATGGTGCGCAGTCCGCGACGATTGGCTATCGCGGCTATCGCCACGCTTCTTGTATTTCGCTCAATCACGTCATCTGCCACGGTATTCCGGGAGATCGCGCGCTGAAAGATGGCGACATCGCGAACATTGACGTCACCGTGATTGTCGATGGCTGGCATGGCGATCATTCTCGGATGTATGCCGCGGGAGAGCCAAAGCGCATCGCATCGCGACTGATGGACGTCACCTACGAGGCTTTGATGGCGGGCATCGCTGCGGTGAAACCTGGCAACCGGTTTGGCGATATCGGCGCCGCGATCTCTGATATTGCCCGGAAAAACCGGTTCTCTGTCGTTGAAGACTTTTGCGGCCACGGGCTCGGTCAACTTTTTCACGATGAACCCAATGTTGTGCACAGCGCCCGCGCAGGCACGGGACCGGAACTCAAAGAAGGCATGTTCTTCACCATTGAGCCGATGCTGAATGTCGGTCGGAAAGATGCAGCAATTTTGAGCGATGGCTGGACGGCAGTCACCCGGGATCGCAAGCTCTCGGCGCAATTCGAGCATTCTGTCGGGGTCACTAAAGATGGCTGCGAGATCTTTACCGCATCGCCCAAAGGGTTCCACACTCCACATACGGTGAGCCCTTGAATCATTCACCTGCCAAACCGCACTGGCAGGGACACCGGGAGCGACTTCGAGCAAAACTTCTGAAACGCGGCGCCCACGCGCTCGACGATTATGAGCTGCTTGAAACCCTTTTATTCGCCTTCATTCCACGCCGCGATGTCAAACCCATCGCCAAGGCGCTCTTGAAAAGATTTGGGTCTTTATCGGGTGTGATCGCCGCGGATCCGAAGGATCTCATGAGGATTGATGGCGTTGGTGAGACCGTAGCAGCTTATCTCAAAACCGTGTCTGAGCTCGGCGACCGCACGTCGCGTGAGCAGATCCAAGCCCGCCCTGTCATTTCCAGCTGGAGCGCGCTCCTCGCTTATGTCCGCCGGCAGCTGCAACATGAAACCCGAGAGCAATTTCGGGTTCTGTTTCTCGACCGTAAGAACCAGTTGATCAGTGACGAGCTGATGAGCCAAGGCACAGTGGATCACGCGCCGGTTTATCCTCGCGAAATCGCGCGGCGCGCCTTAGAACTGCCCGCATCTGCGCTCATCCTGGTGCACAATCACCCGTCCGGAGACCAACCCCATCGCGCACCGACATTGATATGACGCGCGAGATTATCGACGCTTTGGCGCCGTTCGAAATCACCGTTCACGACCATCTTATCGCGGCCAAACATGGCGTGACGAGCTTCAAAACAGAGGGCTTGATCTGACCGAACCTGTATTTGCCCCTGCGAAAAGGCTTGCGCCGAATGGCGGGCGGATTACCGTCGCATTCAAGATAAAAGCTCAATCCGATGAGCTGCCTGGGAGGCATTGAATGAACACAACCGCAACCGCGGCGGAGGCCGGGCACGAGACCGGCTATGGGTCCAAAGGATACCGAACCTACGTCCTTCTCGCTTTGATGGTGGTCTACACACTCAATTTCATTGATCGTAATCTGATTGGCGTTTTAGCCGAACCGATCATCACCACATTCAGTCTAAGCGACACACAATTCGGCCTATTGGCCAGTTGGCCCTTTGCGATCTTTTATGCCGTGATGGGGCTACCGATTGCAATGGCGGCGGACCGGTTCAATCGGGTCAACATCATCGTGATTTGTATTGTTTTGTGGTCTGTGATGACAGCCCTTTGCGGGCTCGCCGCGGGTTTCATCACACTCATGCTTTTCCGAATTGGTGTTGCGATTGGCGAGGCCGGGTGTACGCCACCGGCGAACTCAATCATCGGCGACTATTATCCTGCAAAACATCGCGCCACAGCGCTCGGAATTTACTCCATGGGGGTCACCTTAGGCGGTGTGCTTGCATATCTCTTTGGGGGACCGTTAGCGGAGCTGAGTGGACCGGCGTTTGGCGCTTGGCTTGATGGGATCGGCGTTGGGGGCTTGTTCTCCGGCATTGACTGGCAAAATGTCGAAGGCTGGCGCATCGCTTTCGTTGTCATTGGACTTCCCGGTGTCCTCATTGGCGCCATCCTCTGGTGGACGGTTCAAGAGCCCCCGCGTGGTTATTCCGATCCGCCGAACGCTCAAAAAGTCGATAAAGCCTCGACCAAAGAAACCCTCCAAGAGCTCGCTTCAAAGCCGAGTTTTTGGTGGATGTCTGCCGGCGCCGCTTTGGTCGCTTTTGTTGGGTATGGTTTGTTCACATTCCAAATTCCATTCCTCATTCGGGAGCATGGTTTGGGCGTCCGCGAAGCCTCCATCAATTTCGGCGCACCGCTCTCTGCGCTCGCAGCGGTGGGGACTTTTCTCGGCGGCTATCTCACAGACAAGTTTTCACATCGATTCAGCACTGCAGTAGCGCTGATCCCTGCGATTGGGCTTCTGCTGGCGGTACCACTCTACATTTACGCATTTTACGCCGCTGACCTAACCATTGTTTTCATCGTTTGGGGGCTCGCCGCGATCTGTCACTACGCTTATCTCGGTGCGCAATACAATATCGGCCAAGGTGTCGTGTCCGTCCGGTCGCGCGCGACCGCGATCGCGATCCTGCTGATTATTGTATCCATCATCGGAAATGGCATTGGACCGCAATTCGTTGGCATCATGAGTGATGTCTTCACCGGTATGAACCTGAGCAGCGAAGGACTGAGCGCCTCGATTTGCGCGGCACGCGAGGGTTTAACCGAGGATCAACTTGCAAGTTGCGCGTCCGGTCGCTCTGCCGGTCTTAAACAATCGATTTCCGTGACCACACTTTGGTTTATCGTGGCCGCCTTCTGTTTCTGGATGTCCTCACGGTACCTAGAGAAGGACTTAGTCGCGAAAGTTGAGACGACATAGTGGACGGCGCCACGTTTTGAACCACTATAGAACTGGTGCATCCGGCGTTTAATCCGAATTCCATCTGGGCTTGTCTTTAGGGAGAAACAAAAATGAACGACACCGCATCTGCGGCGAATGTGAATACCGGGCAAAGCTATGGCAGCTTTGGATATCGAAGCTTTGTGCTGGGTTCGCTCTTAATTGCGTACATTTTTAACTTCGTTGACCGCGTGATCATCTCCTATCTGCAGGTCAATATCGAACAAGATATCCCCATGACGAACCTGCAATTCGGGTTATTGACCGGGATTGCCTTTGCCACCTTTTACACCTTTCTCGGCATTCCCATTGCACGGCTTGCGGAGCGGTATAATCGAACCGTCATCATTGGTGTTTCGATCATTTTTTGGAGCATCATGACCGCGCTTTGCGGGGTCGCGACGAGCTTTGTGATGCTGCTCATTTTCCGACTTGGCGTCGGGATTGGTGAAGCCGGCCTCACGCCGCCCGCCAATTCGCTCATCGCGGACTATTATAAGTCAGACAAACGTGCCTCGGCGCTCTCCATCTATTCGACCGGGATTACCATCGGCTCGTTCGGCGCGGCGCTGTTTGTGGGTTTGTTGCTTGGCTATGTTGATTGGCGTCAGACTTTTATTGTGGTCGGCCTCGCCGGCATCCCGATTGGTCTTTGTATCATTTTCTTCGTCAAAGAGCCGCCACGCGGGTATAGCGATGAGCCCGGCACCGTCCGACCGAAACAGCCAGGGATTGGCGAAACGCTGAAAATTCTCTCGCGCAACACGACCTTTTGGTATGTCGCGATTGGCGGCATGTTCGCGTCTTTCGTCGGCTATGCGCTGGTCACCTTTGTGATGAAGTTTTTGCGCTTCGCGTTCGAAATGTCGGCCCCTCAGGCCGCACTCTTTTTCTTAGCGCCGCTCGCCCTCATTGGCGCGGTTGGCACTTGGTTGTGCGGCGCCCTAGCCGACAAATTCAAAGGAAAGTCAGCCTTCTGGCTTCCGGCCGTCGGGCTTATCTTGTCTTTTGTTTTGCAAGTGATCGCGCTGAATTGGGTGGCGGGCGCGTGGCCGATTTTGATCGTCCTCCTCTTCGCCAACTTGTTCCAGTATTTCTATCTCGGGCCCATGTATGCGATTTCAGGCTCTGTGGTGAATGCCCGGATGCGCGCGACCGCGATTGCGATTCTGCTTTTCGTAGTGAACCTGATTGGCTACGGCGTCGGGCCTGTGTTCGCAGGCGCGATGATCGACATTTTCTATGCAAGTAACCTCGCCGCGATCCCGGAATTGACCCTGGAAGCATGTAAACTCGGCGACGGTCTCCTTGAAGGCCAATTGGCCCAATGTCAGGGCGCAGAGCTCGCCGGCATTCGAACAGGCCTGTCTCTTGTCGTCAGCATTTTCGTTCTTGGCGCCGTTTTCTTCTTGTTAGGAATGCGAACCATCGACAAAGATATGGCGAAGCTAAAAGCCTAAACCTGGATCGCCTTTGCGCGACACCGGCGACGAAAGCCCCCAAAAGATCGCATAGACGGTCTGGGGGTCGCCAAACGGAGGAAACAGAATGAGCGACACCACCGCTGAAACCAGCGCGACGCCCGCATCCGGCGAAGTTGAGGGCTATGGCAGCTCCAGCTACCGGGCCTATGTCCTTTTCGCGCTGTTGATTGTCTACATTTTCAATTTCATCGATCGCTCACTGATCAGCGTGTTAGGCGAACCGATCCGAGAGACGTTCGCGCTCTCGGATCTGCAGATCGGCCTCCTTTCAGGCCTCGCCTTTGCCATTCTGTACACTTTGCTCGGCATTCCATTCGCGATGCTGGCAGAGCGCCGCAGTCGAACTTGGATCATCTCTATCGCGCTCGCTGCTTGGAGCGCCATGACGGTGGCTTGTGGCTTGGCGCAGAACACGTTTCAATTCGCCCTTGCACGAGTTGGGGTTGGCGTTGGCGAAGCTGGATGCTCCCCGCCCTCGCACTCACTCATCTCTGACTATTTTCCTCCAGAAAAGCGCGCCTCGGCGCTTGGTATTTTCGCGCTCGGCATCCCCTTGGGCACCATGATTGCTGCACTGGGCGCCGCCTGGATTGAGGGCCAGCCCAATATGAACTGGCGGGATGCCTTCATCATTATGGGCGTTCCCGGCGTTCTGCTCGCGGTCGTTTTCAAGATGACCGTCAAAGAACCTCCACGCGGGTTCTCCGACCCTGGTGGGGCTGCCGCCGCGGCCGCACGCCAAATGCCGTCACCCTTCAAAGTCTTCGGTGTGGTCGGGCGGATGCCTTCATTCTGGCATGTCAGTCTCGGCGGCGCGATTGCGTCTTTCGTCGGCTATGGTGTCGGCCAATTCGTCCCGCCGTTCTGGATCCGCGTCCATGGTTTGAGCCTGCAGGATGCCGCTTTGATTTTTGGGGGCGTGCTCGGGATCGCTGCGGCCATCGGCACGTTCGGATCAGGCTATGTGGCCGACCGGGTGCGTGCCCGTCATCCAAACTCGGACAGTTGGTTGCCCGCTCTTGGCCTTGCCATCTCTGTTCCGATTGCGATCCTCGGCTACAACACATTGGCGTTTAGCGAAGGCGCGACCGCGATCGCGATCGCTATTCCACTGCTCGCTATGGCGGCAATCCTGCGCTTTGCCTATTTGGCCCCGATGTTCGCGGTCACGCAGAAACTGGTCGAGCCGCGCATGCGCGCCACCGCCGCGGCGCTCCTGCTCTTTGTCGTCAACCTGATCGGCTATGGCGCTGGGCCACCTGTGATCGGCGCGATGTCAGATCATTTCACCAAGCAAGAGCTTAAAACCTTGGAATCCCCCGTCACAATCGGGGAGTGCGGAACAACGGAATCACTCCTAAAAGCGACGCGCGATGGCACGGACCGAGCTCTGTCTGGCACAGCGCTGGAAGAAGCTTTGGCGATCAATACCAACTATTGCGCCCCGGCCCGTAAGGCCGGCGTCCGTTGGGGCATTTCGCTTGGCTTGCTCTTCTTGTTCTGGGCGGCTCTGCACTTCTTGTTGCTTGGGCGTTCGATGAAGCGTGACCTGTGGACGCCAGATGAGTCGACCGCTACAGCCTAATTTATGGCGGTCTATACAAGCGTTTCAGACGATCAATTGGCAGAATTCCTCACCGAGTATGAGCTCGGTGAGGCGATTGCCTTTAAAGGCATCGCTGAGGGCGTCGAAAACTCAAACTACTATCTCGAGACTACGGCAGGTCGGTACATTCTGACCCTGTTTGAGAAACGCGCGAACCCAGAAGACTTGCCCTATTTTATCGCGCTCAAGCAGCATTTGGCGGCGCATGGTTTTTCGTGCCCCCTCCCCGTGGCGGGCAAGGATGGCACAGCGCTGCGAGAGCTCGCCGGGCGACCAGCTGTTATCATCACCTTTCTGCAAGGCCTCTCTCCACGCGTTCCAAACGCTGCGCAATGCCGCCAACTGGGCATCGGATTGGCGCGCTTGCATGAGGCGGCGTCAGGTTTCTCTCAGATCCGCGAAAACGATCTTGGTCCCGAGGCCTGGCCTCGCCTTTGGTCCGGTCGAAGCGAGACCGCAGAACAACTCCAACCCGGTTTAGCGGAAAAGATCTCACACGATCTCGCGGTCATTGCCTCAGATCAGGCCGCATTTGCCTCGCTTCCGCGCGGCACCATTCATGCCGACTTGTTCCCGGACAATGCCTTCTTTCTCGGAGATACATTTACCGGCGCCATCGACTTTTACTTCGCCTGCACCGACGCGCTCGTTTACGATCTCGCCGTCTGTCTCAATGCTTGGGCGTTTGAGCCCGATGGGGCGTTTAATTTCTCCAAAGGCGCAAACTTGATCGCTGGGTATCAGAGTATTCGAAAACTCTCTGACGCCGAAATGGCGGCTTTTCCACTCTTATGCCGAGGCGCGGCTTTACGCTTCTTCCTCACGCGGTTGGTGGATTGGACGGACACGCCCCCAGACGCCTTGGTCAAACCCAAAGACCCGCTCGATTATGCCGACCGCCTGCGCTTTCACCGCACAGCCAAGAGTTTGAGCGATTATGGCGGCGCGCCTCGTCCATAAGGAAGAATACGGATAGGCGTTTTCGGCAAAGTCCGGTTTCCTGCATCGCTGAGACCCACGCACAAAGATGGGTCCAGGGAGGAAAATTGACTGAGCAAACGTTCAAACTGCCTGAAGTGGCCACGATTTCCATGGACGCTCCATTTCGATGGCTCAGCGGCGCGTGGCAGGATTATTTACGCGCTCCACTCCCTTTCATGATCTATGGGATCGTACTGGCGGGTATCAGCGCGATGATCGCTTGGGCCTTGGTTTTTAGCGGCGCGTTTGCTTGGGTATTTGTGCTGTCGGGCGGGTTTTTCTTGGTCGCCCCGATCCTCGCGATGGGGCTTTATGAAGGCGGCCGTATGCTTGAAGAAGGCCAGGTGCCAGGGCTCACGGATATCGTTTTGGTGCGCAGCGCCATCCGCTTGGATATTGCCTATCTCGGGCTCGCTCTGTTCTTGATTTACCTGTTTTGGACACGGCTGGCGCAGATCGTCTATGCGTTATCGACGTCCGTTATGCATACCGACCCCACCGCCTTCCTAACGTTCATGTTCACGACGACCGACGGCTTCAATATGGCGATTACGGGCTCGATCATTGGCGGCGTGGTGGCTTTCCTGGCCTTCTCGCTGGTGGTGATCTCGGCGCCAATGATGCTGGGGGCGAAAACCGATGTTTTTATCGCGACCATTACCAGCGTCCGAAGCGTAACCCGAAATTTCGCACCGATGTTACTTTGGGGTTTTTTGATCGCCTTGCTTACGGCGATTGGAATCGCGACCGCTTTCTTCGGCCTAATCCTGATCTTCCCACTGATCGGCTTGGCGACCTGGCGCGCCTATCGAGAATTGGTTCCGGGCTCTCCCGAAGTCACCAATGGACAGGTGGTCCAGCCAAGCTAGTCTCCTTCGTAAATCGGTCCCCAAGAGACTGCTGGAGGAAATGAGCCATGCATCCATCGCATCACGCGAAATCGACGCCTGACAAAGCTGCTTATATTATGGGGAGCAGTGGTGAAGTGGTCACCTTTGCTGAGCTCGATTCAAGGTCCAATCAGATCGCGCACGCCCTGCGCACGCTCGGGCTTCAGCATGGCGATACGTTCGCGATCTTTGCAGAAAACAGTCCGCGCTATTTCGAGATTTGCTGGGCGGCGCAGCGCGCTGGCTTGTACTTTGTTTGTATCTCATCTCGGCTAACCACGCCGGAGGTGGAGTATATCGTCAAAGATAGCGGGTCTCGTTTGCTGATCGCGTCCGCTGGATTGAAGGCCGTGGCCGAAGAGGTCATTTCGGTCACGGACCTCGAAGCGTATTGGTCGATTGACGGTCCAATTGCCGGTTGCGAGCCGTTAGAAGGGGTTCGCGCGGGAATGCCGGAAACTCCGATCGCGGATGAACGAGCAGGATCCGACATGCTCTATTCATCCGGGACCACAGGACGTCCGAAAGGTATTCGACCGCCTTTGCCTGAGGATCCCGCGATTGATGGGACAAATGCGCTGACCATGATTGCGCAAGCCTTATTCAAGTCCGACCAAGGCGAGACCTATCTCTCCCCCGCCCCGCTCTATCACGCTGCGCCGCTGCGATGGTGCATGGCGATGACCAAATTCGGACTGACTTTGATCATCATGGAGAAGTTTGATCCGGAGCAATATCTCGCGCTGATCGAGAAGTATAAAGTCACACACACGCAGCTTGTGCCGACCATGTTTGTGAAGATGCTGAAACTGCCAGAAGAGGTCCGAAACAGGTATGATGTATCCAGCCTCATCGCGGCGGTGCATGCGGCCGCCCCCTGCCCGATCCCGGTGAAGGAACAAATGATCGAATGGTGGGGTCCGGTGATCGAAGAATACTATGCCGGATCGGAAGGCAATGGCATGACCTGGGCCAATTCTGAGCAATGGCTCGCCCATAAAGGCACGGTCGGGTTCCCAATCTTTGGCGAGCTGCATATTTGCGACGACAATGGCGACGAAGTGGGCATCGGCGAAGAAGGTCAGATCTATTTTGGCGGCACGGCGCCGCCGAACTACCACAATGATCCAGAGAAAACCAAAGGCGCACTCAATCCCAAGCATGCGGATTGGTCCTCGCTTGGCGATGTCGGTAAGATTGATGAAGACGGCTTCCTCTATCTCACCGACCGCAAGGCCTTTATGATCATTACCGGCGGCGTGAACGTCTATCCGCAAGAAGCGGAAAACATCCTGATCACACATCCAGCGGTCGCGGATGTCGCTGTCATCGGCGTTCCGAATGAGGAATTTGGCGAAGAGGTGAAGGCCGTCGTCCAACCTATGGACGGCGTCGCAGGCACAGACGAGCTCGCCGAAGAATTGCTCACCTATTGTCAGGAGCGATTGGCCAAAATCAAATGCCCGCGCTCCGTCGATTTTGATCCGGCCTTACCAAGGCATCCAACCGGCAAACTTTACAAACGCCTTGTCCGGGACCGCTATTGGGGCAACAAAGATAGCCGCATCGTTTAAGGAAACACTTGCGGACTGATCCGCTAAGCGCCACTAATCATTAAAGAAACAAATCCTTGGGAGGAAATCATGGCTGATCCAAAATCCGTACAATATAGCGATCTCGAAAGCCTGGTTGGGCAAACACTTGGCCCATCAGATTGGTTCGAGGTTGACCAGCCGCGCATCAATACATTTGCCGATGCCACAGGCGACCATCAGTGGATCCACGTCAACGAAGAAATGGCCAAGCAAATGCTCGGCTCGACCATTGCACATGGCTATCTCACGCTGTCACTGATCCCGATGTTCGGCCCTCAGGTCCTCCGCGTCGAAGGGGTCACGCGTGGCATCAATTATGGCGCCAACAAAGTCCGCTTTACGAACATGGTGCCTGTGAACTCGAAGCTTCGGATGACGCAGACCGTTAAAGAGGTGAATGAGAAAGCTGGCGGCAAGCAAATGATCTCCGAATGCACGATCGAGATTGAAGGCCATGATCGCCCGGCCTGTGTGGCAGAGACCATTACCGTTCTCTACGGCTAGAAGTGACCTATATTGGGTGGGTACTTAATGGAGAAAGATCCACCCATGTCGTCTGCGCCCGAGCAAGAATTGAAGAGAATCAAACGCACCGATGCGGAGTGGCGCGAGCTGCTAACGCCTGAACAGTACCGCGTCGGGGTCAAAGAAGGCACCGAGCGCGCTTTTTCGCCTGGCAATTTTGAGAGCGAAAAGCGCGAGGGGATTTATCATTGCGTCGGCTGCGACACGCCGCTTTGGTCATCAGAGCATAAATTTGATAGCGGCACGGGATGGCCAAGCTATTGGCAGCCGGTTCGTGACGACGTGATCGAAACGAAAACGGACTTCAAGTTGATTTATCCGCGTAGCGAATGCCATTGTGCGGTTTGTGGCTTGCACATGGGACACGTGTTCAAAGACGGTCCACCACCGACTGGACAGCGCTGGTGTATCAATGGCGTCGTGCTCAATTTCCGACCGTTTGAAACTTAAAATTCTCGTCTAGACATTGAAGGCAAGCTGGTTAATTTGCCGCTATTCGATAAATAGCGGAGTGATTAATGCGGGTTTCCTCTCTCTTAGCTGGTGCTGCCAGCCTTGCTGTTCTGGCCGGATGTAATTCAACGGCAAATCTTGTCACTGACCCAGTGATTGTTGATACCCCACCCCCTCTTGAAGAAGCTGAGGATACCTCTGTGACCTTAACGCCACCGACCGCGAAACGTGAGCTGAAAACGATTGAACAAGTCGGGCGCACGCGCGTCGATCCCTATCATTGGATGAAGGACGAAAACTGGCAGCAAGTCATGCAGGACCCCACCGTCTTGCGGGCCGATATTCGCGAATATCTCGAGGCGGAAAATGCCTATACCAAAGACCTGCTCGAAGACCCCTTGGAAGGCTTGAAAGAAGAGCTGTTTCAAGAGATGCGCGGGCGGATCAAAGAGGATGACAGCTCGCTGCCCTCGATTGATGGCCCATATGCCTATCTGACAAAATACAGAACCGGCGGAGAGTATCCAATCATTGCCCGCCGGGCGGCCGCGGACATTTACAATGAAGACGCGGAAAACGAGATCCTGCTCGATGGCGACGCCATGGGTGAAGGGAAGGCCTATTTCGCTTTTAGAGCGGTCGAACACAGCCCCAACCACAAGCTGATCGCCTATGCCGTGGATGAACAGGGTAGCGAGTTTTACACGATCAAGTTCAAGAATCTCGAGACGGGTGAAGATCTGCCTGACACGATCGAGAACACCTATGGTTCCTTCACTTGGGGCGCAAACTCAGACCGGATCTTTTGGATTGAGCGCAATGATGAAGGGCGTCCAGCCGCGGTGCATATGTATGAGCTCGGCGGCGATGGCTCGACCGAGATTTACCGCGAGCAGGATCCTGGTTTCTTTCTGGGGATCAGTGAGTCGCAATCCGGCGAGTACATTTTCATTGGCGCTGGCAGCCACACGACCTCCGAGGTCCATTATTTTGAAGCGGATGCGGAAACCCCTGAACTTAAAGTGATCGCGCCGCGCGAAACGGATGTTGAATACAGTGTTGAGCATTGGGGTGACACCTTCGTGATCTCGACCAATGTTGATGACTCAGTCGACTTTAAGATCGTCACTGCGCCGGTCGACGCGCCCGGCCGTGAAAACTGGTCAGATCTCGTGCCGCACGAAGCCGGAACGCTTATTCTCGGTATGGACGTGCTGAAGGATCACCTGATCCGGCTTGAACGTTACGAGGGTCTTCCTCGCATTGTTGTGCGGGAGCGCGCCAGCGGCGCCGAAGAAACCATCGCGTTTGAAGAAGAAGCTTACGCGCTCGGGACATCAGTCGGCTATGAGTATGACACAACGAAAATGCGCATCGGCTATTCGTCACCATCGACGCCGTCTCAGACCTTCGATTATGATTTGGCTACGAAAGAGCGGGTGCTGCGCAAGGAACAAGAAGTGCCCTCTGGTCACGATGCGGCTGACTATGAAGTCAAACGTGTCCTCGCACCGGCCCGCGACGGTGAGACGGTTCCAGTCACCATTTTGTATCACAAGGACACGCCGATTGATGGCTCCGCGCCTATGCTGCTTTACGCCTATGGATCTTATGGCAGCACGATTTCGGCCAGCTTCCGAACCACCCCTCTGGCACTGGCCAATCGCGGCATGGTCTATGCCATCGTCCACCCCCGTGGCTCAATGGCAAAAGGCTATCAGTGGTATCTGGACGGCAAGCTCGAGAAAAAGGTCAATACGTTCAATGATTATGTCGATGCCGGGAATTTCTTGATTGAGGAAGGCTACTCCTCTCGCGGCAATGTGGTCGGCATGGGCGGTTCCGCGGGCGGCCTCTTAATGGGCGCGGTCGCCAATCAGGATCCGGAAATGTTCGCCGGGATCATCGCCGCCGTGCCATTTGTCGATGTTATCAACACGATGTCAGACGATACCCTCCCGCTGACCCCACCGGAATGGCCGGAATGGGGCAACCCGCTCACCAGCGCCGAGGACTATGACACGATCATGGCGTACAGCCCTTATGATCAAACGACGGACCTGCCCTACCCAGCCATGTTGATCACAGGCGGGTTGAGCGATCCGCGCGTGACTTATTGGGAACCGAGCAAATGGGCTGCAAAACTGCGCTATGAAGCCCCGGAGGCTGGCCCATATTTCCTGAGGGTGAATATGGAAGCCGGTCATGGCGGGGCCTCAGGCCGGTTCGAGGGCTTGAAAGAAACCGCGCTTGAATTCGCTTTTGCCCTGGCCGTTGTCGGCAAAGCCGATGGGGTCGACTTGAAATAGTTGCAGAACGACGCCGCGCGCCTAGCGAACGATAAAGCTCGCGCGGTCGACGCCTGCATTGCCTGAACGCGGATCAAACGCCGTGACGAGAATTTCGTAGGGGCCTTTGCGGTCTGACGGGACCTCGACGGCGTAATGACTGAGCTTACCCGTATAGGTCATGGGCGCGGTCATCACTTCATCATCATTGAAGCGCACCTGCGCCATCACCTCGATTTCATCCGCATCCCAAGTCCCGCCGGGAGACGTCGGGCATCCGCAAACCATGATGACATTCGCGACGATCTGCATCGTCTCAGGGTCGTCATCGACATAGGTGTAGGCCGATGGGGCAACGATATCGACGGCAAAGCCAGGGACATCGATCAACCATCCGTCACCAGCTTCAATGTGCTTGCCGGGTAGAACCCAACGCGTTGATGACGCTTCGGCACGCGCTTGAGGTTGCGCGATCGGCCCGCGCACGGTGACGCGAATGCGGCGCGGTTCGTCTAAATCCAAAGTCGACACATAGACCGCATCGCCTTCCTCTGAGAGAGCGCCATAGCGCGTCTTGGGGGTGCGGATAATCCGGTCTGTGTTGCCAGTCGCCCCGCGCGTAATGCCTGTATCGAGGATCTCACCCGTATCAGCGTCTTCCACGGTGACCGCCATGCCGGACATGCCGGTACCAATGAATTTCGCATCCCCCGCCAGCGCACGGATCGCGAGGCGCGTTTCTTCCGCTTGCGCAGCACAACTACAAATGATCAGGGTTGCAGCACATACCAATCGTCGAAGCATTTTCGTCAGTCTCCTCAGTGGCAAGATTGGTGGCAATAAACCATCAAACCTGCCCCAAAAGAATGAGGCAATTTCGCCATCTGTGTCTGCAAGTAAAGCAAGCTGGATAAGCCTTATCCTGAGCGAAGTCGAAGGACGAGGCGAGCTTCCGGAAGCCACGGCCCCTTATCCTTCGACTTCGCTCAGGATGAGGGCCCGCAGAAACGGTGTTTCGTCCTGGCCCCATGCGAAAACCGCAATTGCCCATTTTGCAGCACCCACATTTACCCTGTTCCAATAATAAAAAAGCCCGCAGATCGCTCTGCGGGCTTTCTTTTATTTCGGGATGTTCAAGCCTTAGTGCAGGAACTCGAACAAGCCGGCAGCGCCCATGCCGCCACCAATGCACATAGTGACCACACCGTACTTGGCTTTGCGGCGCTGACCTTCGAGCAGGATTGAGCCGGTGCAACGCGCACCGGTCATGCCGAATGGGTGACCGATTGAGATAGACCCGCCATTGACGTTATACTTTTCAGGATCGATGCCGAGGAAGTCGCGGCAATAGAGACACTGAGAGGCAAAGGCTTCATTCAGTTCCCAAAGATCGATATCGTCGACTTTCAGGCCGTGGCGCTCAAGCAGACGTGGCACCGCTTTGACCGGGCCAATGCCCATTTCGTCAGGGTCCACACCGCCGACATTGAAACCCATAAACCGGCCGAGCGGTTGAATGTTACGGCGCGCGGCTTCTTCCGCCTCCATAACGACAACGGCCGCCGCACCATCTGATAGCTGAGAGGCGTTGCCTGCGGTGATATACTTGCCCTGCTGGACTTGCTGACCGCCAGAGAAGACCGGTGGCAGTCCCGCCAAAGCTTCGACCGTGGTGCCCGGACGGTTACACTCATCGCGATCGCAGACCACTTCCTCTTCGGTCACTTCGCCGGTTTCTTTATTTTTGAGCATCATCTTCGTTTTCAACGGAGCGATCTCTTCGGCCATGTAGCCATTCTTTTGAAACTCTGCAGTCCGCGCCTGAGAAATCGCAGAATACTCATCCTGCGCTTCGCGGCTGATCCCATAGCGATCCGCAACGATTTCCGCGGTTTCAATCATGGTCATCCAGATCGCTGGCCATTTCGCCATCAGCTCATCTTCAGTGTAGCGGTGCAGGTTCATGTGACCTGAGCGCGAGACCAATGACAGGCTTTCAACACCGCCGCCAATCGCTACAGGCGCGCCTTCATTGACGACTGTGTGCGCCGCATTCGCGATCGCTTGCAGACCTGAAGAGCAAAACCGGTTGATCGTCGCGCCTGAGGTCGAGCTTGGGCAGCCCGCCCAAAGCGCCGCGTTGCGGGCCACATTGTGCCCGGTTGCGCCTTCTGGCTGCGCTGAACCCAAGAAGACGTCTTCGACAGCTTCCGCCTCAACGCCTGCGCGGTCCAATGCGTGCTTAATCGCGTGACCGGCCATTGTGATGCCGTGTGTGTTATTGAGGGATCCACGGCCCGCTTTGGCCAGGCCGGTGCGGGCGGTGGAAACGATAACGGCTTCGCGCATAATGATTAACTCCCGTAAGTGGTCTATGTTGCGGCGCACCCTACTGAAGCGAGCAGGCCCCGGCTAGGGGTAACGTTGACGTAAAGTGGAACGACGTCGCGGAAACCCCTTCACGAACCGATGAATCATCCCTAATCAGGGATGTTCACAAAGGGGAGAACACCAAAATGGGCGTATTCAAATTCGCGCTGAACAAGGGCAAAGAGATTATTGCGGACCGCAATAAGGTTGCCGAAAAAGCTATTCGCAAAGAAGTCGAGGATCTTGGTCTGGACGACGATCTCGGAAATGACTTCAAGGTCTCTGTAGAGGGCAAACAAGTGAAACTCGAGGGGCGCGTTCCCGACCTTGCGACTAAGGAAAAATTGATCCTGGCGGCCGGCAATGTCAGCGGCATCGGCGAAGTGGATGACTCGATGAAAGTCAAATCCAAAGCGAAAGTCGCGGACTCCGTTTTCCACACGGTCAAATCCGGTGACACGCTGTCGAAAATCGCTAAGAAATATTACGGGGACGCGATGCGCTACCCAGACATTTTTGATGCCAATACGCCAATGTTGAAGCATCCCGATAAGATTTATCCCGGGCAAGTTCTGCGCATTCCAGGTGCTTAAACAAAGAGGTTAGGTGCATGCTGCGATATCTAATAAGCGTTCTGATCTTGCTTGGATTTGCAGCATGCGCCCAAGCCGCGCCCCCAAGCGATCCTGATGCTGAAAAAGCCGTCGGCTATTATCGCCTTGGGGATGCGATCCCGGACTCTGCGGACCTCAGTCGCGGCGATGTGCCCCGCGACAGCTATGGTCGTCCTTACACTTATGAAGGTCTCGGCGAGACGCTGCCGCAGTTTACCGGCGAGCTGACCAGCGGCGCGAGCTTCTCGACAGCGGTGCTTGAAGGCGGCTGGACCGTAATCGAGGTTTGGGGAATTTGGTGCCATGACAGCCGCAATGACGCGACTTATGCGGCGGCGCTCGCGACGGCTTTAGCGCAGGATCCGGATGTCGACTTCATGTCCATCCACACGCCGCAAAATCGCGATCGGGCCGCTCAAGCGAAACGCGGCTATGCATCAGTGAATGATTGGTTCGATGAGAAAGGCTGGTCCTTTCCAACAGTGCTCGATGAAGACGCCTCCATTCGTGAAGCCCTGCGCATTCGTTGGACACCGACTTATTTGGTCGTCGCCCCCGATCTGACGGTCCAAGGGTTCCGCACGGGATTGGCCGATGCGGGCGACCAGGCGGTGAAGACTTTTGTTCAGGATATCGCTGAGACGCGGCGGGCTTGGTCCGCGGATTAGGGCTTGTAGCGCGGTTGCACCAGCAACGCCCAAATGGATTGGTCTTTTGCAGCGCGCCAATCAGTTTGCCCGATTTGCATATTCCGATGCCCATCAGTCGGTTGGCTCTGATAGAGAGCAAACACCCGATCCCACCATGGAATAAAAAAGCCGAAATTGCGGTTGGCTTCAGTATGGTCCGTGGAATGATGCACGCGGTGCATGTCCGGGGTCACCAGGCCGAGGCGAAGCCATCGATCTAACCCGACTGGAAGCTTCAAATTGGAGTGATTGAACATCGCCCCGACATTGAGCAGCACTTCATACCAAAGCACAAAAATCGCTGGCGCCCCTAAAAGCGCGACCACGGCCCCCTTCCAGGCCAGTGAAATGAGAATCTCGCCAGGATGAAACCGCAGCGCAGTGAGAACATCGAAATCTGGATCGGCATGATGGACGCGGTGGAAGCGCCATAAAAAGTCGACACGGTGCATCGCGACATGCTGCGCCCAAACAGCAAAATCAAAGAGCAAGTATCCTATGATCGCAACGACCCAGGCAGGTGCTGTAAATTGATTGAACAGGCCGAATGCTGCGGCGTCCGCCATCAACGCGATGCCCACCAGGCCTGCGGGCACGATGAGACGCATCAAAACAATCCCAGACCCCATTAGCAGCAAGGCGCTGGGCCATCGTGCCCAACGCGTCAACACGCGCTCACGCCGAGGCCATATCGCTTCTGCCGCGATCAGTACGGCCAAGGGGATCAGAAAATACCAAAATCGTTCCAAACTCAGATCCTATTCGTCTGATGGTTGCGCGCCGACTTTTACATGGTGCCCGGCAGATTCAAACACCGCGTAATTTAAGCTCGTACACCTGTCCGAAAACCTCGCAAAAACAAGTGTATATAACCGTTATTTCATCAGAATTGCCACATTTGCCTCTAGGAATTGGCGTATCTCAAAGGGTATTACAGACCGGTAAGTTAGAACCATAGAAGGTGGGCCCTCCCAATGTTGCACGCATCTACGCGCAAGCTGATTGATCGTCTCGCGGAAATGACCGAGCTGGGAAAGCTCGATTGGACCGAAGGCGCGTCTGGACAGATCAATTATTCGACCGAAGGCTATTCGGTGTCTTTGACCGAAGGCCCGAACGAATTGGTCATTACCAGCAAAGACGGTAAAGAATTGGAGCGCGCCAGCGCCGAAGAACTCGCGTCGACGCAATCAGAGAGCGGGATCGCTTACGCCGAAATCGTTGCGGCCATGACGATGGAAGCCTCCCGAATTGCCCGCGGGACCGAAGTCGCAATCTCGACGCTCTTGGCGGGGATGGAATCCTCGACTGATGGGTCAGAGACCGCCTCGGTCGTTGAGACATCAGAACCGACCGTGGTCGAAGCCGAAACGCTGCCCGAAGATCCCGTCGACGAAACGATGGATCTTGCTACCGAAACGATTGAATCGATCTCTCCCGAGCCAACCGATGTAACAGATGAGCCAACAGAAGCATCCTCAGACGCCTTACCGTCGGAGCCGGTTGATGAGCCTGAGACCGAAACCACGTTCGCTGCAGACTCTCTGACAACAGAGACCGAGAGGGTTGCTGACCAAGTCGAGACCTCGGAAACCGTGGTGTCTAACGAGGATGAAGTTGCCGCGATCGAAACGATCGAAGCTGCGCCGGAGCTCGAAGCTGCGTTTGATGCTGAATCTGAAACCGAAGTTACCGAAGCGGTTGCGCGGCTTGCCGATGAAGTCAATCAGCGTGAAGACTCCACGTTAAATGCGGCGGCTGCCTCAGCCGTTGGGGCTGTCGCTTTGGCAGCAGGCCTCACTCAAGAGGACGCGCCGGAAGAAGAATCAGGCACAGAAGCCGTTTCCGAACCCGCCCCCTCCATCGAGGTTGCCCCAGCTGCCGAGGAAAGCCCGCTCAGCCTTGACGAAGGCGCGCTTGATACGCCGCCTGCCTATGTGCCGTTTGGCCTCGGTACTGACGAACCCGCATCGGAACCGCTAACATTTGGGACGGTTGCTGAGGACACCGTGTCAGAAACGCCGGAAGCTCAAGAAGAAGCTGCGTCGGAACCAGAGGTCACCGAAACGGTTGTACCGTTTGCGGTGAACGCTGAATCTTCACCTGAGGCAGATACTGTTGAGGATACCGCAGAGCCCCAGGTCGCAGCAACTGAGCCAGAGATCGAGCCAACGACGATACCGCTCGCGACTTCGTATTCAGAAGAACCCGAGGAAACAGTCACGCTTGACGTCTCGAGCTCTGAAACGCCGGAAACGGAGACGTCTGAAATTGAAACAACGGCTTTCGCCGAGGTCCACCCCACCGAGTCGACCATCGCCGTGGCGGAATTGGTCCAGACCGAGCCTGAAGCACCCGAGGAAACAGTAGCCACTGCAGAGGCACACTCCTCGACCACTTTTGCTGATATCTCCGATCCTTTGCCAGAAAGTGTGGAGACGCCGCCAGTCTCATTCGACCTAAATCCTGCTACCACCCCGGAAACGCCTTCTCCGGTTGAAGCACCGGCGGAAACGCCCGTCGCCACTGACTCTGTGAGCGTTGAGCCATCACCAGCGCCTGCACCCGAGGCCCAAACCTACAGCTTGAGTGGCATCGGCGCTGGCTTTGGGCTTGGAGCTTTGTCAGCGAAGACCGAAGCGAGCGGCATTCCCGGGCCTACCGCCTCGGACTCTGGTTCGGACAAAATCGTGATCGATGCGACGGATGATGTGCTTCCGAAACCAGAAGGCAAAGTCAGCCTTCCCGAAGGCTATGCCCAAGCCAAAACAGCAACGCCTACGACCAGCGCCGAAGCGCCCGCAGAGGATCAGGACGACGCCGAATCCGATATCCTGAAGCCGCGCACGCGGTTTAATCCCTGGGACTGATTAGCAGACCAAATTCGGGCTAAAAACGAGGTGGGCGCGTTCTATTGGGCGCGCCCACTGTCACAAACAGTGACTATCGCGCCACACACTGGGGCAATGTAACCTTTTTTACACTCATTACGGCGTTCGCCGCCTTGTCGAAAAGGTTAAGGCCAGCCTATTCGGCCTTCGAAAGCGTCTTACGGAAAGACGCTCCGAACGCTGACAGAAAGTGATATGCTGATGTCTCTCAAATCCTCCCTGAAAATCACCTCAGCCGCGATTGTCGTCGCTGGTCTGACCGCTATTCCTGCTTTTGCTCAAGATACAGGCGGCACCGACGCGCGGCGTCTCGACCCGGTCGTCACCACCGCACAACGCGTTGAGCAAGACGCGCAAGATGTCCCAATCTCAATCACGACGGTCTCGGACGAAAAGCTCGACAATATCAAAGCCGGTGGCGCAGACATTCGCTTCCTGTCCGCGCGCGTTCCATCTGTGATCGCCGAAAGCTCATTTGGGCGTGCTTTCCCACGCTTTTACATCCGCGGCATCGGCAACACGGATTTCGACTTGAACTCGTCGCAGCCGGTTTCCCTGGTTTACGATGATGTACCGTATGAGAACCCTATCCTGAAAGGCTATCCGGTCTTCGACGTCGAAGCGGTAGAGGTGCTGCGCGGCCCGCAAGGCACCTTGTTCGGCCGCAACACGCCCGGCGGCATAATCAAGTTTGACAGCGTCAAACCCGGCGAAGACACAAACGGCTATGCCCGCGCCTCTTATGGCGAGTATAATACGATCGAACTTGAAGGGGCCGTTGGGTTCCGCGTGAATGAGCAACTGGCGCTGCGCTTCTCTGGCGTGTTCCAACAGCGCGATGACTTTGTCGATAATGCCTTCACGGGTGAGAACGATGCTTTCGAAGGTTTCGAAGAATCTGCTGCGCGCATCCAAGCGCTTTGGTCACCGCTGCCGACAACGGATGTGTTGATCAACCTGCATGGTCGTCAAAATGACAGTGATGCGCGTCTCTTCCGCGCCAATATTATCGACCAAGGCTCCCGTGGTCTTTCGAGCAGCTTTGACTTCGATACGGTTTTCTTCGACGGACAGAACGAACTTGAACAAGACGCTTACGGGCTGACCTTGCGGGTCGACCACGAATTATCCGACAGTTTGGACTTCACCTATGTCTATGGCTACGAGACCGCCGAAGTGTTCTCGCGCGGTGACATTGATGGCGGCTTCGGTGCCGGCTTCCTCGGCGCTGGCAATTTTGGCCCAGGCTTTATCCCCTTCCCGTCTGAAAGTGCTGGCGGCGTCGACGATCTGCGCCAGGTCACACACGAAGCCCGCATCGCCTTTGATGAGGGTGGCCCGGTTCGAGGCCAGGCTGGTGTCTTCCTGTTCGATGAGAAAGTGAATATCTCTTCGTTCAGCTTCGACACGCTTGCCCCAGGACAGCCCCTCAACGGCGAGGCCTTGCGCAATCAGGACACAGACTCGACGGGTATCTTTGCCTCGGTCGCTTATGATGTGTCCGAAAACGTCACCCTGGCGGGTGGTCTGCGTTACACAGACGAAGAAAAAGAATTTACCGCCGGACGCTCCATCGGACCGTTTGGATCGGGGGCGCTTGCGCCGCGGACCGTAACGGTCGGCGATGATCAGTTCAGCTGGGACCTCTCGGCGACTTATAAGGCATCAGAAGACCTGTCTTACTACGCCAAAATCTCTCGCGGGTTCCGCGGCCCCTCGGTGCAAGGCCGCTTGGTGTTTGGCGACAATATCTCCAGCGCCGACAGCGAAACGGTTCTGTCTTACGAAGCTGGCGTGAAATCTGAGCTTTACGAGAACCGTGTCCGCGCCAATGCCAACGTCTTCTTCTACACCCTAGAAGACCAGCAGCTGACCATTGTCGGCGGTTTGGACAATACGGTCGCGCTGTTCAATGCGGATGAGAGTGAAGGCTACGGGTTCGAAGCGGATGTCGAAGCTTTGCTCACCGACAATCTCATCGTCACAGGCGGACTGTCTTACAACAAGACTGAGATCAAAGATGACGTCTTGTTAGCGCCGGGCTGCGGCGCGCCTTGTACCGTACTTGATCCGACTGTCACAGTTGATGGCCAGACCTTCTTCAACATTTCGGGCAACTCCTTCCCGAACGCGCCAGAATGGATCGCCAACTTTACCGCCCGTTATGGCGTCCCGTTCCGCAATGGTGAGCTCTATGTCTTCACCGATTGGGCGTTTAAAGGCGAAACCAATTTCTTCCTGTATGAAAGCATTGAATTCGCAGAAGACGGCTACTGGCTGGGCGGATTGCGCGCTGGATGGGAAGGCGACAATGGCGTCGCGGTCTCTGCGTTTGTGCGCAATCTCACCGATGAGTTGGTGCTGGAAGGCGGCATCGACTTCAATAACCTGACCGGCTTCGTCAACGAGCCGCGGACCTGGGGGATTGAGGTCGGCTACACGTTCTAAAGCGAGCGCCTAAGCCTAAAATAAAGAAGCCCCGCAGATGGCTTGCGGGGCTTTTTTCTTATTCCGCTGGGACCCGCGCAGGGTGCTCCCAGCCGCGACCGCTCATCATCCGGAACATCCGGCTGATCGGCTTCATGGTCATGATCCGATACACGGCTGGCGTGAAGTAAAGCGCTAGGATCGCCGCACCGGCCACACCGCCCGCAATACCGGTCGCCAGCGGCATCCAGAACACGTCGCCCTGCAGGATGATCGGCACAAAGCCGCCCATCGTGGTCAGCGTCGTCGCAACGATGTGACGGGTCGCACCAACCACAACTTCACGCTGAGCGATGATGTCATCATTGCGGGCCGCCTCATTGCCGGTCAGCAATGCCAAGACGACGATCGTGCCATTAATGGCGATCCCAAGGAGCCCGAGCGCACCGAGGATGGCGTTAAAGCCGAGTGGCAAGTTGAACATCCACACCCCGCCAAAAGCCATGCCCATCGACATCACACCAACCCCCATGACCAGGAAGGCCAAACGGAAGGAGTTGAACACCAAGGCCACTGCGCCCAGCATCACCAGCGTCAGTGGCACGGCGAGGCTGGCTAAGTTTGCCATCGCTTCAGCGCCATTGCTGGCCGTCCCGGATTCAATCCAGTCATAGCCAACCGGCAGTTCAAAACCAGCTTCATCAAGCCTGCGTTTGAACTCGGAATTGATCGGATTGGGCAGCGCATAGGGGACCGTATAGGCCAAAATCTGATTGACCCGTCGCCCATCGAGCCGGCGGATACTCGCCGTCTCAGGTTCCAGCGTTAGCTCGCCCAGAGCAGAAATCGGCGTGCCTTCACCATTGCGCATATTGCCAATCGTTTTGGAGCGTAGGTCCGAGATTTCCGAACGTCGATCTGCGGGCGCGATCACGCGGACGGGAATTTCTTCAATCCCTTCCAAGATTGACCCTGCTGGAACGCCTTCCAGTTCGGCTCGAATATCGCTCGCCAAACCCGTCAGACGCAGGCCAGACATCGCGGTTGCGGTCTCATCAGCTTGCAAGGTGACGATCGGAGCGCCCATTTGCAGCTGTGCGCTGGTAAAGGTCACACCTGGGGTTTGCGCCAGAATTTGCCGGGCATGGTTGCCGAGTTCGTTCAACGTCGCGAGGTTCTCGCCGCGCAGATAGAAAGCGATGGGCGCCGGCGTTGGTGGGCCTTGCTCAAACGGGGTGGCGAGGATTTGCGCCTCCGGGAAAGTCTGCCGCAGGGTTTCCTGCACATCGCTCACCAGGATGCGGGTCGTCTCATTATTGCCGAGCTGAACGAAGCCACTGGCATAGCCCGCAACGCCTTCGGTATTGTTGAAGCTGTTATAGTAGACACGCGGTCCCGGTTCGCCGACGACAAAGTGAACCCCTTCGATATCGGGATACTGATCCCGGAGCAGCGTGTTCACGTCTTGGGCCATTCGTTCAGCTTCATAGATGGTCGCTTGCGGATTAAGCGTGATCTCTACCTGGAACTGATCCCGTTCGGTTTGCGGGAAGAATTGGCTTGGTAGCTGTCCCGCGAGATAAAAGCCGACGCCGACAGGAACGAGCCCTAAGAAGATGCCAAGCAAGGGATTGCGCAAGACACGCTCAATGCTCCAACGATAGCCATCGGTAACCACATCAAACTTGATCCCGTCGCGCCAGAAGAGGTGTCGCTCACCAGGCTGGCGTGGACGATCCAAAATCCCTGCGAGCGCAGGAATGACGGTCATCGCAATGATGAATGACATAACGACCGAGAACACGACCGAGGTGCCGATCATGCCGATAAATTCCCCCGCACCACCGGGCATGAAAGCGATCGGGGCAAATGCGAGCGCTGTGGTCAGGGTTGAGGCGAAAAGTGGCCCGAACAGTTTCTTCAATGACCGATCAATCGACTCTGTAATCGAGTGCCCATCCAGTCTCTCTTGATCATATTCGTCGACGACAACGATCGCATTATCGATCAAAAGCCCCAGCGAAATCACAAGTCCCGTGACGGACATCTGGTGCAGTGGGAAGTTGAAAAACTTGAACAAAGTCAGCACGAGAGCCACGGTCAGTGGCAAGGCCATGCCGACGACGATGGCCGCCCGCCAGCCCATCACAAAGAACAGAACCGCGAAGACTAAGAAGGCAGAAATCACCAAATTTTGCGCCAGCCCGTTGAGGCGAGATTCCGTGTATTTGCTCTGATCAAAGATCGGCGTCACAGAAATGTCCGACGGTACGGTTGTCGCAAAGTCTTCCACCATAGCCCGCGCATTCTTGGCCCAGACATCCACACGTTGATTGGACGAGATGTAAGCGGTGACAAAGACGGCGCGTTTGCCATTGCTGAAGGCGAGCTTGGTGGGAGGGTCTTCAACGCCCTTCACGACTTCGGCAACATCGCCGACCCGTAAGGCCGTCCCATTGGGCGATTGCACCAGCGGGATTGAACGGATCCGCGCGACCCCGTCAAACTCACCGCCAATCTCGAGACCGAGATTGCTCGAGCTGCCCCGCACTTCACCGGCGGGCGCCTTCGCATCCGCAGCGCCAATCAAGCGAGCTGCATCATTCATGGAAAGCCCCGCGGCCGCGAGGGCTTCAGGATCTGCGATCACGCGGACTTCCTCTTCCGGCAGACCCATAATCTCGGTTTCTTCAGTCGCGTTGAGGCCGCGGAACCGGTCTTCTAAAACTTCAGCCAGGCGGGACATGACCGCCAGCCCAGGCTCGCCCTCCCCTTCCCAAGTGAGCGCCACGGTCATTGTGGCCGCGCCAACATAAACTCGACGCACAAACGGGCGAGAGGCGCCCTGGGGCAAATCTGGCTCAGCAAGCTGCACCTGCTGGCGGATTAGGGTCCACGCATTATCGACTTCGGTCGCCGATAAACTCTCATCAATCTCGATCGAAATTTGTGACGTATTGGCGCGGGAGGTGGATTCTGTCTCGGAGACTTCTGGCAGCTCTAATAGGCGGCGCTCAATCGGCTCTGTTACGGTCGATTCAATACGTTCCGCATCGGCGCCTGGCAGCGTCGTGAGGACGAACCCAAAGCGTTCTACGAGTGTCGGATCTTCTTGCCGCCCAAGTGTGAGGATGGCGAAGAACCCACTGATCAACGCGACCAGCACGGCCAACATGGTCAGTCGCGGGAGGCGATAGAAAAGCGTTGTCATGATTCTTATCCGTTTCCGGCAACGAGGCCGACCGTATTGGTATCCACTGGGGTCACCGGCTGTCCCGGAGTGATCCGTTGTAATCCATCAATGATCACGCGGTCGCCATCGCGGATCGATCCGCGCACGAACACCCGTTCACCGTCTTGGTGGAGGATTTCAACAATTCCCGGTTCCGCCGCAAAATTTCCACGGCTGCCGCGCACTTTGTAAATCGACCACAGGCCGCGATCAGCCTCGGTCAAGGCGGAGACAGGCAACCATAGCCCAGGCTCATTGATATCCCGCTCCAATCCGAGGCGCACGACGGCGCCGGCGGCGACGGCATTTGGGTCGTCCACGTCAAACACAGTGGTGACGGTCCGGTTGCTCGCATCGATGACGCCCGTCACCGAGCGCAAGGTCGCCAGCGCTGTGCCTTGATCGGAAATCAGCGGATAGGTTTCACCCACTTCCAGCTGGTCAGCAAGCCGCGCGGTGAGACCGATACGGGCTTCGAGATGGTCCGTTTCTACCAATTCGAAGATGGATTGGCCTGGCCCCGCAATGGCGCCCTCGTCGGCCATGCGATTGGTTACCGTGCCCGCAAACGGCGCCGAAATGCGCGCCAAATCGATTTGTACGCGTAAGGCGTCGGCATTTGCTTGTGCCGCTGCAATGCGGGCGCGTGCTGTGTTTGATTGAGCGCGGGCCTCATCTACGACTTGGCTCGAAACATGACCCCGCTCTAAGAGCGAAATCTGACGATCCACGGTCGTTTCGGCGAGATCATAGGCTGCGCGCGCCTCGGCAATCACGGCTTCGGCTGACGCCAATTGCGCCCGCAAGGTCCGAGTGTCGAGCACGGCCAGCGTTTGCCCCTCATTGACCCGATCGCCAATGTCCGCACGGAGATCATCGACCCGACCCCCGGTTGCAAATCCCAGCTGACTGGTCCGCCGCGGCGTCACGATACCGGTGAACTTTTCTTCGACTTTAAACGCCGGCTGGACCGTCGCGGAGATCGTTGAAACCGCAATCGGCACAGGTCGATCCTGCGGCACGAGCGGTCCATCAATGGATCGATTTTGCAGAACGAAGAAGGCGAGCAGTGCGCCGACCCCGAGGATCACCAAAATAAAAATCAGCCCCCGTCCAAAGGTCGGCCGAGACGTTCTGTCTGTCATGTCGTACTCTTGCATTTGCTCACCCATGGTGTGCCTCCAATCCGCGGATCACTTGATCGGCGTGAAACTGAATAAAATCTTCGCGCGCCAGCGTTGTTTGGTCTGGCTTGAACGCGGGGAAAGTTGGGATGTGGACGATCATCATGGTCAGGCCATGCATCGACGCCCATACAGATTTCGCCGCCAAAGACGGGTCGATGTCGGAACGGAACGCGCCAATCTCAACGCCTTCCGCAATCATGCCGCGTAACACATTAAACGCGCGCCCCTTTTTCGACGTGTCGAACCCAGGTTCACCGTCGACGGGGCCTTCGGGGACCGCCTCTCCGGCGAAAGCCGCCGCATAGTGATACGGCTTTTCCGTGGCGATCTGGACATAGGTCGCGACGCAATCACGCGCGCGCTCGGCAAATGGTGTTGATTTCTCTGTGATGCGATGGACGTTCTCAAGGATGAGCTCAAAGAAGGTCTCTTTCAGCTCGTCGACCAGTTCGTCTTTGGATTTGAAATATTTGTAGATCGCCGCAGGAGAGTAATCGATATTTTCGGCCAAACGACGGATCGACAAGCCCGCGGCGCCTTCGCGCGCAAAGACTTGCTCGGCCGCCGTGAGGATGCGGGCGCGGATTTTATTGCGTCGGCGCTCGGCCGGGGAGGAAACGCTTACAGTCATCTTATGGACCCTTTGCACCACAGATAGTACACCCGTTCAAAAAGTAAACACTGTTCACTCAAATAGCTGACTGGTAATTCTTCAATGAGTGTCTAAGTGCGAGGGATGACTGCACTTTTTCCGCCTGCACCACCGCTCGGCACCCCCATGTTGCCGACCCGTCCTAGCGTTGAAGCGCGGCAAGTGATTGGCTTGCGGCGCTCGATCAGCAAACGCGCTTTAGGCGCGCCGGGACCGAGCTCAACCGAACTGGATGAATTGCTTACGGTCGCAACCCGGGTTCCGGATCACCGCCGACTGGCCCCCTGGCGCTTTTTGGTCTTTGAGGGCGACGCGCGCGAACGGTTCAATGCCGCCGCGGTTGAAATCCAGAAGCAGGAAAATCCCGAGGCGACGGAGACGATGCTGGCCGATACCGCCTCTTATTTTACCCGCGCCCCGAGCATTGTGGCGGTCATCTCGTCGCCGGATCCGACGCACAAAACCCCAGTTTGGGAACAAGAGCTCTCGTGCGGCGCCGTCTGTTTCAATCTACTTCTCGCCGCCAATGCCAGCGGCTGGGCCGGATGCTGGCTCACCGAATGGATCGCCTTTAGCCCCGGCATCAATGACCTTTTAGGGCTCACCGAGCATGAGCGGATCGCAGGTTATTTCTATCTCGGCACCGCCAAGGACCGGCCTCAAGAGCGGATGCGCCCTGATATTTCAGACAAAATTACGAGGTGGCGCGTTTCTTAATTTAAGGTTTTGTCGGACCTAATCCGGTCTTTCGCTCCAAACGGGCGGATCGCAATCGACTGGCTCATCCCACCCCAAACAGGGCGTCACTTTCAGCCAGCATGGCTTGGCCGCCATGCGTGATGCTTGAGACGGCTCCGGGAGCGGCTGCGAGTGAGGTTTCAGCGAAGAAGCCTGCAAGCGCCGTCATCCGACCACGGATCTGACCGCTCTCAGAGCGCGCCTCCACAGCGCCTTTGGTCAGAAAATGCCCGCCGATGACGTCGCCCGCGAGCGCGAGATAGGCCGTCGCGCCCGCCAGAGCGACTTCACGGTTTTCCTTCATCGTTCGCTTCATCCAGGTGGTGGCCTCCGAGAGCGCCGCATTTGCGGCGACCAGACGGTCGGCGACTTGCACTAAATTCGGATCATTCGTGTCGCGCGCCAGGCGGGCGGTTTCGTCGATCTCAGCGATCATCGTGTCCATCGCCGCGCCATCCGCCATGGACAGCTTGCGCCCTGCCAGATCGATCGCCTGAATGCCATTTGTGCCCTCATAGATCGGGGCGATCCGGGCATCGCGATAGAGCTGCGCGGCGAGCGTTTCATTCATGAAGCCCATCCCGCCATGCACTTGCACACCGAGGCTCGCCACTTCGACGCCCATATCGGTCGACCAGGCTTTGGCAATCGGGGTGAGCAATTCTTCGCGCAGCCTGGCTTGTTCGCGCGCTTCTGGCGTTTGGCCAACCTCGGCCATGTCCGCCGCGACGCCAGTGGCATAGCAGATGGCCCGGGCGGCCATGACTTTGGCGCGCATTGTGGTCAGCATTCGGCGAACATCGGCATGATGCAAGATCGGTGCGGCGCCAGAAACCCCTTCGGCTTTACCTTGCTTGCGCTCTTGCGCGTAATCAAACGCGGCTTGCCAGGCCGCCTCGCCGACGCCGACGCCCTCAAGGCCGACATTTAGGCGGGCTGAATTCATCATCGTGAACATGCAGGCCAGGCCTTTATTCTCCGCCCCAATCAGCCAGCCCTTGGCATTTTCATATTCCATCACACAAGTTGGAGACGCGTGGATCCCGACTTTTTCCTCGAGCCCGATACATTTCACGCCATTTTCGTCGCCAAGGCTGCCATCCGCATTGACGATCCGCTTCGGGACAATGAACAGCGACACACCGCGCGAGCCCTCGGGCGCGTCGGGCAGGCGCGCGAGGACGAGGTGGATGATATTGTCCGCCACATCATGGTCGCCCCAGGTGATATAGATTTTTTGGCCTGAGATCGCGTAAGAGCCATCCTCGTTTGGCACCGCTTTGGTCTTTAAAGCCCCAACATCGGAGCCGGCTTGCGGCTCCGTCAGGTTCATGGTGCCGGTCCATTCCGCACTGACCAATTTCGGCAGATAAAGGGCTTTCTGCTCCTCCGTGCCGTGCGCGAGGAGCGCTTCAATCGCGCCGAAGCTCAACATTGGGCACAGGCCGAACGCCATATTGGCGCTGTGGAACATCTCCATCACAGCAAGGCCGAGCACTTTTGGCAGGCCCTGCCCGCCCCATTCCTCCGGCGCTGACAGCCCCATCCAACCGCCATCTCGGAACGCGGCATAGGCGTCTGCGAAACCCGGAGCAGCCTTCACGCCGCTTTCAGTCAGTTTCGAGCCGGCCTTATCACCTGTTTGGTTCAGGGGCGCGAGCACGTCGCGCGCCAGTTTGCCGGCTTCATCGAGAATCGGATCAATCAATTCGGGATCATAATTCTCAAATGCGGGGTGCCCTTCAAATTTTGGAAGACCCGCCAAATGGGTCAGGGCAAATGCGATATCTGTAACTGGGGCGGTATAGGCCATGGATCATGCGGCTCCGGCATAAGAGTTATCATCCCCATTCTTGTACATTGCGTCTGGCCAAGAAGAAATCCCACGCTACCTTTTGGCGCAGCGTAAATCCATTCAAAAACCGGAGATACTTATGCGCAAACTCGTTATCGCCGCTGGCCTGCTCGCGGCCACCCTCCCAGCTCACGCCAATCCTACGCTAGAGGGCGTTGCCTCTGGCCTCTACGAACTTGAGAAAACCCATGCCTTTTTGACCTGGACGGTCCAGCATAATGGCATTTCCGGGTACACCGTGAACTTCACAGATTTCGACGCGGATCTGGTCTTCGACGCTGAGACACCCGCAAACTCTCAGCTGTCCGTCAGCATCAATCCGACCGCGCTGAACACAAATTATCCGGACCCGGAAAAGAAAGTTGAATGGGAAACTGAACTCGGCACCGATGCACGGTTCATGAACGCCAACGAATTCCCGACCATCACGTTTACCTCGACCGCCGTCGAACAGACGGGTGAGTTTGAAGGCACGGTCACGGGAGACTTGACCTTCTTGGGCGTCACAAAGCCTGTGACTTTGAATGTGTCTTATGGCGGCGTCGCCAACCCACCATGGTTTGGTCAGCGCGACGTGATCGGTTTCACTGCCTCGACCACGATCACGCGCTCTGATTTTGGCTCAACCGCACTCGCCGCCGTGATTTCCGACGAAGTGGAAATCGAGTTTTCTGGCGAGTTCCTCCAGGCCGAAGAATAACGTCCGACCGCGCCTTTGGCGTGATCAACAAGAAGGACCACACTTATGACCTTTAAGACCTATCTGGTCGCTGGCGCGGGCGCTCTGGCGCTCGCCGCTTGCGGCGGCGCTTCAGACGCACCAACGATCGACGCGGCAGAAACGCCGCCCGTGGAGACAGAAACCGTTGAAGCGGAATTACACCCTCTGCTCGCTGAGGTCGCGCCAGGCGCCTATTCTCTCGAAAAGACGCATGCCTTCATGACGGTTAAAGTCGGACATGCGGGCGGTATTTCTCAGTATCGGATCAGCTTCACCGATTTTGATGCGGATCTGGAGTTTGATCCAGCAGACCCTGAAAGCTCAAGCATCACTTTCACGATCAACCCGGCTGCCGTCGAAACCAATTACCCGGGTGACTATAAGGCCGGGCATGCGGATAGCGGGTTCGAAACCTGGAACGAGGATATTTCGCGTAATGAGCGTTGGCTCAACGCGGACGCGTTCCCGGAAATCACTTTCACATCGACCAGCGCGACCAAAACCGGCGATCTCTCGGGGACGGTGACTGGCGACCTGACGCTGCTCGGCGTGACTCAACCTGTAACTCTCGATGTGACTTATAATGGCGTGGCCAATCCACCTTGGTTTGAAGGCCGAGATGTGATCGGCTTTGATGCCAGCACCACTGTCCTGAGATCTGAGTTCGGCATGGGCGCCGCAATCCCAAGCATTGGTGATGAAGTGACCGTCGAATTCTCGGGCGAATTCCTGCAGGACGAATAATCTATGAGCGCGCCATCTGAGCGATACACCACCGTGGCCATCGTGCTGCATTGGCTCATCGCAATCTCGATTGTCGGAATGCTGTTGGGCGGGTGGTATATGACCGACCTGCCAGACGGGGCTCCCGGACAATATGCCTTGTATCAGTTTCACAAGTCCCTCGGGATTACGATCTTGTTGCTGACGGTGGCGCGCATCATTTGGCGGATCATGAACCCGCCGCCAGCGCTTGCAGATGACATGAAGGGTTGGGAAAAGACCGTCAGTCATTTGGTTCATGTCGGCATTTACGCGCTCATGATCGGCTTGCCTTTAACGGGCTGGTTATACAGCTCAGTCAGCATAAAACTCGATGTCCCGACGGTCCTTTATGGCGTTATTAGCTGGCCGGACGTGCCCTTTGTTGAGGGCTTGAAAAACGAAGCTGGTGCCGGTGCCGCAAACCGGGCGCACTCTGTGCTCGGATTCCTCGCCGTGGCGCTCATCGCGTTACACATTGCCGGCGCCATCAAGCATGAATTTGGCGCCGAGGATGGCGTCATCAAACGCATGGCACCGGGCCTGTTTGGACCGGATAATTTGAAAGCCAAGCCAAGCCGCGGCGCCATCACCGCCTTTGGCAGCGCAATCGGCCTCCTCATCCTTGTCGCAGGCGCAGGCCCAGTCTTATCGACTGTGAACGGATCTGGGGCGCAAGTGTCGGCTGAAGCCGCGTTCGAGCCGAATTGGCAAGTCGACCCTGAAGCATCCTCCATTGCCTTCTCTGGCATTCATGATGGCAACCCGTTCAATGGCAGTTTCAGCAATTGGGACGCCGCGATTCAATTTGATCCTGATGCACTGGATGAGGCTGAGGTTCGCGTCACTGTTTCAACTGCCAGCGCAACCGCCAACCAGAAGCTCTACACGGACAGTCTCCCGTCCGCTGAATGGTTCAACACCTCTGCATTTCCGACAGCGAGCGTTGAGATCCTCGACATTCAAAGCGCCGGGGCGGGCACTTACAGTGCGACCGCTCGGCTGACGCTGAAAGATCTGACAGTCGACGCAGCTTTCCCGTTCGAGCTAAGCATCGCCGATGATCGCGCGGAAATGACCGGACAGGCCGTGTTCCAACGCACGACACTGGATCTCGGTCAGTCTTCCGATCCTGGCGCGGATTGGGTCTCGGAAGACATTACCGTTGACGTTGTGGTTGAGGCGTCACGCTTGAACTAAACTCGATGCGCGTCAAAATGGCGACCTGAAGGAGCCAAATATGACGACTGTGACAACGCCGCACGAAGAGCATCATTATATTCATCGCTCAGGATGGTTACGGGCGGCCGTATTGGGCGCGAATGATGGGATACTGTCCACGTCTAGTTTGATGATTGGCGTGGCGGCTGCTGCCGCTTCCTCTCAGGACATCCTCCTCGCCGGCATCGCCGCTTTGGTGGCGGGCGCGTTGTCTATGGCGGCCGGAGAATACGTGTCGGTCAGCTCACAATCGGATATTGAACACGCCGATCTTGAAATAGAGCGCCGCGCCCTCGAGGACGATCCGGAGGGAGAGTTAAACGAATTAGCGCAGATTTATGTCGCGCGCGGCCTTTCCAAAGAGCTCGCATGCGAGGTGGCCGACGTCCTGATGCGAGAAGGCGCGCTCGAAGCGCATGCGCGCGATGAACTCGGGATTTCAGACCTATCCAAAGCGCGGCCTTTGCAAGCCGCTTGGTCGTCAGGGTTGAGCTTTTCAGTCGGCGCCGCCCTACCCGTTGCAGTTGGTGTACTTGCCCCTCACGAAATCGTCGGCTTTTCGATTGCGGGCGCTTCGCTCATCGGGCTCGCCGTTTTGGGGGTGATGTCGGCCCGGGCTGGCGGTGCACCTCCCTTCAAAGCCGCCGCGCGGATCGTGTTTTGGGGGACGGTCGCCATGGCCCTCACCGCCCTGGTTGGACGGCTGTTTGGCGTTGCGGTTTAGGCCATAGGCTCATAAGAGCCCGACATGGATTTGCGCATTCTCTCTATCGCGCCTGAGGATTTGGCTCTGGCAGCGCGTGTGTTGCACGCGGGCGGAGTGATCGGTTTGCCAACCGAGACGGTGTATGGCCTCGCCTGTGACGCGGCCAATGGGGAAGCGGTTGCGCGCGTTTACGAAGCAAAAGGGCGGCCGAGTTTCAATCCGCTCATCGCGCATGTCTCCGATCTCGACATGGCGCAACGCGAAGGGGTGTTTCGTCCCGAAGCTTTGGCGCTGGCCGAGGAGCACTGGCCCGGCCCATTGACCGTTGTGGTCGACGTGGCGCCGACGGGCACGGTCTGCGATCTTGCGCGCGCAGGTTTAGACAGCATCGCGCTGCGCCTGCCTAGCCACGCTATTCCGATTGAATTGATCAGAGAGTTTGGCGGCCCCTTGGTCGCGCCATCCGCTAATCCGAGTGGCAAGATTAGCCCGACCAAAGTGGCGCATGTCATGGAAGAAATGGCCGATAAACTGGACCTCATCTTTGAAGGCGGCACCTGCGCAGCTGGAATTGAATCGACCATCATTGATGCACGCGGTGAACGCCCTGCGCTGCTCAGACCCGGCAGTCTCGACCCGGCCTGGATTGAGGAGATCTGGCCTGGCCTGATCCGTCCAGAGCTTAATCCCGAGGCGCCTCAATCCCCCGGGCAATTGCTTCGTCACTATGCCCCCAATGCGCGTTTGAGGCTGAATGCAAGTCAGGCCGAAGCCGGTGAGGCCTTGCTTGGCTTCGGGGATATGCCAGCCACTTTGAACCTTTCCGAGCGCGGCGACTTGCATGAAGCGGCGTCGAACCTCTTCAGTATGTTGCGCGATCTCGACAAATCTTATGACCGCATCGCCGTCGCGCCGATCCCGAAAGAAGGGCTTGGTGAAGGGATAAATGACCGCCTTACGCGCGCGGCGAAATGATCGTATGATCGCCGAATGGATTTACCGACTGAATTTTTAGACGATGCAAAAGCCCTCCTTGGCGACAAAGGGTGGCGGATGGATGCCGAAAGCTTGGAAGAAGTGGCGACCCCTTGGCGTGGGACCTTTACCGGTCACACACCCTTCCTGGCACTGCCATCGTCCACGCAGCAGGTCGCTGACTTGGTCAAACTGTGCCGCCAACACCAGGTCGCGATCACGCCGCAGGGCGGCAATACGGGTTTGGTTGATGCCGGAACGCCGCATGGTGAGATCACCCTGTCCTTGCGCCGCATGCAGGCGATCCGAAGCGTCGACCCGTTCAATAATTCTCTGGTCATCGAAGCCGGCGCCCCGCTGGTTTTTGCGCAGGAGGCAGCGGACGACGCCAATCGCCTGTTTCCGCTCTCACTCGGCTCTGAAGGCACAGCTACGATTGGCGGCTTGATCTCCACCAATGCAGGCGGCGTCGCTGTGCTACGTTATGGCATGATGCGCGACTTGATCCTGGGACTGGAAGTGGTGCTGCCGACTGGTGAGATTTGGGACGGCCTGTCTGGCTTGCGTAAGAATAATACGGGCTATGATTTAAAGCACTTATTCGCTGGCGCTGAAGGCACGCTCGGGATCATCACGGCGGCGACTTTGAAACTGTTTCCAAAAGTTGCGCGCAGCTCAGCCTGGATCAGTTGTAAGAGCGCTGAAGATGTTGTCGCACTGCTCGCTTTGGTCCGCGACCATGCGGGTGATACGGTCACCAGCTTCGAGATCATTCCAACCAATGCGATCGAGATGGTACGCACGGAAATGCCCGAAGTGCAGGACCCGAATCCGTCCGATTGGCCCTGGCGGGTGCTGTGCGAAATTTCCATGGCGAAGGAAAGCCATGCCCGCGAACTCATGGAAAGCGCGCTTGAAGCGGGCCTTGAACAGGGGCTCGCCGAGGATGCGATTATCGCGGAATCTTTGACCCAATCGAAACGGTTTTGGACCATTCGCGAGAGCATTCCCCTGTCGAAGCGGGTCTATGGCACCTCGATCAACCATGATGTGTCGGTGCCGATTTCGCAGATTCCGAACTTCTTGAGCGCCACCAAAGCCGACATTCTCAATCTGTCTCCAAGCGCAGAAATCGTCGCGTTCGGCCATGTCGGAGACGGCAATCTGCACTATTCTGCGTGTGAACCGAAAGACGCTGCGGTGCCAATTCTGAGCAATGTCGCCGCTGAAATCACTGAGATCGTGCACAGGCAAGCTATGGCGTTCGGTGGATCGATCAGTGCCGAACATGGCGTCGGTCGCTTGAAACGCGATGAATTGGAAACCCTCCGCCCCACCGCGGCTACGGCAACGATGAAAGCAATCAAGAAAGCGCTCGACCCTGACGGGATCTTGAATCCGAACCGCGTGGTCAGTATCGACTAGAGACATGCTCATCCCGAGCGAAGTCGAAGGATGCGCGTGAGCGGTGCGCGATTGCCCTCCCTATCCTTAGACTTCGCTCAGCCCTTCGACTCCGCTCAGGATGCGGGTATGGTGGCGACCAGCGAGCCATTTTGGGGACCGGCATGTGCGGACGATTTTTCAGGCATGAAGTCAGCTGGGAAGAGTATCACTCTTATCTCAACTTATTTGAGTATGCGGGCATCGATCCCCCGGAGGCTGCTTACAATATCGCCCCGACACAGATCGCTCCCATTGTCCGGATGGCCACCGAAGATGAAGGCGTCCCTCAAGGCGCCCGCCATCTCGCGCCAGCCATGTGGGGCTTGGTGCCAAGCTGGTGGCGGAAACCGCTAAGCGAGAAAAAGTTCTCGACCTTTAACGCCCGGAGCGAAGGCGTGACCACGTCGAATACGTTTCGCGGGGCGTTCCGGCATAAACGCTGCCTGATCCCGGTCAGCGGATTCTACGAATGGACAGGGCCAAAAGGCAAAAAAACACCCTTCGCGATCGGTCTGCGCAATCGCCGGTGGTTTTGTTTTGCAGGCCTTTGGGATCGAGCAACGATTGATGGCTCTGAAATTGACAGTTTCACCATCCTGACCACGACCCCGAACGATTTGATGGCCGGACTGCATACGCGAATGCCGGTCATTCTAGATCCGAACCAGTATGACCGCTGGCTCGATACCTCATCACGCGATGTGGAGGACTTGTTCGAACCGTTCCCTAGCGACTCCATGCACGCCTGGGCCGTCCGACCCGCGGTCGGCAATGTCCGCAATCAAGGAATTGAACTGATCGAGGAGGCTTGAGCCTAAGCCTGAACCGCCTCGATTAACACGTCGCAGACTTTGTGAACCTGTCCAGCAGACAGGTATGGATGCATCGGCAGGCTCAATGAGTCTTCCGCCGCGGCTTCACAGACTGGCAAGCTGCCAGGCTCCGCCAGGTGTGCAAAGGCAGGCATCTGATGGATCGCCATATCGTAATAGATTCCGCTCGGAATGCCCGCATCAGACAGCTTCGCGCGAACCTCGGTCCGGTTCGGGACGCGCACCGTGTAGAGCCCGTAGCCGTTTTCTTGTCCCTCTAAAGCCGTCTGCAGGCCGACAATGCCTTCCAGGCGCTCATTGTAGATCGCCGCCGCAGCAATGCGGCGCTCACGCTCAGCTTCGAAAAGAGTGAGTTTCTCAAGCACAACCGCACACTGGATTGAGTCACAACGACCATTGATGCCGACCCGCACCGACTCTTTGCGATTGTCGCCTGTACCATGCCAACGGATTGACCGCATTCGCTCGGCAAAATCTTTGTCCTGACAGAGGATCGCGCCTCCATCGCCATACCCCCCAAGAGATTTGGTTGGATAGAAGCTGGTCGCAGTAATCTCCGCAATATTGCCGATCCAGCGGCCATTATCCTTGCCGCCAAAAGCCTGCGCCCCGTCCGCAATCACACGAAGGCCGTGGGCATCTGCAACAGCCTGAATGGCAGAATAATCGGCGGGCAATCCGTACAGGTCGACCGGCATAATCGCGCGCGGAGTGAGTTTGCCCTCAGCTTTGACCGCATCGATTTTGCGCACCAGATCGGCCGGATCCATATTGAACGTGTTTGGGTCGATATCGACAATGACCGGATATCCGCCAGAGAGGAGGACCGCGTTCGCCGTCGCATTATAGGTAAACCCTGGAATGAAGACCGCATCGCCTTCCGCAATGCCCATGGCCAGCAGCGGCATCACCAAGGCCTGGGTGCCTGACCCCACGGCCACCGCATCGGCGGCGCCGGTAAACTCGGCAAGTTTCTCTTCACACTCCGTCACTTCAGGCCCACCAATGAAGCGGCCATGATCGAGGATATCAATCCAGCGCTGTTCGAGCGCAGGGCGGATTTGAGCTTGCTGGGTCTTCAGGTCGAAGAGCTGGATCGGGGCATCAGCAGGAAGATCGATCAAGACAGACGGTTGGGTATCAGAATAAGCCATAGCTCAGGCTCCTATTGTGTGAAGGGCCGACAATTCTGCTTGTTCGGCCATGTGAACAGCGAGAGCGGCTTCCCGCCCCGGGATGGCACAAGCGCGCGCCCCAAGCGCACTTGCAAAGAAAGCCTCATCCGCCGCACTGAGCGGATCCGGCAATGTGTCAGAGACATCCACTCTGACTTGGAAAGGTGTGGTGTTTTCAATCTCACGGGTGAGAAAGTTGATCGCGATTTCGCCGGACGGATAGGTGAGCACCATGCGGCGATCGCGTTCTGAGTGACACCGGCTCGCCGTGACTTCGGCGGCGCCAATCGCAAATTTCAAGCGCGCCGTGGCTTCATCAATATGCGCCGTATGGGCGCTGCGACCGGTGGCTTCAACGCTTAAGGCGGGCCCCATGAGCTTGCCGACCATATCGAGATCATGGGTCATCAGGTCCCAAATGACCGAAACGTCCCCTGCGCGCCCATCGGGTGCAGGAGGCCCCATACGCCAAGCTTCTATCCGTGTCGGCGTTTCAGGAATTTCAAACAGACCCATCGCTTCGAGAACAAACCGCTCTTGATGACCCACTTGAAGGACAAGGCCTTTCTCATCCGCGAACGCGGCAAGTTGGTCCGCGGCATGCCCGGTCAGCGCCAATGGTTTTTCAACGAGCACATGACAGCCGGCTTCTAAGGCCGCGCGGACGACGTCTTCGTGATAGGTGGCCGGACACGCAATGACGACCGCGTCGCAAACATCCAGAAGTGCATTTTGCGACGGAAATGCAGGCACACCTCGATCGTCGGCAAAAGCCGAAGCCCGCGCTTGATCCGGATCAAACACGCCAACAAAGTCTGTATGATCTGAGGCGGCAATCTTGCCCGCGTGATAGCCGCCGAACACACCGACGCCAATCAGCCCAGTCGCTAGAGTTGACATAACCTACTCCACTCTCCAGCGGCCTCATCGCATTTTGTGCCCTTTGCTTGCAACTGAACATGTCGGTGCGCGCCATCAAAAGGCATTGCGAATTCTTACAAGCCCCCTTTGCTTCCGGCGCAGGATCGGCCACATAGCAGGAAAGAACAGACAGGAAGGAAGCCCTATGACCGCGCTCGCATCGAAAGACTGGACCCTCGCCAAACGCCCCGTTGGGGAACCCCAGACGGATGATTTTGGAATCGTATCGAATGAGGCCCCGGCACCCGAAGCGGGTCAGATCCAAGTCCGTAATACCTGGATGTCGGTTGATCCGTACATGCGCGGACGGATGTATGACCGCGAAAGCTATGTTCCCCCCTTCCAAATTGGAGAGGTTCTGCAAGGCGGCGCTGTCGGACGCGTCACGGCCTCTAATCACCCAGACTATGCCGAAGGGGATTTGGTTCAGTCCATGGCCGGGTGGCGTGAAGCCTGGACGGCGGCGCCGGAAATGGTGATGGCGCAGAAGCTGCCCGGTGATACCGGACTTCCTGACAGCGCATTTTTGGGCATTGCGGGGATGCCGGGCCTCACCGCCTATGCCGGCATCTTGCGCGTCGCCGAGCTAAAAGAAGGCGATACGGTCTTTGTCTCTGGCGCCGCCGGCGCCGTAGGCTCCACGGTGGTCCAAATTGCAAAAATCAAAGGCTGCACTGTGATTGGGTCTGCCGGCGGCGCTGAAAAGTGCGCCCTCGTAAAATCACTCGGCGCGGATGAATGTATCGATTATCGCGCGGCAGGTGATTATCCAGGCCTTCTGGCCGCGCTAAAAGCGGCGGCCCCAAAAGGCATTGATGTCTATTTCGACAATGTCGGCGGCGATCATTTTCAAGCTGCGATTGAGTGTGCAAGACCGTTCGCGCGCATGGCGATTTGTGGGATGATTTCGCAATATAACGATACTGAGCCTCGTCCGGGCCCGAACAATGTCATCCAAATCGTCGGCAAACAGCTGCAAATCCGCGGGTTTATCGTCTCGTCACATGCAGATATGACCCCGGATTTCCAGCGCGATATGGTCGCTTGGATCAAAGGCGGTCAGATGAAGTTTGAAGAGACCGTTATGGAAGGCATCGAGAATGCCCCGAATGCGTTTATGGGTCTGTTTTCTGGTCAGAATACGGGGAAAATGCTGGTCAAGCTGAGCTAACGCTGGACCGCCATGCGCCAATCAACGTTCGACTTTATCGACAATCTGGACACACTCCTTGCGGTGATCATTGGCGCGGTCCTGGCCACAGGCGGCGCCATGATCGCAGAATTGGTGCATGACCGCTTGAATCAGAAGCGTAAAGAGCGTGACGCCGCGCGCTTCTTTGGTGAAATCTTGGCGACCGTCGATTTGATTCTGGATCGCGCTATTAGTTCGATGGATCTTGGTGAGCGATGGGGTGAAATCACGGTCCGCTTGTTCCGAACCGCGCTCAATGAAGCCGGCATTTATGAGCGCAACCGGGAGCGATTGTTTGAAATCCGCGATATCGAACTGCGGCGGCGCATCCATCTGCATTTCCTGACAGAAATGGTCCCTTTGGTCGCCCTGGTGGAAACCAGTCGCGAGATTAAAGCGCTGCAAAAGGAGCTCCAGGATGGTGCGGATTTGACCCCTGAAAAACGCGCACGGATCGAAGAGGAGCTCGCCGCGAAACTGGAAGGACGCGAAGGCGCGCTGCAGGCGATCCAGGAAGAACACGCTCAAACCGACGCGATTTGCGCTGAACTTGAACCCCTGGCTGAGGTGAAATTCTAGGCCATGGCGCGATTGTTTGACGCGTATATAATCGTCGATTGGTCGGCTGCCGCCAAGCCGACCACTGGCGCGAACTCAATCTGGGTTGGCGTGCGGGCGCGAAACGCTCGGCTGAAATTCCAATTCACGAGCGTCAATCCAAGAACACGCCTGGAGGCGCGAACGTTCATCAAAGACATGGCGAACAAGCTCATTGGGCGCGGCGACAAAGTCCTGATCGGAGTCGATTTCGCACTTGGCTATCCGGCAGGAACAGCAGACGCGATCGGCTTGGATACGCGCGATACCGCACCGTGGGCCGCCATGCATGCCCATCTCGCCTCAAAGGTGAAGGAGCGCGAGGACAACTCAAATGCGAGATTCGCGCTTGCCGCAGGGTTGAACTATGCGATCTCGAAAGGCCCCCACCCCTTTTGGGGCGCCCCGAAAAAAGACGTTGTTTCAACTTTAGCGATGAAAAAAGGGGACTTTGGCGCAGCAGACTCGCTTTCGGAGCACCGGCTGTGTGAGGCTTGGATCAAGGCGAATTTCGCCGCGTATCCAAAGTCTGTTTGGCAACTTCTGGGGGCAGGTTCGGTTGGCTCTCAGGCCATGCTTGGCATCCCCACGGTCGCCTATTTGCGTGATGAAATCCCAAACACAAAGGTCTGGCCATTCGAAACCGGGTTCGAAACTCTAACACCGGACTCCCTTGCGAACACCCAGTGCGTGCTGGCGGAAATCTATCCCAGCACAGTTCAAGTTACACCAAATGCGGGTGAAATTCTCGACCAGGCCCAGGTGCGAACCCTCTCAGAACACCTAGAATCACTCGATTCGAGTGGAAAACTCGCTGACGCCTTCGGTCCACCGAATTCGCTTTCTGGTAGAGAAATTCACAAAATAACTGCAGAAGAAGGGTGGATTCTGGCCAAATAAGGCTGAATCGCCCGTATTTATTGGCATTTCGGGATTCACGACCATTTCGAATCATGAACAATGCCCGCAACGGCAACTTCCGCCGTTGAACTAAGGGAGAACCCAATGAACAAGGGTGAACTGACCAAAGCCGTTGCAGAAGCAGCAGACATGTCTCAGGCCGAAGCTGGCCGTGCTGTGGACGCTGTCTTTGATTCAATCGCTGGCGCGGTGAAGAGCCGTGACTCAGTTGCGATTGCTGGTTTCGGAACATTCGTCGCGAAAACTCGCGGCGCGCGTGAGGGTCGCAATCCTGCGACTGGCGAGACCATCAAGATCAAAGAGAAAACCTCTGCAGCTTTCAGACCAGCATCTGCTCTGAAAGACATCTAAGGTCACTCGCGAAAGCGATCCTAACTAAACGGCGTGCCGCACCTCGCGGCGCGCCGTTTTCCATTCTAGCAGGCTCCATTGTAAACCACCGGCGACGAGCAAGGTGATCGTCACGGCCTCCATCATCCCTTGGGCCCCACGGCCCAAGCTGACGCCCATATAGTAACAGAGCGGGATCATAAGCAGGAAGAACGAGGCCAAGTGAATGGCCGAAGGCAACCACACAATCCCCTGGGCTCGAAGCGCCATGGAGGCGGTGGCCTGCAAACCATCAAAGGTTGTCGCCAGTGCCGCATAGATCAGCAGGCTGGAAATCGCGATGGCCAGCATGGTCCCGTCAATACTGGCTTCTGAATTCACCAAGAGCAACGCGACTTGGTCTTTGAAAATATAGATCAAGATCGACAGGAAGACACCCAGCACAAAAGTCGCCGCCACGCCCAATCGCGAGGCGTCTTTGACCCCTTGCAAGTCGCCGCGCCCATAATGTTCCGCCACGCGGACGCTGGTCGCTGTTCCGATCCCAAGAAAGAACATGAAACAGAAGCCCATCACCTGGACCGAATAGCCGTACACCGCATTCGCTGCGACGCTGATAAAGGCCGCGATGGAATAGGTCAGGTTAAACCCGCCCCATTCGGCAATATTTGAAATCGCCGTGCCGCCACCGACCGTAATTTGGCGTTTCGCCTCATTTCCGGGGGCCGGTTCAGACGGTTTCAGCGCTGGGGTGAGCCAGAGAGCAAAACCTATCAGCGCGAGCGTAATCGCCCAACGCGAGCCAACGGTCGCCCATGCCACGCCTTCACCGCCCATTTGCGGCATGCCCCACCATCCGAGAACCAAGGCTAAGTCGATCACCAAGTTAACGCCAACGCCGAGATAGGACGTAATCGTCACGATCAGCGGCCGTCGCAAGGCTTCGAGATAATAGCTGCAAACCGTCGAGATCATGAAACCGAGGAGGCTCAGCGAGAGGATCTGCGTAATCAGGGCGGTTTCCGACGCAAACTCTTGCGGCGTCATCAACGCACTGATGTCCTCATTCGGATTGATCTGCACGAACAGCATATTGAACAGCGGCTCGGCGACAAAATACACAATTGCGGTGACCAATAGGCCGAGCCCGACGGCCCATACCATGCCGCGTCGGAAAATCCGCCCGGACAAACGCTCTTCGCCACGCCCGACCATTTCTGAGGTCAACACCTGCACCCCGAGCAAGATGCCCATACCGAAGCCAAGAGTGATCCCAATCGGAAGCCAGGAGTTCAAAATAAAGGCCAGCTCATGCTCCTGACCTTTCACTTGGCCGAGCACGATAGCATCCGTCAGGCCCATCAACATCCACGATAGACGCGAGATCGCAATCGGCCCTGACAGCCGCAAAAGGTCTAGAATTTCAGAGGCCCGCGCCCAGGCGGGCCATGCCCGCTGGGTCATGGTTAAACGTCCTGATTATCCGGCTACACGTGATGGCATTGGGGAGGCGTCCTTAATCTCCAGGAGCTTCTCTGCGATCAGGAAGGCAAGTTCAAGGGCTTGTTCGCCATTTAAACGAGGATCGCAATGAGTGTGGTATCTGGATGACAGGTCCGCTTCCGAGATGGCCTGTGCGCCGCCAATGCATTCGGTGACATCCTGGCCGGTCATTTCAAAGTGAACACCGCCTGGAACACAGTCCTCTGCGCTGAGCACATCGATGAAGTTCCGAACTTCCGTCAAAATGCGGTCCACGGGCCGCGTTTTGAAGCCGGATTCAGTCTTCAGCGTGTTGCCGTGCATCGGATCACAGGACCAAACCACAGTTCGGCCGCTGGCTTTTACTGCGCGCGCGAGTGGTGTCAGCCCCTCTGCCACGCCATCAGCCCCGAAGCGCGAAATCAAGGTAATCCGTCCTGGTTCATCATCAGGGTTTAGCGTCTCGATGATCCGCAAAAGCTCGTCTGGCTCTAGCCCGGGCCCACATTTCATGCCGATCGGGTTTCTCACGCCCTTGCAGAACTCGACATGCGCGTGATCGACTTGCCGGGTGCGGTGCCCAATCCAGAGCATATGTGCAGAGGTGTCGTACCAATCGCCGGACGTGGAATCGATTCCGCGTCATCGCTTCTTCATAGCCGAGCAACAAGGCCTCGTGGGAGGTGTAGACTTCCACCGAAGACATTTGCGGCACGGTCTGCGAAGTGACGCCGCAAGCCTTCATAAACTCAAGTGCATCGCTGATTTTATCGGCCATCTCGCGATAACGTTCGCCCAAGGGTGAACGATCGACGAAACCGAGCATCCATTGGTGCACATTTGAGAGATCGGCATACCCGCCGCGCGAGAAAGCCCGCACGAGGTTCAAAGTTGAAGCTGATTGTGAATAGGCTTGGATCAGGCGCTCCGGATCTGGGGTCCGAGACGCTTCGTCGAAGGCCATGCCATTAATATTGTCGCCCCGATACGAGGGCAAAGTGACACCATCAATCTCTTCGATCGGCGATGAGCGCGGCTTACCAAACTGACCCGCCAAACGCCCAACTTTGACCACAGGCTTAGAGGCCGCATAGGTCAGAACCACCGCCATTTGCAGCATCACCCGCAACGTATCGCGAATATTGTCGGCACTGAACTCTTTAAAGCTTTCGGCGCAATCGCCGCCCTGAAGCAGAAATGCATCGCCTGCCGCAACGCTTGCCAGGCGCTGTTTTAAGGTCCGGACTTCGCCCGCAAACACGAGTGGCGGAAACGCTGCCAAGCGCGTCTCGACATCTTTGAGATGATCAAGATCCGGATAGTCTTCCGGAATGTGCTTTGCCGGGCGTGCGCGCCAGCTGCTTGGCGTCCAGGTCATGGGTTTCTCCTTAAGGTCGCGCTTTATGCACAGGCAAGCAGACACAATCAAGCTATGGAAAGCTGATATGAGATGAAAGTGTGGCCGATCCGGGCTAATCAGGGTAGCAAAACAGCAACGCCTCCCAGACGGACAGATATACATGTCGCAGCTTTTTATCGCTCATGGTCATCGCGACGTTGACCCCCTGTTGCAGGTCCACGAGGCCATGCGGAGGGCGTCGATCCCGACATGGTACACCCCCGCCGGGAGTAAGGATGTTGACCCTGACTCGGTCAACGCCGCGATTGATGACGCGTTCGGCATGGTGGTTTTAGTCTCGGCCTCTTCGATCCGGTCGCGGGCCGTCCAGGCGCAGCTCGAGCGGGCGATAGAGCGGGGCTTACAGATCTTCCCGATCCGAGCCGACAATGCGCGCCTGTCTAAGCAGTTTAAAACCGCTTTGGCTGACAAATTGACAGATTCGCTGGGCGACGAAGGAGCTTTGGAGCGATTGGTCGAGGCGGTGAAAAAGCGCTATGAGCGCCGCTGTCCAGTCATCTCCGTGATGAACCTCAAAGGCGGTGTTGGTAAAACCACAGTGACGAGTCAGGTGTTCGGCACCTGGCAGGCGGTGCTGGGCGGGCGAACGTTATTGATTGACCTGGACCCACAATACAATCTCACCCAGACCTTTTTCGACATGGAACATGCCGATGCGAGTGCGGCGCGCGACAAATCGGTGATCTCTCTATTCGAGCGCTCGCGATTACATGCGTATGACACCGTCTCACCGTCTGAAAATTGGTCGACGATTAGTACGGATTTATTTGAACCGGTTGATCGTGAGCAGATCACGCACAATCTGCTCGCGGGCGACAACGCCCCTGGTGGTCGGTTCGATTTGATCTCCGGGCAGTTTGAAATCTCGAAATACGCGTTCGCCCCAAGTCCGGAATCACTCGCCGTCGTCGGCGCGAATTTCCGGCGCATGATCGACTATTATCGCAGCGAATATGATCTGATCGTCTTTGACACCAATCCGAACGCAACCTTCTTGACGCGATGCGCCTTGGAAGCGGCAGATCGCGTCCTCACCCCAATGCACCCCGACGTCTATTCCTTGCGCGGTGTCAAACTGCTCAATCAAGTGATGCAGGAGCAGATCAGCGATGAAAAGCGCCCGGATCTGTCGGTTCTCTTCAACACCGTCGGTCGATCAGAACAGTCTGATTTTGAAGCCGATGCGCGTAACGGAACGTTTGACGATCAAGCCGGGTTTGCGCTTTCAGAGGTCTTGCTGACCAATGCCCTGCCGCGATCTGGCCACCTTGTCGTGCGCAGTCCCGAGGATGGCGAACTGCCTTGGAAGCAATTGGTCGTGCACAATGGTCGCGGCGGTGGGCTCAAGCGTATCCGAGAGAGCCTTACCGGGATCGCCTCAGAGCTCAAAACCCTGGCAGATGCTTAAGCTGGCTGGACCGTTCGGAGATTGAGGGCGCTCGCCTGAAACATCATCCGTAACAGGCAGACTTGTAATCCAAGCACGATGAACAAAGCGGGCAGTCCACCGACATTGGACAACATGCGCACGCCATCGATGCCGCTAAACGCAACCATGATCCATGCCATCAGGCAGAGCAGAATGACCCAAGCGACCTTCAAACGCGGCGCGCTCGGCTCGGTTTCATCGGCTTCGGTCATCGCATGAGTATGGGTCTTACAGATCTGCGAGATTGCTTCGGTATTGCTGTCGGCGGCCGTCACATAAGAAATGAAAGAAAGCAGCAAGAGCACCGGGATCATGAGACCGCTCAGGGGTAATTCTTCAAGCGCGCGGAATAAAACCGATTCAGGCCCGGTTGCGTCCAAGGTCTCTTTTAGAAGACCGGCCTGTCCAAGGTCGGTTTCCATCGCGAAGACGCCGAACGCACTCATCCAGACCATAGAGAACAAAGCCGGCAGCACAAGATTGACCAAAACGAATGCTCGAACCGTGTAGCCGCGTGCAATCCGTCCTAAGAACATGGCGGTCACCGGCGCCCAGGCGAGCCAATTGGCGAAATAGAACGTGGTCCAACTCTTGGCCCATTCGCCATCGCCACTCGCCGCGCCAATCATCAAAGAGCGATCAAGGAATTCCGCCCCATAACCTAAAATCGCTTGTCCGCCTTGCGCGACCATTTCGACGGTCGGTCCGAACAGGATGATGAACCCCACAAAGACGAAGAAAAACCAAGCATTGGTGACGGACAGAATACGGATGCCGCGCATCAAGCCCGTCAGAGAACTGATCAACACGACCACGCCGATCGCCATTGCAACCAAAGCCAATGACACTTGACCACTCGGCAAGCCGGTCAGGTTCGCGACACCGCCCGACAAAAGCAGCATGCCCGCACCCAAGGACGCCGCCATGCCCATAATCAATGCGAGCAAAATAGCGGCATCCAGAACCGAGGCGACCGGACCTGGCAAAGGCCGTCCCAGCAAAGCGACGAACGGTCCTGAGACCGAATAAGGCTTGCCCAAATTGTGATAGGCCAAGGCAAAGGTCAGCGCTGCCACGGTGTAGATTGCATAAGGCGAAATCGCCCAATGCATGAACAGGCTGACCAGACTGAACTGTTGGGCCTCGCCACTTGCGGCTTCGATGCCGCGGGCGGCACCGCCGGGGTCATAGAGATGATAGAGCGGCTCAGCCATCGCCCAGAACAAGATCCCGATGGCGATCGTGGTGCATAGAGTGATCGAGAACCAACTCCACGGTTTGAGCGTTTTCTCTGCCCCTTCTCCGCCAATGGTCACCCGCCCAAGCGGCGAAATGACAACGGCGATACAGGTCAGCACGAAGCCGAACACGGCCCAGGAAATCAAACTTGAAAAGGTGTCGAGGAACCAATCATTCATCGCCTTGGCGACGGCGAAGAAGCCATCTAAGTCAACCAAGCTGGCAATGGCTGCGGCAATGAAGATCGTCATCGGGACGAAAATGACAAACAGCGCAAGGAGCCGTCCCGCGCCTGCTTGATGAGATCGACCCCGCCAAAACTTACCCGTCCAGGCCCTGAGGCTGACCGACAATTACGAACGTAAAATTTTCCGGGCTGAGATATTCCGCCGCGACGCGATTGACGTCTTCCAGCGTGACCGCCTCAACCATGGCGTTGCGCTTATCGAAGAAGTCGACCGGCAAATCTTCCAACCTAACGCCCATCATTCGGGCCGCGATCTTGGCGTTGGAGTCGAACCCGAGAGGATAAGACCCGGTCAGGTAGGCTTTCGCGGCAGACAATTCTTCTTCTGTCATGCCCTCTTCAACCATGGCGACCATGTTTTCTTTGACGCCGTCGATGAATTCACCCGCGCTTTCATTCTTGGTCTGGCCGCTGCCCGCCCAGGTTTGCAGCTTGTCGCCCGCACTGACGCCTGTGTAGACGCCATAGGTTAGGCCGCGTTCAACCCGCAAGTCCTTCATGAGGCGGCTTTCAAACCCGCCACCGCCAAACGTATAGTTCAACACGACCGCTGTGTAGAAATCCGGATCTTCGCGTTTCATGGCCGGCGCTGTGAAGGTCACGAGGCTTTGCGGCTGTGGCAGGTCGATCACGATCGCTCACTCTCTGGACTCGCCAAGACAACTTCATCGGCCTCGATGGCCTCGCTGCTTTCTGGCAATCCGGCGACCGCTTGATCAATAAGCGGGGCCAATTCTTCTGGCTGATCGCTCCGACGGCGGTTACCAGCATCCTTCGCGCACCATGAGCAGGTCTTTCTGCGCCCGCATGCCGTCTTGCGTGATTGCAGACAGGCTCTCTGCCGTGGTTTCTTTGGCGTAGGGATGATCCGGGTAAAGCGCTTGGTTGAGCGCTCGGCCAGCGAGATATCTCGGATTGGTTTCGCGCGTTTGCAGCGAGACTTCCTGCTCGCGTTTGAAGCGCTCAAAGGGGCCATCATCGAAGCGCGGCTCCGCGAAGGCAGTAGCGATCATATTGAAAGATGCGTCGACATTATCTGTCAGCATCGACGCGTTACAGAAGGTACTTTCGCTCGACGACCCACAGGAGAAGCTCATGTTGAGCTCTTCCATGCCTTTGAAAAAGGCTTGCGCGTCCATTTCGCCTGCGCCTTCATTCATGTGGTAGACCATCGCATTGGTGAGCCCTTCAATCCCTTCAGGATCATTGGTCTCGCCCGCCTGCCAGGCCATCCGCAGAGAGAGGATCGGAATAGAAGGTTCTTCCACAAGCCAAACGGACACGCCGCCGGGCGTCGTGAATTGCTGGATGGTCGCGAACTCACCATCATGCACAAGCACATCGAGCGCAGAGCTCGCAGAGGTGTCTTCAGAAACCTTAGACGTTCCGGTGTCGGAAGCCGGGCCGCAAGCTGAAAGAACGAAAGCCAGCGCGGCGGTGCTGATCAAAAACGGAATACGCATGATTAAAGCTCCCCTTCAGCGGGCAGCAATTGCGCCTCAATAAAGTGATTGTCGTCGGCGAAGACTTTGCGGACGGCCGCCAGAGCCTCTTCGGTCGTGACCGCGCGGATATCATCCGAATAGGTCAGGAGATCCTCAATTTCACCGCCAATTGAGAGCCAACTGCCAAACAAATTAGCCATGCTTTGCTGGCTGTCGCGGGCATAAATCGATTGAGCGGCTTTTGAATTGCGCACGCGCACCACATCTTCTTCAGCAAACCCA